>NZ_JBNPUW010000001.1:0-849773 GCF_051168375.1 Bradyrhizobium sp. HKCCYLRH1034 | reverse complement strand
TCCCGACCGAGAAAGACGCTAGGATGGAAAACTCCAGCAGAAGCGCTTGACGAGCTGCTGTCACGAATGAAAACACTTGGTGTTGCGACCACCGATTGAGCCCGCCGGATGTCTCGGCTGAACCTGTGGTTCCTGCCGCCTGCATTTTTTTCCGCAGGCGGGCCATGGGGGCGGCCAGCTCCCGGCATTCCCCGCGCCCTCGTGTTTCGCGAGGGATCGTCGATCCCATCAGCCCGGGCGCGTTGCGTCGCGGGATCTCGCCGATGCGCGCCAGAAGGCTGAGCCGGCGCGCGCGAAACAGAACGAGCGGGAGGACGCCTCCGTGCGCCGACGAGCCACCTGCCCAGTGGTCGTTTGCCCAGCGCGCGGGTGCTCGCGCCGCAGCCGGATTTGATCTACACGGGGGCGTTTACGATGGACCATTCATGACGTCTCGCGTGCACCGGTGCGTGGGACAATCCGGAGTTGCATATGTCGCCCAGCCAAGCATCGCCTCTGACACTCGTTGTCGAAACGGCCGAGATCCTGACCTCGCTCGGCGTCGCGCCGGAGCGGCTGCGCGGTGGGACGCGCGCCGCCCGTTCGCCCGTGACCGGCGAGGTGTTGGCCCATGTGCATGACGACAGCAGAGCCGATGCGACCGCGGTGATCGCGCGCGCGCATGCCGCGTTCTTGCAGTGGCGGCTCAAGCCGGCACCGAAGCGCGGCGAACTGGTGCGGCTGTTCGGCGAGGAGCTGCGCGCCCACAAGGCCGCGCTCGGCCGCCTGGTCTCGATCGAGGCCGGCAAGATCGTCTCCGAGGGGCTCGGCGAGGTCCAGGAGATGATCGACATCTGCGACTTCGCCGTCGGCCTGTCACGCCAGCTCTATGGCCTGACCATCGCCACCGAGCGCGCCGAGCACCGGATGATGGAGACCTGGCATCCCCTGGGGGTCACCGGCGTGATCTCCGCCTTCAACTTCCCCGTGGCGGTGTGGGCCTGGAATGCGGCGCTGGCGCTGGTGTGCGGCAACAGCGTCGTCTGGAAGCCGTCGGAGAAGACGCCGCTCACCGCGCTCGCGACCGACGCGCTGCTGGCGCGTGCGCTGCAGCGTTATCGCCGCGAGGGCGGCGAGGCGCCGGAGGGGCTCGCCGGCCTGCTGCTCGGCGGCCGCGCGGTCGGCGAGATGCTGGTCGACGATGCCAGGGTACCGCTGGTGTCGGCGACCGGATCGACCGCCATGGGGCGCGTCGTCGGCGCTTGTCTTGCCGGCCGCTTTGCCCGCGCGATCCTCGAGCTCGGCGGCAACAATGCCGCGATCGTCACGCCCACGGCCGACCTCGATCTCACCCTGCGCGCCGTGGCGTTCGCGGCGATGGGCACCGCGGGCCAGCGCTGCACCAGCCTGCGCCGCCTGTTCGTGCATGCCGACGTCTACACCCAGCTCGTGCCGCGGCTGAAGCAGGCCTACGCCTCGGTGGCGATCGGCAATCCGCTGGAGCAGGGCACCTTGATCGGCCCGCTGATCGATCGCGGCGCCTACGACGCCATGCAGGACGCGCTGAGCGCCGCGCGGGATCACGGCGGCCGCGTGTTCGGCGGCGAGCGCGTCGCGGTCGGCGGCTTTGCGGAGGCGTACTACGTGCGGCCGGCCCTGGTCGAGATCGAATCGCAATCCGGTCCGGTCGAGCGCGAGACGTTCGCGCCGATTCTCTATGTGATGCCGTATCGCGATCTCGATGCCGCGATCGAGCTGCACAATGCGGTGCCGCAGGGGCTGTCGTCGTCGATCTTCACCAATGATCTGCGCGAGGCCGAACTGTTCGTGTCGTCGCGCGGCTCCGATTGCGGCATCGCCAACGTCAATATCGGCCCCTCGGGCGCCGAGATCGGCGGCGCGTTCGGCGGCGAGAAGGAGACCGGCGGCGGCCGTGAGTCCGGCTCGGATTCATGGAAGGCCTATATGCGCCGGGCCACCAACACCGTGAACTACGGCCGCAGCCTGCCGCTGGCGCAGGGCGTCAAGTTCGACCTCGGCTGATCGATGCGATGGGGCTCTCTCATCGGCGGAACCGCTTCGCTGCGTCGTGCGTTGCGCGCTGATAAGGAGATGCACCATGGCAACGAAGAAGAAAGCCTCGACCGCAAAGTCAGCGCGCGGACGCAACCAGGATCGCGCCCGCGTCGCGGGTGGACAGGACCACGAAGTCCGCTACGAAGCCAAGAAGAGCGGCCGCTCGGCGTCCGCGGTGAAGAAGGCGGTCAAGAAGGTCGGCAACAGCCGCAAGAAAGTCGAGCGCAAGCTGACGCGCCAGTGACGTCAATGCTGCTTCGGCCGCTCCGGCGGCCGAAGCGATCCCCTCGCCCAGCGGAGCGCCTTGGGCGAGTGCAGCGGATCGGGCCCATCGCAGGTCGGACAAGCAAGCTCGCGGCGCCCGCCCTTGCCCTCGCGAACCGCGAGCGCACGGCCGCAGGTCGGGCATGGCTTGCGCAGCAGCCACGGGACCGGATGATTCGGCATGATTGCGTCTCCCGGTGGAGGCCTCAGGCTAGGGCATCTCGGGGTAGCTACGGAATCACTTATTTGAATCACGGCGGATATTCCGGCTCTCCGTGCCGTGAACAATCAGGGCAGGTGTCGCCGGTCGCGGCCAGGACGGCCTCGATCGCCGCGAGCGCGTCCGAACTACACAAGCCGCGTGGCGGATCGTCGCGTGCGATGCGAAGCGCCCGCGCCAGCGCATGCGGGTCGCCGCGCTCGCGCATCCAGCCGTGCTGTTCGCATTCGACGATCGCGCCGGCCTCGCGCAGGGTGGCGACCGCCCAGCGCTCGAGACGCTGGCTCGCGGAATGGTGTGTGACGGCAGTCTGCATCGGCCACGCTCTCCCGCCGGGAGAATCCATGAATCGGCGGGCGTTTCCAGGCCCGTCCTGCAGGGCAGGGATTCCAAAATGGAGGGGCTGGCTTGCCGCGGATTATTCGGCGGCCCGGCTTGAGATCGCCGCGGGCTGGGGCCATCCTTGATGGAGTTTGAGTGAAACGGATGCAGACCGGAATGCAGATCAGGGCCAACGAGGATTTGCTGCTCATCATCGATGTGCAGAACGATTTTTGTCCCGGCGGCGCGCTCGCCGTGGCCGACGGCGATGCCGTGGTGCCGGCGATCAACCGGCTGAGCGGGATGTTCGATCACGTCGTCCTGACCCAGGACTGGCACCCGGCGGGACACAGCTCGTTCGCCTCGAGCCACCCCGGCAAGGCGCCGTTCGAGAGCGTCACGATGCCCTACGGGCCGCAGACCTTGTGGCCGGACCACTGCATCCAGGGCACGCCGGGCGCCGCCTTCCATGCCGAGCTTGCGACCGACAAGGCGCAGCTCATCATCCGCAAGGGCTTTCGTGCCGCGATCGATTCCTACTCGGCGTTCTTCGAGAACGACAAGACCACGCCCACGGGCCTCGCCGGCTACCTGCGCGAGCGCGGCCTGAAGCGGGTTTTCCTGGTCGGTCTCGCCACCGATTTCTGCGTGCACTATTCGGCGGTCGATGCGCGGCGGCTCGGCTTCGCGGCCATCGTCATCGACAACGCCTGCCGCGGCATCGACCTCGGCGGCTCGATGGCGGCGGCCAAGGCGCAGGGCGCGGAGGCCGGGGTCGAGCGGATCGCCGAGCTGGCGTAGCGACGATGGACTACGCCGCCGCGCCGATGGTCGGCTCGGCGATGGCGCCGGCGACGCGGACGCGGACGCGCAGCGCGTTGCCGGGGAGGTAGGCGATCGGCATGTCCTCGACATCGACCGTCTTGAGCGTGTCGCGGTCGGCGCCGGCCTGCACCGCGCGCTCCTCGGCGATGGCCCGCGCCGCCGCGATGGCCTCGTCGCGGGTCAGGTCGCGGAAGACCTGGTCGGCCTCGCCGGAGACCTGGGCGATGGCGGCGCCGACCGCGTTGGCGCAGTCGCCATGGTCGACGCGCACGATGGTGGAGATGCCGGCAAGGCGCTCCGGCACCAGGAAGGCGCCGCCGCCCACCGCGAGCAGCGGCACGTCGCCGGCCTCGGTCTTCATGCGGTCGATGTCGCCCTCGAGCTTGCGGTGGGCGTCGGCGAGCGCGGCGTCGATCAGGCTTTTCGGCAGATGCGCGACGCGCGATCGGTCGCCGATGTCGATCAGCCCCACCGCGACCGCGATGTCGGTCGCGGTCAGGCGGTCGCCGCCAAACACCAGCGCGTCGGATGTCAGCCGGTATCCGACGCTGAGCGGGCCGACGCGGACCGGATCCTGCTCGACATGGCTGCCGCCGCCGAGCCCGATCGAGAGCAAATCGGGCATGCGGAACAGGGTGCGGACGCCACCGACCTCGACGACGGTGTTGGCCTCGCGCGGAAAGCCGTGGCGCAACTGGCCGATGTCGCTGGTGGTGCCGCCGACGTCGACGACCATGGCGTCGTCGAGGCCGGAGAGATACGCGGCGCCGCGCATCGAGTTGGTGGCGCCGGAGGCGAAGCTCATGACCGGGAAGGCGGTCGCGATCTCCGCCTGCATCACGGTGCCGTCGTTCTGCGTCAGGAACAGCGGCGCATCGATGCCGGACTCCGCGATCGCCTTGCGGAAGGCGGCGACCGTCGTGACCGCGAGGTCGTGGAGCGCGGCATTGAGCAGGGCGGCGTTCTCGCGCTCCAGCAGTCCGATGCGGCCGAGGTCGTGCGAGAGCGTGACGGCCACATCAGGGCAGATCTCGGCGAGGATTTCCCGCGCCGCGATCTCACAGCTCGGGTCGAGCGGCGAGAACGACGAGGCGACCGCGACCGCGCGCAGGCCCTTGGCCTTGATCGCGCGCGCGGCGGCTTTCAGGCCGCCGATGTCGAGCGGCATGAATGGGCGGCCATCATAATCGTGGCCGCCTTCGAGCATGAAGGTCTCGCCGCTGACCAGCGCGGCGAGATCGCCCGGCCAGTCGCAGAACGGCGGCAGCGAGGCGGAGGCGGGCATCCCGATGCGGATGGCGCCGATCTTCTGCAGGTGCCGCCGCTGCACCACCGCATTGATGAAATGCGTGGTGCCGATCACCACCGCGTCGACCGGCACGGCCGCCGCGGGATTTTCTCGCAGCGCCTTCAGCGCCGCGAGGATGCCGGAGGTGACGTCGGCGGTGGTCGCAGCCTTGACGGAGTGGACGACATGGTCGTCGGCAATCAGGACGGCGTCGGTGTTGGTGCCACCGACGTCAATGCCAATCCGCTTCATTCTCAGGGAGCTCCAGGGGTCGCAAACAGCGACCGGAAATCGAGGTCGTAACCGAAGGCGCGGGGGCCGACGAATTCGAGCCCGCGCGGGCTGGTCAATACGGCGGGCGCGGGCAGCGCGATCACGGTGACGCGCTGGCCGTAGCGCGCCGTCTCGGTGCCGATGCCGTGGCCGTTGACGCTGTCGAGCACGCAGATCAGGTCTGGCGACATCGCGATGGCTTCGCCATCGCGCCAAGCCACGATCCATTCGTTCTGGAACGACAGCTTGAGCCGGGTGCCGCGATCGTCGTCGCTGCCCTCCACGACGGCGCTGCCGCGCAGAAAGCCCTCGGTGGTGCGGCGCTCGACGTCGACGATCTTGCCGCTGAACAGCCGCTGGCCGCCCTCGCAATCGAGGATCGCCGCGATCGGATCCTGGTGGCTCCGGTTCGCTGCCTCGACCGCACGGCCGATCGCGATCGCCTTGGTGGTCGTGAAATGGATGCCCCAGTCCTTGACCTCGCGGCCCGTGCGCGGCGCCTTGCTGGTCGAGGCGATCGAGCCCATCTCGACGCAGATCTTGCGGCTGGCGCGCTCCATCCACTTCCAGCTCGGCACCTTGGTCACGACGGCCTCGATGCCGCGCGGATCGTAGAGCGTGCAGGGATAGGGCTTGAGGTCGCCGATCGCGACCGACGTCATCTGCGCCTCGGGAAAGGCGCGGCCCATGCAGTCGGCGTCGACCACGGGGATGTTCAGATGCGCCGCCGCCATCAGCGCCTGCATGCCGTTGCCGCCGCCGATCTCGACCGACATCACGGCGCGAAATGTGATGCCGTTGATCTCCTCCTGCATGCGCACCGCACGCGCGATGCTGCGGCTGTCGGCCAGCCGTTCCTGCCCGACCAAGGGGGCGCCCATGTTGGAGACCACCGCGACCCAGTCGTCGTCGGCGAGGTCGAGCGGCGATATCATCTGCACGCGACGCCCCTCCGCATAGAGCCGGCGCAGGTTGAGCAGGCCGAGATAGGGACTGCCGCCGCCGCCGGTGCCGAGGATCCAGGCGCCGACCGCGAGCGCCTCGATGTCGTCGAGGCTGATCGTCTTCATGCCGGCTGCGCTCACGGCACAAGCTCTTCGACGTCGCTCTGTGACTGCGGCGCACGGTACTGCTGCGGGAATAGGAATATAACGCTCACAATATCAATCCTCGAGAATGACGAGATCGGCCGGACGCCAGTCGAGCGTGACCGTTTGACCCGGCGCGTGGAGAGGACCAGCTCCGGAATTCGGCTGTTGCGCCAGCACGTGCTGTCCGCACTCCAGGGCGATGCGGTACAGCACCGCGCCGCCGAGGAAATTGGTGCTCTCGACTGTGCCGCGCGCGGACATGCCTGTCCGCTTGGCATCGGCCACCTCGGCTGGCGATACCGATATCTTCTCCGGCCGCAGCGCGACCGACAGAACCTCGGCCTCGGCTGCTGCAACTGTGTCCGCCAGGGCCAGCACCAGACCGTTGCCGACGGCTATCCCGACGCCATTGTCCAAGGTCACGCGCTGACCACGAAAAATGTTGGTGTCGCCGATGAAATCGGCAACGAAACGCGTCCGCGGCTGATCGTAGATCTCGAGCGGGGTGCCGATCTGCTCGACGCGGCCGGCGTTCATGACCGCGATGCGGTCCGACATGGCCAGCGCCTCCTCCTGGTCGTGGGTGACGAACACGAGGGTGAGGCCAAGCGTCTTCTGCAGCCGCTTGAGTTCGAACTGCATCTGCTGGCGCAATTTCTTGTCGAGCGCGCCGAGCGGCTCGTCGCAGAGCAGCACGCGCGGCGAGATGACGATGGCGCGGGCGAGCGCGACGCGCTGCTGCTGGCCGCCGGACAGTTGCGCCGGCCTGCGGTTCTCCAGGCCTCCGAGTTCAACCATCGCCAGCGCTGCCTTCACCTTCGCGGCAATCGTCGCCTTGTCGATCTTGCGCATGCGCAGGCCGAAGGCGACGTTCTCGGCCACGGTCCGGTGCGGGAACAGGGCGTAGTTCTGGAACACCATCGCCATGTCGCGCTTGTGCGCCGGCACGTGGGTGATGTCGGCGCCGTCGAGGCGGATCTCGCCGGCGCTTGGGCTGTCGAAGCCGGCGATCATGCGCAGGGTGGTGGTCTTGCCGCAGCCGGACGGGCCGAGCAGCGAAAAGAACTCGCCAGGCCTGATGTTCACGGCAACCGAGTCGACTGCGCGTACGCCGCCGTCATAGATCTTGCTGACCGCGGCGATCTCGATGGCAGCGCTCATGCGCGGAAGATCCGGTTGACCCGGCTGTCGATCTCGTCCTTCCGTGCGTTGTACCACTTCCAGTCGACCTGGATCAGCTTGCCGACCTTCTCCGGCGTCGTCAGCAGCTTGGCGTCATACTTGGAGTCGAGCTTGACCTTCTTGTTGGCCGGCGAATACCAGACGGTCTCAGCGAGGCGCTTTTGAACCTCGGGGCGCAGCATGTAGTTGATATAGGCGTTGGCGAGCTCCTTCACCTTGCTGCCGGGCGTGATGCTCAGCACTTGCTCGAGCGACAGCACGCCCTCGTTCGGCGTGACGAAGTCGACCGGCTGGTTCTGACCGTCGTAACGATAGATGCCGGAATCATGCAGGATGCCGAGGCCGACCTCACCGGACAGGATCAGCTTCTCCATCGCGCCGGTGAAGTCGACCAGCTTGATCGGCTTCAGCTTCTCCAGCGCTGCATAGGCGGCGTCGAGGTCGGTCTGGCCCTTGCCATACAGCGCGCCGCACATCATCACGAACGCCTGTCCAAGGCTATTGGCAGGGATCACATAGCCGCCGCGCGCGCCGTTGAATTTCGCACCCCAGTAGTCTTTCCACGACGTGACGCTCCCATAGCCCTTGTCGGTGCGCATGCCGAGCCCGATGGCGCTGGTGAAGATGCAGACGCCGACGATCTTGTCGCTGACGGCGTAAGGGTAGACGTCGGCAATGTTCGGAACCAGCTTGGGGTCGACCTTGGGCTCGACGAGACCCATCTCCACGGCCGCCCACTGCTCGTTGGAGTTGGTGTGCAGCACGTCGTAGATGGGAGCCGAGCGCGAACTCGCCTGCAGCTTCGGCAGGAATGGCAGCGCGGTGTCGGTCTTGAGCTTGCACTTGAACTCGCTTTCGAAGGCCGGGCCGATCTCGGCCTTCATCACGTCACCCCATTTGCCGCCCCAGCCGGTGACGTTGAGAACGGGCTCGTCCGCATGCGCGACAAAGGGAGCAGCGACAACGCCGGCGCCGAGCGACGCAGCCGCGGTCAGCAGGCGGCGGCGGCTCAGGGGAAAACGACGCGATGAGGCGGTCATGTCCGGGATCTCCCTTAGAGTTTGACGTAGGAGCGAAGACCTACGGTGCGGTCGAGCGCGATGACGACGATGAAGGCGAGCAGAATCGAGACCACCGAGGCCGCGCCGATGGTGCCGTCGAGATCGAACTTCAGATAGTTGAACAGCGTGATCGGCAAGGTCTCGCTGCCCGGCGCGACCAGGAACAGCGACACCGGAAACTGGTCGAACGAGACGATGAAAGCAAAGATCGCGCCTGCCAGAACGCCGGGCTTCACCAGCGGCAGCGTGATCTCGAAGAAGGTCCGGGTGGGGCTGGCGCCGAGATTCTGCGCGGCTTCCTCCAACCTGACATCGAAATTGTGCAGCACGGCGAGCGTGGTCCGCACCACGTAGGGAATCGTCACCAGCGTGTGACCAGCCACCAGCCCCCACACCGGGCGTCCGACGTCGAGCAGTACGTAGGACTGGAACAGCGCAAGACCGGTCAGGATCGCCGGCAGCATGAGCGGCGACAGCATGGTCGCCACGATCAGCCGGGAGCCGGGCAGGTTGCCGCGGGCGATCGCCAGCGCGGCCGAGGCGCCGAGCACGGTGGCCGCGACCGTGGTCATGGCCGCGACTTCGATGCTGAACAGCAGCGCGTGCATGAAGTCGCCCGAGGCGAAGAATTTCTCGAACCAGCGAAAGGAGATGCCGACTGGTGGAAACTGGATGAAAGGCGTCGGGTTGAGCGCGAACACGATCACGATCGCAATCGGCGCCAGCAGGAAGACGAGGATGGCGGTGTTGGCGGCGAGATAGAGCCTGCGGCCCCACCGGAGCGGCCGCGTCTTGCTGCGAAGGGCAGGTGTGGCTACCAGACCGATTGGCGCAGCGAGCGGCGGCCGCGATCCCGGAGCAAAGCTCGTCATCTGCGCCCTCATTGCAGCTCGCGCTGGCCCGAAACGAGGCCGAGCACGTGATTATACGCGATGACGAGCGAGAGCGAAATGATGAGCAGCACCATGCCGAGCGCAGCCGCGAAGCCGACGTTGAAGTTGGCGGAGATCTGCTGGTAGATCAGGATCGGCAAGGTCATGACCTGGAAGCCGCCGAGCAGGATCGGGGTGACATAGGCGCTGATCGCGAGCGCGAAGACGAGCAGCGAGCCGGCGAGGATGCCGGGCAGGCTGAGCGGCAGGGTGACCTCGAGAAATGCGCGCCATGGGCTGGCGCCGAGATTCTCCGCCGCCTGCTCCAGCCGCTCGTCGATGCGGCCGATCACGCCGGTGAGCGTCAGCACCATGAAAGGCACATAGATGTGGACCAGGCCGATGATGATGCCGGTCTCATTGTACATCAGCTGCAACGGCCTTGTGACCAGCCCGAGCGAGGCCAGGATCTGGTTGATGACACCCTTGTCGGACAGCAGCGTCATCCAGGCGAAGGTACGCACCACGATGCCGGTCAGCATCGGCGCCAGCACGGCCATCAGCAGCAGCGCATGGCCGGTGCGGCTCTTGATCCGCGCCATCCAATGCGCGAGCGGGTAGCCGATCACGAGCGCGGCGAGCGTCGTCCAGAGGCCGATCCGGATCGTGGTCCAGATCACCTCAAGATAGTAGCCGTCATCGCCCATGCGGGCATAGTGCCTGGCTGTGAGGGCGACGTTCGGCATGACCACGGGGTTGCCGGTCAGGACGCTCATCACCGCCATCAATCCGATCGGCAGAAAGAAGAACAACGCAAACAGCAGCGCGCTCGGCAGGATCAACAGCGCCAGGCTGTTGACGCGCGGCGCGCTGCTGCTCGTCATCAGGAGGCCAGTCCGGCCAATTGCTCGATGGTCTGGCCGAGCGGATCGCCGGTCATGCGCCGCAGCTTTGCGGCCATGCTGCCGAGCTCGCGGCGGACATTGGCACGCTCGATCTCGGTGGTGGCCTGGACCGAGTAGGAGACGGCGATGCCGATCAGCTCACCGCTCTCGCCGCTCGTCAGCGCAAAGCCCTGCGAGCCGACGCCCTCGATGGCCTCGTCGGCGGCGTCCGAGATGCCGGTCCGGCGGATCTCGTTCAGCCGCGCCATCAGCTCGGTGAAGTTCTGCGGCGAGTTGGCCGGGACCTTCGGGTAGTCGAGCGGCACGCGCGCCCGGATCTCCTGGTCTGTCAGACGCGCCAGCATGGCGCGGCCGTTCGAGGTGATGATGGCCGGCGTGCGCTGGCCCGGCGGGTTGACGACGCGCAGCGGGTTGGAGCCGGGCACGATGCGCAGCACCACCTGCTGATAGCCGTCGAGCACGGCGATGTAGCCGGTGTGGCCGGTGCGCGCGCAGACATCGCGCAGCTCGCGCTCGCCGGTGGCGATCAGGTCGTCATGGGCCCGGTGCAGCCGCCCGAGCTCGAAGGTGAGCAGGCCCGGCCGGTAGCGGCGGCTGTGCGGATCCTGCTCGAGCAGGCCGCAATCGCGCAGCGAGCGGAGCAGGCGGGAGGTCGAGCTTTTCGGCTTGCCGGTCAGGACCTGGACGTCGGCAAAGGAGAGGTCGGGCCGCGCGGTCGAGAAACAGCGCAGGATGTCGATGGCGTTAGTCAGAGCGCTCATGATGATACCGTTTGTTCCATTTTTTGGAACGTAGTCCCAAATTCTAGAAGCGGCAGACCGTCTGCCGCAAGGCGAAATTACTGGCAACGAGGTGCCCGAATGCGCGTCAGGGTGGTGGTCGGGGCGCCGGGCGCAGACGGAGCATGCTCAGCCTCACTGCGCCACGGTGGATCTGATGCGACCGACGGCGGCGTCGACGCCCGTCCAGGCCGGCTTGTCCGGAGCAAACTGCTGACGAAGATAGGCGACGAGTTCGGCGATCTGGACGTCACTGAGATGGTCCTTGAACGCCGGCATGTAGCCGAGATCGGACGAGACCGGCTTCATGATCCCGTGCAGGATCACCTGGATCAGATTGTCGGGTGTGGCGCTGTGCAGGTTGCTGTTCAGCGCCAGCGAGGGCCGACTGCCGAACAGCGGCAGGCCGCCCACCTCGTGACAGACCGCGCAGGCGCCGAGATAGAGCCGTGCCGCCGGAGACGCCGTCGAGGTCGCCTTGGTGCGCGCTTCCAACTCCGCGGCCATCGCCTCCAGCTTCGCTGCCTCGGGCGAGGGCGTCTGGAACGAGGCGAGATAGATCGCCATGGCCCGAATGTCCGCGTCGGGCAGCGTCGCGAGATCCTTCACGATCGGCGCCATCGGACCGGCCGCGACACCATGGAAGCGCGATTGCCCCGAGCGCAGATAAGTGTAGAGCTCGTCCTCGGTCCACGGGATCGGGGCAGTCGAGAGCGCGGTCAGCGCAGGGGCTTCCCAGCCATCGGCGAAGCCGCCAGCCAGATGTGCGTTGCGCTGCTCGGCGCCGAGCGCGTTGCGCGGCGAGTGACAGGCGCTGCAATGGCCGAGGCTTTCGACGAGATAGAAGCCGCGATTCCACTGCTCCGATTGTGTCGGATCGGGCCGGAACGGCTGCGTGTCGTGAAACAGAGCGTTCCATCCGGCGACCAGCGGCCGCAGGTTGAATGGGAAGCGCAGCGCGTTGTCAGGCGCCTGCTGTCTCACTGGCGCCTGTGCCATCAGGTAGGCGTAGAGCGCCTGCAGGTCGGCATCATCGGTTCGCGCGAAATGCGTGTAGGGAAACGCCGGATAGAGCTGCCGGCCGTCGCGATGCACGCCCTCGCGCATCGCGCGCTCGAAGGCGGGATAGGACCAGGCGCCGATGCCAGTCTCGACGTCGGGCGTGATGTTGGTGCTGAACAGCGTGCCGAACGGCGTCTCCAGTGCGCGGCCGCCGGCATTGATCAGGCCGCCATCCGCGGTATGGCAGACAGCGCAATTGCCGAGCGCCGCGAGCGCCTCGCCTCGCGCGATCGTCGCTGCGGAATAGACCGAGGGATCGGGGCGCGTGATCGGCGCGATGGCGCGCCAGGGCAACACGGCGGTGGCGACGCCGATCGCCGCGGCGCAGGCCGCGACGGCGGTGGCGATCACGCCGCCCCGCTTGGCAAAGGGCTTGGGCCACGTGGTCGCCGGTCTTTCGGGGGCGGGCAGCGACTGCGGCGCCGGCGTCTCCGCCCGTTCGCCGCGCAGGCCTTTCAGGATGCGCTCCGGCGTGAATGGCGGCTCGCGGAAGCGGACGCCGGTGGCGTCGTAGATCGCATTGGCGATCGCGGCGGCGCTGGGCACGGACGCGGACTCGCCGACGCCGAGCGGCGGCTGATCCGGCCGCGGCAGCATCAGCACGTCGATCTCAGGCACGTCGGGGAAGGTGATGATCGGATAGGCGCCCCATTCCCGTGCCGCGACCTTGCCGCGCGTGAAGGGAATCTCCTCCATCAGCGCACGGCTGGTGGATTGGATGACGTTGCCTTCGATCTGGTGGCGTACCCCGTCGGGATTGATCATCAGGCCGGAGTCCTGGCCTGCAATGACCCGCGTGACGCTGACATCGCCGGTGGTCGTATTCACGGCGACGTCGGCGATCCACGCCGACCATGCCGCGCCGTAGCCGGGAAACTTGCTGTGGACGTAGAGCGCGTAGGCGAAGCCGCGGCCATGGACGACGCCGTTCTCAGGCGTCTTCTCCTCCCGCACGGGGCGCGGCGTCCAGCCGGCGCGCTCGGCCACGGCGTTCACGAGATCACGTGCGCGCTCGTCCTTCAGATAGCGCAGCCGGTATTCGATCGGGTCGACGCCGGCCTCGGCGGCGAGCTCGTCGATGTAGGACTCGTGCGCGAAGGTGTTGGGCAGCGCCGAGACACCGCGGATCCAGGACGCACGCACGATCGGCGGCATGTCATGCGCCGTGACGCGCATGTGCTCATAGTCGTAAGGCGGGATCGCGGTGCGGTCGCCCATCTCGAACACCGCAGGCTCCGGTCCGATGCGCCCGGTCAGCAGCAGCGCCAGCGTCGGCGCGCCGTTCGAGGGATAGCGCGTGGCGAACTCATAGGCCGCGACCGAGCCGTCGGCATTGAGGCCGCCATTGACGTCCATCAGCTGCGCGGTGCCCTTGGGCTCCCACAGATGCTCCTGCTCGCGCGACAATTGCACCCGCACCGGGCGGCCGACCGCACGCGACAGCAGCAGCGCATCGGCCGTGACGTCGTCAGCGCAGTTGCGGCCGTAGCAGCCGGCGGCCTCGAGGCGGATCAGCTCGATCTGGTGTTCGGGGCAGTCGATCAGCTTGGCGAGATCGCCGCGCAGGATGTGCGGATTCTGCGTGCCGGAATAAATGCGGATCTGCCCGTCGCGATAGTCGGCGACAGCGCACGACGGCCCGATCGAGCCGTGCATCTGGTAGGGCCAGAGATAGGTCCTCCGCATCGGCTTGGCGGCGCCGGCGATGGCGGCATCGACATCGCCCTTGTCGAGCAGCCGGCGCGGCTCGGACGGATTGGCCCGCAGTGCGTTCTCGACATCGTCGAGGTCGCGCAGGGTCGGCACCGGCTTCCATTTCACCTCGAGGCGCTCGGCGGCACGGATCGCATTCTCCTCGCGCTCGGCGACGACGCCGATGAAGTCGCCGATGACGACGACGTCGACCAGGCCAGGGACATCGCGCACTGACTCCCTATCGACGCCAAGAAGGCTGGTCCCGATGAAGGGGCCGGCATCGACGCCGGCATAGGGCGGACGCACGACGCGGCCGTGTAGCATGCCGGGGACGCGAACGTCATGCACGTAAGTGAGCTCACCGGTCGCCTTCGCCGGCAGGTCGACGCGCGGCACCGAGCGGCCGACGACCTGATAGTCGTTCACCGACTTGACGAGGATATCGTCGGCGAGCTCGAGGCGGATCGTCTCATCGCCGATCAGCTCGCCATAGCTGAGGACGCGGTTGTTGGGCCCGCGGACCAGTCCGTCCTCGACCGTCAAGTCCTGAACGTCGAGGTCGAGCTGCGTCGCCGCCCGCGCCAAGAGGAAGGCGCGCGCCTGCGCCGCCGCCTTGCGCAGGGGTACGGCGGTGATCTGAATTGTCTCGCTGGCGATGGTCGCGCCCTGGTTCGGCACGACCGCGGTGTCCCCGAGCACGACCACGACCCGAGCGAAGGAGACGTCGAGCTCTTCTGCGACGATCTGTCCCAGCGCGGTGCGGATGCCGGTGCCGAGATCGACATGGCCGTTGAAGGCGGAGACCTCGCCTGCCGCCGTGATCCGGATGAAGGTTTCGAACTGGCCATCGTTGCCGGCGATGGGACGTTCGACAACCAGCCAGCCGCGAGGCGTGTCGGCGTTCTTGGTGAGGCGATCGTTCATCAGTCCAGCGCCTCGAGCGTGTGGCCGGCCGCGCGCATCGCCGCGCGGAGGATTTCGACATGCGCACCGCAGCGGCAGAGATTGTAGCGCAGCGCCTGCTTGATCTCGTCGGGTGACGGATCGGGCTTGATCGCCAGCAGCGCCTTGGTCGTCATGATCATGCCGTTGAGGCAGTAGCCGCATTGCGCGGCCTGCTCGGCGATGAAGGCCTGCTGCACCGGATCGGGCGCCTCGCGCGAGCCCAGTCCTTCCAGCGTGGTGACGTCGCGGCCGATGCAGCCTTCCACCGGAATGACGCAGGAGCGGGCGGCGCGGCCGTCGATCAGTACGGTGCAGGCGCCGCATTCCCCCAGGCCGCAGCCGTATTTCGGACCGTTCAGAGCGAGGTCGTTGCGCAGCACATGGAGCAGGGGCGTGTCCGGCGCGGCCGCGACGTCATGCGTCCGTCCGTTCACGGTCAGCCGAATCGTTGCTGGCGTCATGCCCTTCTGTCGTCCGCTATGCTATCGTTAACGAGGATGCGATAGTGATCGCTCCGAGCGTATCGTTTGTATACTAACATGCAAGTGGCACGTATTGCGCTGCAGCGTATGCACGATTTGTCGTCATTGTGCAGGGCAAACTGATCGTTTATCCGGCAATCGTGCTTTTCGTTCGCGGTGGCGCTTGACAGTCGGCGGAGGGGCGCGACATCATTCGTATACGAACGAATTGCCGCGGCGCGTGGATGGCTGCCGCCAACTCCGCTTCAAGATGGGCTTCTCTGCATGGTGACTGAGACGGCGAGCGACGGTGCAGGGGACAAGATCCGCTGCGATGCCTGCCCGGTGATGTGCTACATCAAGCCGGGCGCGGCAGGCGCCTGCGACCGCTATGCCAATCAGGACGGTGTGCTGGTGCGCGTCGATCCGCATATCCTGCTGGAGCGCACGGTGTCGCATGGCGGCAAGCTGGTGCCGTTCCAGGCGAGCGGCGACTGGGACGGCAAGATCGTGCATCAGCCGGAGCTGTTCGTCACCGCGATCGGCGCCGGCACCACTTATCCCGACTACAAGCCGGCGCCGTTCATCGTGTCATCGGTCGTTGATGGCGTCGACATGGTCACGGTCGTGACCGAGGGCATCTTCAGCTATTGCGGCGTCAAGGTGAAGATCGACACCGACCGCTATCTCGGCCCGGAAGCGGCGACGGTGCGCGTCGACGGCGAAGCGGTCGGTCACGTCACGACCAGCGAATACGGCTCGCAGATGTTGTCGCTCGGCGGCGTGCATCATCTCACGGGCGGCTCCAAGAAGGAGGGGCGTGTCACCTGTGACGCGCTGATGGACCTCAGCAACCGCAAGGCCGTGGAACTCGTGGTTGACGGCGGCTCCAGCGTGATCGTGCAGGCGGGGCAGCCCCCGATCGTCAACGGCGTCAAGGAAGAGCGCATGCGCGTCGGCTGCGGCTCGGCCACGATCGGCATGTTCGCCAAGCAATGGCAGGGCAAGGTCGACGAGGTCGTCGTGGTCGATGATCACATCACCGGCGTGCTGTCAGAGCACCAGGCCGGCAAGCTGCTCGACATTCCCGCGACAGGCATCAAGATGAAGGGGCGACGCTCGACGCCGGGCCGCTACTTCCAGGTGGCGCAGCCCGGAACCGGCTGGGGCGGCACCGACATCTCCGATCCGCTGTCGATCCTCGGGCCATTCGATCCCAAGACGGCGAAGCCGGGAACGACGCTGCTGATGGTGTCCACGACGGGCGAGCATGCCGGATACTACGTGCTCGACGAGACGCTCAGGCCGGTGCAGCGCGAGATGCCGCCGGAGCTGCAGTTCTCGGTCGAGCGCATCCAGGAGAACTGCGAGCCGGCGCTGTGCACCGTGCTGTTCATGGCCGGTGCCGGCGGCTCGCTGCGCGCCGGCGTCACCGACAATCCGGTGCGGCTGACGCGTTCGGTCAAGGATACGCTGACGCGGGTGACGAGCGGCGGTGCGCCGGTCTATGTCTGGCCGGGCGGCGGCATCACCTATATGGTCGACGTGACCCAGATGCCGGCCGGCGCCTTCGGCTATGTGCCGACGCCGGCGATCGTCGCGCCGATCGAGTTTACGCTGAGGCTATCGGATTATGCGGCGCTCGGCGGGCACATGGATTACGTCCAGCCGCTCGCTTCGCTCAAGGATGTCAGCAAGGACATTCGCCAACTGCCGTGGCCGAGGCCGGGTGCATGACCCGGCAGCCACAGATCGCCTTGTTGCCCGACCGGCGGCTGCATCTGCAGGACGGCCCGATCGATCTGATCATCGGCGCCGACGCGGTCGATGGTGATATCCGCGCGGCCTATCGGGCGGCGGTCGAGCGTTTCACGGGTCTCTTGGACGAGCTGTGTGTGGAACTGTCCGATCTGCGCAGGGGCGCCGATCACGATCGATGCCCATTGAAAGGTGTCGTCGCGCGGCGGATGCATGCGGCCGTGTCGCCGTTCGCCCGCGAAATGTTCATCACGCCGATGGCCGCGGTTGCCGGGAGCGTGGCCGAGGAGATCCTCGGCGCCATGCGCGGCGCGACGAATCTGACGCGGGCCTATGTCAACAATGGCGGTGACATCGCACTCCATCTGCGGGATGCCGCCACCTTCAGCGTCGGGCTGATGGACCGTCCCGACGGCGCAGGTGTGATGCGCAGGATGACGCTTCGTGCTGCCGATGCGATCGGCGGCGTCGCCACGTCGGGCCGCCACGGCCGCAGTTTCTCGCTGGGCATTGCCGACGCGGTGACGGTACTCGCGCGCAGCGCGGCGCAGGCGGATGCGGCGGCGACGGTGATCGGCAACGCGGTCGATCTTCCGGGTCATCCGGCCGTGCTTCGCCGACCCGCCTGCGAGTTGCAACCGGAGACCGATCTCGGTGATCGCCTCGTCACATGCGAGGTCGGAGAGCTCCGTGATGTCGAGGTTGCCGAAGCGCTGGCCGCGGGCGAGCATCGTGGGCAGTCGCTGCTGTCGGCCGGTCTGATCGAAGGCGCCGTTCTGCAGCTTCGCGGCAACATTCGCGTTGTCGGTCCGCGCGCGATCGAGATCGTTCGTCGGCCGCAGTTGCGAGCGGCGGCGGCGTGAGGTTTGATGCATGATGTGCAGGAACACGAAGGATCATCGATGAGCGCCGTCATCAGAAAGATCGTGACCGTGGTCGAGGAAGTCCATCAGGAGATGGGCCGGTCCGTCTCGCCGCCGACGCGGCGGGCTGCGGCAGTGGCGGTGATCGAGAATCCGTTTGCCGGCCGCTATGTCGAGGACCTGTCGCCTCTGATTGCGATCGGCGAGGAGCTGGGCGAGATGCTGGCCAAGCGCGCCGTGGCCGCGCTCGGCATCGAAGGGCCGGCCGCGCACAGCTACGGCAAGGCGGCCGCCGTCGGCAGCGACGGCGAGCTGGAGCATGCGGCCGCGATCCTGCATCCGAAAATGGGCGCGCCGGTGCGCAAGGTACTCGGCAAGGGCGCGGCGCTGATCCCGTCGTCGAAGAAGCGCGGCGGCGTCGGCTGCACGCTCGACATTCCGCTCGGCCATAAAGATGCGGCCTTCGTGCGCAGTCATTTCGATGGCATGGAGGTGCAGATCAACGACGCGCCGCGCGCCAATGAGATCATGGTCGCGCTCGCGGTCACCGACAGCGGCCGTCCGCTGCCGCGCGTCGGCGGGCTCACGGTCGCCGAGATCAAGGGCGAGGACGGTCTACGGTAATTCGACTCAACATGGAGGCTGAAGGGATGCGACGGAGAACGATGCTTGCGGCAGGCCTGGGCCTTGCCGTCGCGGGATTGACGGGCGCGGCGCGCGCCGAGGACGTCATCAAGATCGGCGAGATCAACAGCTATTCGCTGCTGCCGGCCTTCACCGAGCCCTATCGCAAGGGCTGGCAGCTCGCGGTCGAGGAGATCAATGCGGCCGGCGGCATCAACGGCAAGAAGCTCGTCGTCGTCTCCAAGGACGACAGCGGCAAGCCGGCTGACGCGCAGACCGCAGCCAACGAGCTGGTGTCGAGCGAGAACGTGGCGATGCTCGCCGGTACGTTCCTGTCGAACATCGGCCTCGCCGTCAGCGACTTCGCCAACCAGAAGAAAGTTTTCTTCCTGGCGGCAGAGCCGCTGACCGACGCCATCACCTGGGCGAAGGGCAACAAATACACCTTCCGCCTGCGTCCGTCGAACTACATGCAGGCGGCGATGCTGGTGGAGGAGGCCGCCAAGCTTCCCGCCAAGCGCTGGGCCACCATTGCGCCGAACTATGAATATGGCCAGTCGGCCGTCGCGGTGTTCAAGAAGCTCTTGTCGGAGAAACGGCCCGACATCCAGTGGGTGGACGAGCAGTGGCCGCCGCAGGGCAAGATCGACGCCGGTCCGGTGGTGCAGGCCGTCGCCGCCGCCAATCCGGAGGCGATCCTCAACGTCACCTTCGGCGCCGATCTCGTGAAGCTGGTCCGCGAGGGCAACACCCGCGGCCTGTTCAAGGACCGCAAGGTCGTCAGCTTCCTGACCGGCGAGCCGGAATATCTCGATCCGCTCAAGGAGGAGACGCCCGAGGGCTGGATCGTCACCGGCTATCCCTGGTATTCGATCAAGACGCCCGAGCACGACGCGTTCCTGAAGGCGTATCAGGCCAAATATAACGACTATCCGCGGCTTGGTTCGATCGTCGGCTACCAGACCATCAAGTCGGCAGCCGCCATCCTCGCCAAGGCCGGCTCGACCGATACCGACAAGCTGATCGCCGCGGCCGAGGGACTGTCGGTGCCGTCGCCCTTCGGTGAAATCACGTTCCGCAAGATCGATCACCAGTCGACGCTCGGCGCTTACGTCGGCAAGACTGCGCTGAAGGACGGCAAGGGCATCATGGTCGACGCCGTCTATCGCAAGGGCTCGGACTACCTGCCTGGTGACGCGGAGGTCGGCAAGCTCCGGCCGAAGGACTGATCCACACGATCCTGCTTCTCCCTCTCCCGCAGGGGGAGAGCGGGCGGGGTGAGGGAATACGACGCCTGATCTGCAGGTTCGGGCCGAGATCCCTCACCCCACGCTTGCTCGCCAGCTCTCTGAGGGAGCGCCGAGCGCAAACGCGGCTCATCGATTCGACGATCTCCTCACGCGGACCGCCCATGGCCTTCTATTTCGTCCAGTTCCTGACCGGCCTTGCCAGTGCAGCCTCGCTGTTCCTGGTGGCGTCGGGACTGTCGATCATCTTCGGCGTCACCCGCATCGTGAATTTCGCCCATGGCGCGTTCTACATGCTCGGCGCCTATGTGGCCTTTTCGCTCACTGAGAGGCTGTCCGGTCCGCTCGGCTTCTGGGGCGGCATCGTCGTGGCAGCGCTCGCGGTCGCGGCCGTCGGCGTGCTCGTCGAGATCGTGCTGCTGCGCCGGATCTATCACGCGCCGGAGCTGTTCCAGCTGCTCGCGACCTTCGGCTTGACGCTGATGGTCGAGGATCTCGTTGTGCTGATATGGGGGCCGGACGACCTGGTCGGCCGCCGCGCGCCAGGATTGAAAGGTGCGGTCGATTTCTTCGGCCAGAACATTCCGAGCTACGACCTGTTCCTGATCGCGCTCGGTCCGATCGTGCTCGGGGTGCTGTGGTTGCTGTTCCAGCGCACCCGCTGGGGCATCCTGGTGCGCGCGGCGACGCAGGACCGCGACATGGTGGCCGCGCTCGGCGTCAACCAGAAATGGCTGTTCACCTCGGTGTTTGCGGTCGGCGTCTTCCTGGCCGCGCTCGGCGGCGCCCTGCAGATCCCGCGTGACGCGGTCCATCACGCGATGGATCTGCGCATCATCGTCGAGGTGTTCGTGGTCGTCGTGATCGGCGGCCTCGGCAGCATCCTCGGCGCCTTCGTTGCCGCCGTGCTGGTGTCCGAATTGAATGCGTTCGGCATTCTCATTTTTCCGACGATCTCGCTGATCCTGGTGTTCCTGGTGATGGCCGTGGTTCTGGTGGTCCGTCCCTGGGGCCTGTTCGGCAAGAAGGAGGCGCCGGCGCGCCGCACGCCGGGCCTCACCGTCATTCCCTGGCGCCCGCTGAGCTCGGTCGAGCGGCTGGCGTCCCTCGTCGCTCTGGCGCTGGCGGCGATGCTGCCCTTCATCGCCGGCAACTACGCGCTGACCGTGGGCGCCGAGATCGCGATCTTCGTGATCTTCGCGGCGTCGCTGCATTTCCTGATGGCGGTCGGCGGGCTCGCCTCGTTTGGTCACGCCGCCTATTTCGGCCTCGGCGCCTATGGCGTCGCCTTCCTCGCCAAGATGGTGGGGCTGCCGATGATCGTCTGCCTTTTGCTGGGCCCGCTGCTCGGCGCGCTCGGCGCAGCCGTGTTTGGTGCTTTCGCGGTCCAGCTCTCCGGCGTCTACTTCGCGATGCTGACGCTGGCGTTCGCCCAGATCGTTTGGTCGATCGCGTTCCAATGGGTGGCCGTGACCGGCGGCGACAATGGCATTCTCGGTCTCTGGCCGGAGAAATGGGCCGCGTCGCCGTCGCACTTCTACTGGCTCGCGCTCGGCGTCTCCGCGTTCGTCGTCAGCGTGCTGCGCCTGATCACCTTCTCGCCGTTCGGCTACGCCTTGCGCGGCATGCGCGACTCGCCGCTGCGCAGCGAGTCGATCGGCATCAACGGCAAGCGCATCCAGTGGACCGCTTTCATCATCGCCGGCACCACGGCCGGCATCGGCGGCGCGCTGTTCGCGTATCTGAAAGGTAGCGTCTTTCCCGACAATATGGGCATCTCGCTCTCGGTCGATGCGCTCGTGATGGTGTTGCTCGGCGGCGTCGAGACGGTGCCCGGCGCGATCTTCGGCGCCATCGTCTACAAGGCGCTCAACATCTGGCTGGTCAGCCAGACCGACTGGTCGAAGCTCGTGCTCGGCATCTTCATCGTGCTGATCGTGGTGGTGTTCCCGAAAGGCATCGTGGGCGTGGTCGAAACCGTCATGCATCGGCGCCGCGCAGTGTCCCCCAAGGGGGCTTCGCTGTCGGCCAAGATGGAGGGCGCATAATGAGTCTCGGCGTGTCGATGCTCTCGGTCGAAGGCCTGTCTAAATCCTATGGCGGCATTCACGCCGTCCGCAACGTGTCGTTCACGCTGCGGGCCGGCGAGATCCTGGCGCTGATCGGCCCGAACGGCGCGGGGAAAAGCACCTGCTTCGACATGCTCAACGGCCAGAACGTGCCGGACAGCGGCCGCATCACGGTGATGGGGCAGGAGACCACCGGGCGCAAGCCGCGCGAGGTCTGGCGGCTCGGGGTCGGCCGCACCTTCCAGATTACCGCGACCTATCCGACCATGACGGTGCGTGAGAACATCCAGGTCGCGCTGGTCTCGCATCACCGCCGTCTGTTCGATTTCTGGAGCCCGATGCTTGGCATCGAGCG
The DNA here is from genome assembly GCF_051168375.1 of Bradyrhizobium sp. HKCCYLRH1034. Taxonomy (NCBI): domain Bacteria; kingdom Pseudomonadati; phylum Pseudomonadota; class Alphaproteobacteria; order Hyphomicrobiales; family Nitrobacteraceae; genus Bradyrhizobium; species Bradyrhizobium sp. HKCCYLRH1034. Next base: position 827,558 of record NZ_JBNPUW010000001.1, on the reverse strand, counting down.
CGACGAAGCCGATCGCCTGCTCGATCTCGTCGGCATGGCCGGCTATGCCGAGCGTCCCTGCGGCGAGCTCGCCTATGGCGACCTCAAGCGGCTGGAGCTTGCGATCGCGCTCGCCAACCAGCCGAAGCTGCTGCTCATGGACGAGCCGACCGCCGGAATGGCGCCGCGCGAGCGTGTCGAGCTGATGCGGCTGACGGCTGGAATCGCGCGTGAGCAGTCGATCGGCGTCCTCTTTACGGAGCACGACATGGACGTGGTATTCGAGCATGCGGACCGCATTCTCGTGCTCAATCGCGGCAGCCTCATTGCCGAGGGATCGCCAGCCGAGGTGCGCGCCAACCGGGAGGTGCAGGCGATCTATCTCGGCGAAGGCCTGCTGTATGATGCCGATCATCGCGAGGGAGCTCCGGCATGAAGCTGTCCGTCGCCAGTCTCAACAGCCACTATGGTCCGGCGCATATCCTGTTCGACATCGGCCTCGAGGTCGGCGAGGGCGAGGTGGTGGCACTGCTCGGGCGCAACGGCGCTGGCAAATCGACGACGTTCCGCTCGATCGTCGGCTTGGTCGAGCTGCGCGAGGGCCAGATCATGTTCGAGGGCAAGGACATCTCGTCCGCGCCGACCCATGAGATCGTCCGCGCCGGCCTCGGCTATGTTCCGGAAGAGCGCCGCATCTTCACCGAGCTGACGGTGGAGGAAAACCTCGAGGTCGGTCGGCAGAAGCCGCGGCCCAATGCGCCGCAATGGACGCGCGAGAAACTCTATCAGTTGTTTCCCAATCTCGGCGAGATGAAGAACCGCCCGGGTGGCCGCATGAGCGGCGGCGAGCAGCAGATGCTCACCATCGCCCGTACCCTGATGGGCAATCCGTCGCTGGTGCTGCTCGACGAGCCATCGGAGGGTTTGTCGCCGAAGATCGTCGAGCAGATGGTCGATGCGATCCTGACCATGAAGAAGGAAGGCGTCTCGCTGGTCGTCTCCGAGCAGAACCTGCATTTCGCCAAGCTGATCTCGGACCGCGCCTATATCATCGAGCGCGGCCGCATCTGCTTCTCCGGCACCATGGCCGAGCTCGACGCGCGGCCCGACATCCGCGACGCGCATCTGTCGATCTGAGGCGAGGGAAGATATGGCCAAGAGCGCCACGCTGAAGCGATCGGCAAGGACCGCAACGAAGACCGCGCCGAAGCCGCAGGCAAAGGCCGCTGCGAAGGCCACGGCCAAAGCGGCGAAATCAAATTACGTGCTCGACGATCAGATCGGCTTCATCCTGCGTCAAGTCTGGCAGCGCCACACGATGATCTTCGCGCGCGACATCGGCAGCAACCTGACGCCGACGCAATGGGCGGCACTGTCGAAGCTGGTCGAAACCGGGCCGTGCTCGCAGAACCAGCTCGGACGGTTCACGGCGATGGATGTCGCGACGATCAAAGGTGTGATCGACCGGCTGACCGCGCGCGGTCTCACCGAAACCAGCCCGGACCCGCAGGATGGTCGCAGGCTGCTCGTCAGCCTGACCCGCGCCGGCCAGCAGCTCGCGGAGAAGACCGCACCGCTCGCGCTGGCGATCTCCAAGGAGACACTGGCGCCGCTCGATGCCAAGGAACGCGAGACGCTGCTGGGGTTGTTGAGCCGGCTGCGGTAGCCCTTCCTCCACGTCATTCCGGGGCGTCGCGAAGCGACGAACCCGGAATCCCGAGCTGAGGGAAAGAACAGCGCCGGCCAATCTCGGGATTCCGGGTTCGCCCTTTGGGCGCCCCGGAATGACTGTGTATGCCGCTTTACGACGATATTACTTCGCCACGATCTCCGGGATCTTCGTGGCCGGCGGCGTGTTGCGGCTGCGCTGGGTGCGGACGATGCCGTCGATGATGGTCATGCCGATACCCGGGAGATCGCCGAGCTGGACGCTGTCGAGCAAGGTCGTGGCCGGCGAGTGCTGCGCCTTGTCCATGATGACGAAGTCGGCGGAGCGGCCGATCTCAATCAGGCCGCAGTCGAGCTCGCGCATCCGCGCCGTGTTGCCGGTAGCGAAGCAGAACGCGATCTCGGCGGGGACGTCGCCGAGCGACGACAGCAGCGACACCATGCGCAGGATGCCGAGCGGCTGCACGCCGGAGCCGGCCGGCGCGTCGGTGCCGAGGATGACGCGGTGGAGATCGTTCATCTCGCGTGCGGTGCGCAGGGTGAACAGCGCCGAGCGCTCATTGCCGTTGTGCACCAGCTCGAGCCCCGCCTTGCAGCCCTCGCATATGCAGCGGATCTGATCGTCGGGCAGGGCGGTGTGGCCGCCATTGATGTGTCCGATGACGTCGGTGCCGGCCTCCAGCACGACGTCCTTGTCGATCAGGCCGGAGCCGGGGATCGACGGACCGCCGGTGTGAATGGTGCTCTGGATGCCGTATTTGCGCGCCCAGCCGACCATCTTGCGCGCGGTCGGGCCGTCCTTGACGCCGCCGAGGCCGACCTCGCCGAGCAGCTTGACGCCGGCCGCCGCGAGCTCCTTGAAATCGTCCTCGACCATCTCGCATTCGATCACCGGCGCGCCGGCATGCACCTTCACACCGCCGGGGCGGAGCGTCCAGAATGCGCGCTGCGCGAAGATCGCCATCGCCTTCAGGCCGACCACGTCGCGCGGGCGACCGGGCATGTGCACCTCGCCGGCGGAGATCATCGTGGTGACGCCACCATGCAGATAGGAGTCGATCCAGTTGGTCTGGTTCTGCCGCGGCGTCCAGTCGCCGGCGACCGGATGAACATGGCTGTCGATCAGGCCTGGCGCCACCGTCGTGCCATGGGCATCGACGATGGTCGTCGCGCCTTCGGTGTCGACGTCCTTGAAGCGGCCGATGCCCGTGATCTTGCCGTTCTCGGCGACGATCGTGTCGGCGTCCAGGATGGGCCGTTCCAGTGCGCCGGACAGCATCAGGCCGATGTTGCGGATGACCAGCTTGCTGGGACCGGTTGCTTGCGGCGCGTCATGGGCCATCGGGATATCCTTCTTTCCTGGCAAGGCATTTGCGGCAGTTTGCGCCTGCACGCGGCGCAGCATCAAGCCGGTTTCGGTCATTCGTACACGAATGATCAGGTCCGGCAAGCTGCGGCCTGCACGAAGATTTGGCGCGGGTTGCCTACCCTTCAGACACAGCGCGGGCCCTATGAGCGCGGCGACATCCTCGGCTTCGGTCGCGTGTTCGACATTCCCGTCCCCTGTGCTTGTGGCGGTGGTCTACGCGCAGGTGAGGAACCGCACCCCTGGACGTTGCCGCCGCAATCCGGCATCACCTCGTGCGATCTTTTTGCGACGTGGGTGACGGCAGATGAGCGACGACCTCCACATGATCGGAGCGGGCGGCATCACCGCCTCGGTCAAGGCTGATGGCGCCGAGCTGTGCTCGTTGAAGACGGCCGGGGGCCTGGAGTTGCTCTGGCAGGCCGGAGCCGTCTGGCCGCGCCATGCGCCATGGTTGTTTCCGATCGTCGGCCGACTCAAGAATGACCAGCTCCACCACCGCGGCCGGACCTATCCGATGACCCAGCACGGCTTCGCCCGCGACCTGCGATTCACCTGGCTGGAGCGCGGGGCCGAGTCGTGCGTGTTGCAGCTGACCGACGACGAGACGACGCAGGCGCACTATCCGTTCGCCTTCCGTCTCACGGTGAGCTACCGGATCACCGCTGATGCGCTGGACGTGGCGGTCGAGATTGCCAACCCCGGCGCGGAGGTTCTGCCAGCCTCGTTCGGATGCCATCCCGCCTTCAACTGGCCGCTGCTCCCCGGCCAGCCGAAGGAGAGCTATCGGCTGATCTTTGCAGAGCCGGAGCCGGCGCCGATCCGCCGTCTGACAGGAGGTTTGCTGCGCGAGCGGCCGGAGCCCTCACCGATCGAGGGGCGCGTTCTCCCGTTGAGCGAACGTCTGTTCGACGACGATGCCGTGATCCTCGATCAGCCGGCCAGCCGTTCGGTTCGCCTCGTCGGAACCACAGGACCGGCGCTTGAGTTAACTTGGGATCATTTTCGTCAGCTTGGAATCTGGTCGAAGCCCGGCGGCGTGCCGTTCCTGTGCATCGAGCCGTGGCGCGGTTTCGCCAGTCCGCTCGATTTCGACGGCGAGTTTGCCGCCAAGCCCGGCGTCATGCACATCGCCCCGGACTCTGCAGAGACGCTGCGATGCCGCATCCGGGTCGACGGATTGGTATGACTAATGCTCGCAGCGCCCATTTGCGTGCACAGCGGTAACTGTGACTCGCAGTTTTGGGCCTGGAAATGACGGCGCCGTGACCTACATCAGAGACGAGCGCGGAACTTTGGCTATGATACGTCGAACGACCGGCGGTCGGTGGGCGCTTTCTCCGAACTGATAACGGTCGATCATCGAACATGACGTGCGGCGTGATGTCAGGCGCTCTTAGCTGGCTCTTGCAGCCGGGCAGCGCTGCGAGTTCGCCATCAGCCGGCGTGCAGAGATCTCGCGGCGGGGGCGCGTAAGTGGCGTTACGCGGGGAACGGGAGGATGGGATGGTGTTGAGAGCTGTTATCGGCACGATTACATGCGCCGTGTTGCTCACGGCGAGCGATGCTGTGGCGGGGGCCTATCAGCCGGGTGACTTCCTCAAGCTTGATCTGTCGAAGGCCGTGTTGTCGCCGGAGCCGCTCGGCCCCGAGGCGCATTTCGAACCTGTGCCTATCGAAGCCAAATCAGATCGACCTGCGGTCGCCGTCCGTTCCGCGATCGACCCGGACGAGCGCTTCGCCATCCCGCGCGCCATCGCCAGCCGGCGCGCTCATGGCACCAGGACGGCCGAGCGGCCCCGCGGCGGCGCCCGCACCAAGCTCGTCCATCGGCGCGACAATCCGCTCGACGCGCAGGCGATGGATACGCGCATTCAGACCTGGCCGTGCCGGCCTGGCAGCGGCGGCATCTGTAACTGGCGCTGATCGGCGGGGCTACCCCGCGCGCCTGTTGCGTTCAGGAACCTCGCTCCCGACATCTTGATTGAGGCGGATGCCGGCTCGCTTGAACTCGCAAGCGGAGCAAAGGCAAGTTGAACGCTTCCCGCCAAGGTCTTGATGTTTCGAGGCTGCCGCCGGCGTTTGCTGGCGAATGGCTCGCGCGATTCCAGGAGATTTCATGAACGCCATCGACACCCAGGGTATCCGTCTGCCCAAGCTCGGGCTCGGCACCTTTCGCATGCAGGGCACTGTCTGCCGCGAGGCCGTCGAGAGCGCGCTTGCGCTCGGCTACCGCCACATCGACACCGCCGAGATGTATGCCAACGAGGATGCGATCGGTGCTGCACTTGCGGCAACAAATCTGCCGCGCGCCGAATTGCACGTCACCACCAAGGTCTGGCCGGAGAACCTCGCGCCGGACGCGATCCGTCGCGCATTCGACACGAGTCTGAGGAAGCTCAGACTGGAGTTCGTCGATCTCTATCTCATCCACTGGCCGGCCAAGGGGATGAACCTGCCGGCCGCGCTGGAGACGCTGTTGAAGCTGAAGGAGGAGGGGCGTACGCGCGCGATCGGCGTCGCCAACTTCACCGTCGCGCTGCTGAAACAGGCGGTGGAGGACGTCGAGGCACCTGTTGCCTGCAATCAGGTCGAGTATCATGTGATGCTCGACCAGTCGAAGCTGATGGCCTACATGGCGAGCCGGTCGATTCCCCTGGTGGCGTATTGCCCGCTGGCGCAGGGACGCGCCGCCGCCGACGAGACGCTGGGGGCCATCGGCAGGAGGCATGGCGCGAGCGCCGCCCAGGTCGCACTGAAATGGCTGTTGGACCAGGATGGGGTGGCGGCGATCCCCAAGGCCGCGCGTCCGGAAAGTCAGCGTGCGAACTGGGATGCGATGAAGCTTCAACTCGATGATGAGGATCGTGCCACCATCGCGTCCCTCCCGAAGGACAAGCGCTTCGTCAATCCGGCCTTTGCGCCGGAATGGGACCGCTGACCACCACGCGGAGCCCTGCGAGAACGGACGTCAGAACGAACGCCACAGAAAATGGCCCCTCTCGGGGCCATTGCTGTGTCGAAGTTGCAGATCAGTCGCGCCGGATGATCACGGTGCGATCGTGATGGCGGTGGAACGGCCGGACATAGCGGTGAGGCCGGTACTCACGATGCATGCGGTATTCGGCGTGGGACCGATCCCAGCCGTGGTGGTAGTGATGGCCGCCACGCTTGATGACCACCGTCTCGGCGTTGGCGATCGACGGTGCCGCGAGCGCGACGACCGCAAGGGAAGCGAGCGCGAGAGCGATTTTCTTCATGTTGTCCTCCAGAATGAAAGTGCGGGATCAACTTGAAGTGTGAAAGAACGTTCCGCAGGAACTTCCACGAAGTTGCTGAATACACGTTCAGATTTGGTCTTCACGCTCGCGGGCGAACCGTGGCGTCCCCTCGAGCCTGCCGCGTCAGTCGCACTTCCTGAGCGCTGGCGTCGGCTTGCCGTTGGCGACGAAGCGGCCGTCACGAATGGTGTAGCTGTCGTCCTCGCCGCGATTGAACGCGGAGCGGATGTTGCCGTCGGCGGTCCGGGTGATCCCGTTCTCTCGCGTCTGGCGCGCTTTGGGCAGCACGATCGAGAGCACCAGCGTCTGGTCCGCCTCGACGCGTGCGCTCGCCACCTGGTTGACGTCGGACGGATCGTGGTCACGACGATAGATCAGGTGACCATCGTCAGTGACTTCGTAGGAGATGATGGCGCCGCGGCCCTTGACCGCGGGTGCGCTGCAGTCGGCGGCCCAGGTTCCGATCAGGCCCCAGGTCCGAGCAACCTCGACGGTGTCGTCGGCCCGGGCGGCAGACGCTGATGATGCGCAGAGGACGATTGCGATGAGAGGGCGGGAGATCGAAATCATGCGGTCTCGCGGGGATGACTGCCGTGACATCTTAATGCACTGCGTCAATGGCGCAATGACAGACCCGCGCCGAGATCGTTGGCACAAAGTCTCATTCTTTCCGGGCCGGCCTTGCTGGCGAGGGGGACAAGGCGCATCCTCCCCGCAACTACAAACAAGCGTGGGGAGGCTGACCATGTCTGCGCTGTCGCGCCGCAAATTCCTGCTGTCGTCCGGAGCGGCCGCCATGGCCGCGCTATCGGGTCCTGCCGGCGCCGCGGTGGGGCCGGCCGACAAGTTCGATCTGGTGATCAAGGGCGGCGACGTGATCGATCCAAGCCAGTCGCTCCGAGCCAAGCGCGACATCGGGATCCGCTGGGGCGTCGTCGAAGCGGTCGAGCCCGAGATACCGGCCGAGCGGGCGCTGCGGTCGATCGACGCCAACGGCCGGTTGGTGACGCCGGGCCTCATCGACCTCCACAGTCATGTCTATCCCTATGGCTCGGCGATTGGGATCCCGCCCGACGAACTGGTGCAATTCCAGGGCACCACGACGGTCGTCTCGGCCGGCGACGCCGGCGTCAACAATCTTGCTGCGTTGCGCCGCTTCATCGCCGCCCAGTCGCGGGCCCGCATCTACGCCTTCGTCCACATCGCCAACAACGGCCTGTCGGCGTTTCCGGTGGCCGAGCTCTACAACATCGACAATGCGCAGGTAGACGCCTGCGCCATGGCGCTGGCGGAGAACCCGGACTTCCTGCTCGGGGTCAAGGTGCGGATGTCGGAGAACGTGATCTTCAAGCATGGGCTCGAGCCGCTGAAGCGCGGCATCAAGGCCTGCGAGCTGTGCGGCTGGCCTGCGCGGATGATGGTGCATATCGGTGGGGTCGAGACCGGCGAGTTGATGTCGCAGATCCTGGACCTGCTGCGCCCCGGCGACATCCTGACCCATGCCTATTCCGGCGCGCCGAATATGGGCGGCGCCTTCACCAACATCGTCCAGGACGGCAAGCTGCTGCCCGCGGCGCTCGCCGCCAAGCAGCGCGGCGTGCTGTTCGATGTCGGCCATGGCGGCGGCAGCTTCGATTTCACCGTGGCCGAGGTCGCGATCCCCGGCGGCTGCGGCCCGGACACCATCTCCTCCGACATCCATGTATTCTCCGGCAACAGCCCGGGCATGCCGTTCCTGCCCAACGTGATGGCGAAATTCATCGCTATGGGATTTTCGTTGGAGCAGGTGGTGAGCATGGCCACCTCCGCGCCGGCCAAGATCATCAACCGTGCGCCGAAGATCGGCAGCTTGCAGGTTGGCGCGCCGGCCGACGTCGCAATCATGGACCTGGTCGAGGGGCCCGTCAGCTTCGTCGATACCCGCGGCAACAAGCGCGAGGGCAAGCTGCAGCTCAAGCCGGTGCAGACGGTGATCAATGGCGTGCCGTTCGGGCGGCCCTACCAGTCGCCCTTTTCGGTGCGGTGAGCAGCGCGCGATCACTCGATCGCGCGCGTCCGCTCCACATTGGATGAGCGCAATGGGACGCCGAACTCCTCCCGGCAGACGTCGGCGAGGATTGCGATGCCCTCGCGGATCTCCTGATGCGAGGGGCTGGCGAAGCACAGCCGCAGGCGGCTACGCGCATGCGCGGCGTCGGTGGACCATTCCGGTCCCGGATTGATCGAGACGCCGCGTTTGAGCGCTGCCTGTGACAGCTTCATCGCGTCAACCTGGTCCGGTAGCTTGACCCAGAGGAAGATCCCGCCCCTGGGCGGCGCGAACTCGGCCGCGGTGCCGAACTCGGCGTTGAGCGCCTCGATCAGGGTGTCCAGCTTGGCGCGCAGTCCCCGCACCAACTGCGGCACGTGGGTCGCGAAATGCGGCCTGCAATATTCCGCGAGCACCATCTGCTCCAGCGCACCCGAGCCGGCATCGGTCTTGAGGGACAGCAGCACCGACATGATCTCCCAGGGGGCGACCAGGAAGCCGACCCGCAACGCCGGCGCGACCGACTTCGAGAACGATCCGAGGTGGATCACACCGCCATGGTCGGACATGCCGTGGATCGCGCGGGGCCGTTTGCCGTCCCAGATTAGGTCGGCGTAGCAGTCGTCCTCGAACACCGGTACGCCATAAGCGCGCGACAGCCACAGCAGCTCGGCCCGCCGGCTTTCCGGCATGATGGTGCCGGTCGGGTTCTGCACCGTCGGAATGGTATAGATGTATTTCGGCCGGATGCCGCGATCCCTTAGATCGGCCAGCACCGTCGCCAGCGCATCCGTTCGCATGCCGTCCTGGTCGAGCGGGATGCCGATGACCTTGACGCCCAGTCGTGCCAGCCGCGTCAGCGTGCCCTGGTAATTGTCCTGTTCGACCAGCACGGTGTCGCCGCGCGTGAGCAGCGCCTGGTTGACGAGGTCGAGGCCCTGCAGCGAGCCGGACAGGATCATGATGTCGTCGGCGCGTGCCGACATGCCCGCGTCCCGCGTCAGCTTGGCGGCAAGAAAGTCCCGCAGCGGCCGGTAGCCTTGAGGCCCGTGCGCGAGGCCGTAGGTGGCGAGCGCGCGTCCCTCGCGGGCGAGCACGGCGTCGGCGGCCGCGCGCAAGCCCTCCACGGGCACGGCATCGGCGTCGTTGTTGCCGCCGACGAAGCTGTATTTTGCGAGTCCCGTCCAGCGCGCGGCGGGTGCGGGCAGGCCGGGGCTGAGGAGGGGGGCAAAATCGAATGCGGCCATGAGGCGCGGCTCCCTTGTTCTCGATTTGAGGCGACTTTAAACAGATACCAGGGCGCTTGTCCTGGCAGGGCCGGTCCTTTTCCCGGGGGAAGGCGACCTTCGAGCGGCGGTTCCGCCGCTCTGGCGCGCGCCTGCGATCCCGGCTAAAGCAGCCCGGAAAAGCAGCGAGACTTGCAATGGCCGACTCGATCCAGGAAGTTCTGTACGCCTTCACCAAGGGCGAGATGGTCGTCGTGACCGATGACGACGACCGCGAAGGCGAGGGCGATCTCATCGTCGCCGCCTCGCTCTGCACGCCCGACAAGATGGCGTTCATCATTCGCCATACCTCCGGCATCGTCTGCGCGCCGATCACCGCCGACGACGCGCGGCGGCTGCGGCTCGACCCGATGGTCGCGCACAATGATTCCAACCACACCACGGCCTTCACCGTTTCGATCGACTACAAGCCGGACGGTGGCACCGGAATCTCGGCCGAAGAGCGCGCCTCCTGCTGTCGTGCGCTCGCCAACCCGAATGCCGGTGCCGCTGATTTCGCGCGCCCCGGCCATATCTTCCCGTTGATCGCGCGTGACGGCGGCGTGCTGCTGCGCTCCGGCCACACCGAGGCGGCGGTCGATCTCTGCAAGCTCGCCGGGCTCCCGCCGGTCGGCGTCATCTCCGAGTTGATGAACGACGACGGCACGGTCATGAAAGGCGAGCAGGTCGTTCGTTTCGCCGCGGCCCACAATCTCAAGCATGTCACCATCGCCGATCTGATCTCGTACCGGCAGGCGCGCGAGAAGCTGATCGAACGGGTGTCGACCTTCACGACCGACAGCCCGATCGGGCCGCTGCAGGGCTTCGCCTACCGCTCGCCGTTCGATCCGATCACCCACGCCGCGTTCGTCTATAACGGCATCGGCGACGGCAAGAACGTGCTGACGCGGCTGCACAAGCCCAACATCGTGAAGGATCTGATCGCAGGTCCGCAGCGTATCCAGGCGGTGCTGCAGCACTTCAAGCGGGCCGGTCGCGGCGTGCTGATCTATCTGCGCGACGGCGCGGCCGGCGTTCCCGTCGAGCCGGTCGAAGAGCCGCATACCGCGGAGGCCGATCGCCACCGGCAGTGGCGCGAGGTCGGCGTCGGTGCGCAGATCCTGCGTGATCTCGGCGTGACCTCGATCCGGAACCTGACGTCGTCGGTCCATGACTACAAGGGCCTGTCGGGTTTCGGCATCGAGATCGTCGCCAACGAGCGGCTTGAAGGCTGAACTTCCAGGATTTAACCTCTCAACTGCTGCGACCCGTGCGCAGCGAGACGCGAAAGGACCATTCATGAGCGCGCGCCCTCAGGCAAAGGACAAGCCGGCCCAGTCGAGCTTCCAGTGGGACGATCCCTTCCTGCTGGACGATCAGCTGACCGAGGACGAGCGCATGGTGCGTGACACCGCGCGCGCCTACGCCCAGGACAAGCTGCTGCCGCGCGTGACCAAGGCCTATCTCGAGGAGAAGACCGACCGCGAGATCTTCAACGAGATGGGCGAGCTCGGCCTGATCGGCATCACCCTGCCGGAGGAATATGGCTGCGCCAATGCGAGCTACGTCGCCTATGGCCTCGTGGCACGCGAGATCGAGCGCGTCGATTCCGGCTACCGCTCGATGAACTCGGTGCAGTCCTCGCTGGTGATGTATCCGATCTATGCCTATGGCGACGAGAGCCAGCGCAAGAAATATCTGCCGAAGCTCGCCAGCGGCGAGTGGGTCGGCTGCTTCGGCCTGACCGAGCCGGATGCCGGCTCCGATCCGGCCGGCATGAAGACCCGCGCCGAGAAGGTGGCCGACGGCTATCGCCTGACCGGCAGCAAGATGTGGATCTCGAACGCGCCGATCGCCGACGTGTTCGTGGTGTGGGCCAAGTCGGCCGCGCATGACAACCAGATCCGTGGCTTCATCCTCGAGAAGGGCATGAAGGGCCTGTCGGCGCCGAAGATCGGCGGCAAGCTCTCCTTGCGCGCCTCGATCACCGGCGAGGTCGTGATGGACGGCGTGGTGGTGCCGGAGAGCGCGCTGCTGCCCAACGTGTCCGGCCTCAAGGGGCCGTTCGGCTGCCTCAACCGCGCCCGCTACGGCATCTCCTGGGGTGTGCTCGGCGCCGCCGAGGATTGCATGCATCGCGCCCGCCAGTACACGCTCGACCGCAAGCAGTTCGGCAAGCCGCTGGCTGCCACGCAGCTGGTCCAGAAGAAGCTCGCCGACATGGAGACCGAGATCGCGCTCGGCCTGCAGGCCTCGCTTCGCGTCGGCCGCCTGATGGACGAGGGCAAGATGGCCCCGGAGATGATCTCGATCGTCAAGCGCAACAATTGCGGCAAGGCGCTCGACATCGCCCGCGTCGCGCGCGACATGCACGGCGGCAACGGCATCTCGATCGAGTATCAGGTGATGCGCCATGCCGCCAACCTCGAGACGGTCAATACCTACGAGGGCACGCACGACGTCCACGCGCTGATCCTCGGCCGCGCCATCACCGGCATTCAGGCGTTTTTCTAATTCGCCTGGTCGTTCTCAGGGGAGGGGCCTTGAGTCCTGAACTGTCATCGTCCGCAAAGGCGGACGATCCAGTACGCCGAGACGACAGTGTTCAGCCGAGAAGTGACGGAGTACTGGATACCCCGCTTTCGCGGGGTATGACGGCGGAAAGTGGGGCAGGCGATCTACCCCTTGCACAGGGAAGGCACGCCATGGCCGAGAATGACGACGTCCCGTTCAACCGCAACTTCCCGCTTCGGGCGGGCGTCGTCGAGCAGGTCCGCCCGGGCATTCGCCGCGTCCTCTGCAACAATCCGAGTCCGTTCACCTTCACCGGCACGGTCAGCTACATCGTGGGCACCGGCAACGTCGCGATCATCGATCCGGGTCCGGACAACGAGGCCCATGCGCAGGCGCTGCTCGATGCCATCAGAGGCGAGACCGTCACGCACATCCTGGTGACGCACACGCATCGCGATCACTCGCCGAACACCGGCCGGCTGAAGGCCGCGACCGGTGCCACCGTCTATGCCGAGGGCCCGCATCGCGCCTCGCGGCCGCGCTACGAGAGTGAGAAGCACAGTCCGGAATCCGGCGTCGACCGCGACTTTGCGCCGGATGTCACCGTTGCTGACGGCGATGTGATCGAAGGGCGGGGCTGGCGGGTCGAGGCCGTGGCGACGCCGGGCCATACGGCCAACCATCTCGCCTTCGCCTGGGCCGAGCGCAGCACCACCTTCGTCGGCGATCACGTTATGGGCTGGGCGACGTCGATCGTGGCGCCGCCCGATGGTTCGATGGTCGACTACATGGCTTCGCTGGAGCGGCTCGCCGCGCGGCCCGAGGAGCTGTATTTCTCAGGTCACGGTCCGGAAATTCCGGAGGGACCGCGCTACACGCGCTTCCTGATGCGCCACCGCCAGGCCCGAGAGGCCTCGATCCTGCATCGCCTCGCCAAGGGCGAGGCCGACATCCCGACCATGGTGCGCGCGATCTATATCGGCATCGATCCACGGCTCACCACCGCGGCCGGCTATTCCGTGCTGGCCCATCTGGAAGACCTCGTCGCCCGCGGCGTGGTCGCGACGGAAGGTGATCCGGTGATCGGCGGGACGTATCGGCTGGTGTAGCGAATAGCGAGTAGGGGAAGAGTGCGAGCCGGGAAGACTTCGTTCCCTATTCGCCATTCGCCCCGCTCACTTCTTCACCGTCTTCGCATTGCCCTTCGCCGCCACCGGCGGCGGCGTGACCTTCTTCACCGGCTTCTGCGCCTCGGCCTCGCCGGCGTTGGACAGGTCCTCGATCAGCTTGGTCACGCGCGCGGCATTGCTGCCGATATCTGACTCGAAATAGCGCGAGGCGGAGCGGACGTCGACGCGGGAATCCTCGCCGTCGGGCTGGATGCGGATCGAGATGTCCTCGCGGAAGCCCATGATCGGCGTACGTGCGACCGCCTCGATGCGGCCGACGCGGCGCGGCGGCTGTGGCGCGCGTTCGTCGACCACGAACCATTTGCGCCGGTTGACCAGCTTCAGGGCGATCGCGTAGGCGCGATCGGGCGGCAGCTCGATCTGCACCGGCTCGATGTCCGGATAGAATTTCTGCTGCTGCTCGGCTGAATACAGCCCGGCATAGACGGCCGTGTTGGTGCCGTCGCCGTTGCGGAGCGGCGCCAAAGCCTCGAAGCGCGGCGGATCGATCGGGTCGGTGGTGATGTCGTAGATCTTCGGCAGCTTGCGGTACTGGAGCGCGAGGTAGGCCGGATAGGCCAGCACCACCGCATCGATCATGAAGGCGAGCAGGATCCGGCTCATGCCGCGGCTGCCGTTGCGCCAGATCGCGACGAAGGCGGCAAGCCCGAGCAGGATCGACAGCACGGCGAGCCCCAGCGCGCCGAAGAACGTCGCCAGCGCCGGCTTCATCTCCAGAAAATCGAAGCGCAGGATCAGGATCGAGACCAGCACGGCGACGACCGAGAACACCGCCAGATTGCGGGTCCAGGTCGCGAGGCTGGAGATCGGCTCCGACAGATAGGGGGCGTGAAACCTGCGTGCCATCGTGTCAGGAACTGCCGGGGTTGGGCCGCTGCCTGCGTTGCCGGGCGGCCGGATCACCCCGTGTGAGACCACGCGGATGGCGTAAATTCAAGAGGCGTTTGGCCCGGAGAAGGCGGTTGATGCGGAGACCGCGTCAGGCGGCTCGGTCTGGGCGGCTGCGCAACGCCGTCAGCATCAACAGGACGGTTGCGATTGAGAAGGCTGCGCCGGTCGTGAACGTCGCCTGCGACCCATAGGCGTGCCACAGCGATCCCGCCAGCAGGCTCGCGACCAGCAGCGCAGCGCCGGTCACAAGGTTGAACAGGCCGAACGCGGTGCCGCGCAGATCCGGCGGGGCGGTATCGGCGACCATTGCCGACAGCAGCCCCTGCGACAGCCCGAGGTAGAGGCCCCACAGCGCGACGCCGATCGCGGTGCCGATCAGGCCGGGCACGAAGGCCAGCGTCAGGTCGGCGGCTGTCAGCACCACGAGGCCGCAGGTCAGCACGTTGTTGCGGCCGATGCGGTCGGAGAGGATGCCGGCGGGCATGGCGACGCCGGCATAGATCAGGTTCATCAGCACGTAGACCAATGGGATCAGGGCGAGAGCGAGGCCGTCGGCCTGCGCCTTCAGCACCAGGAACGCCTCGCTGAAGCGGGCCAACGCGAACACCGCGCCGGTGGCGACCACGATCCAATAGGCCGATGGCAGCCGGCGCAGCTCGCGCGCATGGACCGGCCAGTCCCGGCGCGCCGCAGGCGCGGTCTGCGCCGGCTCGCGCAGGCCGAACAGGATCAGCAGCACGGCAAGCGTGGCCGGCAGCGCCGACCACCAGAACACCGCCCGGAAGTCGTCGGCGTAGAGCGCCATCAGCGCCACGGCGAGGAGGGGACCGGCAAAGGCGCCGATCGTGTCGAGCGCCTGGCGCAGGCCGTAGCTCGCGCCGCGGATGCCTTCCGGCGTGACGTCGGCGATCAGCGCGTCGCGCGGCGCCTCGCGGATGCCCTTGCCGATGCGGTCGACGAAGCGCGCCGCGAGGATCTGCCATGATGTGCTGGCGAGCGGAAACACCGGCTTGGTCAATGCCGCCAGCCCATAGCCGATTGCGACCAGCAGCTTGCGCTTGCCAATGCGGTCGGACAGTGCGCCGGAGAATACCTTGGTGATTGCGGCGGTCGCCTCGGACACGCCTTCGATCAGGCCGATGGTCACCGTGGAGGCGCCGACCACGGTCGCGAGGAAGACCGGCAGCAGCGCATGGATCAGCTCCGAGGAGATATCCATCAGGAGCGATACCAGCCCGAGCGTCAGCACCGTCGACGGTATGTCGCGCCATGTCGTGGACGCTGGGAGGCGCGCTCTTGAACTCATGCCCACCTTCTAGATGCGGTCCGGCATGCCCGCCTTGCGCCACGTCAACGCCACGGCGGCACGCAACGCCACGGCCCCGCCAAAGGGGAGGGGCCGCGGCTGTCTTGGTCAGGCTTGCGCCGGATGCTCAGTGCGAATGCACCAGCGGGCAGGCGGACTCCGAAAGCTTGCCGAACGCCTCCTCACCGGACATCGTCTGGATCAGCTTGTAGTAGTCCCAGGGGTACTTCGACTCCTCCGGCTTCTTGACCTGCATGATGTACATCTCATGCTCCATCAGGCCGTCGGCGCGGATCTTGCCGTTCGACGTGAACATGTCGTCGATCTTCATATTGCGCAGCTGGTCCATGACCTTGTCGGACTCGGTGGTGCCGGCCGCCTTCACGGCATTGAGATAGGTGATCGTCGCCGAGTAGTAGGCGGCCTGGTTCATGGTCGGCTCGCGCTTGGTCTTTTCGTAGTAGCGCTTCGCGAAGGCGCGCGTCTTGTCGTTGAGGTCCCAATACCAGCCGGTGGTGAGATAGAGACCCTGCGCGGTCTTCAGGCCGAGACTGTGGATGTCGCTGATGAAGGCGAGCAGCGCCGCCGGCTTCATCGTCTTGGCGATGCCGAATTCATCCGCGGCCTTGATCGAGTTCGTGAAGTCGTTGCCGGCATTGGCGAGGCCCAGAACCTGCGCGCCCGAGCCCTGCGCCTGCAGCAGATAGCTGGAGAAGTCCGACGTGGAGAGCGGCACGCGGACCGCTCCGACCACCTTGCCGCCATTGGCCTCGACCACCTTGGACGCGGCTTCCTGCAACTGGGTGCCGAAGGCGTAGTCGGCGGTCAGGAAGAACCAGCTCTTGCCGCCCTGGCTGACCATGGTCTTGGCGGTGCCGTTGGCGAGCGAGGTCGTATCGTAGGCGTAGTGGACGGTGTAGGGCGTGCAGTCCTTGCCGGTCAGCGAGGCGCCGGCGGCACCGATCGCGATGAACGGTATTTTCTTCTCCTTGGCGGCGTTGGCCATCGCGAGGCTGACGCCCGTGTTGGAGCCGCCGAGGATCATGGTGACCCCATCGCGATCGGCCCACTCGCGCAACTTCTGGGCGCCGACGTCCGGCTTGTTCTGATGATCGCTCTCCATGAACTCGATCTTGTTGCCGAGCACGCTGCCGCCGAAATCCTCGATCGCCATCTTTGCAGCCTCGACCCCGCCCGGCCCGATCACGTCGGCATAGAGCCCGGACATGTCGTCGATGTCGCCGATCACGACCTTGTTGCCAGCGGCGTGCGCGGCTGTGGCGGCCAGTGATGCTCCCAGCAGCCAGGGCAGCAGGCGGGTTGATTTTCGCATGGTGGCGTTCCCTCGTTTTTTATGGTGCCGGACCTTAGGAACGCGCCCATGGGCTTCCTATTCGCCTTTGGTCGAGGCGAGGGCGATGGAACTTTTTGCGCGGAACGCAAACGGCCCCCGCGGGGGCGCAGGGGCCGTGAGTCTCGCGCGGAGCGGGAGTTGTTGCTAGGCGGCGGCGTTGGGGAAGCGATAGCTCTTGAACTGGTCGCGCAGCGCAGTCTTCAGGATCTTGCCCGTTGCCGTGTGCGGGATGCCGTCGACGAAGGCGACGTCATCGGGCATCCACCATTTGGCGATCTTGCCTTCCATGTATTTCAGGATGTCCTCGCGCGTCGCGGTCTGGCCGGGCTTCAACTGCACGATCAGCAGCGGGCGCTCGTCCCATTTCGGATGATAGACGCCGATCACGGCAGCCTCGGCGACGGCGGGATGGCCGACCGCGAGATTCTCGAGGTCGATCGAGGAGATCCATTCGCCGCCGGACTTGATGACGTCCTTGGAGCGGTCGGTGATGCGCATGTAGCCATGTTCATCGACGGTGGCGACGTCGCCGGTGTCGAAGAAGCCTTCATCGTCGAGGATGTTGCTGTCGACCTTGTAGTAGGCCTTCGACACCGCAGGACCGGACACCTTGAGCCGGCCGAAGGTCTTGCCGTCCCACGGCAACTCGGTGCCGGCATCGTCGGTGATCTTCATCTCGACCCCGAACGGCGGGAAGCCCTGGGTCTGCAGCACATCGAGCTTGGCGTCGCCGTCGGCGGCGAGGAACGGCGGCTTCAGGGTGGCGAGCGTGCCGATCGGGCTCATCTCGGTCATGCCCCAGGCATGGCGCACGCCGATGCCCATGTCGAGGAAGGCCTGGATCATCGAGCGCGGCATCGCCGAGCCGCCGCACACGACCATCTTCAGATGCGGCAGTTTGAGGTTATGCGCCTGCATGTGCTGCAGCAGCATCAGCCACACCGTCGGCACGCCGGCGGTGTAGGTCACCTTCTCGGTGTCGAGCAGCTCGTAGACCGACGCGCCGTCGAGCTTGGGGCCGGGCATCACCAGCTTGGTGCCCATCGAGGGAGCGGAGAAGGCAATGCCCCAGCTGTTGGCATGGAACAGCGGAACCACCGGAAGCATTGTGTCTGCTGCGGACGTACCGAGTGAATCCCGGCTATTGGCCATCAACGCATGCAGCACGTTGGACCGATGCGAATACAGCACACCTTTCGGATCACCAGTGGTGCCGGACGTGTAGCACATCGCGGCTGCGGTGTTCTCGTCGAAGGTCCCCCAGGCGAAATCGCCGTCGGCCTCGCCGATCCACGATTCGTAGGCGACGGCATTCTTGAGCGTCGTCTGCGGCATGTGCGCGGCGTCGGTCAGCACGATGTAGCGCTCGACGCTCGGCAGCTTGTCGGCGAGCTTCTCGAGGATCGGCACGAACGTCAGATCGGTGATGACGATGCGGTCCTGGGCATGGTTGATGATCCAGCCGATCTGCTCGGGAAACAGGCGCGGATTGACCGTGTGACAGATCGCGCCGATTCCCATGATGCCGTACCAGACCTCGAGATGACGGCCGGTATTCCAGGCGATGGTGGCGACGCGGTCGCCCAGCTTGATGCCGTCGCGCGTCAGCTTCTGCGAGACCTTGAGAGCGCGGTCGTGGATTTGCCGATAGGTGGTGCGAACGATGGGGCCTTCGACCGAGCGGGTCACGACCTCCTGGGAGCCGTGGATTGTCGCCGCATGCTCGATGATCCGGTGACAAAGCAGGGGCCAGTCTTGCATCAAACCAAGCATCAGGTCGTTCCTCCGGTATTCGCTTGCAGCGAGGGTCTTTTGGTCTCTTTGGTCAATTTTAGCGCGCGCCGCACCCGACGCAAATGGGCTTGTGATGGCCACGACGTCGCGCCGGGCGTGATGGTTAGCGCTGTGGCCGTGGCGATCGCATTGAGCTGGCTCATGGCGGCGCCGGCGGCTGCCGCGAAATCGGCGCACCGCAGCCCGCCCGCGGCCTCTGAGCCCGCAGCGAAGCTGGCCGACGGCGTTGCCAAGGTGCCGCTTCCGCAGCCGCGGCCAGCCGACGCGCCGGCGCGGGAGGCGGCCAAGGGTGAGGATGCCGCTCCGCGCGACGCGGCCAGCGCCGGTCCAAAGGCGGATGCCCAAGCCCCGCCGCCGCCTTCGGCCTGCCGGCTGGCCCTGACCGAAGAGGTCGCGATCGCGCCATCGATTCCGCCGATCAAGGGGCCTGGCGGCTGCGGCGGCGAGGACCTGGTGCGGCTGGAGGCGGTGGTGCTGCCTGACAAGCGCAAGGTGGCGCTGACGCCCGCGGCGACCATGCGTTGTCCGATGGCGACCGCGGTCGTCAACTGGGTGCGCAACGATGTGGCGCCGCTGGCCGAACGGCTCGGCAGCGCGGTCGCCGCGCTCGACAATTTCGATTCATATCAGTGCCGCGGCCGCAACAATGTCAACGGCGCGCAGCTGTCGGAGCACGGCCGTGCCAATGCGCTGGACGTCCACGGCTTCAAGCTGGCCGACGGCCGCATGGTCGATCTCACCGACCGCACCCAGCCGCGCGATGTGCGCGAGGCGGTGCTGCACGCGGTCTGCACCCATTTCTCCACGGTGCTTGGCCCCGATTCCGACTGGTACCACGAGGACCACATCCATCTCGACCTGATCGAACGGCGGAACAACTACCGCATCTGCCAATGGGACGTGTTGGATCCGCTGCCGAAGGTCGCGCCCCTGATGCCGGCCGCCAGACCCGAAGACGCGCCGCCACGCGAGACCGCGCAGGCCGGCACCGAAAACGCCCGGAAGAGCCCGAGCACCAAAGCCGAGCACAACGACGGCGGTCGCGCCGGCGCCGACGAGACGAAGGCCGACCCCTCGGCCGCAGCGGAGAGTCCTTCTGCTGACGACAGCTCCCGACGGGCCGACGCGGAAGCAGGGCCTCCGGCCGCAAAGCCCGTTGCAACGGCCCGCAGCCGGCGGACCGCGTCCCAGTCGGCAACTGAACAGCAAGAGCCCGGAAGCTCCGCCGCAGAGGCGCGCGCGCCGACCGCAGCTTCCGACACAGCGCGGAATGCAGCCAGGCGGGACCAGCGCGCACAGAACAGTCCCCGCGTGGGTCGGGCTTCGCCGTCGAAACCGGCTTCTCGGAAGCGCCATCACAGCCGTCGTGGCTGGGATCCCTTCCGCGGATTGTTCTAGCCCCCAAAACAAAAGGCGCCGGGTGACCGGCGCCCTTGGAAAGGCTGCTAAACGCGTTTCTCGGCTTTTTGATATCGTGCCGGCTTCAGCCGAGGCTCACTGCATCGCAGCGTAGGTGCCCCCGCCCTGCAGCGCCATCTGCGGCTTGTAGGGCGAATCACCCTTCTTCGGATCGAGGACCACGACGATGGTGCCGACCTTCACCCGGTTATAGAGGTCGATCGCGTCCTCGTTCGTCAGGCGGATGCATCCCGAGGAGATCGAGGCGCCGATATATTCCGGCTGGTTGGTGCCGTGGATGCGGAACAGCGTGTCCTTGCCGTTGGCATAGAGGTACATCGCGCGCGAGCCCATCGGATTGTCGGGGCCCGGGGCGACGAAGGTCGGAACGCCCAGCCGCTCGATCTCGCCCTTGGTCGGATGCCAAGCCGGCCACTCGGTCATGGCGCCGACCTTGGCGATGCCCGACCAAGCCATGGCCTCTTCGCCGACGGTGATGCCGTAGCGGATCGCCTTGCCGCCATCCAGCACGTAATAGAGGTAGTGGCTGTCGGAATCGACGACGATCGAGCCAGGAGCTTCCTTGCGGTGATAGTCGACGATCGCGCGCCGATAGGGCTCGGCCACCGGCGTGTTGGTGTAGCGGATCTTCGCGAGAAGTTCCTTGTCCTTCGGCTTGAAGGCCTGGGTGTTGGTCGCCTCGTACGTCGTGGCCTGCATGCAGCCCGACAGCATCAGGCCGGCGGCCAGGAGTCCGAGTTTCACCTTCAGCGACATGTCACCAATTCCAATCGACAGCTGACGTTGCAATGACACGGCCGCGCCACTGCAGCGCGATTCCACATGTCCCATTATCGTCAAAATCGTTCTCAATTCCAGCCGATACACGCACAGGTCACGCTGCAGCGCCGCGATTGTTGCTTTTTTGCCGCAAAGTTGCGGGCAGTCATCCACAGCTGTGCTTCGAATGGCACGGTCAGCTCCCCCTCGGCGCCGCGCGAGAGGCCGCGGAGCTTTGGCGCGAAAAGCCGATGGACCGGACTCGCAAGCTGCGTCACAAGGCGGCAGCATCCCACCGCTAAGTCCCCGAAATTCAGGTTTTCGCGATTCGGAGTTTGTCCATGTTCTCGGTGTTCGTCCCGTCCGAAACCGCGCTGAAGAAGATGGCGATCACCGATCCCGCGGCTCTGCCGGACAATGCGGTCTGGGTCGACCTGGTGAACCCGAGCAGTGCCGAGGATCGGGCCGTCGAAAAGCTGGCCGGGATTGCAGTGCCGACGCGCGAGGACATGCAGGAGATCGAGATCTCCAGCCGCCTCTATATCGAGAACGGCGCCCGCTACATGACGGCTACGCTGATGTGCCACTCGGACTCCGATATGCCCAGGACCACCGCCGTCACCTTCATCCTGGCGGGCCACCGTCTGGTGACGGTCCGCTACGACCAGCCGCGACCGTTCGCCGTGGTGGAGGCAAAGCTCGCTCGCAACTGTGCGCCCGGGATCACCGGCGAGATGGTGCTGATGGAGTTGCTCGATGCGGTAATCGACCGCTGCGCCGACATTCTCGAGAAGGTCGGGGCCGATATCGACCAGGTCAGCCACGAGATCTTCGAGCCGAACAATGAGCGTCACGGGCACGCCAAGCAGTATTCGCAGATCCTGATCGCGATCGGGCGCAAGGGCGACCTGACCTCGAAGGTGCGTGAGAGCCTGGTGTCGATCGGTCGTCTCGTCACGTTTCTCTCTGCGGTCGTCGAAGGCGTGAAGTGGTCGAAGGATATGCGCGAGCAGCTCAAGACCATGCAGCGCGACGTCGCCTCGCTGACCGACCACGCGTCCTATCTCGCGGGCAAGATCACCTTCGTGCTGGATGCGATGCTCGGTGTCGTCAACCTCGAGCAGAACAACATCATCAAGCTGTTCTCGGTGATGGCGGTGGTGCTGATGCCGCCGACCTTGATCGCATCGATCTACGGCATGAACTTCAAGATGATGCCGGAGCTCGAATGGGTGCACGGCTATCCGATGGCGCTGGTGCTGATGCTGATCTGCGCGATCGTGCCGTACTACATCTTCAAATTGAAGAAGTGGCTGTAGTGCCGCGGGCCTGAAAATCCAGGCTCTGTCGACAAATCTGGGCGAGGCCTGCGGCATTGTGCCGTCATTCCAGGTGATGCCTCATTCGCGCCCCGTTGTTAGCAGCGGGACAGAGTCCGTCGCTATGCACCTCAGGTGACACAAGCGGTGAGATGCAACACATAATGGGAAATACTTGTTAGGCCGGCTGCAATGCCGCTGCAAAGCCGCCCCAATTCCTCAGGTAAAATTTGATGGGAACGCTGAACGTTTGATCGAAACTTCTCTGCGATAAATCTGCACCAGCATGACAAACAACGAGCGCCTCGGCGCGTGGCATGCAAGGCAGAGCTCGAGGGCGCGTTCATCGCGCCTTATCCAAGAGGCGGCGGCAATGGTTGAGAAACGCATAATGGCATCGAACAACGTGATCGATCTTGCCAGCTATCAGCGCAGCCGCGCCGACATCGTCGTGGCCCATGCGCTGTCGCCGCGCACCTGCCGCTACTGCGGCGCCGATCTCGAGGAGGACGAGCGCGACGATGATTGCTCCAGCGCCCTCAACGTCGAGTCCGACCGCCTGCGCTGGCGCGCCGCGCAGATTCTGCGCGGTTTGGTGTGCGAAGGCTGAACGACCGTTCTCGACCGGACGGTATTCAGGCAATGCCGCCCGCGCAGCCAGCGACTGGAAATTCAGTACGCCGATCCCATCCCATGAACAGCGTTCCCTCCGGGAGCGCTGTCTTGTTTGTGGTGGTCGGTAGGTCCGTATCGATCTTCGGAGATGGCGTTAATCACGCCTTCGCGCGGTCATCGGGAACTTGCCGAACGTGGCAAGCCGCCATGAACCAAATCGAACACGGGCAACCGTCTCCG
Source organism: Bradyrhizobium sp. HKCCYLRH1034 (assembly GCF_051168375.1). Classification (NCBI taxonomy): domain Bacteria; kingdom Pseudomonadati; phylum Pseudomonadota; class Alphaproteobacteria; order Hyphomicrobiales; family Nitrobacteraceae; genus Bradyrhizobium; species Bradyrhizobium sp. HKCCYLRH1034. The sequence continues at coordinate 804,569 of NZ_JBNPUW010000001.1, read as the reverse complement.
CGCCGAATGGCTCAGACGTGCTGGCCGCCGTTGATGTGGATCTCGGCGCCGTTCACGTAGGAGCTGGTCTCCGAGCACAGCACGTAGATGATCTTGGCGACCTCGTCGGGCGTGCCGAGGCGCTGCATCGGGATCTGCTCCTGCACGATCTTCTCGGTGCCCGGCGACAGGATCGAGGTGTCGATCTCGCCCGGCGCGATCGAGTTGACGCGGACGCCGACCCGGCCGAAATCCGACGCCATCTCGCGGGTCAGGGCGGCCAGCGCCGCCTTGGAGGTCGCGTAGGCCGCGCCGGCGAAGGGATGCACGCGCGAGCCGGCGATCGAGGTGACGTTGACGACGGAGCCCTTGGCCGCCTTCAGCTCCTTGATCAGGCCGCGCGCCATCATGATCGGCGCGAAGAAGTTGACGCGGAAGACGTGATTCCAGGTGTCGAGGTCGGTGTCGACGGTGCCGAGCCGGGCACCGCCCGCGCCCTTCGGCGAGATCGCGGCGTTGTTGACCAGCGCGTGCAGCTCGCCGCCGTCGATCCGCTGTTTGATCTCGGCGATCGCGCGCACGGTGTCCTGGGGATCGGACAGGTCGACCTGGACGTGGTCCTCGGGGCCGGCGCCCCACGGGCATTCTTCGGGAAAGGGGTGCCGCGAGCAGGTGAGGACGCGCCAGCCGGCTGATGAGAAGCGGATCACGGTGGCATGACCGATGCCGCGGCTGGCACCGGTCAGCAGCATCGTGCGCCGTGGCTGATTGGAAGAGGTCGGCATGAACTGCGTCTTTCACGATCCCGGACGGGATCAACTTACCACAATGGTTGTGCGTTCGGCGCCTGATTCACGCGCGCGATGGCGATTCGTTGGCGTATCGGACGCCTGGAGGCCGGGCGCAAGCCCGCGCGGCGATCCCCTACGGATACATCCGCACCTTGGTCCACGGCCGGCCCGAAGCCTCGCGCCGGAATTCGATGCGGTCGTGCAGGCGGAATGGCCGGTCGTGCCAGAACTCCATGCTGACGGGAGTGATGCGCCAGCCGCTCCATCCTGGCGGGCGCGGCACCTCGCCGATGATGTATTGCGCGGCGACCTTGGCGATCGCCTGCTCGAACGCGAAGCGGCTCTCCAGCGGCTGCGACTGCTTGCTGGCCCAGGCGCCGAGCTGCGCCTGCTTCGGCCGGGTCGCGAAATAGGCGTCGGCCTCTTCGTCGGTCACCGGCGCCACGAGGCCGCGGATGCGGACCTGGCGGCGCAGCGATTTCCAGTGAAACAGCAGCGCGGCCTTCGGATTGGCGGCGAGCTCGCGGCCCTTCTGGCTGGCCTTGTGGCTGTAGAAGACGAAGCCGTCCTCGTCATAGCCCTTCATCAGCACCATGCGCACGTCAGGCAGCCCGCTGTCGTCGACCGTTGCCAGCGCCATCGCATTCGGATCGTTGGGCTCGCTCTTGCCGGCTTCGGCAAACCACGCCGCAAACAGCGCAAACGGCTCGCCGGCCTGGGTAAAATCGGCCGATGTACCGGATGTTAAGGTTGTCTGGTGTTTGATGCTCGTGGGGTCGGTCATGTGTATGGGGAGTCCGAGTTTTGCGTTCACCCGCGGCCAGGCGCGTGCAAGTCCATTCTGGTCCGGCCCTATATAGGGCATCGGTCCGGCTTGGCCTATCCGCGATCGGTCATGCCGGCACGGCTTTGACACTCATTCTAATCGGCCTGTCCGGCGGCGGCTGCAGCCTGTCGCGCCCTGAAACGGCCTTTGCCAAGATGGACGATGCGGAGATCACCGGCGCGGTCAGCCCGCCGCCCGAGCGCGAGCCGACCGAAGCCGATCTCGCTTTTGCCCGCAACGCCGCGTCGGACGTGCTGACCAAGGGGAGCAAGGATTCCAGCCAGCCGTGGCAGAATCCCCAGACCGGCGCCCGCGGCTCGGTGACGCCGATCGCCAAGTCCTACACGGCCGACAACGGCCGCACGTGCCGCGATTTCCTGGCGAGCTACGTCAACGGCAAGACGGAACGCTGGCTGCAGGGCTCGGCGTGCCGTATCGAGCGTGGGCGCTGGGACATCCAGACGCTCAAACCCTGGCAGCAAAGCTAGCCGGGGTCGTCTGGACCCCGTTGCAAAAATACAACGGACTCCCCAGATGAAATGCGAAGCGGGCGGGGAGCCCATAGGTTAGTATCTGACTTTCTGTAAGGAGACGTGACGGATGCGCGACCCCTATGAGGTCTTGGGGGTGCCGCGAAGCGCCAGCGCTGCGGCCATCAAGAGCGCCTATCGCAAGCTCGCCAAGAAGCATCATCCCGACAGCAACAAGGATGACCCGAAGGCATCGGCGCGGTTTGCCGAGATCAATTCGGCCAACGAGATCCTGGGCGACGAGGAGAAGCGCAAGCAGTTCGATCGCGGGGAGATCGACGCTGACGGCAAGCCGCGCTTCCAGGGCTTTCCGGGTGGCGGCGCCGGCCGCGGCGGGCCGGGTGGCGGCTTCGAGAGCTATACCTTCCGCAGCGGCGGTGGGCCGGGCGGCGGCTTCGGCGGTGGCGGATTCGAGGACATTCTGAACAGCATGTTCGGCGGCGCCGGCGCGCGCGGTGCACGCGGCGGCGGCGGCTCGTTCGAGTTCGACACCGGCGGTGTCGGCCTCGACCTCGATCTGAAGGTTGCAATGTCGGTCTCGCTCGAGGAGTCCGTCAATGGCGGCGAGAAGCGGGTGCGGCTGCCGTCGGGCAAGGAGCTCAACGTCAAGGTCCCCGCCGGTGTTACCGCCGGCCAGCAGATTAGGCTGAAGGGGCAGGGCGAGAGCGCGCCCGGACACCGGCCGGGTGATCTCCTGATCACGATCCAGATCGCGCCGCATCCGTTCTTCAAGGTCGAGGGCAGCGACCTCAGGCTCGATCTGCCGATCACGCTTTACGAGGCGGTCCTGGGCGCCAAGGTGAGGGCGCCGACGCTCGGCAGCGCGGTCGAGCTGTCGATCCCGAAGAACACCTCCAGCGGCCGGACCTTCCGGCTCAAGGGTAAGGGCCTGCCCAAGAGCGACGGCTCGGCCGGCGATCTGTTCGTCACCACCCGGATCGTGCTGCCCGACGGCAACGACGCAGAGCTCGAAGCCCTGATGACCAAATGGCGCGACCGTCATCCCTACAATCCGCGCAGCAACCTCTCCTGAGGTTGCGCGTTGCGGGCCACTCGGCTGAAAGCTGAAGGACGAGCTGGAAAGCTGAGAAAAAAGTGCGGCCTCGAAAGGGGGACCAGCGCGGTACAAAACCCCGATCGAGGCCGCTTCCGTGTCGATCGGCGGATCGAACACTCCTCATTTTTTCGTGAACATTTGGCGCTATATTGAGACGTGCCGGTGACCTGATTCCAGATTTCCGGTGACCGAATTGCGGCGCCGACCCTGGGGTGTCGCCCGCCTGAGCCATGCGGGGATCAGTATCCTCTCGGGCAGCGTTCGCGGCCATCCTGCAAACGCTTCTGATCACGGCCGTAATCGCGCCGAGGCCGGCACCTCGCGAAATCGGGCAATGGTCCGCCGCTAGCCGCCCGCCCGTTCGGTCTGGTCATAAACAAGGCGCGCGACCTGGGTGAGACGCGTCCGGTCACTGCTGCCGCTGACGACGTAGCTGACGCCGCGCTCCGCCCATGAGAGTGCGGCGGTGTTGCCCTGCGCCGTATAGCGCATCTCGGCCGCCTCGATCCCGACCTTGGTCGCATACACCGTGAAGCGCTCGCCGGAGGTGCTCTCGTACATCAGGAAGGACGCCGGGCCGGTCGGCCCCGGCAGCAGCCGGCCGCCGACGAGCTTCAGTCCGGTGGTTTCCAGCTCCGGCGCCTGCACGGTGCGACCGCAGCGCCGCGTCAGCCATTGCTGCAGATGGGCCTTCTCGTCGCCAGGAACCTCGACCGGATGGCGCACCTCCACGACATAGAGCCGGTGCGCATCGAGCGCCTCGCCGGCGAGGGCCTGGAGCGGCGACGGCGCGGACGCGGCGCCACGCGCGACCCAGCCGACCGCGCCGCCGACCGCGAAGGCCGCCACGCTTGCCGCCATGGCCGCGACGACCCAGCGCCGCGGCCGGCGCTCCAGACCGTCGAGGTCGAGCCGCGGCGGCACCGGCTCGTTGACGATCGAATCGTAGCGGGCATGGAGCGCCTCAGCCATGCTGCGCCAGGATTGCACCCGCTCGGCGTCCGCCGGATGCGCGGCCAGCCAGCGCTCGACGTCGCTGCGGCGCTCGGCCGGCAGCTCGTTGTCGACATAGGCGTGCAGCTCGTCTTCGGTGACGGGAATGGTCGGCTCGGTCATCATCGGGGTCTCGTTGCAATCGGGCGGCTGCGGCGATGCGCGGTCGCTGCAGGCTTGGGCAGCCGAACATGGCAGGGCGGCTTTTGTGCAGTGGTCATTTCACCCTCCGCAGCGCCGGCCGCTCGCCCTCGAGCACGGCACGGACATGGGCGCGGGCGCGGGCGAGGCGGGACATCACGGTGCCGATTGGGACACCCTGGATGTCGGCGACCTCGCGGTAGCTCAGGCCTTCGAGCACGACGAGGAGAAGCGCCGCGCGCTGCTCCTCCACCAGGGTCGCCAGCGCGTGCTCGATGTCCCGGCCCTCGGCCTCGGTGCCGCTGGCGTCGGCATTGTCGTCCTGGAGCGGCATGAAGTGCGGCCGCCGCGCCAAGGAGCGCCGGCGGTTCTTGTTCAGATTGGTCAGGATCGTGTACAGCCAGCTCCTGATGTCGCCGCCCAGGAACAGCCGCTCCGAGCGCAGCGCCCGCACCAGCGTGTCCTGGACCAGCTCGTCGGCCGCGTCCATGTCGCGCGCCAGCGCCCGGGCATAACGGCGCAGTGCCGGAATCATGGTCTCGACGCTCTGGCGGAACGCGTTCATGGAATGCCCTGCGGCTGTTCGCTGCGATGACAAGGGCGCAGGCCGCAGCCGGCGTCTTGCAAAGATCATAACCCCGCGATGATCAGCGTATTCCGGACCGCAAGCCCTGCGGGGGAGTTTGCCACAGAGCGGGCGGAATGGGGCTGTACCGGGCCAGACCGGTGGTGTACGTCCAGTCCTTAATAATCAGTTCGATGGGAAGCCGCATGGCGCAGATTTCAGGTTTGATGCAGGGCAAGCGCGGGGTCGTCCTCGGCGTGGCCAACAACCGCTCGATCGCCTGGGGCATCGCCAAGGCCGCGCGCGCGGCCGGCGCGGAGATCGCGTTGACCTACCAGGGCGACGCGCTGAAGAAGCGGGTCGAGCCGCTGGCGGCCGAGCTCGGCGGGCTCGTGCTCGGCCATTGCGATGTCACCGATCCCACGACCATCGACGCGGTGTTCGACGTGCTCAAGGAGAAGTGGGGCCAGATCGATTTCGTGGTCCACGCCATCGCCTTCTCCGACAAGGACCAGCTCGACGGCCGCTACATCGAAACCACGCAGGACAATTTCTCCAAGAGCATGCTGATCAGCTGCTACTCGCTGACGGCGATCGCGCAGCGCGCCGAGAAGCTGATGACCGACGGAGGCTCGATCATCACCTTGACCTATTACGGCGCCGAGAAGTGGATGCCGCACTACAACGTGATGGGCGTCGCCAAGGCCGCGCTGGAAGCCAGCGTGCGCTATCTCGCCGCCGATCTCGGCGAGAAGAACATCCGCGTCAACGCGATCTCGGCAGGACCGATCAAGACGCTGGCCGCCTCGGGCATCGGCGACTTCCGCTACATCCTGAAGTGGAACGAGTACAACGCGCCGCTGCGCCGGACCGTGACCATCGACGAGGTCGGCGACAGCGCGCTGTATCTCTTGTCCGACCTGTCGCGCGGCGTCACCGGCGAGGTGCATCACGTCGATTCCGGCTATCATGTCGTCGGCATGAAGCGGCCCGAGGCGCCCGACATCTCGCTCAGCAATTCCGTCGGCGCCAAAGAATAGCGTTCAAGGAATAACGTCAACGCGCAATGCCACGGCCCACGATCTACTACATCCGCCACGGCGAGACGGAATGGAATGCGCTCGGCCGGCTGCAAGGCACGCAGGACATCCCGCTGAACGCGCTCGGGCGGGTGCAGGCGGTGCAGGCCGGCAACATCCTGGCCGAGCTCGCTGCGCGCAACGGCCATGATGCGGCGCGCCTGCCCTACGTCGCTAGCCCCCTCAGCCGCGCCCGCGCGACCATGGAGCTGGTGCGTGAGACCCTGAGCCTGCCAGCCGAGGGCTATGCGCTCGATGCCCGGCTGCGCGAGATCGGCTACGGCAAATGGGAAGGGGCGACGCTGCCGGAAATGCAGGCGGCCGATCCCGCCTTCTATGCCAGGCGGCTGACCGACAAATGGTCGCTGGCGCCCGAGGGCGGCGAGACCTATGCCGACGTCGAGCGCCGCGTGCGCGACTGGTACGATGGGCTGTCTGGCGATATCGTGGCGGTCGCCCATGGCGGCACGGCGCGGGCGCTGATGGTCGCGCTGGGCTTCGAGACGCCGCACGGCGCCGTCGACCTGCCGATCCAGCAGGGCGCGGTCTATGTGTTCGGCGAGAACGGGTTCGAGAAGTACAGTTAGTTTGTCTCCGTCGTTCCGGTGCGCCTTGCAGAGGCGAACCCGGAATCTCGAGAGTCCGGTCTGGTCCTTCGGACCATCCCGGAATGATGGTTTTTCCGGTTGGGTGATCAGCTCATGTCCTTCAACACCTTCGGCCACATGTTCCGCGTCACCACCTTCGGTGAGAGCCATGGCGTGGCCATCGGCTGCGTGGTCGACGGCTGTCCGCCGCGGATCCCGCTCGCCGCCGACGAGATCCAGCGTGATCTCGACCGCCGCCGTCCCGGCCAGTCGCGCTTCACCACCCAGCGCCAGGAGCCGGACCAGGTGAAGATCCTGTCAGGCGTGATGGCTGATCCCGACACGGGCGTGCAGGTCACCACGGGCACGCCGATCGCGCTCCTGATCGAGAACACCGACCAGCGCTCCAAGGACTATTCCGAGATCAAGGACAAGTTTCGTCCCGGTCACGCCGACTTCACCTACGAGGCCAAATACGGCCTGCGCGACTATCGCGGCGGCGGTCGTTCCTCGGCGCGCGAGACCGCGACGCGCGTCGCCGCCGGCGCGATCGCGCGCAAGGTCCTGCCCGACGTGAAGGTGCGCGGTGCGCTGGTGCAGATGGGTCCGCACAAGATCGATCGCGGCAACTGGGACTGGGACGAGGTCGCGCGCAATCCCTTCTTCTGCCCCGACAAGGACAAGGCGGCGTTCTTCGAGGACTATCTCGACGGCATCAGGAAGTCCGGCTCGTCGATTGGCGCCGTGCTCGAGATCGTCGCCGAGGGCGTGCCGGCGGGACTTGGCGCGCCGCTCTACGGCAAGCTCGATGCCGATCTCGCCGCGGCGATGATGAGCATCAACGCCGTGAAGGGCGTCGAGATCGGCGCCGGCTTTGGTGCGGCCGAGCTGACCGGCGAGGAGAATGCCGATGAGATGCGCTCGGCCAATGACGGCACGCGCTTCCTCTCCAACAATGCCGGCGGCATTCTCGGCGGCATCGCCACGGGACAGCCGATCGTGCTGCGCTTCGCGGTCAAGCCGACCTCGTCGATCCTCACCCCGCGCCAGACCGTCGACCGCTCGGGCCAGGAGACCGAGATCCTGACCAAGGGCCGTCACGACCCCTGCGTCGGCATCCGCGCGGTTCCCGTCGGCGAGGCGATGATGGCCTGTGTGCTGGCAGATCATCTGCTGCGCCATCGCGGCCAGGTGGGGTAGCCGCACGCTGCCGCCGCGGCTGTTTGCTGTTGCCACGCTGCTCGCCTAGTGTCGTCCCATGGACGCTTCCAAGCTGCGGGACATCAAGGACTGGCTGGTCGACGGCGCGCGCTCCGCGGCGACGCCGAGCCAGATGATGTCCGAATGCTGCGATCGTCTGGTCGGGCTCGGCGTGCCGCTGTGGCGCGTGGGCGTGTTCGTCCGCACCCTTCATCCTGATATCGCCGGCCGCAGCTTCATCTGGCGCCAGGGGGCGGAGGTCGAGATGGGCTCGGTCGATTTCGGCTTCGAGAGCACGCCGGCCTACAGGGACAGCCCGCTTGCGCGCGTGTTCGAGCAGGGGACCGAGTTCAGGGCCGATCCTCGCGATCGGGAGGCCGAGCTCTTTCCGATCCTGATGGATCTGCGGGCCGAAGGCGTGACCGACTATTTCACTCTACCTTTGACCTTCATCGACCGTGCGGTCCACGCGTCGAGTTGGACCACCAAATCTCCAACAGGCTTCACCGACGCGCATCTGAATGCGATTCGCTCGCTGATGCCGGCTTTGGCGCGCTACACCGAGATCGTCACGCTTCGACGTACGGCCTCGATGCTGCTCGACACCTATGTCGGCAATAGCGCCGGCGAGCGTATTCTGGGCGGCCAGATCCGCCGCGGCCACACCGATACGCTGGATGCGGCGATCTGGCTGTCGGATCTGCGCGGCTTCACGCCCTTGTCCGATCGCCTGCCGGCTGAGGACGTGGTGGCGATCCTCAACCACTATTTCGACTGCCAGGTCGATCCGATCCGCGAGCAGGGCGGCGAGGTGCTGAAGTTCATGGGCGACGGCCTGCTCGCCGTGTTTCCGTTTCGCGAGCAGGGCGGCGATCCGACCGAGGTCTGCGCCCGCGTCCTTGCGGCGGCGCGCGCCTCGCGGGCTCGCGTCGATGCGCTCGAATACGCGGCCGGCGGCACCGGGGAACGCTTCCGCTTCGGCGTCGCGCTGCATGTCGGACGGCTGCTCTATGGCAATATCGGCGGCGGCAACCGGCTCGACTTCACCTGCATCGGCCCGGCCGTCAATCTCGCCGCTCGGCTCGAGAAGATCGCCGCGCGACTGAAGCGGACGGTGGTCGCGTCCGAGGCGTTTGCCGGCGCCTGTCCCGGGCCGCTGACCGATCTCTGGACCGACCTCGGCGAATTTCCGATCGCAGGCCTCGCGACCGCACAACGTGCGTACGGGCTGCGCGAGGAAGGGAATTAGTTCGCCGGCTCAGGTCTCCGGCTCGGTGGTGAACAGCAGCGGGTATCCCTTGGCGCGGCCGGCATCGGTCGCGCGCGTCGCCTTGGTCTCGGCGACGTCCTTGGTGAACACGGCCACCACGCAGACGCCGAGCTTATGCGCCGTGATCATGACCTTGTAGGCCTGGTCCTCGGTCATGCCGAATTCCGCCTTCAGGATCATCACCACGAAATCGCGCGGCGTGAAGTCGTCGTTGACGAGGATCACCTTGTAGAGCCGCGGACGCTCGGTCTTGGTGCGTACCTTCGTCTTGGGCTTGGTGACGGCATCGTTCATTCTAAGGGCGCGCCTGTGTTCCGGATGCGGCAGTCACGCCACGATACAGGCTTCGGCCGCTCCGGGAAACCACGGGCTGCATGCCTTGCGCGATGGGCGCATGCGGCTGCCTGACATCCGGGCAAACCCCAGGGGACTAACCGGAATGTGAATGGATGTGTGCGTTCCCGCTTTGCGCTCTGCGGATTGCATGTCACCATCATCAGACGCGATTGGAGGGCAGCTCATGCGCTGGTGGATCTCGATCGGGGTGGCGTGTCTGGCGGGCGCCTTGGCCGGCGGCGACGTCGCCAGCGTCGTGGCCGCGCCGAGGGCCCAGCCGGCGCAGCAGCTGAGCGAGAAGGAAGCGTCCGTCGACGTCGAACTGATCCTCGCCGTCGACGTGTCCTACTCGATGGACCTGGACGAGCTGGCGATCCAGCGCGAAGGCTACGCCCAGGCGCTCAGCTCGCGCGAGTTCCTGCAGGCGCTGAAGAGCGGCGTGCACGGCAGGATCGCCGTGACCTATTTCGAATGGGCGGCCTCGAGCGACCAGAAGATCATCATTCCATGGCGCCTGATCGACGGACCGGAAAGTGCCGACGCCGTCGCCGCCGAGATCATGAAGACGCCGATCCGCCGCGCGTCGCGCACCTCGATCTCCGGCGCGATCTACTTCGCCATGCCGCTGTTCGATGAGAATCCCTACCGCGGACTGCGCCGCGTCATCGACATCTCCGGCGACGGGCCCAACAACAATGGTCCCTCACCGGTGACGATCGCGCGCGACGAGGCCGTCGACAAGGGCATCACGATCAACGGCCTGCCGATCATGGTCAAGGAGCCGTCCTACTCGACCATGGATATCGAGAACCTCGATCTCTATTACAAGGATTGCGTCACCGGCGGTCACGGCTCGTTCGTCGTCACCATCAAGAGCCGCGACGAGTTCAAGGAAGCCATCCGCACCAAGCTGCTGATGGAGGTTGCCGGACGCTCACCTCCGCCGCGGATCGTGCCGGTCGCCGACGATGCCGACAAGGAGCCGCGCGTGTCCTGCACGATCGGCGAGAAGATCTGGCAGGACCGCTGGGGGCGGTGACCCGCAGGCCCGGGCTGCCGAGCAGACGCGCGCGCGGGGAGACTTGATTGGTAAGGCGCCGATCTCAGCCGGCCGTCGCAGCATGGACCAACGCCTGTTTCAATTCGGCCTCGACCTCCCGCAGGCTGCGGAGCGCCGCACCGAATTCGCCATTGCCGATCGATTGCCAGATGAGCTCCACGCGCGCCGTCAGATCGGCGAGTGCCAGTCCAAACGTCGCGGCCTCCTTGAGCGCACCCTTCTCGTTGATCAGGTAGCGCCCGTTGACCGCAAACAGCACCTGCGCAAGGCAGGCGAGGGCGCGATAGGCGCAGCCCGCGACGTGGGTATGGTCGCCACGCCCGACAGCCAACTCGGCATTGTCGATGCTGAATGCGATCTCCCACTGGAAGCGTGCAATAATCGCGTCGCGCAGGCGGCGCGGATAGGGCGTGCAGCGCGACTTCAGCCCCGCCAGCAGTTGCGCGGGATCGTGCAGCGGGCGGCAGAGCGCGACCTCGCCCATCCAGATCGCCGAGACGAAGCCATGCGGATGGCCTGGCTGGTAGTGCATCTCGATCCGCCCTTTCCGGCAGTCGTCGATCACGCCGCCGACCGCATCGATCTCGCGATAGAGCAGGTCGACCTTGTGCCCGTCGATTCTGAGCCAGCCGCCGCCGACGATCCACTGTCCCCAGCCGCCGACCGCCGTCAGTTCGAGCGTTTGCGGGTCGTCGACGAGCCGCCGCACTGCTTCGCGCAGCACGTCGGTGTCGAGGTCGTGCCTGGATGCGATGTAGAGCCCGACGTCGTAGTCTGAGCCCGCCTGCGCGGTGCCGCGCGCACGTGATCCACCGAGCGCGATGGCGCGCAGTCCCGGGACATCGGCAAGTTCGCCGACGATGCGGGTCAGCAGCGGGTCAGGCATTCACGTGTTCTCCAGGATGACAGTATGAAGTTCTTTCGTGGAAAAACTCCACAGGGCCGCTGTTCAGGCTGATCTGTTGCCATTAAGCCACAATCTCCCAAAAACCAGGGGTTGCATCTCCCGCAAGTTTCCCTTTGCCACCGTGCCGCCGCGATTGGGCCGCGACCATGAGCGGGTTGAGGCGGAGGCGCACAGAACATGCGTATCATCGACCGGACAGCACGTCCCGCGCAGCGCGTCAGGCGCTCGTCAGTCATCCAAGGTCCGCGTGCAGGGCTCGCTTGCCAACTTCTCAGGGCAGCGCTGGTGTGTGCGGCGGCGGCTTCGCTCGCAGCCTGCGCGCAATCATCGGCGGTCCGGCAGGCGCGCTGGGCGGCGCCGACGAAGCAAGCCGGAGCCGAATTTCGGCCGCAGGTGCAGCGTGCGGAGACGGCACCGGAGTCAGTGGTGCGCGTCCGGCGGGCCGAGCTCAGCCCGCCGCCGGCGCACTCCGGAGCGTCCGGTCTCGCCAGCTACTATTCGGAAGGCCAGAAGACCGCGAGCGGCGAGCGCTTCAATCCCTCCGAGCTGACGGCCGCGCATCGCAGCCTGCCGTTCGGCACCCGCCTGCAGGTCACCAACGTCAAGACCGGCCGCTCCGTGGTGGTGCGTGTCAACGATCGCGGACCGTTCGTGCAGGGCCGGGTGGTCGACGTGTCCTACTCAGCCGCGCAGGCGCTCGGCATGGTCAACTCCGGCGTCGCGCCGGTGAAGGTCAGCGTGGTGAGGTAGCGCATCGGATAGGCGACATCGCTGGTCGATCGCCTACGAGTTCGTGCTCATAGTCAGCGGCGTTCTCAGTCGACCTCTCCCCGCAAGCGGGGCGAGGGGACGCACCGAGCGTGATGCGCGAGCTCCGTGCGTCATTGCAGGGGCAACGCTTGGCGCTCCCCGAAAAAGCCGATCTCGCTCGTAAATCCGTTGACGGTGCTCACCGCACCAGCCTCGCCACCAGCTCGACATGCGGGGTGTGGCGGAACTGGTCGACCGGCACCACGGTCTCGAGCTTGTAGCCGCCGTCGATCAGCATGCGCATATCCCGCGCGAACGTCGTGACGTTGCAGGACACCGCGACGATCACCGGCACCTTGCCGGCCGCGAGTTGCCTGGCCTGCGCCTGAGCGCCCTGGCGCGGCGGATCGAACACGACGGCGTCGATGTCGCGCAATTCCGGCGACATCAGCGGGCGGCGGAACAGGTCGCGCGCCTCGGCCTTGATCGGCTTGAGGCCGGGCGTGCCAGACGCCTTTTGCAGCGCCGCGATCGCGCCGGCATCATTGTCCATGGCGGTGACGCGCGCCCGCGTGGCGAGCCGCAGCGCGAACGGGCCGACGCCGCAGAACAGGTCGGCGACGTGCTTGGCCTTGCCGATCCGCTCCATCACCAATTGCGCCAGCGTCTCCTCGCCTTGCACGGTGGCCTGCAGGAACGAGCCGGGCGGCAGCGTCACCTGTGCCGTCCCCATCGTAACCACGGGCGCATTGCGCATCAGCACCAGTTCGCCATGGCGGGTCAGCCGCGCCAGCCGGTGCTGTTCGGCGAGGCGGGACAGGGCCGCGATGCGCGGCGGCGGCAGCGGGCCGGAGCCGCGGATGTCGATGTCGAGGCCGTTGCTGGTCGCGGTCGCCTGGATGTCGAGCGGCTTGCCGGTCGGCTTCAGCGCCTCAGCCAGGGCCCATGCGGCTTCCAGCGCACCGTCCAGCGCAGGATCGAGGATCGGGCAGCGGTCGATCGGCACGATGTCGTGGCTGTTGGCGGCCGAGAATCCGACCCTGAGGACGTCGTGCGTGCCCATCCGTGCGTGGAAGGTGGCGCGGCGCCGGCCGGTGCCGTGGGCATCGATCAGATCGGCCACGTCGCAGTCGACCTTGGCGGCCCGTAGCGTCTCGACGACGATGTTGCGCTTCCACTGCTGATAGGGCCCGGGCATCCAGTGCTGGATGGCGCAGCCGCCGCACACGCCGAAATGCGCACAGAATGGCGCGATCCGCTCCGAGCTCGCCGCCTCCACCGCGAGCAGCTTGCGGCGATCGGGATGCCCGGGCACGACAGCCGCCTCGACGGTCTCGCCGGCCAGCGTATAGGGCACGTACAGCGCCTCGCCCGATGACAGCGACACGCCATCGCCGCGATGGCCGACATGGTCGATGACGAGACGCTCAACCATGGCGGCGCGCTCCCAGGAAGAACTCGGCGTTGCCGTCGCCGCCCTTGATCGATGACGGGAAGATCTCGATGTCGCTGCAGCCGAGCGAGGCGGCGAAGGCCGCAATGTCGTCGCAGACGGCGGCATGCACGCTTGCATCCTTGATGATGCCGCCCTTGCCGTGCTTTCCCTGCGCCTCGAATTGCGGCTTGATCAGCGCCAGCAGGCTCATCGGCGAGGCCGCGAGCGACAATGCGACCGGCAGCACCGCCTTGAGCGAGATGAAGCTGCAGTCGATCACGACGACGTCGGGGCGCTGCGGCAGGCGCTTGCCGTCGTAGCTGCGGATGTCGGTCTGCTCCATCGAGATGATCTTCGGGTGATTGCGCAATGATGGGTGCAATTGGTCGCGGCCGACATCGACTGCGAACACGAGCGCCGCGCCATTCGCCAGCAGGACCTCGGTGAAGCCGCCGGTGGAGGCACCGACATCGAGGCAGACATGGTCTTCGACCTCGATGCCATAATGCTCCAGCGCCGCCGCCAGCTTGACGCCGCCACGCGACACCCAGGGATGCGCCGGCTCGGCCTGCAGGACGGCGTCGGCGGGAATGTTCTCCGAGGCTTTGCCCACCTGCTTGTCGTTGGCGAACACGAGCCCCGCCTCGATTGCCGCCTGCGCCCGCGCGCGGCTCTCGAACAGGCCGCGTTCGACGAGGAGGATGTCAGCACGTTTGCGGGCAGGGGTCATGGGCCGGATCGCGAGATAGGTGAGATGAGGGCGACGCAATGAATTTTGAACTCCGTCATTGCGAGGAGCGACGCGACGAAGCAATCCAGACCTCCTTTGTAGCCCTGGATTGCTTCGCTTCGCTCGCAATGACGGGTGTTGCAAGCTGTTCGCGCGTATTCGCGGCTTCGGAGGGGCCCGGGATCAAACCGTCCTCGTCGCCAGCCGCTCCGCCGCCAATCTCACGCAGGTCTCGAACGCTGCCAGATGATGCCAGACGTCCGCAGGGCGTTCGCGTGGAGCGACGAGCGGGGCGCCGCGTAGCTCGAGCGCGTGGATCATCATGAGATTGTCGGGCAGGCCGAAATCCTCGACAGTCAGGCCTTCGCCATCGACCAGGCGGCCGTCCTGCTCCGTCACCGCCGTGAAGCGTCGGGCACGATCGGCGTAGACGGCCGGGTCGTTGCAGTAGCCGAGACACAGCTTGCCGGAGCCGGCCATGTAGCCGAACTCATAGACCGTGCCGGCATCGGCGCCGGGCCCGCGGAACGGTGTGAGATTGGCGATGATGGCATCGGCGTCGTCCATCATCGCCTCGTTGCCATGGAAGATCTGGCGCGAGGCGTCGGAGGAGGCGAGGTCGATGCTGTTGTCGAGGGGGTAGAGGCCGATCAGGCCGTGGCGGTCGCAGATCGCGACCTTCCGCCGGCCGATTTCAATGGCATCCGGCAGGAACACGTCGGGACCTGCCAGATAGATCTTCATGGCTCACCACTGCGGGACGCAAGCTCGCCTCAGGCGAGCTTGACCGACTCGGTCGTGTAATCCTTGCCGAGCGCCTCGAACACCTTGCGGACGATGCCTTTGGCGTCCAGCCCGGCTCGGGCGTACATCGCTGCCGGCGTGTCGTGGTCCTGGAACTCGTCGGGCAGCACCATCGAACGCATCTTCAGGCCGCCGTCCAGCATGCCCTGGTCGGACAGGTATTGCATGACGTGCGAGCCGAAGCCGCCGACCGAGCCTTCCTCGATCGTGATCAGGATGTCGTGCTCGCGGGCCAGCTTCAGCACCAGCTCCTCGTCGAGCGGCTTCATGAAGCGCGCATCGGCGATCGAGGCGGACAGGCCATGGGCGGCGAGCTCGTCGGCGGCCTTCTCGCACTCGGCGAGCCGGGTGCCGAACGAGAGCAGGGCGACCTGCTTGCCCTGGCGGATCATGCGGCCCTTGCCGATCGGCAGCGGCACGCCAACCTCGGGCATTTCCACGCCGCGGCCTTCGCCGCGCGGATAGCGCACCGAGCTCGGCCGGTCGTTGATCGCGACCTGGGTCGCCACCATGTGCACCAGCTCGGCCTCGTCGGAGGCCGCCATGATCACCATGTTCGGCAGGCAGCCGAGATAGGCGTTGTCGAAGGAGCCGGCATGGGTCGCGCCGTCGGCGCCGACCAGGCCGGCGCGGTCGATGGCGAAGCGTACCGGCAGGCTCTGGATGCAGACGTCGTGGACGATCTGGTCGTAGCCGCGCTGCAGGAAGGTCGAGTAGATCGCGCAGAACGGCTTGAAGCCTTCTGCTGCGAGGCCGGCGGCGAAGGTCACGGCGTGCTGCTCGGCGATGCCGACGTCGAAGGTGCGCTTCGGGAACGCCTTGGCGAAGATGTCGATGCCGGTGCCCGAGGGCATCGCGGCGGTGATGCCGACGATCTTGTCGTCCTTCTCGGCTTCCTTGACCAGGCTCTGGCCGAACACGTTCTGATAGGCCGGCGCGTTCGGCTTGGCCTTCGCCTGGGTGCCGGTGGCGATGTCGAACTTGGCCACCGCATGATATTTGTCGGCCGCCGCTTCCGCGGGCGAGTAGCCCTTGCCCTTCTGGGTCACGACGTGGACCAGGATCGGGCCGGTCTCCATGTCGCGGACGTTCTTCAGGACGGGGAGCAGATGGTCGAGGTTGTGGCCGTCGATCGGGCCGACGTAGTAGAAGCCGAGCTCCTCGAACAGCGTGCCGCCGTCCATCATGAAGCCGCGGGAATATTCCTCGACGCGGCTGGCGCGGTTGGCGATCACCTTGGGCAGATGCTGGCCGAGCTGCTTGGCGGCATCTCGCAGCGTCCGGTAGGTCTTGCCCGAGTACAGGCGCGACAGATAGGCCGACATGGCGCCGACCGGCGGCGCGATCGACATGTCGTTGTCGTTGAGGATCACGATCAGGCGGGAGTTCATCGCGCCGGCATTGTTCATGGCCTCATAGGCCATGCCGGCGGACATCGCACCGTCGCCGATCACGGCGATCACGTTGTTCTTGCCGCCCGACAGGTCGCGCGCAACGGCCATGCCGAGGCCGGCGGAAATCGAGGTCGACGAGTGCGCAGCGCCAAACGGATCGTAGTCGCTCTCGGCGCGCTTGGTGAACCCGGAGAGGCCGCCGCCGGTGCGCAAGGTGCGGATGCGGTCGCGGCGTCCGGTCAGGATCTTGTGCGGGTAGGCCTGGTGGCCGACGTCCCAGATCAGGCGGTCGCGCGGGGTGTCGAACACGTAATGGATGGCCGTGGTCAGCTCGACCACGCCGAGACCAGCGCCGAAATGGCCGCCGGTCACCGAGACCGCGTCGATGGTCTCCTGGCGCAATTCGTCGGCGACCTGCCGGACCTGCTCGACCTTCAGCCGGCGCAGATCTTCCGGGGTCTTGATGGTGTCGAGAAGCGGCGTCTTACTAAATGTGGTCACGGTGACATTCCAATTTTGCAGGTCGGGTTCAAGGGCCGACATCTGAGAGGTTCATCGTAACGGGCGGCGAAACCTGAGGTCTTGAAGGTCACATCCGCGCGGATCGAAGCCGCAGTCCGAAGACTAGCCGGGTTTGGGATCGATCTATGTGATGTAAGTCACTCTTGGTGGCCTTGCCGTCCTCGTTAGTCGCCCAAGATCGCCAAGTCGTTCAGCCAAGTCAGTTTTGCTAGCTCTTGCAAGCGCTTAGATTCCTCTCTCCGGAGAGGATGGACACTTCCAAAAACCCGCAGTTGCGAGAAGCTTTACACCAAAGTGCGTCTTAAAGCCAACCCGGCGGGAGTTGGCAAGCCCGCAAACGGTACCTTTGCGCCACGTCTCAACCGCGGCGGCGTGCCGGAGGTTCCATTGCTCTGCTCAAATCGACGGCAGCCGTCGCTCCGGAATAGACCGGGGACGCGAGCTCGGTCCAGGCTTTTTCCCGCGCCGCAGAATCCGCCGATGCGGCGATTGCGCGCGCCGCGGCACGGTGAGCCATGCGTTCGCGTCAGGGGATCGGTCCGCAGGCCATCATGAAGAAGTCGCAGGCGTGCGGCCTTTCGTGGATCGTCACGAAGCGGACGCGGAAGACCTGCGATCCAAGCACATTGTCATGATCGGGCCGGACGATCGCAGACGCGGAACGGAACGATCGTAGGATCGGGGGCGCCACGGCGAACTGCCCGGATCCAATCGTGTCGCATGGTAAACGAAGGACGTAGCGCTGGCTCTCGAGCGGTGAACGCGGTGGCAGAGACTTCGCCGGGGGACACTTGGCGGCCAAGCCCATTGACGATGCAGTTGCACCGATGTGCGGCTGAATTGCACGAATGGGAGGCGCTTTACCCGCGTGTCGCGTCGGGCCACACGCAGCGAAATAAATCCGGACTGTCGCTCGGAGACGGCCGGTCGGCCGCAAGCCGCTATTGCACGTCGAGCGGCACGGTTCCCACCGCATGGCCGCTGGCGTCGGTCGTGATCTTCTCGACCCGGGCCTCCGCCTGGCGCAGCAGCTCCTCGCAGCGCCGCTTCAGCGCCTCGCCGCGCTCATAGATCGCCACCGACTCCTCGAGCGGCACCTTGCCGTCCTCGAGCCGCTTCACGATCGATTCAAGCTCCTCGATCGCGCGCTCGAACGACAGCTTCTTGACGTCGGTTACGGTGTTGTCCGCCATGCGGGTTCCCTGCAGCTCACTCAACTCCGGGGCCGTGCTTTTACACCCCGCTCGCGGCCCTGTCAGGCCCTGCCGGGGTGGATCGGCTGGAACCTGGGGATTACGCCCCGGTCAGCGCCGCAACGTGGGCCGCGACGGATTCCTTCAGCCCCTGAAGGTCATAGCCGCCCTCCAGGACCGAGACGACGCGGCCGCCGGCGGTCTTGTCGGCGAGCTCCATCAGCTTGCGGGTGACCCAGCCGAAATCCTCCGCCCGCAGGTTGAGCGACGCCAGCGGGTCGCGATAGTGGGCGTCGAAGCCGGCCGAGATGATCACGAGCTCGGGGCTGAACTTGGTGAGCTGCGGCAGGATCAGATTCTCGAAGGCGGAGCGGAACTCGAGGCTGCCGTCCTCGGAGGCCAGCGGCGCGTTGACGATGGTGTCGTGCTCGCCGCGCTCGCCGCGGGCGCCGGTGCCCGGGAACAGCGGCATCTGATGGGTCGAGCAGTACATCACGCTCTTGTCGGCCCAGAAGATGTCTTGGGTACCGTTGCCATGGTGGACGTCGAAGTCGACGATGGCGGCACGCTCGATGCCGAAGGTGCGCTGGGCGTAGCGGGCGGCGATCGCGACATTGTCGAAGAAGCAGAAGCCCATCGGCTTGGCGATCTCGGCATGATGTCCGGGCGGGCGCACCGCCACGAAGGCGTTGCGGTGGCGGCCCGACATCACCGACTCCGTCGCCGCGACGGCGCCGCCGACGCCGCGCATCACGGCCTCCCAGGTGCCGGGCGACATCGAGGTATCGCCGTCGAGATAGATGATACCCGAGGTCGGGGCCATGTGGCGCAGCTCGGTGACGTAGTGCTCGTTGTGGCAGAGCAGGGCCAGCTCGATGTCGGCCTCCGGGGCCTCGTCGCGATCGAGCAGGGCGAAGCGCTCCTCGGTCAGGGCCTCCTCGACGGCGCGCAGGCGGTCGGCGCGCTCGGGGTGGCCGGACGGCGTGGCGTGATCGAGGCAGGCTTCGTGAGAGAGATACAGCGTCGACATCAGGGCTCTGCCACTCGCGCGTTGCGGGAGGGCCCAATCTATGCGCTGAACGCAGCCTCGGAAAGAGCCCCGCGGGCGATATGACCGGCTTTCCGCCCGGCGCGGCAGGCGTCACGAAGCCTTGTTGACGATACGGCCGCGCGGCGGCGGGGCCAGCGGGCTGTTGGCCTTGAGATAGGCGAACAGCGCCTCGTCGTCATAGGGTCCCGTGATCGGATCGCGGCCGCTCTTGAACGCGGTGAAGCCGTCGCCGCCGAGCGCGAGGTAGTTGTTGATGGTGACCCGGTAGGACGCGGCGGGATCGATGGCCTTGCCCTCGAGCATCATGCTGGCGGCATCGATCCGCGCGCCCGCGGACTGTTTCGCATCGAAGGCATAGGAAAAACCGCTGGAGACCTGCAGGATGCGCGGCCGCGCCGGGTCGAGCCATTGCTGCTCCAGCGCGGCCTTGATCTCGGCACCGGTCAGGGTGACCGTCATCAGCTGGTTGCGAAACGGCTGGCTCGCGAACACGTCGGCATAGGTCACCGCGCCGTCGTCGCGGCGAACGAGATCCGTCCGGATGCCGCCGGGATTGGTCATCGCGATGACCGCGCTCCCTTTGTCCGTCGCGGCTGTCGCTGCGAGCTGGGCATCGGCGATGACGTCGCCGAGCACGCTCTCGCCGGAGGCGTTCGGCAGCCGCGACAGCGTCGCGGTGAGCACGCCGGCGGGGCGATTGGCGTAGGGCGCCGCGAGCTTCTCATAGGCGTCGATCAGCGCGGTCTGCGCCGGATCCTTCGGCAGGCTGGTGTCGACGACGATGTTCGTCGCGGTGGCGCTGATCACGTCGCGCGTGGTGCGGTCGAGCTTGACGTCGATCGCCGTCACCAGCGTGCCGAACTTGTCGCCCGAGGTGACGAGCCGCTTGTCGATGGTGCAGACATAGGCCTGATGGGTGTGGCCGGAGATGACGATGTCGACCGCGCTGTCGAGGTCCTTGACGATGTCGACGATCGGCCCCGACAGCCCGGGACATTCGTTCATGCCACCGGACGGCCAGCCGCCCTCGTGGATCAGCACGACGATCGCCTGCACGCCCTTGGCCTTCAATTCCGGGATCAGCGCGTTGACGCTCTCGGCCTCGTTGCGGAAGTCGAGGCCGGCCGCGCTCGCCGGCGAGATGATGCCCGCGGTCCCTTTCAGCGTCAGCCCGATGAAGGCGACCGGAACGTCCTCGAAGGTGCGGATCTCATAGGGCGGAAACACCGTCTTGTCGGTGCCGGCGAGGAACGTCGACGCCGCGAGATAGTGGAATTTGGCACCGGTGAACGGCTGCGGCCCGCGGCAGCCGTCGGTCGGATGACAGCCGCCGTTCTGCATCCGCAGCAGCTCGGCCTTGCCCTCGTCGAACTCGTGATTGCCGACCGCCGACAGCGCGAGCCCCATCTGCGACATCGATTCGATGGTCGGCTCGTCGTGGAACATCGCCGACAGGAACGGGCTCGCACCGATCAGGTCGCCGGCTGCGACGAAGATCGTGTTGGGCTGGCCGTCGGCGAGCAGCTTGACGAGGCTCGCCATGTGCTCGGCGCCGCCGGCTGGAACAACGGTGGTCTTGGTTGGATCGGCGGGATCGGCGACGCGGATGCCGGAAGAGGGCGGCTCCAGATTGCCGTGGAAGTCGTTGATGGCGAGGATGCGCAACGCTATCGGCTCGTCCTCGGCCGATGCCGGCGGGCCGACGATGCTTGCAACGGCGGCGCCGGTCAGCAGGCAGGCAAGGGCGAAGCGGGAGAGACGGCTCATGGCAGGGTCACGTGTGATGCAGGGGCCGCGGGACGAAGCGCGATTGCCCCGCCGCGGTCGCAATGACATAAAACGATTTCATAACACCAATACATCGGGAGGCCGGAATGAAAAGAATGATGCTGCTCGCGGCGACATTGTCGCTGGCCGCCGGCTCCGCTGCAGCGCAATCGCTGCCGGACCTGATGAAGCAGATGGTCGCGGCGTGGAATAAGCCGACCGAGCCGTTCAAGGTGATCGACAACGTCTACTACGTCGGCACCAACGGGCTCGCTTCCTACCTGATCACCACGCCGCAGGGCCATATCCTGATCGATACCGTGATGCCGGAATCGACCGCGCAGATCGAGGCCAGCATCGGCAAGCTCGGCTTCAAGGTCGCCGACATCAAATACATCCTCAACACCCACGCCCATATCGACCACACCGGGGGGCTGGCGCAGATCAAGCAGGAAACCGGGGCGCAGATGGTGGCGGGCGCCAAGGACGTGCCGCTGCTGGAAGGCGGCTTCTATCCGGGCCGCGAGGAGGAGCGCTATCTCGGCTTCCCGCCGGTCAAGGTCGACCGCGCCGTGCGCGAGGGCGACACCGTCACGCTCGGCGGCGTCACGTTGACGGCGCATGAGACGCCGGGCCATTCGCCGGGCTGTACCAGCTGGACGACCGACGTGAAGGATGGCGACGCCACCCGCAGCCTGATCTTCTTCTGCAGCGCCACCGTGGCGCTGAACCGGCTGGTCGGCCGTCCCACCTATCCGGGCATCGTCGACGACTACAAGAAGACCTTCGCCTGGGCCAGGACGGCGCATCCCGACATCCTGCTGGCGCCGCATCCGGAGATGTACGACATGGCCGGCAAGCGGGCGAAGATCGCCGACGGCGCGCCCAACCCGTTCGTCAAGCCGGGTGAATTCAACGCCTATCTCGACAAGCTCGAGACGCAGTTCAACGACGGGCTGGCCAAGCAGACGGCGGCGCTGCAGTCCGGCAAGTAGTTGCGCCGTCCGCTATGCTGGATCGGCGACGGCCAGCCGGTCCAGTGTGAAGCCGGAGAGGTCGACGCGCGGCGTCTCGCCCCGGGCCATCGCCGCGAGCGCCTCGCCCACGGCCGGCGAATGCTTGAAGCCGTGGCCCGAGCAGGCCGAGGCGTAGATCACCTCGGCGTCACCTGGATCGTGGTCGATGACGAAGCGGCCGCCCGCCGCGTTGGTATAGAGGCAGACCTCGCTGCGCAGGCAGCGCGGGCCGAGATCCGGCACGAAGGGGCGGACATAGGTCTCGTAAACCTCGGCGATCTCGTCCGCCGTCACCGCGCGCGACACGTGGTCGGGATCGGTCTCGCCGGTCAGCACCTCGTTGGCGATCTTCACGCCGTTGTCCGGCGAGCCGAGCCAGGGGAAGCCGTAGATATCGGACGCCGCCCGCCCGCGTCCGCTGACGTCCCATATGAAGACCGGCGTGTCCGGCCCGAAGCGCTCGGGATGGGACAGGACCTCGAGCCAGTACAGCACCTGCCGCGTGACATTCACACGCCGGCGCAGCGGCGCGATCAACTCGGTGATCCAGGGCCCGGTGGTGACGATCAATCTGTTGGCCGACGCCGTCGTGCCGTCGTCCATGGTCACGATGTGGGCGCCCGCGGCGCGGCGAAACGCCGCCACGCGCCGGCCGGTCACAAGCTCCGCGCCATGCCGCGCGGCGACCGCGAGCTCGGCCCGGACGCAGTCCTCGACCAGGAGATAGCCGCCCTCGCGATCGAGGAAGGCGCGATCGCCCGGCGCGATGGCGAAGGCGGGATAGTCGGCGCGTAGCCGCTCCGATGAGATGATCTCGCCGTCGACGCCGTGCAGCCGCGCCGCGGTTTCGATGTTGCTGAAGAACTGCGCGCTAGAGACGCCGTGAACCTCGCCGCCATCCTGGCTCGGGATGAACAGGCAGCCGCATTGTTCGAACAGCCGCGCGCCGGTCTCGCGCTCCAGCTCCCGCCACAGCACGTGCGAGCGCTGCGCCAGCGGCGTGTAGTCGACGCCTTCGCCGATCGCCGCGCGGGTGATGCGGGTCTCGCCATGGGTCGAGCCGAAGCGGTGCGGCGGCTGGAAGCGGTCGATGCCCAGCACGCGCCGCCCGGCCTTGGCGAGATGCAGCAGCGTGGCGCTGCCGACCGCGCCACAGCCGATCACGATGACATCAAACTGCGCCATGCGCGCCCGCCGCGGCCCCGCTCATTTCTTCTTCTTGCGCGACAGGAACGCCTTGAAGGCGCCGACCGCCTCCTCGGAGGTCATGCGCTCGGCGAACAGATAGGCCTCCTGGTCGATCCGGCGGGTCAACTCGTCCGGCGCGGTGCGGATCAGCTTGCGGCCGATCGCCACCGCCTCGGCCGGCAGCCGGCAGATGTCGCGCGCCACCTTGTGCGCCTCGACCTCGGTATGGCCCGGCGCCACCACGGCGTTGACGAAGCCGGCGATCTGCGCGTCCGCCGCCGTCATGGTGCGGCCCATCACCAGCATCGCGAACGCCCGCTGATAGCCCATGGTCCGCGGCATCAGCAGGCTCGAGGCGCCCTCCGGCACCAGGCCGAGATGGATGAAGGGCGTCGAGAACGTCGCCGTGGTCGAGGCCAGCACGTAGTCGCAGTGGAACAGCATCGTCGTGCCGATGCCGATCGCGACGCCGTCGACCGCGGCGATGATCGGCTTGACGTTATGCGCCAGCGAATACAGGAACTTGGTCGCCGCCGAGGTGCGCGCGGCGTCGTTGCCGGCCGCCCCCGCATGCAGGAAGTCCTCGAGATCGTTGCCGGCCGTGAACACGCCGGAGCCGCCGGTGATGATGATGCATCGCACCAGCGGATTGTTCTGCGCGGTGTCGATGGCATCGCTCATGCCGAGATACATGGCCTGGGTGATCGCGTTCTTCTTCTCCGGGCGCCTGAGCTTGATCGTCCGCGTCTCGCCCTCGTCGGTCACGATCAGATGGTCGGTCATGGGCCCCTCATGCGTGTGCGCCGGCGGCTGCGTTGCCGCCGGTCATTTGTCCAGTCCTGCATCTCGCCGCAGCCTACATCATCCGCTGGTCGCGCCAAGGGCTGAAGCGGTCATTGGTCGCGGAGGGAAGGCGGGCGTGATCGCAGGCGAGCGCTCGCCATGGATTCTCGCCGTGGTTTACGACTGGTTTGCAACAGCATCGGCGTCCGCTATCGTCCCGCGCAGAGCTGCGATCTTTTGCAAGGCAATTCGATGACCAAGGTCTTTTCAATACTGCTGTCGCTGCTGCTACTCTGTCACGCCTTCCCGGGGATCGCTGAGGCTGCCGCCACCGACCGCGCGCTGCTGTCGCTGTTCTGCGCGCCCGGCGCGATCGCGGGCACCACCTGCAAGCGCGCCAGGTCCTATCCCGACTCCGAGGGGCGCCGCTGTGACGTCACCCTGAGGCCTGAGCGGCAGCAGGGACGTTTCCTGGCCTCCAGCAATCCGCTGCTGGTCGTGAGCTATGGCAGCGGCTGCGAGCCGCACGCGACCGATTTCGGCGGCGCGGTCGTGTTCGAGCAGGTCGGCGGCGCTTACAAATTTCGCGGCTTCCAGCCGGGCATGCAGGTGAATGAATGCGTCATCTCCACCACCAGGGACGAAGCGCAGGACGTGCTCGTCTGCCTGACCGGGCATATGGGGCAGGGGGTGGTCGAGACCGGCGTGGCGCGCGTCGGCTTCGCCAGTGCCAGCGGCGGGTCCATCGAGATGTCCTACGATTTTCTGCTGCAGGCCGAGGACACGACGGGAGCCTATCTGACCAACATCGTTACCTGTTCGGAGCAGCTCAAATATTTCGGCCTGTCGAAGCTCGCGGCCGGGCCAACCCCCGGCAGCGTGGTCGCCGCCGTCAGCTACGCCGATCACGAGACGATCAGCACGGCCTGCGCCAAAGGCTTTCCGAAGCCGAAGGACGCGGAGGACATGCGCGAACTCGCACCGGGCGAAGCCTTTGTGCCGGACGGTTACGCCAAGAGCGGCAGCGTCATCATCGAGATTGCAAGCCGCTCGGCAAAGTTGCGCTGAGTCTGCCGCGGTCCAGTTGTCGCGCCTCAGCGTGATCCGTCCGGGCGGGACGGGGCAGCCGGCGGGCGCGGGCCGGCGGCCGGCGATGCCTGCTGTCGGACAGCCTCGCGCCGCAGTGCCTGCTCCAGCACCACCAGCCGAGTCGCCATGCGCGTCAGTTCGTCATGCACCGAGCCCTGGACACCCTGCACGGCGTGCTGCACCTCGCGCAGCGCATCGCGCTGCGTCTCCGCCTTGAGCACCCTGAACTCGGCCTCGATCGAGGTCAGGCGGTTGTTGACCGCCCTGATCGCCTCGGCGATCTCCTTCTGGCCATCCTGCAGCGCGCGCACGTGATCGACCAGCCGCAGATGATCGGTCAGCTCCTCGACCGTCTTGCCGATATTGCTGCGGCCCCACATCCTACTTTACCGACCTCAGCAGGTTCCTGATCGTCGCCAGATGATCCTCCGGCGATCCGAGCCGCGCTGAGATCGCGCTCATCAGGTCCTTGCGCAGTTCCGACAGTTCGTCCTCGGGCACGATGCGCTCGGCGGCCTCATCATAGGCCATCCGCCGCGGCTCGACCTCGACGGGGCGCGGCGCGACGTCGAAATAGGGTGGCCGCTCGTACACCGGGATGTGCGGCGCCTGGCGCGACGATGTGACGCGCGCGAGACTCGGAAACCGTGGTGGCGGCGTGTGCGCCGGACGTTCGATCTGATCAATCAGCGCCGCCAGCGCGACGTCCATGTTGCTGTCGTCAGGCTCATCGTCGACAACGTAGGACGGCTTCCGCAGTGTCGCCCCATTCGCGGGCGATGATGAGGTGAATGACGATGCGTGGTCGCGGAGTCGCTCGATGACCCGACGGACTCGCGCGCCGAGACCTGGCTTCTCCCTGGCCGGTGTTCGCATCAACATGTCGCTCTCCAGCGGAACAGCTTAGGCGAGCAGGGAAAACCTTAGCAAGGGGCCATCGTTCAGCTGCCAACAGGATGTCGCGTGGCAGCCCGCGCCGGTGGCGCAGGCGCCGCCTCCCCCCGGCAGGTTCCCTCTTGCGCATTCCTGGCACCAACGCGCAAAGCCTCGATGATACCGGCAATCCGGGTGTGGAGTGCGTCTTGGCGTGCATAATGGAGCTCGCCGACAAGGGGAAGGCGCGTTTGACGCGGCATCGCCCTGACCCCTCGTGCCGTGGCCGGCCTGCCTCGATCGCGCAGCCGGCAGGAACGCGCATGGCGTCAGTCGGCGGTAAGGAACAACCGTGGTGGCCGGCCGTTCGGACCTTGCTTGCCGTCCCCCCGCAAACGTCCGAGGCCTTCCATGTATCACCACGTCAAGAAGCTGATGTTCACCGTCCGTGTCGACGAGCCGGATCCGCGCTTCGGCAACATGCTGCTCGAGCAGTTCGGCGGCGCCAACGGCGAACTCGCCGCGGCCATGCAGTACTCGATCCAGGGCCTGAATTGCGAGGATCCCGACCGCAAGGACCTGTTGATGGATATCGGCACCGAGGAGCTGAGCCATCTCGAGGTGGTCGGTACGCTCGCCCGCATGCACCTGAAGCCCGCCAAGTTCGACCGCGAGGCCGCCGAGGCCGATCCGCTCATTGCGATCGCCGGCGGCGGTGGCGTCAACCTGTTCAACTCGCAGGGAAATCCGTGGACTGCCGATTATCTCAAGATCACCGGCGAGCTCGACGTCGACCT
This sequence comes from Bradyrhizobium sp. HKCCYLRH1034, assembly GCF_051168375.1. Classification (NCBI taxonomy): domain Bacteria; kingdom Pseudomonadati; phylum Pseudomonadota; class Alphaproteobacteria; order Hyphomicrobiales; family Nitrobacteraceae; genus Bradyrhizobium; species Bradyrhizobium sp. HKCCYLRH1034. Next base: position 777,856 of record NZ_JBNPUW010000001.1, on the reverse strand, counting down.
GCGCAGCAACATCGCCGCCGAGGCGCGCGCCAAGATCGTCTATGAGCGGCTGATCAATTTCACCGACGATGCCGGCACCAAGGACGCGCTGCAGTTCCTGATGACGCGCGAGATCACCCACATGAAGGCGTTCGCGCTGGCGCTGGAGAGCATGGGCAAGCCGGCCTTCAGCATCGGCCGCCTCGCGCCGACGCCGGGCCTGGTCGATCAGTTCTTCAACGATTCCACCGGCGCCGGGGACCACGGCGAGATCGACACCCGCGGCCCCTGGAACGAGGGCGGCGACTGGGTGTTCACGGAATCGCCGGCGATCCAGGCCGGCGAACCCGGTACGGCCTCTGCGATCGTCACTGAAAGCTCGCCGCCGGCGGACGAATCCGGCTTGAGCGATCTGCTCATGGACGAGCTGCGCGACATCCTGCACGCCGAGAAGCAGCTCACCAAGGCGCTGCCGGCCATGGCGGAGGCCGCGCGCTTCGACCAGTTGAGCGAATTGTTCGAGCAGCATCTGGCCGAGACGGAAGCGCAGATCGAGCGCATCAACGAGTGCTTCGAGCTCCTTGGGAAGACGCCGCGCGCAAAACCCTGCAAGGGCATGATGGGCCTGGTCGAGGAGGGGCAGGAGATCATGACCCAGAGCGAGGACAAGGAGGATGCCGCCGCCGACCTCGCACTGATCGGCGCCGCGCAGCGGGTCGAGCATTACGAGATCTCCGGCTACACCACCGCGCGCAACCTCGCCCAGCAGCTCCGCCACAGCGCCGTCGTCGCGCTGCTGTCGAAGTCGCTGGCCGAGGAGGAGAACGCCGACCAGCTCCTCAACCAGGTCGCGCGCTCGCTGATGTCGGTCGCCAAGATGCCGGCCGCGATCGAGCAGGCGTGAGGAGGGCGTAGTCGTAGGCGGATGAGCGCAGCGTCATCCGCTGCCTTCCAAATCAAGACGGCGGGTTACGCCCGCGGCTAACCTGCCCTAAGAGTCTCAACTCTCTCCCAGTCGTCATTCCGGGGCATTCGCGCGCAAACGGCGCAGCCGTTTGAAGCAGCGTGAATGAGCCCGGAATCCATAACCACAGGCCTCAGTTTGAGGCGAGCACGCGCCACATGCCGCTCGCACCTCACCACCATCGTGAGTATGGATTCCGGGCTCGCCCTGCGGGCGCCCCGGAATGACGGTGGAGGGAGCGATGACAACAACGAGCAAGCCAATATGGGCTGCCGTCTCACTCCGTATAGCTGTGCGACCGCTCCGCCCGGCGGAAGTGAACCGGCGACAGGCAGCGCCGGGCCCGGCTGATCTGGGCGTCGGTGGCGCCCCGGCTGCGCGCATACATCTCGGCCACCTCGGCGGTATATTTCTCGACGTAGTAGCGAACCTCGGAGCACGACATCCGTGTCTCCGGACCTGCTTCGTTGGCCGCCTGCAACTCGGACCCCATCGCCAGCACCAGCACTCCCGCGCCGATCACGCTTCGCAACATCGTCGTCTCCCCATTGTCGTAGCCGCCTGCCAGCAGGCGTGACTCGGCGCGCCGGGGCAAATTAACAATGGGCCGCGCATGACATCGCGCGCGGACTGTTGCTTCACGGCGTCACCGCGACGCGTGCGTCGCAGCGCGTTTTGCTGTTGTAATGCTCGTCCAGTTCCTCATTCGGAACCGGCGCGTTCGGATGCGACGCTCGCGATCGGCGCCACGCCATCGCTCGGCGCGACCCACAGCTCGTAGGACGGCGCGGGGATTCCGAACGAGCCTCAGGCCGTCACGCCTTGGCTCGACGCAGCCGTGCTGCTGGCTGCGCCATTGGTCGCGCCCTGCGCATTGTAGGTCTGCGCGTTGTTGCCGCTTCCGTTCGAGGCAGCGGCAGTCTTGGTCACCTCGGTCGAGCCGTCGGAATAGGTGATCGTCGTCGTGGTGATCCCGTCGAGGGTGATCGAGACCTCGCTGACCACGGTCTTGCCCGACGATGAGCCGCCGCTGCCGGAAGAACTTTCAGACGTGGCGCTGGCGGAGCTGGTGGCCGAGGACGACGACGTCTGAGACGTGGACGAGGTGGATTGCGTGGCGGTGCTTGCCTGGGACGCGGTGGCCGCGACGGGCGTTGTGACAGAGCTGATCGACATGGGACTCTCGCGTGAAGAAGGAAGCCGGGCCGCGCGGTGGACGTTCGGCCCGCTTCTTCAACGCAACTGCCGCCCGAAACTGGCGGCGCCAGTTGCGTCTGATTATGTCCGGACGCCGCCGTCCTGATGCCGGACCAAGACCGAAGCTTGACGCCGGTGGCCCCATCGCGCTCGCATCTCATGTCCATCGTGGGCATGGATTGCGAACTCGGCGGCGGGAAAGAAGAGCGATTGCCAAGCTCCCGCGGCGCACTCTAGTCTCCTGCGCGCATGACCTTCGCGCTCTCTTCCCAGCAGAAATCGCAGTTCACCGACGCCGGCGCGCTGCACGTCACGACGGCACTCGATGCGTCCGCTTTGCACGCTCTCGCCGCCGCGCTGTCCCGCCACGCACCGGCGCAGGCCGGCACCCGGCTGCACGGTGTTGCCGCGCTGACGCCGTTGCTCGCCAATGACGGTCCGGTCGGCCGCGCCGCCGCCGCCGTTCTCGGCGATGCCGCGCGCCCGGTGCGCGCCGTCTATTTCGACAAGACGCCGCAGATGAATTGGGCGGTCCCGTGGCATCAGGACCGGACCATCGTAGTGCGCGAGCGCATCGAGCTCTCGGGTTTCGGTCCCTGGACCACCAAGGGCGGCCTGCAGCACGTCGCGCCGCCTTACGAGGTGCTGGCGCGGATGGTCACCTTGCGTGTCCACCTCGACGCCGTGCCCGACGGCAACGCCCCGCTCCTGATTGCGCCAGGCTCACACTGCCTCGGCCGCATCCCGGAAGCCGATGTGCCGATCGTCGTCGCGCGGTGCGGCACCGTCGCGTGCCACGCCGAGCCGGGCGACATCTGGCTGTATGCAACACCGATCCTGCACGCCTCGGAACTATCCGTGCAGCCCGGCCATCGCCGCGTGCTGCAAGTCGATTTTGCCGCGGATGAACTGCCGGGCAGACTGGAATGGCTCGGCATTTGAGACAACGGAGGAGGGCGGATGAGCGGAGCGTCATCCGCCCTTGGCGGCGCGGTGGAAAGGCGGGTCACACTAACACCAACCCGCCCTACGCGACACGGATGGTGCGCGTCGCCGGTTACTTGCCGAGGATCTTCTCGGCCGCCGTCACGATGCTGACCGTCGGATGCTCGGCGCAGTACGCGCCGAACTTCTTGGCGTTCGCGATGAACTCCTCGGTGTCGAACAGCGCTTCGTCCTGATCGCCCTTGTACCAGCCGTCCAGCCAGATCAGCACCATCTTGATGGTGTCGTCGCCGCTTTCGACGAACTGCTTGCAGCTCATGGTCGACAGATCGAGGACGACCGCCGACGCCGGCGCAGATGACAGCAGGAGGGCGACGGCAAATAGTGGGGCAACGAGCGATTTCATATGTCTTCTCCGAACGGGCATGATCAAAAACGATGAACTATGCAGAGGCTCACCAATCCCTTCGCGAAGCGGCGCGAATTCCGTGATCACGATCGCGACGGGAGCGGTGGCCGGAACTGTCCGTACCGCGCGGAGAAAGTCAAGCATGAGCGGGAGAGCCGCAGGGTGCATCGAGCCTTTCCAGCTCCGAGGTCTGAATTGGGAGCCTCGGCGGGCGCGCGTGCCCGTCGGGCAAATCACGTTAACCCGAAATGATCGTGTCAAGGTTTGCTGAAAAACATAAATCGCTTTGTCGTTTCCCCAAATCAGCATTATGGTCCGCCCATCCCGTTGCACGGTAGGGGACGGTTCGCGGTCGTCACGGACGTTGGCAGCGGGATGCGGTGGACGCGGGCGGGCGCAGTGCTGTTGGCACGGACGAACGGCTGCTCGCGGACGGTCAAGGCGTGTGGTTCTGATACTCCGACGCTAGTATCAAGCGTAATGCGCGAGAGCGCATTGCGCGACATGGTGGCCAGAAAGCCCGGTGCACCAGGAAGAGCGCGCTATAGACCGTTAAAACCATCGCGCGGGGAAGGCCGGGTCTGTCCGGCTGTACCTGTGGTGACTGCCGCCTGCTTTTTTCTGCAGGCGGGCCACGGGCCTCAGCCGAGGTCCGGCCTTCCTCGCGCCCTCCACTCGGTGAGGGCGGGAATTTAGCTCATAGCTCGGGCGCGGAGCGCGTCGCGAGAGCGCGGATGCTCATGCCGAGCTACGCTCCGAGCTGATCGTGACATGCTGTTTGAGATTGTGGATCACACGATGCTACATGGCCGGTGCTCACCCTCCCCTGGAGGGGGAGGGTCGATCGCGCGCGAAGCGGGCGAGCGGGGTGGGGTGATGTCTCCACCGGCACGGGTGCGTGTGGAGACATCACCCCACCCCGCCTCACGTTTCGCTGCGCTCCTCGTGAGGCGACCCTCTCCCTCCAGGGGAGGGTGGGAGCCCGGTGATCAGCCATGATGTAAGGACGTCAAAGCTGCGCTGTCACGACCGAGTCGAACTCACGCCACCAGCACGGCCTCGGCGCCGAGCACCGCATCGGCGCCGTCGGTGACGGTCTTTTCCAGGGACGGCGCCTGCACGGCAAACGTCTCGGCGAAGAACCGTGCCAGCGCCACGTGACGGGCGCCGACGGTCTCGCTCTCGCTGCGCGCGGCGAGCGCCTCGTTGGCCAGCATGCAGCCGCCGAGCGCCGAACCGAACAGGCGCAAGTACGGCGTGGCGCCGGCAAGCGCGTCGTTCGGGGCTGTCGCCAGCTTCTCCAACAGCCAGCGGCTGGAGCGGTCGAGCGCGCCGAGCGCGTCGCGCAGCTTGGCGCCTGTCGTGCCGAACGCCGGATCGTTGGAGGCCTCGACGCGGCGGACGATGTCGGTGAGCTCGTCGAGCAGCTTGAACACCGAGGCGCCGCCGTTCGCACCCAGTTTGCGGGTGACGAGGTCGATCGCCTGGATGCCGTTGGTGCCCTCGTAGATCGCGGTGATGCGCGCGTCGCGATAGTGCTGCGCGGCGCCGGTCTCCTCGATGAAGCCCATGCCGCCATGGATCTGCACGCCGAGATAGGCGACCTCGTTGCCGATGTCGGTGGAGAACGCCTTGGCGATCGGCGTCAGCAGCGCGCCGCGCGCGGCCGCCTCGGCGCGCACGGCGGGATCCTTGGCGCGCACGGCGACGTCGAGCGCCACGGCGGTCGCGTAGCAGATCGAGCGCGACGCGGCGGTCAGGACGCGCATCTGCATCAGCATGCGCTTGACGTCGGGATGGGCGATGATCGCGTCCGAGCCGGTGCCTTTGCTGCCGACGGCGCGGCCTTGGCGGCGGTCCTGCGCGTAGGCGAGCGCCTGCTGATAGGCGCGATCGGCGACGCCGACGCCTTCGAGGCCGACTCCGAGCCGCGCCTGGTTCATCATCGTGAACATGCAGCGCATGCCGGCGTTTTCTTCGCCGATGAGATAGCCGATGGCGCCGCCATTGTCGCCCATCGTCATGGTGCAGGTCGGCGAGGCGTGCATGCCGAGCTTGTGCTCGACGCCGGTGGCGTAGATGTCGTTGCGGGCGCCGAGCGAGCCGTCGGCATTGACGAGGAATTTCGGGATCAGGAACAGAGAGATGCCCTTGGTGCCGGCCGGCGCGTCCGGCAGCCGCGCGAGCACGAAATGCACGATGTTGTCGGTCATGTCGTGGTCGCCATAGGTGATGAAGATCTTGGCTCCGGTGATGCGGTAGCTGCCGTCCGCGGCCCGCTCGGCGCGGGTACGCAAGGCGCCGACGTCGGAGCCGGCCTGCGGCTCGGTCAGTTGCATCGTGCCGGTCCATTCGCCGGAGATCAGCTTGCCGAGATAGATGTCCTTCAGCTCCTTGCTGCCGTGGGCGTCGAGCGCCTCGATGGCCGACAAGGTCAGCAGCGGGCACAGGCCGAAGGCGACGTTGGCCGCGCTCCAGATCTCGGTGCAGGCGGCGTTGATGGCGAGCGGCAGGCCCTGGCCGCCATGCGCCTCGGGGCCGGACACCGCGTTCCAGCCGGCCTCGGTCCAGCGCTTGTAGGCATCCGGCCAGCCCGGCGCGGTGGTGACCTTCTTGTCGGCGAGCTTGACGCCGTTCCTGTCGCCGATCTGGTTGAGCGGGGCGAGCACGTCGGTGGCGAACTTGCCGGCTTCCTCGAGCACGGCGGCGGTGATGTCGGGGTCGAAATCGCCGTAATGGCCGGCCTCGACCGCCGCCTTCAGCCCGGCGCCATGGTTGAGGGCGAGCAGCATGTCGTTGAGCGGGGCGCGATAGGTCATGGCGTGTCCTCGGGGGTCGAAATTGGCCGGTTTGGCCGCCGTCATCCCATGAAACCGGCCGGGTCTCAACTTTTTCGCAAGCCGTTGCGGCGGGCGGCCGCGGCGGACCCGGCGGGACAGGGTAAAGGCTTGTTCAGATTGACGAATCGGCGAGCGCGGCGGATCACCCGGAGCCCGCGCAAATTTCCTGCGGCGCAGCGGTTGAAATGGGCCGGCGCGCTCTGTAGACCACGGGCGCCGATCCGGAATCGCATGGCGCCCGCGCGCCATGCCGATCCGCCGGGCCTGATGGGGCGTAGCCAAGCGGTAAGGCAGCGGATTTTGATTCCGCCATTCGGAGGTTCGATCCCTCCCGCCCCAGCCAGATTTCCGGAGCCCAGTCGGTATCTTATATCTTTACGATTTTGTTGTTCTGAACCTCGCCAGGCGCCGCATTCCGAAACTCTGTTTGCGTTGTGTTCGCCAAAACGTGCGCTCGTCGTTTGCGTGCTGCCGCAAGGATGCGCGGAGCCGTGCGCTTGGCGTAGCCGGCGTTACTCCGGGCCAAGGATTCGGGATATCCCTGGCGAATTCGGCCGGGTACAGCCGACGAACCACGCGCCATGCCTTGCGGCACAGGCCAACGAATTTCTCGCCGCGCCGAAAGAGTGTGCTCTCGCCCGCGTCATCCTGATGAACGTTTCGTAGAGCTTATCAGCGGCACGCGGGGTGATACTCTTGATCGGCAAGCACCCGATGCGCTCGCCTCCTTTGTTGCGCACGTCGCAGATGGCTTGCATGCTGTGCTCGTAGCCGGGTCGCGAGCGCTTCGAGACCTTTTCGAGACATGCCTTTGTCTGCGCATATTCGCGGAAAAGCCAATCAACCGAGCCGACGCGCGCTACAGAAGCCTTTGGATCGGGGATGCCCTTTCGATTTTGGCATCGGCATCACTCCACGTCTCGTCGTTGTCAGAATCACAGTCATCCGAAGGCAGCCGATCATTGGCACAATCATGCTCTCCGACGTTCCATGCTCTTCGGCGAGCGCCAATGAGTGCGGGCTTCGGCATACTTCCTGCCTGCACCATCTGATCGAAGACGTTGAGGGAAGCGCAGATGCAAGCGGCTATGGCCTCACGGGTGATGAGCCGGGGCTTGAGCGATGACGAGAGAGTCGTCTGCCTTGGCTCGGCGAGATCTTGGTAACAGAGCCTAGATTCTTCGTGCCCGTTCTATCTTTTTCGGCGTAGTTGGCTATCCTTGTTACGACATGAAAGATATCATCGTCATACGTCGATGTGGGTGCAATGGAGTTGCTGGAGATGAACAAGCAGGGCGGAGGCGTCGAGATCGCGAAGGGAAATCCCTTTCACGCAGATGTCGTCCGTATGCTCAGAGACGCAGACGAATATTATGCGTCGCTTTACCCGCAAGAAAGCAACCACTTGATCGATGTGAATGAGTTGTCGAAGGACGATACTCTATTCTTCGTCGCTCAGATCAACGACAGGGTGATTGGCTGCACGGCCCTCGTCTTGTCACCTGACTATGGTGAGTTGAAACGTATGTATGTAGATCCTGCCTATAGGGGGCTGGGGGTCGCGCAAGATCTGCTGGATACGATCGTGCAGGCCTCGCGAGGGGCAGGGCTATCTTGTATTCGTTTGGAAACCGGGTACTTGCAGCATTCCGCGATAGCATTGTATCGAAAGAACGGCTTCTTCGAAATTCCGCCGTTTGGCGGTTACGGCATCGACCCGCTGAGCATATTCATGCAGCGCGACCTTTAGCAACCTGCTGAATGTCCCACAGGCATCTGCCTGCACTTTGGTGTCGAGGTTGGACTCTGTCATTGTCTTGGTCGTTGCGCGGTATTCGCTCTTCTGCGCAGCGGCCGCAGGTGGCCTATGAGGTCAAGCTCGAACAGGAATTGAATCGGAGAGAAGGGCATTAGAACCCTGTCTTTCCATTTGAGGAGCATCAAGTGAACGCCAGCTCCCTAAGGGCTATGCGCTTCAACAGCAGCGCGGCACGCTCGATATTGCGATCGTCGAAATCATATGAGGGGCTGTGCAGGCTGGCAGCGCTGTCCGCCCCCTGACCAATCAAGCAATATGCTCCCGGGACCTTTTGTAGAAAGAACGAGAAGTCCTCTCCGGCCATGCTTGGACGAACGTTGCTCAGGATGTCGTCTTGATCAAGCAAGCTGTCTGCAACGCCGGTCACGAGAGCAGCGCGGTCCGCATGATTGATCGTGGCTGGATAAAGCTTCTTGTAGGTCACCAATCCCGTCAAATCATGGGCATCGCAGACGTGATCCACGATATCTCGGATCTTCTTCTCAATAGTCGATTGAACGTCCGTACAATATGTACGAACCGTGCCGACACAGTCGACCCGATCGGGAATCATGCTGCCCTTGAGAGGGCTTCCGCCGTGAATGCCTCCGATAGTTATGACGGCAGCCTCCGCGGGATCCACATAGCGCGATACGACGTTTTGCAGCATCGAAATGATGTTTGCGGTGGCAACGATCGGATCCCTCGTCTGGTGGGGAATTCCGCCATGGCCACCCGCTCCAAGGACGGAGATTTCGATTCGGTCCGCCGCGGCCATCACCGCCCCGCTATTGATGGCGATCTTTCCGATTGGAAGCCATGGCGCATTATGAATTGCATAGATCGAGCTGAGCGGGAATCTCTCAAGCAATCCATCTTCGATCATCGCTTTTGCACCCGCTCCCCCCTCCTCAGCGGGCTGGAAGATGCAACATACGGTTCCGGAAAACTCACGGTTCGCTGAAAGCTCTCGTGCGGTAGCGAGCAGAATGGCCATGTGGCCGTCGTGACCACACGCATGCATGCAGCCGCTGTTCTGCGACTGCCAAGCAAGACCCGTCTGCTCCGTCAATTCCAGGCCGTCCAGCTCTGCCCTCAACCCCACATACTTTCTGGTGCCGGTCCCTTTGATGCCGCGAATGATGCCGACCACACCGGTTCCGCCGATCCCGGTCTGTATCTCGTCGGCACCGAGCGCTTGCAGACACTCCACAACCATCGCCGACGTCTTGAGCTCCTTGTACCCTAACTCCGGAATCGAATGCAGCGCCCTGCGGATGCGTATCGCTTGATCGAGAGTGCCTGGCTGCAGTGCGTCACGCAATGACATATCATCTCCTTCGTCTCGAAGCGGGCGTCCTCGTCGCTGCGACCCGCTACGCCAGCTTCTGGATGTTCTCGGACAAGGCCATTGCCTCCGACCTTCCACGAACAGGAGCGAGTTGGTGAAACGACAGCATGTCCTCCAGGGCGGCCGCACAGGAAATGACGTCGTGGTCGCCATTTGTCGGCCCGATCACCTGCAGTCCTACTGGAAGACCCGACCGCGTCATACCGCAAGGCAGCGACAACGCAGGAAGACCGGCCACGGCCGCAACGTAGGTCAACGCTGTCCAGTCGAAATAGCCATCGAATACATGGCCTGCACATTCAACTACGGTCGGCTGATCGATCGGATGAGCCGGCACGATTGTCGACGGACATATCAAGAGATCATATGTTTCGAAGAAATCAGCCACATGCTGCACGATGCGAACCCGCGCCTGTTCGGCTTCAAGCATCTGGTCGATCGTCAGCTGCAGCCCCTCGGTCACGTTCTCCCTGATATCGGTTGATCTCACCAGCGTACCCTGCTTCCTCAGGACGCTACCAAGGCTGCACGCCAATACGTAAGCACGCATCACTCGAAAACATCGCTGGACACCATCTAGATTCGGAGACGCCTGATCCACGACGACGCCATTGGCCTGAAGTCGCGCCGCGGCATTTTGCACGATGCAAGCGACTTCGGGGTCCACAGGGCCGATGTTCAGATCAGCAGAGAAGGCGACTCGCTTCGGCAACTTCTGGACTTCAGCCGCGCTGGCAAACGACCGCAATGGACGTGGTTTGGAAAGCAGATCCCTGTGGGTCTCGCCCGACATGGCGTCAAGGAACATTGCAAGATCGACGACACTTCGTGCCATGGGGCCTTGGACGGCCAGCGTCTGATCAACGGATGCGCGGTTAGCCATCGCGACCCGCCCCGGCGACGGCCTCATCCCAACAACGCCACAAAAGCTCGCGGGAATGCGCAAGGATCCCCCCATGTCAGAGCCATGAGCAAGCCACGTCATATTCAACGCTAGAGCAGCAGCCGAACCGGAAGATGATCCCCCCGGCGAATATTTGACGTTCCACGGGTTCAAACACGGGTCAAAGACCGGATTCAGAGAATTGAATCCAACGCCGAGTTCAGGGACGTTGGATTTTCCAAATACAAGTCCCCCTTCATCTTCGATGTGCTGGACGACCGCATCAGTGAAGGCTGGAACATGATCGCTATATATGAGAGATCCGGCCGTCGATCGAACCCCGGACACTTTCTGAAGGTCCTTGATGACCAGCGGCAGGCCAGACAGTTGGCCGCGCTCGTCGCGAGGCTTCTGCATCAATTTTGATGCACGATCATGCGCCCTATCGAAGCAGAGCGTCGGCAGGGCGTTGACGGTCGAGTTGACCTCGCCGACGCGCTGTTCCACGGCATCAAGGCAATCATGCGGAGTCACGTCACCGCGTCTAAGCAGGGACACGATCTCAACAGCCGAATAGTCGAGCAAGGCGTTCATCGCTGGTGTGCCCCTTCGAAGATGAGTAAAGCGGTGCCCGCCACTGCCGTGATTGCGCCCAGGAGCGAACTTGCATTCGGTCTCTCACCCCGCGTAAGCCAGAGCAGAAGCAGGAGCACCAGCGGCGTCGAGGACGCGTATGTCATCGATATTGCGATTTTTCCGCTCGTGATCGCCAGCATAAGAAGCGTCAGGCCGCCGCACATTCCAACGAGCGCACTCACAACGATCTTGGCGTAAACGGTAGCTGAGCTGGCGTCTGTCCTGATGTCGTCGCTGCGGGTCCGGCCCATGATGACAAACAATAGGGACGCTGCGCAGAACCGTATTGTCGTCGCCATGATGGGCGACGTTCCCGCCGTTACGACGGGAGTCGAGATCAGCGTGCCGATCGCCTGGCATCCGGCTGCAAGAACCGCCAATGCGACGCCCGTGTTCTGACGTTCGGCGTTGAGATGTCCATTCAGGGGAGCGCCGGCGCCTCCTCTGAAGGCAATGACAATCAACGCCCCAGTCAGTACAAGAAGAATACCAACTCCCGCCTCTATCGTGGTCCTCTTGTGATAGATGGCAGCCTCCAGCACGGCGCCGATAACGACGTTGGACGAGAATATGATGCTGGTCTTCTTCGGCCCGATTTTGCTGATGGCGGCAATGAGAGACAGGTCGCCGACCACAATTCCAATGAGGCTCGATGCCGCGAGCGTCAGCGCGTCCGCGACACTCACGCGAAGCGGAACATCGGCGATGAACAGCACCGGTAGCATGAAAAAAGACGCGAAGATCATTCGCGTCTTCGTGAACTCGAAAACACCTGTGGTGCGACTGACGTCAGCGGCAATGAGGCTACTGATCGCCAGGCACGCAGCGGTTCCAAGCCCGGCAACTTCGACGCCGACCGTCATTCGACGTTAGCCGTCTCGACTGTTGCGTCATCAGACCTGGTATCGTCTGGATAGATGTCTTCCATCGAGTTGTGCGTTATGGAATCCGACACCATGTCTTCCGGCGACGCAAACGTCAGGACCACAACGGTTCTCTTGGTAGATCCCGTCAGGGGCGCCACACGATGCAGTGTCGTATTCGCCTTCATAAAATAGCAATGTCCGCTGTTGACGTAGAGAGACCGAACGACGTTGTCTTGCAGGACCCGCCGGAGGTATGGCTCAGTCGAGCCTTTCTGCCATTCGACGTTCGAGAGGTACTCGACGCGTCCCCCGAGGAGCGGATCTGGAGCCTCAATTACAAAAATGAGGGCATAGGCATAATCGTCCCAATGCCATCCATGGGTGTCGCCAGGCTCGCACTGGCTGTTGATGATATACTCCTCGGGTCGGTAAGGAACCCGTTCAATGTTCTCACCGGCGAGCTTCCGGAGGAAGGAGAGAACCGCGTCGCTATTGAAGATGGCCGGAATAATCCCGTCATGTTGACAAATAGCGTCACGCCCGACGCTGCTGTAGGCTCTTGGTGTGTTGCCGCTTTCCTTGATGGTCAGCTTTCGCCGCTTCGACTCCCGGTCGAGCAGGATATTGGCTTCGCTGGTGAGCGCTTCGACCATATCCTTCGGAAGAAGCTGATCGATGACAGCGACGTGATTGCTCCTGAACGTTTGTGACAGCTGATCGATGGCGGCTTGCGACAGGCCGCCAATGTGACTGGCTAGGCGCAGCTCGGTGTCTGTGGGCGTGCAGTTTGCTGACAGATTCATTGCAACCTCAAGTTCGCTGCTGAAAGAGCCAGGGCGGATCCCCCCGCCCGAGGACGTGCGGCTATGCATCGCGCGCGTCGCGACTGCCTCCGTCGTTCTGTACGGTGCCTGTGGGCCATGGAAGTATCGATACCGTATTTTTCGGATATGGCCGCCCGCGGTGGTCGTCGGTAGCTATGGACGACAGGGCATTGGGCTCGCTCTGCTTCGCGTTGAAGGCGACAAATCACAAAGGATGGCGTCGGTGAGCGAGAGCCAAGCAGGATGCGGCGCGATATTGCGAATGTTCGACGCGGCTCCCTGACGTTCAGTATCGTGTCACAAAGTTAAGGAGTGCGTCTTCGACGGACATCCTCCCTACGTCACGCCGCCTGTTCGGCGTTCATCGTCGGTGCCGTTCGCCGCGGCGCTGCTTGCCTGCTAATCGCCGTGTCATCCACCGCCGCTCGGAGCTCTATCTCAAGCCACCTCGACTTCACCGACGATGTGTTCGCTCAATAGAGTGGAATCAGCGATGATGAATTATGAAGGCATATTTGTCCGGGCGATCGACGCTCTTCGTGAGGAAAGGCGATATCGGACATTTGCCACTCTGGTGCGCAATCCCGAGACTGCGCCGACTGCGCTCTGGCGACCGCCGGGCGAGACACGAGCACCACAGCCCGTTACCGTCTGGTGCTCCAATGACTATCTCTGCATGGGCCTGCATCCGGATGTGATCGAAGCGTCCACGGAAGCGTCCCGGAGCTTTGGCACGGGCGCGGGAGGAACAAGGAACATCTCCGGCACGCACCAAAAAATCGTAGAGTTGGAGCAGGAGCTGGCCAGTCTGCATGGAAAGGAGGCGGCGCTCGTCTTCACGTCAGGCTGGGTATCGAACTTCGCAGCAATCTCCACCATCGGGACTCTGTTGCCGGACTGCGTGATATTTTCAGACGCGGACAACCATAACTCGATCATTGAGGGTATCAGCCGCTCGAGATGCGAGAAGAAGATCTGGTGTCATAACGATGTGAGGCATCTTGAGCAGCTGCTTGCCGCGGAGCCCCGCAATCGCGCAAAGCTCATCGTATTTGAAAGTCTCTATTCGATGAGCGGCAGTATTGCGCCCATCGGCGGGATCGCTGCTCTCGCTGAACGCTACGGTGCCATGACCTACATCGACGAAGTTCATGCGGTGGGGCTGTATGGACCTCAAGGTGGGGGCATTTGCGATCGAGACGGCCTCGCAGATCGGATCGACGTCATTCAAGGTACGCTCGCCAAAGGGTTCGGATCGCTTGGCGGCTATGTCGCCGCAAGTGCATCGATCGTCGATTCAATCCGAAGCTATGCGCCGTCGTTCATCTTCACGTCGACGATGCCGCCACACGTCGCCGCGAGCGCAACGGCGGCGGTACGGCATCTGCGCCGGTCCAAGGCCGAACGCGACCAACAGCAAGCGGTGACGCGCAGGGTCCGGCGTGCGCTTCAGGCCGCGCGCCTGCCGGTCATGGCCAATGAATCGCATATCATCCCGGTCGTGGTAGGCGACGCGCAGAAATGTACCGCCGCGAGCCAGATGCTGTTGGAACGACACAGGATATATGTTCAGCCTATAAATTATCCGACTGTGAGCAAGGGCACGGAGCGGCTTCGTCTGACTCCGACACCGGCCCATCGAGACGTGCACATCGACCTGCTGGTCGCCGCTCTCTCTGATGTCTGGGCGTCTCTCGAGCTTCCGTACGATGAACGGGCCGCGCGATCTCCGATCGTTGGCATGACGGACAACGCGGTCAATCCGAAAGACATGACGAATCAGCGGTCGGTTCCGGCGGAGTAAAGGCGGACGCACCGCGCGTCGTGACGATGCGGCATCAGGCATGGCGAGGGCGGATACATGACGCATTCCAAGTACAAGATCCTGTTCGTAACGCAGCACTATCATCCAATTCATCTGGCAGACGACCGGATCTATATTGTTGAACCCATCCAGTACGAAGTGCTGGCGTCCATGCTGGACAAGGATGAGGTGGACATTTCTCTGCTGGATCAGCGCCTTGATCGCCGCCCGTTGGCCCTGCTCGAGACGATAAGGCGCCTGCGTCCAAACTTCGTCGGATTCACGTCTTGGACGATGCATGTCGACCTCGTGCGGATGCAGGCGGCGCTGGTCAAGCAGATCGACCCTTCGATCATCGTTGCGGTAGGGGGGCATCATGCTAGCCTAAGTCCGTCCGACTTTGCGGACCCCAACATTGACTACGTCATGATGGGAGAGGCTTATCTCTCTTTCCGGGATCTGATCCTGCGCTGCCGGGAAAGCGAGCGTAACGTAGCTGATCTGGCAGGCGTTGCCTGGCAGGACAACGGCAAATTCTTCTCGAACGGCAAGGCGGTCGTTCCGAAGTCCTTCGATCTCGACAGCCTCCCCCTTCCGGACCGAAGCATCCTCGGTAAGTATAAGGGCAGATACTATCACCTCTGGTGGAAGCCGGTTGCTGCCCTGAGGACGTCCATGGGATGTCCCGCAAGATGCTCGTTCTGCAACTTGTGGCGGCCGAACCTCGGAAAGTATCTAACGTGGAGCCCGGAATACATCGTCGAGTACCTCAAGACGATCGAGGAGCCGTATGTCATATTTACAGACGACCACTTCTTCGGGGACGGGCGCCGGGCGCACGCCATTGGTGAAGCGATCCTTCGGGCGGGCATCAAGAAGGAGTACTTGTTCTACAGTCGGGCGGACGCGATTGTCAGAGACCCGAGCTTGGTCGCGCTGTGGTCGCGGGTTGGGCTCAAGCGCCTTCGGATGGGTCTGGAGAGCTATTCCGACTCCGAGCTCGGTGCCATGGAAAAGGGCAGCTCCGTGGCGCACAACGACAGGGCCATCGAGATTCTCAAGAAGCATGAAGTCTTGATCGAAGGCCTGTTTATCGTCGGTGTCGACTACAAAAGAGAACAGTTTGAAAACTTGACGAGCTACATCCGCAGCCGAAAAGTCGATATCCCGAACATCACTGTAGCGACGCCGATGCCGGGGACGACAGACTACGCCAAGAACGAAGACGCGCTCATTTACAAGAACCCGACGTACTACGATTTTCAGCACGCCGTGCTCCCCACAAGGCTCGATATCAAGGAGTTCTGCCATCTCTATGGGAAGATGCTGCTCAAGGTCCAGAGACCTCCACTCGAGCAGATCCGGCGCATAGGTCTGTTCAAATTCATTTGTAACGTTCCGTCATTCTGGATCTACTTTCTTCGCGTCTACACGTCTTACAAGCACTACGGCTACGTAGAGCGAAGCGGGGGCGAACTTCCAACACTTCCATGGGTTGATATGCGGCGCGGAAGCTGCGGCGGTGACGCGGTAGCGGACAAGAAATATGGCTCCGTCGACATCGACAAGGTGTTTCCGACAGGGGTTCCGTCATGACGGACGAGGCCGACGTCACGAATGATATCAAGCTGCGCTTCGGACGCCCCGACGATTTTGCCGCGCTTAGGTCTCTGCGGGGCGAGGTGTTCTGTGATGAGCTTGGGATTCAGGAGCGATCCTATCACGACGTCATTTTCGATTGGTATTCGAAGAATGTCGTTTTGCTTGCGGGCAACCGTTTGATAGGTGCTGTTCGTCTTGCCTACATCCGAGATTGGCAGGAGTACTATGTCAGCTACCTATGCCTCGCGGCGCAATACCGCCGGAAAGCGCATCTGCGGCTGTTGTTCGGAGCCATTATTCTGCTCATGAAGCGAAATGGGATCAGGTCAATCAGGGCGGATTCGTCCGACGCAAATCTGATGATGTATCAGGCGATGGGGTGCGTTCCCATCGGAGGAAAGTTCAAGAAGCCAGGATTTGTCTGCGACTGGACACCGATGCGCTACGACATTGGTGTCAATGCAGCGGCGGAGGAGAGTCTTTCAGAACGCGCGGCGGCTCATTTTGAACCGTGGACCGAGAGCGATCTGACATGGGTGTTCGACACCGTGTTTCATCGGTGTGACACCGCGTCGGCATTCGGGGCGACTTTCGAGACCCTTCTCGAAAAGGATCTGATCCCTGGGCATCTGCCGTATCTGGCTCGTCCCGACCGGGTGATCGACCTGCCGCACGATGAGGCGTTTACGCGTCATCTGAGGACAGTCGAGGTGCGGTCAGATGACGATGAATTCTTTTCGGCAACTTCAACAGCATCTCCCACTCGCCCTGCCTGCCCGGATCGCACGACCATCACCGCGGGCAGTCGGTTCGCGCATCTGAATGCTCGGTTTTCGTCCAAGACCCTGGTGGCGGTTCTTGTCGACTCGGAGGCGTTGGTCTTGGCGCGATTATACGCTGTCCTGACCTGCAAGCGTCTGGTCGAGTTGAACGATTGGGGGGAACTGCCCTCTCTCTGCCCACCGTCCGTATCGAGCGTGACTGCCATTATCGGACCGGCTGATCGGGCACTGTCGAAGGCGGTTTTATCGGCAGCGCAACGCCGATGCGCTATCGGGCTCCTGACCGCCGCGGACCTGCCGGCTCTCTCGTCGACGTTGCTCGGCTCGTATCTGAACTTCATTGGACCAACACAAGTGGCGATCGCGGTCCATCCGGTGGGTCTTGTGTCGTACGAGGCGCCGACAGGCGCGTGCGGTCGTGGGCTCGGCCCAGGTTTGTGGAGCCTCGCCGGTGGACCAGAAATGACCGTCGTCGCGATTGGCCCGTATCATTTGCTCATCGTGCCCGCCAGGATATGCCGAGCTGCCGTAGCGGCCATTTCAGAATTTCTCAAGGTTGGCTATGCGATCGGACAATCAGTCCGATTGGTCCGCGAGGAGTGCCTGGGCGATGAGCCGATCCTGCTGATGGGAGATCCGAGCCTTCGCCTCGATATCGCCCCGTCAGAGAAGAACGCGGAGGCGACGCGGCGCTTGGCGGCCGTCTCGGACTGATGTTCGTGCTGAACAACTCATTTTCGATGCCTGCTTTCACGGCCGCGGTGGTGACAGGGACGCTATGCGTTGTTGGGCCGTGTTTTCTTTTCGGGCTGGCGCTGGTTGCGACGATCTTCGTGCGCGCGATGCCAAGGCGATCGGGTGAACGCAGGCTTGCCGGGTTGAAGAACGAGGTCAGGATCTATCACGACAAGCATGGCGTTCCCCATATCTTCTCGGAGAATTTTCAGGATGCCGCGCGGTGCCTGGGTTACCTGCACGCAAGCGAGCGCCTGTTTCAGATGGAAATTCACCGACGTGCTGGACAGGGGCGACTTTCCGAAATCTTCGGGGCGGATTTCGTCGACACAGACAAAATCATTCGTGTTCTAGGTCTCTACCAGCTGGCCAAGACCAGCTTTGCCGCGCTTGCGCCGGAAACTCAATCCACGCTTTCGGCCTATGCGGACGGCGTCAATGCATTCTTGTCGACGCACCGAAGCAAACTGCCGTTTGAGATGGTCTGGTTGAGAATCCGGCCGGAGCCATGGTCTCCCATTGATTCAATCGTGTGGGGCAAGCTCATGGCTTGGCAAATGAGCCGGAACTATCTCGCCGAGCTGAATCGAGCCGAGTTGACCAGCAGAATCGGAACGGTCGATGCCGGCCCGTTCTATCCCGATCCCATGCGGGGCAAGACTGGACCATCGGCGTCGGGTGGGTCTGGTGGCTCGCGCGGACAATCCGACTTTTCAGACAAGATGGGAGCGCTGCTCGGATTGGCCAATGGCGCTTCAAATGCTTGGGTCGTCGCCGGCGAGCGAACCACCAGCGGCCACCCGCTCCTCGCGAACGATCCGCATCTTGACGTGTCGTCGCCAGTGCTCTGGTTTTTATGCCGGATCGTCACCCCCGAAGGATGGGTGAAGGGAGCCGGAGTACCAGGCGTACCGATGATCCTGCTTGGACAGAACGAGAGCTTCGCCTGGGGAACCACGGCGGCGATGTCCGACGTTCAGGATCTGTTCGTGGAAACTCTGGATCCGGCGGATCCGACCAAATATCTTGCGCAGGCTGGCTCTCACGCATTTGACAGGCATGAAGAGACGATCCGAGTCCGAGGTCGGCCCGACGTCAAATTCACCATCCGCAAGTCGCGGCATGGCCCGGTGCTATCCGATGCTGTCCCGCGTCTTGCCGCGCTGGCGGGCAGCGATGGCGTCATCGCGCTATCCTTCAGCGGGCTCGGAGATTGTGACCGCACTGCCGAGGCGTTTCTGAAGCTCAATCGGGCGCGGAATTGGGAGGAGTTCAAGGATAGTCTGCGGCTGTACGAAACGCCTGCGCAGAACATGTTCTACGCCGACGTCGCCGGCAACATCGGAGTGATGAGTCTAGGGCGGGTCCCAGTGCGCAAGTCGGAATATGGCCTGCATCCC
The DNA here is from genome assembly GCF_051168375.1 of Bradyrhizobium sp. HKCCYLRH1034. Taxonomy (NCBI): domain Bacteria; kingdom Pseudomonadati; phylum Pseudomonadota; class Alphaproteobacteria; order Hyphomicrobiales; family Nitrobacteraceae; genus Bradyrhizobium; species Bradyrhizobium sp. HKCCYLRH1034. The sequence continues at coordinate 758,841 of NZ_JBNPUW010000001.1, read as the reverse complement.
GCGGCGGGATCAACGGGTGATGCAGACTGGTCAGGCTACGTTCCGTTCGAGCAGATGCCGCACTCGTTCAATCCGGCCTGTGGCTATATCCATAATGCGAATGGTCGACCGGCCTGGTGTGGGCACGATGTCTTTATGGGATGCGATTGGGAAGAGCCGTATCGGACACAAAGAGTCCAGCAGTTTTTCGACAACATCAGATTGCACTCGCTGGAAACATCTGCCCAAATGCAGGCCGACATTCTATCTCTCGCCGCTCAGGATCTTCTGCCGATTTTGCTTCGAGCAACCCCGTCCAGTCCACTGGGACGGCAAGCCCTCGCGCTGCTCTCGAAGTGGGACGGCACGATGCACAAGGACTGGGCAGAACCGCTCATTTTCAACGGGTGGATGCAGGCGCTCCGACGAATGCTGATCGATGACAAGGCGAAGGTGAAGCTTGAGTATGTCGGGCCATGTGCGGCTTCGCTCCTCAGGAAGCTTATCCTGGAGCATCCCAAATGGTGCGCTTCGGGCGAAGAGACGGATCTGGAATGTCGTGCATGTCTGACGCGGGCTCTCGAAGAAGCTATGGCGATGCTCTCGAGGCGCCGCGGGTCTGACCTGACGAAATGGCGGTGGGGTGACGAGCACATCTCGACGCTTTCGCACGTCTTCTACTCGCGGATACCGATCTTCAGGTCATTGAGCGAGCTTGGCGTCGGAAGTGGTGGGGACCTGTATACGCTCAACAGCGGAGGTGCTCTGCAGCCGCACCATGATCGCCCGTTCGAGCGGAAACACGTTCCGACATTTAGAGCCCTATATGATCTCGGCGATCCGGATCGGTCCCGCTTCATGACCGCGACCGGCCAATCTGGCCATATCTTCTCGCGCTTTTACGGAAACCTGACGCCGCTTTGGAACGAAGGCGAGTCGATCACGCTGGCTGGCGACGAGTTGGCCTTGCAGCGTGAAGGCGCGACTCTCATGAGATTTATTCCGTAGGGCTGACAGGGCAGTCACATGGCGGTCGAGGAAGCATCTTTGGTCAAATCGGGTGATACGGAAGCCGATTCCTCGGGCGCGCCGTTGCCGCCGGTTGACTCAGGGTCCAGTCGATCAAGTCCCTATGTTTCGGGGCTGATCGCAGTCATGTTTTGGGGAACGACTCCGGCCGCGACGGTACTGGTCGCCCATGACATGCCCTCATCGTTGATCGGGCCGTCCAGACTTCTCCTGGCCGCGGTCTTCCTCCTACCAATGGTTCTCCTGCTTCGGCCGCCGCTTCCGACCGATAGGGGAGGTTGGATTGCCGTCGCGATCAACGGTATGATCGGGTTCGGTGGTTCGTTCTTTCTGCAGGGTCTGGGCTTCTCGCGAACGTCGACTTCGCACGCGGCTCTCATCTTGGCTTGCGCTCCGGTGTTTACATCCATCATCCAGCATGTGCTGTCCCGGACATTTCCCCGCACTCTTTGGCTGATCGGAAGTGCGATGGCATTGTGTGGTGAGACGTTTCTGATCGGCGCTCGTTCGAACGGCGATGTCTTCGGCAGTGGAACAATGGTGGGCGACGTCATCGTTCTCATCGGCACCATTACGGTCAGCATTGGATATGTTGCAGGCGCTCGCGCATCTGCGCGAATTGGCCTGTTCGGAGCGACGGCATGGTCGATCATCTTCGGTGCTGCTCTTGTGACGCCGCTGTTGCCCTCTGTCCTGGAGGCGATCTCCGGGGTGACGGTCGTAGGAGGAGGGGCCCTGTTCTTTCTTGCGGTCTTTTGCACCTTGATCGGATTCGCCGCATGGTTCTGGGCTCTGGACAAGGGAGGCGTCTCGGCGATTGCGCCTCTGCAGTTCGGACAGCCGGTCGTATCACTCTTGATAGCCGTGATCTTTCTGGGAGAGCAGCTTTCGATGAGCATTTTTGCTGCAGTTGGATTGGTTCTCACGGGGGTATACTTCTGTCGAAAGTCGGCGTGAGAGGTCGTATCCCGCGAGGTGGGTCGCCGGTTAGCAATGCGGCTCTTGATGTGCGTTCCGCAATAGCGGCTGGGCGAATTGCTGTGCTGGATGAATGCGGTTGCAGGTTGTTGTTGTCAGCGAGCCGGACCGCAAGGTCGAAGAACAGCGTTTCGTTCAAGAACTCGTCGCGGATCTCTGCATCCGGTTCATCATGACGCTGCGGGTGAGCTCGGTACTTTGTCCGAGACGATCGCGCCCGGCTTGCCGTCCGGTGCGACAATCGCAGTCAGCCCGCGCTTCCTGTCGCCCGAGAGCGAAGTATCGGCAAATGCTCCCAGCCATTCCGCGGTGACGATCGTCGATCGCACAGCTGTCAGCGCGAACGCTGGCTCGGCACGCTCTTGGCGCGGCGGACCGCAAACTGCTGATCGGCACTCGAACTGCCGAGCTCTCGTCCTTGGACGGGGCTTACCGCCTGCAGGTGCTTGCGGGCGGCTCGCTGTAGCCAACAGCCAGAAGGCAACTTGGGCCCGGAATGAGAGGTCTGGTTAGGTCACCGGGGTCGCCGCGCTGTAGGTGCGGTTGGCGCCGTCCACCTGCAAGGAGCATAGATCCAACGGCTCGGGTACAATCTCTCGTTGCGCGTGAAGTACCCCGGTCCTGCGCAGCGCTCCTGCGCAGATGTGACGTTTTGCTTTGGAAGCGGCGAGGTCTCGGAGGGATGGTTGGTCTAAGATGTCAGTGTCGATTCCCAAGCATTTGCGCGATGTAGATACCGTACGGTCAGAGACTCTCGCCTCCAACGCAAGGGTCGGTCGCCCATCAAAGACCACGGGATCGGCGAGTGGTTGCGCATTCCATCCAAGCCGGTTCAGCCGCCGTACCCAACCCGGCTTGGATTGCGCGATAAGACCCGTGATGCCGAGGTACTGGCATATCTCTGCTATGGCGACCATCAGTCGACGCGAGGCTAGAACGTCACCGTTTCCGATCTCGGACCTGGCGCAAAGACGGGTCCATTCGAAGATGTCCGGCGCCTTCGGATATGATCGCCCCCGCACCAGCTCCGGATACACGTGCGACAGGAGATGCGGCCTGGTCGTCGGAAGAAGCCGCGAGTACGCCATCACCCGTCCGTCGTGGATATCAACTACATGCAGCGCATCATCACCATCAAACTGGTCCCGATCGCGCCGGTCCGGCTTGACAAGGCTTGACCACGCAAGCGCTTCCACGAAGATCCTATATCTAAGATCGTAGATTTCATCCATAAGGCTGGGGGTCGCCAGTTTTGAATCCTCGTAGAACGCAAATATCATCATGGTCTCCTCGGGTAGGGAGACCAACCGATCATTTTGCAGAAGTATTGGCGATGCCGTTCTAGTACAGTATTTACTTCATACTGGCTTTAGCGAACCGTTCAATATCGCGATGCGGACGGCCTCTGTTCGGCTGCCGGCGCGAAGCTTCGACATCGCGTTGCGAAGATATTGATCGACGGTTCGCTTGGAAAGACGAGCCTCAAAGGCGATTTCCTTGGATTTCAGGCCGTGCATCGCCCAATGTAGGCATTCCAGTTCGCGCGGCGCGAGCACGCACGCTCGCTCCTCTTTCGCCGTTGCAGGTCTTTTCGCGTGTATCATTTGGTCGACACGCTGATGACTGAGTAACGCCATGAAATGAAGATTGTGCCGATCGCTTCGCTGCAGCGGCTTGGCGCCCGTCGCAAACGATACGCAGGTTGTGCGCATTTGCGGACCGTGGATCGGGACCGTGAAGCCGTCAATCAGTCCTGCGTCCCTTGCTTCGTCCATGAGCTTTCGTTGTTTTGCGGTGAGCGGCTGAACCGCACACTCCTCGCTCCAGACGTACGGCGTCGCTCTTTCCCGAAGCAGTTGGGCAATCGGGTCTATATGGACATAATTTCTCTCATTATAATATCTGATCCAGGCATCATTCCAGCCACGTAGCTGGATATGAGGCTCGAGGATTTCCATTCGGCTCGGCAGGTCAGCGATAAAGACGCCGGTCACTCCGAAGCGCTCAGTGGAGGCTAGAAGCAGCTCGAGTAGGCTGTCGATGCTAGTAGCATCAGCGATAGCTTCGCCATAGGCCTGAGGGATCTCAAACATTGCCTTCTGTCTCGAACGCAAAGTAGTCAGGATACTGCCGATAGCTGACGGATATCTCTCGTCCGGACAGTCACCTTAGAAGTTCGCGAGTCGCCACACATTCAACCAGCGCACCTCCTCCCGACGTTCCGTTCAGAAATTCCTCGTCTCGCCCGCGCGGTCGTGCATAAAAAAATTGGAGAGTCGCTTCTTCGACATGCCCTACAACCTCTGCGGATGATTAGCAGTGACGGTATAGGAATGCAACCGTTCTGGTTTCCTTGGAATGGTTTTTTGCAGATTGAATGGCAATCTGGTCGGAGCGGTGCGTCGAATGTCTGCCGTACGACTCTGGTAATCGGCCGCAGACATCAAGAAAGCTGTGGCGAAACCCATTCACCGATTCCTCTGCTGGGCAGCTCTCGCTGCCATCAAACGCGACCGAACGATAATGAACGGCCAGAAGCCGGCGGCCCCGACGTCCTGGGTAGGAGACGAGAGTGTCAGCGAATACACGTATTGATTGACGATGAGAAGACTGACCCAGCCAGCACTTGAAAAGCGGTCTGCAAGCGCTGCGTTTTTTCGCCATCAACGCGAACAGCCGGCCTGCTGAACCGATCGCGCCGCGCGTCCGGATACGACGCGTTCATTGAGAAGGCAAACAACCGATTGATATTGCGGCAGTTCGTCTCGACGATTTGCCAAAATGGCTTTGATATCGTTGCATCATCAAACTGATTTTGAATCCGCCATGCGGCCTCTCATCCAGCAGCGTGGCCCGACGTCATGAAATCGTCATTGGTGGAATGACCATGGAAGTTACTGGCAAGTCATACGCCTCTTAATCAGCGGGTCCTAGGTTCGTGCCCTATGCGTCTGCCGCCAACAATCTATGGTTGTGTTTGATCCAAGGCCTGAACTGCAGGCCTCGTACGGGCAATCTTCAACACGGTGGGTGAGATCGATTATGTCGTCGGTGACGTGCCCGTGGTTGCTCACTCTGCTCGAACCAAGGAGCGCGACATCAATCGACGCCCGTGAGGCCGGCACATCGAGACTGTGAATAGCTCGGATCAAAACGATCAATTTTACGAATGATCTGGGATCGCTCATCAATGACGCGATCGGTCGGGCGCGGGCGCGTCGCCATGAGGTCGGTCGGGGGCAAGCTCGTTTCGTAGAAAACGCGCCACCAAGGGGGGATTCATGACAAGAGGACTGCAGCGGTCCGCTTCCGCAGCGTTGATGTTGGCCGGGATGATCCAGGGTGCGTGGGCCGCCGAGAACGCGGCCACCAACTATCCGGCGGGCTCGCCCGGCGTGTTCATTGCGTCGTTTCCGCCGATCCCGGGCCTGTTTGCGATCAGCCAGACCAGCTACACCAGCGCCAACGGCCTGTATGACGGGCAGGGCAAAAAGCTGCCGATCGACTTCAAGCTCTCCGCCGTGTCGGAGACGATGCGGTTTCTCGCCAGTTATCCCGGCGACTTTTTCGGCGCCCATGTCTATTCGCAGCTCGTGGTGCCCTTCGTCCATCTCGAAAGCACCAATCCCGGCGGATCGTTCCAGGCCAACGGCCTTGCCAATCTGACCTTCTCGCCGATCATTCTGAGCTGGGCGCTGTCGCCCGTGCAGACCTTCACGGTCGGCCTGGACATCATGCCCAACACCGGCACCTATTCGGCGCGGCAGCCCCTCAACGTCGGCACGAACTACACCACCATCTCGCCCGTCCTCGCCTATCGCTATGCCGATCCGAAGGGCTTCGAATTCGCCGTCTCGCCACGTCTGCTGCTCAACGGCACCAATACCGATTCGGTCAACGCCTTCACGCAGCTGACCCAGCAGTACCGCAGCGGTGATGCGCTGGTGGTCGACTTCAACGCGGGCTATAATATCGGCGCCTGGAAGCTCGGCGTCGTCGGTGGCTATACGCATCAGTATCAGGACGACAAGATCAACGGCGTCAAGGCATTCAATTTCGCCGGGGTGCAGGACGGCAACCGGTTGCGCTCGATCAATGCAGGCCCGTCGCTGACCTATAATGCGGGCCCCTTCCAGATCAACGTGAACTACCAGCATACATTCTACGTCGAGAACGGCAGCCGCGGCGATACGGTCTGGGCCAATCTGGCATTCCCGATCTGGGTGCCCGCGCCGCCGCCCGGAGCCGGACCGATCAAGCGCTGACTCGCGCAAGCTGGATTGATCGCTCATCAACGAAGGCGGCCGGCGTCTCGCGCCGGCCGTTCGCCATCGCCAGTGCCGGTCGACGGTGGTCAGGGCAGCTCGGCGACGACCTCGCGGATCAGAGTGCGCAGCCACAGCAGGCCGGCATCGTTGGAGCGGTAGCGATGCCATTGCACGCGCTGCCGCAGCGCCGGCAGCGCGATCGGCAGCTCGATGATGCGGATGGGAAGGCTGCGCTGGGCGGCGATGGCGAGCCGCCGGTGCACGGTGGCAAGGCGGTTCGTCCCGGCAACGAGATGCGGAATGGCGGTGAACGCGTAGACCGAAACGTCCTCGCTGCGGCTCGTGTTGCGCTGCTCCAGATAATAGGTTTCGAGCGATTGCGCCGCGATCGCCGGCCGCATCACGACGTGGGACGACTTGGCGAAATCCTGCCGTGACAGCTTGCCCTTGCCATACTTTCCCTTGCTCCACGCGATGACGCAGAAGTCGTCCTCGAAGATCACCTCGGACGGGTGCAGCTTGGAGCTGAATTCCTCCGGGATGATCAGCAGGTCGACGTCGCCGCGCTCGAGCGCGCGCTCCGGCCGCTGCACCTGCTGCAGGAAGTCGAAGCGGATACCGGGCGCAAGGGCCTCGCTGCGCGCCAGCAGCCGCGGGATCAGCGTCACCAGCGTGTAGTCCGACGCCAGGATCTTGAAGCAGCGGTCGGACTGCGCGGGATCGAACTCGGCAGACGAGGCGATGGCCCAGTCGACCCGCACCAGAAGGTCCCTGATCGAGTCCTTCAGCGTCTCCGCTCGCGGCGTCAGCTCCATTTTGCGGCCGATCTTCACCAGCAGTTCGTCATCGAAATAGGTTCGCAGACGCAGCAAGGCATTGCTCATCGCGGACTGCGTCATGTTCATGCGCGCGGCGGCGCCGCTGACGCTGCGCAGGTGCAGCAGATGGTCGAGCGCGACCAGGAGATTGAGGTCGAACTTGTTGTTGAAGCGCATGGGCGGCCTCGCTCGAGGTATTCAAGAGATCAATGCGATCAATCTTGTTAATCAATTTTTCGAAATGGTCAAACGGGGCTATGCCAGACCTCGGGAAGAACGTCGAGGAAGACGCGTGGCCGGGCCGCGCGTCGCGAGTGCATTCATGTTCAAGTATTTTCCGACCAACTATGTCTGGAATCTCTCGGTCGATCTCGCGATCGAGATGGGCGCGCGGATCGGCGAGATCGAAGAGATGTGCGCGCCGCTGCAGGAGGCGGCCCGGCAGCCAGATGCCAACGGTACCCAGGCCTTCCGCGAGACCTGGGCGCGGATGGCAGACAAGCTCTGTGCGCTCGCGTCCGAGGACGAGGCGAAAGGGCGGCTGCTGTCGGCCGGCGAGAAATATGGCCGCGCAGCGAGCTATCTGATCACCTGCGAGCGTCTGCAGGCGCACGAGGCGCCGGGGCGGCTGGCGCTGTACCGCAGATGTCTCGACGTGTTCGCCAAGGGCATTGCACTGGCGCGGGAGAACTGCGAGCGCGTCGAGATTCCCTATGAAGGCTCCCACATTGCCGGTCTCATGGTCCGCGCGGAAGGGCGCGACGGGCCGGCGCCGCTGCTGGTGCAGGTCAACGGCCTGGATTCGACCAAGGAGATGAAATACCGCGTCGGCTTGCCCGCCTGGCTCGCCCGACGGGGCGTGTCGTCGCTCGTGATCGACCAGCCCGGATCGGGCGAGGCGCTCCGGCTGCAGGGTCTCACCGCGCGCCATGACAGCGAGCATTGGGCGTCCCGGGTCGTCGACTGGCTGGAGACCCGCAGCGACGTCGACCCGAAGCGGATCGGTCTCGAGGGCGTCTCGCTCGGTGGCTACTACTGTCCGCGCGCGGTGGCTTTCGAGCCGCGCTTTGCCTGCGGCGTCGCCTGGGGTGCCAATCACGATTGGCGCGACGTGCAGAAGAGGCGCCTGCAGAAGGAAGGTGATTTCCCGGTCCCGCATTACTGGGCGCATGTGCGCTGGGTGTGGGGTGCGAGAGATCAGGACGACTTCATGCGGATTGCCGAGCAGGTTCACCTCGACGGCATTCTCGACCGCATCAAGGTGCCGTTCCTGGTGACGCATGGCGAAAAGGACTCGCAGATTCCGCTGCATTGGGCCGAGCGGACCTATGAGCAACTGGTGAATTCGCCCAAGCGCGAGCTGAAGGTCTTCACCGCGCGTGAAGGCGGCGCCCAGCATGCGAGCTTCGACAACAGCATCAATGCCGGCCACTACATCGCGGACTGGGTCGCAGAGACATTGAACGGACACATCGCCTGAAGCAGCAGGTGGAGAGGAAAGTTATGAAAATCGTCGGTCTGGAGAGCCTGATATTCGGTGTCGACGACGTGAGGGGCGCGGCGCGCTTCCTGGTCGATTACGGGCTGACGCCCGTCGACGTCTCCGATCGCGGCGGCCGCTTCGAGGCGATCGACGGCACCGCCGTGGTGATCGCACGGCAGGATGATCCGGCTCTGCCGCCGGCGCCCGTGCCGGGCTGCCGTCTGCGCAAGACGGTGATGGGCGTCGCCGACGAGGCGACGCTGGGGGCGATCACCGCCGAGCTGCGGCGCGACCGCGAGGTCCGGCGGCTGCCCGATGGCTCGATCGAGTCGACCGACGATTCCGACTTCGTGATCGGCTTTCAACTGACGGCACGGCGGCCGTTCATGCTGGCCAGCGAGATTTCGAATGCGCCGGGCGGCGTGGTGTTCCGGCCGATCAACAGCCTCGGCGTGCCGCCGCCGGGCAGCGTGATCCGTCCGCGCTCGCTGTCGCATGTGGTCTATTTCGTGCCCGACGTGGTGAAGGCCGAGGCGTTCTACGTCAACCGGCTCGGCTTCCGCTGCACCGATCGCTTCACCGGCACCGGGCCGTTCCTGCAGCCGGGCGGCTCGCTCGACCATCACACCCATTTCCTGATCGGCGCGCCGCCGCACATGCACGGCGTGGAGCACTTCACGTTCCATTTCGGTGGTCCTTCGGAAATGATCACCAACGGCTATCGCTTCGTCGAGAAGGGCTATCAGGCGTTCTGGGGCCCCGGCCGTCACATCCTGGGCTCGAACTGGTTCTGGTACTTCAATAGCCCGTTCGGCTGCCACATCGAGATGGATGCCGACATGGACCAGCACGATGCGAGCTGGCAGCCGCGCGAGGCGACGGCATCCGCCGACAATTCGCAGACCTTCCTGATGAAGATGCGCAAGAAATGGTACCCCGGCCCCGGAATCCCCGAGAATGGCGACTACGCGTGAGGCCGAGGCGCGATGGATCCGGCTGTGCCGCGCCGATGAGATCGGCGAGGCGCAGTCGCGCGGCTTCGATCCCGATGATGAGGGGCAGGACAGCCTGTTCGTCGTGCGCCGGCACGGACAGCTGCATGGCTGGCGCAACGCCTGTCCGCATATCGGCGGTGCGCCGATGGCCTGGCGCAGGGATGCGTATCTCAACGCCGACGGCACGCGTATCGTCTGTCACGCGCACGGCGCCGAGTTCATGCCCGACACCGGGCTGTGCGTGCAGGGGCCGTGCCGCGGCGAGCGGTTGAGCCGTCTCGAGCTCGTCGTCATCGACGGCGAGTTGTTCGTAAAGTCATAACATGCCCGCAAGGGCGGACTGCAGAGGGGGAAGCACCATGGCAGTGGTGAGCAGGGTGCTGACGATCGGAGGCGGCTTTTCCGGTATGGCCGCGTCGATCCAGATGCGCAAGGCGGGCATCAACATCGATCTCGTCGAGGTCGATCCGAACTGGCGGCCGGAGGGCGCCGGCATCACGGTCAGCGGACCGACCTTGCGCGCGCTCGAGACGATCGGCGTGTTCGCGGAATTCGCGCGGCGCGGCTACACGGCTGACGGTGTCGACCTGTTCGCGCCATCGGGGCATCGGATCGGCGAGATCCCGACACCGAAGGCCGTAGGATCGGATGTGCCCGGCGGCGGCGGAATCATGCGGCCCGAACTCGGGCGCATCCTCGCCGATGCGACGCGCGCCGCTGGCGTTCACGTGCGTGTCGGCTGCACCTACACGCGGATCACGCAGCACGACGGCGATGTCGAGGTCGCCTTCACCGATGGCACGACGGGCCGTTATGATCTCGTGGTGGCTGCCGATGGCGTGCATTCGAAGACGCGGGCGCTGCTGTTTCCCGAGGTCAAGTCGCCGCAATACATCGGCCAGGTGGTCTGGCGCGCCGTGCTGCCGCGGCCGGCCGACATCGTGCGTCCGCGGATGTGGCTGGGTGGTGCGGTCAAGGCGGGCGTCAACCCGGTGTCGCCGAGCCACATGTATATGTTCGTGACGGAGGCGCGGCCGGAAAAGCTCCAGGCCGAGCGCGCGTCCTGGCCGCAACTGGTCGCGGACCTGCTGGCGCCGTTCAGCGATCCCGTGCTGGTGGCACTGCGGGCGCATTTGTTCGCTCCCGACGCCGCCATCGACTATCGGCCGCTCGCCAACCTGCTGGTGCCGGCGCCGTGGAATCGCGGCCGCGTCATCCTGATCGGCGACACCGTGGCCGCGACCACGCCTCACCTCGCCTCCGGCGCGGGCATCGGCATCGAGAGCGGCATCGTGCTGGCCGAGGAGCTGGCTCGCGCGACGACCCTGCAGGAGGCATTCGACCGCTTCCATGCGCGCCGCTGGGAGCGCTGCCGCATGGTGATCGAGAACTCCGCGCAGCTCTGCCGCATCGAAATGGAGAACGGCGACAAGGCGGAGCACGCCAGGATCATGCGCGAGTCGATCGTCGGGCTGACGCAGCCGATCTGAGCCAACAACATCAACGAACAACATCATCAACGGGGAGGAAGCCATGACGGTGACGACGGAGACGTGGCGCGGACGCATCGCGCTGATGGTCGCGCATTGCGCCGGGATGGTCGATCTCGTCGCGCTGCCGGTCTGGGTGGGCGCGCTGATCGAGCGCTACAGGTTCAGCCCGCAGCAGGCGGGACTGCTGGCCACGCTGTTCCTGCTGGGCGCCGTGCTCAGCAGCCTGTTCTTCGCACCTCGCTTCAACCGGATGAACGCCCGCCCGGCGGCGGCTGCGGGATACGCCGTGGCCGCGCTGGTGTTCCTGGCCGCGAGCCGAACGTCGGAGTTTGCGCTGCTCGCGATGCTGCACGCGCTGGGCGGCGCAACAGCGGCCTGCGGGCTGAGCTTCACTCACGGCACCATCGCACGCAGCGCCAACCCGCACCGCCTGTTCGCCATCGTCGGAATGGCGCTCGGTGTGTTTGCCATTCTGTTTCTCGGCATGACGCCCAATCTCGTGGCGAGCTTCGGCGGCCAGGCCTTGTTCGTCGTGTTTGCCGGCGTGATGGCGGTCGCGGCGCTGGCGGCGGCGCTGTCATTTCCGAAGGGCGTGGTGCGCAGTGACGAGGATCTGATCGCGGAGGTCAGCCATCTGCCGCGCGCCGTCTGGTTCGGCATTGCCGGCATCAGCTGCATGGCGCTGACCCAGGCGATGCTGTTCAGCTTCATCGAGCGGATCGGCGCTGACCGCGGCTTCGAAGCTGACGCGGTGACGGGCGTGCTGATCGCGCTCGGCTTCGTCAACCTGCTGCCGGCGCCGCTCGCCGCCATAATGGAGCGGCGGCTACCGGCGCGACACGTGCTGCTGGCGGGCCCGGTCTGCCAGGCGCTGATCGCCGTGACGATCACCTTCGGCTCCGGCTTCGTCGCCTATGCGGTCCCGACCGCGATCTTTGCCGCGGTAATGATCTTCACCCACACCTTTGCGTTCGGGCTGCTGTCGCGTCTCGACCCGACCGCGCGGGCGTTGGCCGGCACGCCGGCGATGCTGATGATCGGCGCTGCGATCGGCCCCATTCTCGGCGGCACCTTGGTGCAGCTGTTCGGCTATCCTGCGCTCGGGCTCGGCGCCGTCATCATCTCATCCGTCGCCGTCGTGATGTTCTCGCGCGTGTTCGCTGCGCGCGGCGCAGCGTCCGCCGCCTCTCTCGAAATCGCCTGACCAGGAGGCCTCCAGCATGACCCTTCCGCAGATCCGCCGCGTCGTCACCGGCCATGACGCGCAGGGCGCCGCCGTGATCTCGTCCGACGGCGCCTTGCCAACCGTCACCGAGCTGGCGGCGATCCCCGGCACCTTCTTCCACGAGGTCTGGAGCACGCAGGCAACGCCGGCGCTGATCGACAACGGTCCCGATCCGACGATCGGGCCGCTGCGGCTGCCGCCGCCAACGCATGGCAGCCGCATCCGCTTCGTCGACATTCCGCCGGATACCGAGGACTTTCTCCGCAACGGCGCGGCGCGCATGAATGCCGCGTTCAGCCAGATCGGCGACCCCCACGCCTCGACCGTGACGACGGAATCGCCACATCCGCTGATGCACCGCACCGAGACGATCGACTATGGCATCGTCATCTCCGGTGAGATCACGCTGGTGCTCGACAAGGGCACCGCTGACCTCAAGGTCGGCGACGTGGTGATCCAGCGCGGCACCAACCACGCCTGGGCCAACCGCAGCGACAAGCCGTGCCGGATGCTGTTCATCCTGGTCGACGGCAAGTTCGGTCCCGAAGCCAACCCGACCAAGGCCAGCTGATGAGACTCGCGACCTATCGGAACGGCAGCCCCGACGGTGGCCTGGTCATCGTCTCCAGGGATCATGCGCGCGTGCTCGATGCGAGCGCCATCGCGCCGGATCTGCTGACGGCGCTGCGGAACTGGCAGCTGGTCGAGCCGGCGTTGCGCCGGCTCGCTGAAAGTCTCGAGGATGGATCGGCTGCCGATGTGATGGCGTTCGATCCCGCGCGATGCCTCGCACCGCTGCCGCGCGCGCCGCAATGGCTGGATGGCTCGGCCTTCCTCAATCACGGACGGCTGATGGACATCGCCTTCAGTAAGCCGCCGATCCCCGACTTCGACACCGTCCCGGTGATGTACCAGGGCGCCAGCGACGACTTCCTCGGGCCGCAGGACGATGTTCCCTTCGTGACAGAAGCTGATGGCATCGACTTCGAGGGCGAGTTCGGCGTCATCGTCGACGACGTGCCGATGGCTGCTTCTGCCGAAGAGGCTGCGCAACGAATCCGGCTGCTGGTGCAGATCAACGACTGGAGCCTGCGCGCGGTCGGCGCGCGCGAGGTTCGCACCGGCTTCGGCTTCCTGCAGGCGAAGCCCTCGACCAGCTTCGCGCCGTTTGCGGTGACGCCGGACGAGGTCGGCGATGCCTGGCGCGATGGCCGGCTCGACATGGCCCTGCATGTCCGGCGCAATGGCGAGCGGATCGGCGCAGCCTCGGGCCGCGAGATGGCGTTCTCGTTCCCGCAGCTGATCGCCCATGCGGCGCGGACGCGGCGGTTGACGGCCGGTACGATCATCGGCTCGGGCACGGTCTCGAACGCCGATCGCGCCGCCGGATCGAGCTGCCTTGCCGAGGTCAGGGCGATCGAGATGATCGAACACGGCGCGGCGCGGACCTCGTTCCTGCGCTTCGGTGAGGAGGTGACCATGCAGGCCTGCTTCGCCGATGGCCGGCCGGGTCCGTTCGGGCGTGTCGCGCAGCGCGTGGTTCGTGCGGCGGGCGCCGATCGGCCGGATTGAACCATGCGTATTCTGGTCACGGGGGCCGCGGGCTTCATCGGCCGTGCGCTGCTGCATCGGTTGCTGATCGACATGGACGGTGCTGAAATCACCGCACTCGATCTCGCCGAGGCGCCAGCGGGATTGTCCGGTGCGCGTCTGTACTGGATCCGAGGCGGCCTCGACGATCCCGCCGTGCTGGAGCAACTCGGCGCCGCGCCGTTCCACCTCGTGTTCCACCTCGCCAGCATTCCCGGCGGCCGCGCCGAGGCCGCGCCCGCGCTCGGCCGCCGCGTCAATCTCGATGCGTCGCTGGATCTCTTCCAGCTGCTGGCGGAGAGCCGACATCGGCCGCGCGTGGTCTATGCCAGCAGCATCGCCGTCTACGGCGCGCTTGCGGAGGCGCGGGTCGGCGCACGCACGGAGGCGCGGCCGGCGATCACCTATGGCGCGCACAAGCGGATGGTGGAGATCGCGCTCGCCGATCACACGCGACGCGGAGATCTGTCGGGTATCGCACTGCGGCTGCCCGGCATCGTGGCGCGGCCCAGGCCCGTGAGCGGCTTCGGATCGGCGTTCATGAGCGAGCTGCTGCATGCGCTGTCCGCGGGCGAGCGCTATGTCTGTCCGGTGTCGCCGGGCGCGACGGCCTGGTGGTTGTCCGCGAAGGCCGCCGTCGACAATCTCCTCCTCGCCGGGAAGCTCGATGTCTGCGGAACCCTGCAGCTTCCGGCGCTTCGTCTCTCGATCGCCGAGGTGGTGGACGGCCTGGCGCAGCTGCTCGGCGCGGAGCGCGCCGCGCGCGTGACGTTCGATCCCGATCAAGGCATAGAGGACGTCTTCGGCCGCTATCCCGAGTTGGATGCCACCGCCGAGCTGGCCCTCGGCTTCGCCCACGATGGATCGGTGGCGGAGATGATCGCGAATGCGGTGCGCGCGATCGCATGACGGGGAATGAGCCCAACTCGCCGGACCAGCATCTGTCGGGCGAGGCCATGGGCACCGCGGCCATGGCGTCCCAAAAGGAGTGCTGATTCTTTGATTTTGTTGGTTTTCCCTGCTTCCTTAGGGAGCGCCAGTTTCCAAGCTGAACTATTGATTTCTGGGAGTTTGAGCCGGACTACATGTTCGGCAGGATGGGCGTTGACGCCAAGGTCGGTGGTGCCGCAATCCCAGGCTGGACCGTTACGGCTCTGGTGTTCATTCCATTCGCGGCTGGTTATTTCCTGTCGTACCTGTTCCGGACGATCAATGGCGTGGTCTCCCCGCGCCTCGCCTCCGAGCTTGGACCGATGCTGATGATCGCTCTTGGCGCTCGCCGAGGCGAAGCAAGCCTCGCGTCTGGAGGTCGTATCAATAGAGCCGAGCCGGACAAATGCAGTGCTGCGGTTGGAGGCTCCGGCACGTCGCGATGAACTGATGTGCCGGCCGAACCGGCTCCATCGGGGAGCGGGCGGAGGCTCATTTCGCACCCGACAGGAAGCTCTTGATGAAATCGACGGCTCCCGCCGATTTTGCCGGATCGGACGGCGGCGCTTCGGTGGCCGACGGTTGCGCCGCCTGACGCGCGGTGTGCGCGTGAAGATGCCGCGTCCGCCGGTGGGCGTAAGTGGCGCTCTGCCCGTGCCTCTGCGAAGCACTGCTCACGGTGATCGTGATCTTCTTCGATACCAGCGGTGGATCGAAGTTGAAGTGCATGCCGTCGCCCAGGACGAGCTGCAGGTTATGCTTGCCGGGGGGCAGCTCGATCAGGGCCTCGGTCTCGCCCGCGCCGTAGTGCAGGTGCTTTCTGTCCTGCGGAATCGGCTCGCCCGGGCTGATCGGCTCATCGGCGTCGATCAGGAGGTGATGATGGCCGGTGTTGGCAAAGGCGTCACCGGCATGGGTCACGCCCATGTTGCGAAGTCCGAACCGGCACCAGAACGCGGTCTTCACGGTGTCGCCGTCGGTTGGCGTGATGAAATACAGGTAGGCGTCCTTCGGCGCCGTTTTCGCCTGCGCCCATGCGAGAGTCGGCAACAGCACCAGCGTGCAGGCCAACACGGTGGACCCGAGCGTCGCGACTGCGGCGAGACGACGTCGTCGCCAGGGCGTCAGATCCAGTAGCGGCGCGCGACGCGTAGATTTCTCACTCCACATATCCCCAACTCATAAACAACGACGATCATCGATCGCAAATATCGAACGGTGTAGCCGGTCCATGAATGGGGCGTAGCGCGGCAAATTTGAGGTTTCGATCGGTCTCGTCCTACGATTCCCGATAAGAATTTGAATAAAGAGGCTCGGCAGACCAGGCGTCCTGCGGATCTGCGACGCTGGTGTTCGCTGTGGCGCGAGACATTTGCGGGCGCAGGCCCCGCATCGGCGTCGACGGCACGCTGGCCTGGCTCAGCATACCGCGGCCGCATCAGAGCGAAAGAGCGAGGCGAAAGCCATGGGTCGGATACCTGACGCGCCCATCATAGCGGTCGCGGCTCCCGCTGCGGGCATAGCTCGCATCCTTCTTCCATGAACCCGAGCGAATGACATGGACGAAGCTCTGCTCGTCGATCCATGCCGAGCCATCGGACGGCGCGCCCTGATAGCTCTTGTGCCAGCTGTCGGCCACCCATTGGTCGACGCTCCCGCCCATGTCGAACAGGCCAAACGGATTGGCCGCAAAGCTTCCGACCTTCATGAGCTGCGCGGGCGCGCCGGGCTCGTTGCATCCGTTGCAATTGGCCATGCCGGAGCGCATCCGGTCGCCCCACCAGAACGCCGTCGTTGCGCCGCCGCGCGCTGCATATTCCCATTCGGCCTCGGTCGGGAGCCGGAACGGCTTGCCGACGGCCCGCGAGAGCCAAGCCAGATAGCCCCTGACGTCGTCGTAGCCGACATTCGTCACGGGGTTGTCGTCCGGGCCGCTCATCACGTCGGCGCATGCCCCGTCAGCCACGCACGCCTTCCACTCGCCAATCGTGACCGGGTACTTGCCGAGCGCGAACGGCTTGGTCGTGACGCGGTGGACCGGAAGCTCGGAGCTCTCGACGCCGCCCATCGCGAATGCCCCTCCTGGAATCATCACCATGTCAGGCAGGCGAATCGCCGCTGCCTCCGCCGGCCCTGGGGTCGCGGTCGACTCTGCTGCCGGCGCAGTCTCGGGAGCGGTCGCAGCGCTTGCCGACGCGAGCAGGGCGGGTGCCTCGAGCGGCGCGGTTTCCGTGGAACGCGAGAGCGTTGCAGGGTCCGAGGGCGCGTCCGGCATCGGCGCCGGGGCGGTCGCGGCCGACATGGCCTCTGCCGTGACGACGCGCCCCGAACTCTCGACGCTTGCGCGGCTCCACGCGGCCACGGAGGCCTCGGCGGCTTGCGGCTGTGTTGGCGGGGGAGCGGCCGGCTCCCGCGCCAGCATGAACCAGCTGGCGGCGGCAGCGAGCAACAATGCGCCGAGGCTGGCCGCCGCAGCGCGGGTCCAGACCAGCGGCCTGCGCTCCGCCCTTGCTGCGGCCGCGCGCAGCCTCGTGGCCAGCTTGTCGTAGCCGTGCGCCTGCCAGATCTCCGCGCGGCTGCGCGCCTCGTTCGGGGCGTATTGAGCGATCGAGACGCCGGGAATGCTGCAGACGACCCGTCCCGCCTGTCCGCCACCGGGAGCGGTGGCCTCGACCTCGGCCGCATCGCATCGTACGGCGAGCGATTGCTTCAAGGGGCCGCACATCATCAACAACAGTCCGCCGTCGCCCCTGCTGCGGCGCTCCTGGATCTCGGGGCAGGCGACCTGCTCGTCGAGGCGGTGGAAGCCGGGTGGGCGCAGCGTGTTCATCGCCACCCGCACGATCCGGCCGCACTGCTCGCAAGGCACCGGATAGGTCACGGCGGTCAGCGGTCGCTCGTCCCGATCGGTGACCGGAGCCTGCGATGGCGCGAGGATGTCGATGCCGATCATAGGACGGCGCCTTCCGTGCGTCGGCCTTGCCGCCGGATCATTGTCCCCAGGCGGCAAACGCATCCTTGAACGCGCGCTCACCGTCCGCTCCCTTCTCGATCGCCAGCACCGCCCGGCTGCCGCCATTGTAGACGATCGGGATGTCGATCCAGTCCTTGCCCTTGAGCAGCAACACGTTCCGCTTCATGTCGACATCCCCCGCCGACAGCGCGATCATGAAGAACTCCGGCGTCACCTTGGCGGTCATGGTGGTCAACGGGGTCCCGCGACCCGCTTCCTTGGGCTTCATGCTGACGCCCTTCAAGGTCTCCACCCCGGCGTGAGACGGGTCGTCCGGCCAGTTGAACTTGATCTCCATGATGTGGCTCGCCGGCATTTCGGCTTCCTTGTTTGGACGCAGCGACAACGTCGCCGTCATCCTCTTGTCGATCTCGACATCGCCTTTGATCGAGGCTGGCACCGCTCCTGCCGCAGGCTCGACATGCCAGGTGACTTTCCCGAGATAGCGCTTGCCGTGCGGATCCTGCGGATCCTCCTGGTACAGCACGGCATGTGACACCATCGTCTCGGTCGCGCTCCCCGTGGTGATCGCATCGCCGCCAGCACCGCCCCTGGCGTCAGGCGTTATCCGATCCGCGATGACCTTGCGCGGCTCGGCGGCGGCCGGCGAGGCGGCATTCCAGGACACCGGGAGTCGGTTCAAAACGGTTTGCAAGGACGTCGTGATCCGGCTCGCCGCCGGCTGCCAGTAGATCGATGCGCCAACCACCGCGACCGCCAAGCCGGCGGCAGCGGCCATCATGTGCCGGCGGAGCGAGCGGTGTGGACGCCTCGCTCCATGATCAGGCCGCGGACGCCGACCCGGCGACAGCGCGCGATGATCGATATGCACGGCGTCGCGCTCCGACTCGGCTTGGCCGCGCGTCGTCGTCTCGGACAGTTCCGCCGGGCGGGCGAGCACGGCCACTCGTGCGACGGCGGCATCGTCCGCCGGCGACTTTGCAGCCTGCGCAGAACGATCGGCTACGGGCGGCTCATTCTCCTCGATCTCGACCGGCGCTGCGGGCGCGACGGACGCGGGCGGCGCAGAGGCGGGCGTATCAGACGACGAGGCGGCACGCGTTTCATCGGTCGCGACCTCATGCTCGCGGCGCCGCGTTGGACGCGCCCCGATGCCGGCGCCGGCGCGGTTGCCCAGCCAATCCGGCACCGGACTCTCGATCGAGATGGCCGGCTCAGCGCGTTGCTCCGAGAGCCGCGCCAGCGACAGGCTTTCGGCCACCGTGGCGATCTCGTCTTCCAGCGAATAGGCGCGGCGCGTTACGGATCGCGCGGATGCCGGGTGATCCTCCGCAGCGCCAGCGAGCCGCGCGGGAGCCGGATGCGGGCTGGTCGCCGGCGGTGCCGATGGCTGCGGTGAGCCGACGGCTGCAAGCGCGACCGGATCGACCCGGCGAGCGTGCTCCCGAAGTCTGATCATCCGGTCGGGAAACAGCATCTTGACGAAATCGCAGAGCGCTGCGCCCGGCAGCAGGAACCGGCGCATGGCAGCCGGACCGCTGCGCAGGATGCTGCGTGCGATGGTTTCGATGTCGTGCTCACCTTGCGCGACGCGCTCGCCGGTCTGCCGATCGTCATCGATGACGACGACCTTGCGGGCCCGGAGCATCGCAGTGAGTTCGCGCAGATCGGATTGCGAGGCATCGTCGATGACGACGAGATCAAATGCGCCGAGCCGGGCCGGTAGCTGCTCGGCCACGCGCCATGCCGGCACGAGCTGGCATGGGATGCCTTCGTAGCAGCTCTCGAGTGCCTCGCGTGCAGCCTGACGCAACCGGCATGCGGTGGGGCCGGAACAGGTCGCTGCCATCTTTCTCAGCGTAGTCATGAACACGGTGAGCGCCTGCCTCATGGCGCTGCCGGTGTTCTGTGCCAGGCCGAGATGCATCCGTGCCACGACGACCTGACCGAACAGCTCGCGCAGTCGCGTCTCCAGCGCCGCGCGCTGGTCGGACAGGCCCTGCAAACGCTGATGCTGACCGATGCCTTCGGTCTGCCGCATCAGCACCGCCCAATTCCAGGCCATCATCCAATCTGCAACGAGCACCGGATCCCCGGTCTGCGGATGTGCCGGCTCGGTCCTGATCCGCCGGGCGAAGGCGTCCGCTCCGGCCTCGGTGATCGCTCGGCAGACCTCGTCGAGCAGTTCGAAATCTTGGCGCCGGTCGTGCAGCGACTGCAGCCGGGTGCGAAGGGTGCTCCAGCGTGTCTCGATGTCGCGCGGGTCGACACCGTCGCGGCCGATCTGCGAGAGCACGTCGGCATGAGCCTGCGTTGCGATCTTGCCGCTGCCGCCAAACAGCTCGTTCAGCCGGGTGAGCTCCAGCCGCTGCTTGCCGATGCGGAGAGTCATGCTCCTCACTGCGGCTGCGAGCGCGGACAGTCTTCGGCCGTCACCGAGCAGTCCGGCGATCGCGTCGTCCGGCATCGACAGCTTCGGTGCGGCGGTGAGAACATTGCGCTTCGCCAGCGCCGCCAGCACGATCGCGGCCTCGACGCTTTTGACGACGCGCTCGTGACCGTGGAACGTGTGAGAGGAGTCCGGCTCGGGCGCAGGCGCACCGATTTCGGCCGCTAGCGATCGCCATCTGGCGTCGAGCGAATGCAGGTGCCGACGCCAGGTCAGATAGTCGCGAACATGGCCCCAGTCGGCCGCGCCTTTCGGCGCGAAGCCAGCCACCCTGATCGCCTCCACGGTCTGCTTCAACGCACGGCCGGACAGGGAGAATGTCGCGAACGGCCTTGCTCCGGCCGACAGCCGTTCGACAATCGTGAGCAGTTCCTGGCTGGCGAAGGCGTCCGCCGGCGTTTCCACCGGCCGAACCAGGAAGCCGGCACGTTGCGACAGCAGGGACGACGCATCGCGGGCAAAATCGACGAGGATGCCACCGTCAACCGACATTGCATCGGCCTTGCGGCCGACCGGCGACAGCGCTGCGAGCCAGGGCTCGTCGGCAATGATCCGGTGGGCCGCCGCGAGCGCGTCGAGGTCGCCGGCGAGCAAGTCCGCTCCGTCCGGCCCGAGCTCCGCGATGATCTGGCAGGCAAGCCGGCTGTCATGGCTTTCGCCGTCGATCCGCGCCGGCTGCAGGTCCTCGTGCAAACGTCTCACGGTCACGGCGTCCGGCAGGGCCGCGATTTCCGGGAGCGCGTCGTCGACATATGCGAGATCGGTACCCAGCCGAACACGCGCCTCACGGGCCTGCTCGACTGCCGCAACCAGAAGGTCGCTCTCACTCACGAATCGTGACGGCTGATCGGTGAACCAGGCATAGGCGTCGCGGTCGGCGATCAGCGTGGTCAACGCGTCGAACGGCAGGTCGGGGACACCGGATGACCGCAGCATGCTGCGGCTGGCGATGTCTGCGAACGCGTCATCGAGACGCGATATCTCGACGCTGGTCGCGATGATGTCGCGCTCCAGCCGATTGACCTGTTCCGCCTGCGCGCGCGGGTTCGTGGTCTTGAGGATCGACAGCAGCCGGCTGACGACTGTCTCCGCATGCTTCAAGACGTCCTTGTCGGAGCCGGTTAGATCGACGGTCAGATCACGGACAGCGCGCGGCAGCTTCTCGGACAACAGTCCGAGTGCAGCCTCGTTGCGCGAGACGACGAGAACGCGCAGGCCCATTGCGAGGTGATGGCAAACCAGGTTGACGAGGGTGGACGTGCGCTCGGACCCGCGCGCGCCTTGCACGACAAGTCCGTCCGATCGCCGGAGCTGTCGTACGACCTCCATCTGGTCGGAGTTCGTCGGCAGCGGAAAGAACAGGTCGCCGTGATCCGCCGCGATCTGCGCATCCGGCCCGACGTCGATCGGGTCACCGATCACGCTGGATAGACGACGGCGCGCGCCGTCATGGGCTTCGTGGTCCGGCGCGCCAAGCAGAAGGCGAGACAGTGCGGCCAGGCAGCAAGCGTCGCCGGGCGCGTATTCGATCGCTCGCTTCAGCCGCTCGATGTCGCGCAACAGCAGTGCGTCCGAGCGCGGCCGCGCAAAGATCACCCAGCGATCGGAGACGACCAGTTGCTCGTCCTCCTCGGGAAGCAGCAACGCGGAGTCGGGCATGGTGGGGCAGTAGATCCCATGCGGGTCGAGCTGTGAGCCGATGGCGCTGAGAACCGGCTCGAAGCTGGCGGGCTGGAATGGCGAAAGCTCGTTGCCGCGCTCGATCGTCTCGAGCAACTGCTCGGCCGTTTGCCCCGCCAATCCGGCCGCTGATGTCAGCGGTTCGAACGCCTTGAGATTGACCGTCGCGCCGACCATGCGGGGCCGGATTCTGATTTCGGTGTCGGAGCCATCGAGGACCTCGATCTCGACCAAGCGTTCGAGCAGCGGAACATCCAACTCGCGGCCTTGTTGCCGCCAGCGTGACACGCCAATGCCCCACACGATTTCGCAGCTGCCATCGTTGCCTCCGGCTCCCGCCACGCGAGCCATCTCGCGCAATCGCTGGTGAACCGCGATGGTCTTGCGGCGTAGCCGCTCGGCCGCGGCCCAATTGGTCCACGAGCCGGCGAGATAGCGGTCCAGACGCTCGACGATGTCCGGGCGTTGCTCAAGATGCAATCGCACGTTCCAGAGCCCGGCGGCCTCCCCCGAGCCGTTCGCCGGCGAGCAGTGCTCGGCGCGTGCGTGACCGGCCGCGATCAGCCGGTCTTTTTCCGCCGCGTGCACCGTGCTCGTCACGCGTTGCCGAACCAGCGGGCGACGGTCCGGATCAGCGGACACGTCAATCCACATCGCCAGGTCGTACTCGACGGCGGGAGGATCGGTGGCGACCAGGCGTTCGATGGAGAGCCACACGGGGCCATCAGCGTCGAACGTGTTGTAGGTAATGCCGGGCAGCTTCTCCAGCTCGTGCTGATGAAATACGAAGCATTGTCCGCCCGCAAGCCGATGGTCAGACAGGCGCGCGACCGCACGTGCATCGCGCAGGATCATCTCGGTGAGATACCCAAGAACATTCTGCAACGGTCCGGCCGCCGGCTCCAACCGATGGACAGCGTTCATAGTGCCTCTCCGATGATAGCGGCGACCAAGCGAAGCAATCGGTTCACCCTCAACTCCCGTCCTGACGTCCGTCCCGCTTTGCAGAAAATTCCATCACGCGCGTGGAAGAAGATGGACGTATCTGACTATTCACGATCCTGATGTGGTCAGGCGACGTCTTCGTCGATGGCATTCGAGGGAATACTGAAGCCAACGTCAGATAGACCACACTAACTGGCGAATAATAGCGTCACGCAATGCGGCGTAATGATGGGAGCGAGTCCGGGCGTGTCGTCGACCCTGAAAACTGCGCCAACTGATTTGTTATCATTTCGAGAACCACCGTTGTCGGTTCGCGTAACCGGTTTAGAATCTCTTTAAAGAAGCCGAGCGCCTTTCCGGTTTGACTGCCTTGATCGGAAGGGGCTGGTATTCGCGTGCGTAGATGCGACATCTCCACGAGAGAAGCGTGCGGCGTCTTGCCGCAATCTCAGTCGCGTCCGCTTGCAGCTTTTCGTTGGATTCCATTGCTTCGTCCGAGCTGCGCCATCGCGCGAACGCAATTTCTTTCGGAGTAGGGCCGTCGTTGGCGAAGTGTGACGTCGCTTATTACTTCGCGATGTAAAGGCATGAATGCAGCTCTACGCTGCGCCGCCCGACGCTCCGCACGCCGGACATGAACCCAGCAGCAATTATCAATGACTGAAAACACTTAGCCAGATCTCGGCAGGCGTCCAAGCGATTGGTAGGCCAGCCGCGTCTCTGCCGCGCAACGAGCGCCGCCCAAGTGCTGACACGCGAGCATCTCCGACGAGCCCAAGTATCGACATCGCGGGCTTCTAGCGCGAATGGCTCGCAGTCGCGCACGAATTCTGTGCTCACGGCGGCGCGGGCGAAGGGGATGCACGTCCGCGCATCATCATGGGGAGGTTTGACTGATGGTCTTGATTAGCTGCAGCGGAAGGCGCGCAGATTGCTCCGCGTCTTCACACGACGGCGCTTTGAGTATTGGCAAAGGCGGCGGCCCGCTTCGCGGCCGCGACCGACTCCTGCCATCTCTGCTTGCCGCCGTATCGACATTGGCGTTGAGCGCCGCAGCAGCCCAGGCTGCCGACGCCGGCTCGGCGCGGTCCACGGACGGGGCAGCCGTCAAAGCGCTGATGGCGAAGCTCGAGTCCATGGAGCAGCGCATCAACAGTCTTCAAGTCGAGCTCAAGGACGCCAAGGCAAAGAAGACGACCAGCGTCGGACAGTCCGCATCACTTGCATCTCGCCGCCCGGCCGACCCGATGCCTCTGATCGGCGCCAAGGACGCGCGTGCCGGAGGTGCGAAAGCCTCCGACAACGCGCAGGCTGCGTCCAGCCAGCCGGTCGGCAACGCCATGGCGCTCGCCGACTCGAAGGACGTCAGGGACAGTGGGTCGAAGGGGGCTGATGCCGGACCATCGCCATCCCCGGCATCACGGCTGGCGGCAGCGTTCGCCGATTCGGATTCCAAGCCGCGATTCCTGCCGGCAGCAGATCTAAAAGCACCTGCGCCGCAGCCCAGCAGAGACCTGTTCGGCGCCGCGCCGTCGCCGGTCCCCGGCATGAAGATCGGCATGTACGGCGAGATCAAGCTCGGCTCGATGCAAAATCCCGCAGCGAACGGTCAGTGGCAGAACGGCTTCGACATGGCCCGCCTTGTCTTGCTGCCAACCTATCAGGTCAATGACTCCATCACCTTCAACGCGGAGCTGGAATGGGAGCATGGCGGCACCGCATTCGATAACGACGACAAGCTGCATGGTGCGGTCGAGGTCGAGCAGGCCTTCTTCGACGTCAAGTTCAACGACCACTTCACCCTGCGTTCGCCGGGTATCGATCTCATCCCGATCTCCTTCACCAACCTGTATCACGAGCCGACGCTGTTCTACAGCGTGCAGCGGCCGGAGCTTGCCAACGGCCTGATCCCGACGACGTGGTACGCGCCATCGGCAGGGTTTCACGGCAAAATCATCGACGGCTTGAACTATCAGTTCCAAGTCAGCCAGAGCGCGGAGGATTTCGGCGACGGATTCGATCATCGCGGCGACAATGGTCATATCAATCCGGGCGGCTATGAAGGCGGCATCAGCGGCTCGGAAGCGCTCGCGCTCTCGCGAGCGCCGATCGGCGATTTCCGGCAGCTGAGCAACCAGCTCGCCTATACGCTGCGGCTGAGCTACACGCCGTCGTTCCTTCCCGGCTTTGCCGGAAGCTCGGCGATCTATTATTCGCCGAACGTCACGCCGCGGGGCGCCTATGCGACGCTGCCGGACGGCAGCGAGGTGCCGCTCGGCAAGAACGCGATGACGATCTTCAATACCGAGGCCCGCTATCGCGTTCCGAACACCGGGCTGGAGCTGCGGGCTGAATATGCCCACGTAAACTTCTCCAATCCGGAGAACCTCCGCGCCAACAATGATCTCGTCGACGACAACAACGTCGGCAAGAACATGTGGGGCTACTCCGGCGAGATCGCCTACCACTTCAGGGCGCCCAACGACTACGACATCGTGCCGTTCTATCGCTATACCCGACAGAACTTCCAGACGTCGGGCATGCTCGGCTCCGATCTCACCAACGGCCTGAACAACATCACGGGCAGCGGTGACATGACGTTCCACGACGTCGGCCTTGCCGTGTTTCCGAATCCCAGCCTGGTTTACAAGCTGAACTACACCAAGGTGATCGATCACAGCGCGGCGGGGGCGATGTCCGACCGGGTTCTCGCGGGCGTCGGCTGGCTCTGGTAGCCGACCGACGCGAGCAGGGGCCGCGGCCTGCCGGCAGCGGCGTCTCCTCGCAAGACACAGGTTGGAGCACCCGGGCGGAGCGCGACCGCTCTCCGCCCGGGTGTGCCTCGAAACCTAGAATGGACTCGGCAGATCGGGTGGGCGGGCGAGTGGTTGAAATTGCTGATTTGAGCGCAGCTTGGCTGCGATGCCGCACGCTCGCAACGTTGCTCACGATGTCGGTCGCGTTGGCGGGCTGCAACCCGGCGACGCTCGGCAGCGATAGCCGCGGCGATGACGTGCTTGACAAGGTCGGCCGGATCGACCTTTCGCCGCGCTATCCCAGGCAGGCCATGCCGGAGCAGTCGCCGGCGGCGCGGCGCGCCCGTGCCGAGATCTATGGCGGCAACGACGATGCACGGGATGCCAGGGACGCGCGAGCGGAAGCGCCGGCCGCGGGCTCGCTTCCGATCCAGCAGGTGGCCGCGCATTCGCAGCCGGTTGGCAACGGGTTCGAGCTGAACTTCGAGAATACGCCGATCGCGACGGTGGCCAAGGTGGTGCTCGGCGACGTTCTCGGCGTCGGCTACACCATCGATCCAAGGATCCAGGGAACGGTCAGCCTGTCCTCGGTGCGCCCGGTCCCGAAATCGGACGTTGCCTACGTGCTCGAGAACGCGCTCCGGCTCTCGGGGACGGCGCTGGTTCGCGACAACTCCGGATACCGGCTGATTCCACTCGGCGACGCGGTGGGTGCCGGCAACGTCGATCCCGCCGGAGGCTCGGCAGAGCCCGGTTACGGCATCTCCGTGCTGCCGCTGCAATATGTCTCCGCCCCGACACTGCTGAAGCTGCTCGACAGCTTTGCACTCAAGCCCGGCACGGTGCGCGCCGATCCCGGCCGCAACCTGCTGCTGATCCAGGGGACGGGCGCCGAGCGCCGCACCGCGATCGATGCCGCGCTGAGCTTCGATGCGGACTGGATGCGCGGACAGTCGGTCGGAATCTTTCCCATCGTCAATGGCAATCCCGAGCCGATCGTCGCCGAGCTCGAGAAGATCATGGACACCGGCGACAGCGGGCTCGGCCAGAACATGGTCAAGTTCCAGACCGTCAGCCGGATGAACGCCGTCATGGTCATCAGCCGCAAGCCGGCGCTGCTGCATACGGCGGAGACCTGGATCAAGCGGCTCGATGCCGGCAACACGCTGCGCAACAGCGTCCATGTCTACCGTGTCAAGTATGGCGAGGCGCGCCAGATGGCGCGGGTGCTGAACGACATGTTCACCGGAAACGCGGGC
This sequence comes from Bradyrhizobium sp. HKCCYLRH1034, assembly GCF_051168375.1. Lineage (NCBI taxonomy): Bacteria > Pseudomonadati > Pseudomonadota > Alphaproteobacteria > Hyphomicrobiales > Nitrobacteraceae > Bradyrhizobium > Bradyrhizobium sp. HKCCYLRH1034. Next base: position 731,990 of record NZ_JBNPUW010000001.1, on the reverse strand, counting down.
AGCGCGGCCGAGGCATCGTCGACTGACCTCGCTCCCGGGTCCGGAGCATCGTCGAGCTCGAGCAGCGAACGGCTCTCGGCCGCCGGCACGACGGCCCAGTCGGGCGGCTTCGCGAGCCAGCAGCAGGGCAACGCCGGCCTGGTCGCCAACCGCGGCTTCGGCGGGGCGCCGCCGCCGACCCAGGCCGGCCTCGATGCGGGATCGGAATCGCGCGCATCGGGTTCGGGCGGCAAGCCGCTCATGGAGGGCGTGCGGATCACCCCCGACGTCGTCAACAACACGCTTCTCATCTATGCCGACAGGGAAAACTACCGGCTGATCGAAGCTACCCTGCGTCAGTGCGATCGTCCGCAGCTGCAGGTCGCGATCGACGCGACGATCGCCGAAGTCACGCTCAACGATTCGCTGAACTACGGCGTGCAGGCCTATCTCACCAGCAAGAACCTCGGCCTGAGGCCGGACCAGGGCTCAGTGCTCAACACCACCTCGACATCGGCGCCGGCAACGGTCGCCTCGGCCGCGGGAACGATCACCAACGCCTTTCTCAGCCGCGCTTTTCCCGGGTTCAATTTCCTGGTCGGGTCGGAATCCCAGCCGAGCGCGATCCTCAGCGCGCTGCATACGGTCACCGACGTCAAGGTGCTGTCCAACCCATCGCTGGTGGTGATCGACAACCAGGCGGCGACATTGCAGGTCGGCGACCAGGTGCCGGTCTCGACCGGCAGCGCCACGGTGCTGACGACCAACAACACGGTCGTCAACACGATCGACTACCGCAACACCGGAATCATCCTGCGCGTCGCACCGCGGGTCAACGAGAACGGCAACGTCCGGCTGGAGATCGAGCAGGAGATCAGCAACGTCTCGCCGCAGACCGTCAACAGCCTCACGCCGACGGTCGCCCAGCGCAAGGTGAAGAGCTCGGTGGCAGTTGCCAGCGGCCAGACCGTGCTGCTGGCCGGTCTCATCAGCGAAACCCATCAGGGCACCCGCAGCGGCGTGCCGGGGATCGACCAGATCCCGGGCCTCGGCGACCTCTTCAGCAACAACGACCGCAGCCGCGGGCGGACCGAGCTGATCATCTTCATTCGCCCCCAGATCATCCGCGACGGGACCGACGCCCATTACGTCGCCGAGGAGCTGCGCTCCAAGCTGCGCGGCACGATCAGGCCTGTCTCGACGAGTGCGCTTCAGACACCGCGGGTCAATCGATGATGCGGCATGCGACGACGGCCTTCGCTGTTCTGGCGCTCGCCTTCGGCATCGTCGCGGCCGACGCGCGGCCGCGCGGCGACGCATGGGCCGCGCTGGCGCGCGGCGAGTATGTCAGGGCGGCCGCAGCGTTGGCGCCGATGGCGCAGAGTGGACATCCGCCCGCCATGACCGCGCTCGGCTACATGTATGAAAACGGGTTCGGCGTCCCGCAGTCCTACGAGGCGGCGGTCGAGCTCTATATCGGAGCCGCCGAGCGCGGCGACCCGACGGCGCAGCACCTCTTGGGTCTGAGCTACGACAAGGGGCATGGCGTCTGCCAGGACCTCGTGCTGGCCTACAAATGGCTCAATCTTGCAGCGGCCGCAGCGCCCAATCGTCTGCGCGAACCTTATTTGCGAATCCGGGACGCCATCGCGTTCAAGATGTCGCCCGATCAGATCGCCGACGGCCAACGGCTCGCGCTCGAATGGCGGCCGATGCAGCCCGGCGGAGTTCGCGCGACCGCATCGATTTCGGGTTTGTAGTTGTTCTAATCAGCTGACCGCAGAAGGGTCATCTTTGGTATCGAGAACGAACTGTTCGACAGTCCGGACCTCGGCAATGAGGTGATCGACAACGATCCGTCACGGGACGCGCCATGAGCTCGACTCCTCCTCTACGATTGGCCGACGATCTGCGGGATGGCCGGGAGCCGGTTCGGCTCGCCGCTGGACGGGTCGACGCTGCGGCGCAGGACCGCGCGGGGATGGGATCATCGACGGCGACCAATCCCGCAGGTCCCGAGTCCGCCGACGAGATCGCGCGGCAGCTCGGATTGACTCGGATCGCGCTGTCCGATTTGCTGGCGTCCAAACCGCTCACAGAACATTTTTCACGGCGCTTTCTGCGGGAGACGATGGTCTTCCCGTTCCAATCCGCCGGGCACGGACCATGCCTTGCGGTGGCGGATCCCCGCGACACCGCAGCGGCACGCGCCGCGGAGCTGGTGTTCGGCACGGCGGTCGAACTGGTGGTCGCCTCCGCCGAGGATGTTGCCACCGCGCTGAACCGGCTCGCCGGCGAGGACGAGGTACCGGCGCGCAGCGAAACGGCTGAGCCGCAGCTGCGCGACGACGACATCGAGGGCTTGCGCGACCTCGCCACCGGAGCGCCGGTGGTACGCGCGGTCAACGATCTGTTCGAGCGGGCGGTGGAGCTGCGCGCCAGCGACATCCATGTCGAGGCGATGCGGAGCGGGCTATCGGTCCGGATGCGTGTCGACGGCCTGCTGAAGCCGCTCCCTGAGCCGTCCGGCGTGCTGCCCCAAGCCGTCATCTCGCGCATCAAGATCGTCGCCGGGCTGAACATCGCGGAACGACGCCTGCCTCAGGATGGCGCTGCGCGGCTTCGCATCGGTCGCATCGAGTTGGACGTGCGCGTCGCCGTGATGCCAACGCAATATGGCGAGTCGGCGGTGATCCGGCTGCTTCCCAAGGATCGGGGTCTGCTCGCGATCGAGAAGCTCGGCTTTTCTCCCCACGACGATCGATCGCTGCGCCGCCTGCTGGCGCTGCCGCACGGCATGATCGTGATCTGCGGGCCGACCGGCAGCGGCAAGACCACAACGCTCGCGACCGCTCTGTCGATCCTCAACGAGCCCACGCGCAAGATCCTCACCATCGAGGACCCGGTCGAGTATGAGATACCGGGGATCAACCAATCGCAGGTCAAGTCGTCGATCGGGCTGACCTTCGCCTCGGCCTTGCGCTCCTTCGTGCGGCAAGATCCCGATGTGATCATGGTCGGAGAGGTCCGTGACGGCGAGACCGCCCACGTCGCGGTCCATGCCGCGCTGACCGGCCATCTCGTGCTGACCACGCTGCATACCGAAAACGCTGCGGCGGCGGTACCGCGGTTGCTCGATCTCGGCGTGGGAGATTTTCTGTTGCGCTCGACGCTCCGCGCGGTGATCGCCCAGCGGCTGGTGCGCCGGCTGTGCGAGCGCTGCAGGTCGAAGCGGATGCTGAGCGCCGACGATCTCTGCGCGGACCCGCGCTACGCCGCGGTGGGCTTCGACGTCGGCGAGACGGTCTACGAGCCGGCGGGTTGCGAGCGCTGCGGCGGCACGGGCTATCGCGGCCGGCTCGGCATCTTCGAGGTTCTGGAGCTGAATCCGGAGATCCGGTCACTGATCCAGGGCACGACCGATGCGGCCGTGATCGACCGCGGCGCCATTCTGAACGGCATGACCACGATGCTCGACGATGGCATCGCGAAGTGCCGGGCCGGCGCCACGTCGGTCGCGGAAATCCTGCGCGTCACAACGTTACGGTGAGACGGTGAGCAAATTCCGCTATCGTGCACTGACCGAGAACGGCGACGTCGTGCACGGCACGATCTCGGCTGCCACCGTCAAGGAGGTGATCGACCGGATCGAGTATCTGCGGCTGCTGCCGATCGAGACGGTCGAGGAAAGGGCCGCGAGCGTCCTCGCCCGCGACGCGTTGGCGCTGTTCGGCGGTCCGACGCCTGGCGATGTCACGACCTTCACGCGCGATCTGGCGCTGTTGTTGAAGGCCGGAGCCCGCCTCGAGGACTCGCTCGAGCTTCTCGCTGGCGATGCCGATATCGGTCGGCTGCGTCCGATCGTCAGCCGGTTGCGATCCAGCGTCCTGGCTGGAGAAAGCTTCGCCGAAGCGCTGACGCATCATGCCTTGCAGTTTCCCGCGATGTACGTTGCGCTGGTGCGGGTCGGGGAGGTCTCGGGCACCCTCGATCATGTGCTCGATGTGCTCGGCGCCGAGCGGGCGCGCGCGGAGGCGATGCGTCGCAAGCTCAGCGACGCGATGCAGTACCCGCTGTTCGTCCTGATCGCCGCGCTTCTGGTGATGCTGTTCTTCTTCATCGTCGTGCTTCCGCAGTTCTCGGCGGTGCTGCGCGATTTCGGCGCCAGGTCCGACGCCGCCATCAACACGTTTCTCGACATCTCCGATTTCGTCCGTGGCAACGGCGCGGTGATCGCGCTGTCGGCGAGCGCGCTGATTGCCGCCGCTCTCCTCCTCCTTGGCCGCGCAAGCGTACGCGCTGCCGCGATCGCGCGGGTCTGCCGGCTTCCTGGCCTCGCAACCGTGTTCAGGTCGTATCGCACGAGCGTATTCTGCCGCAATCTCGCGATCCTGCTCGGCAGCGGGCTGACCTTGACGACGACGCTGCGCATCCTGGTCGACATCATGGCGGCCACCGGCAGCGCCGCGGCGTGGAACGCCGCGGCCGACCGCGTTCGTCACGGCGGCAAGCTGTCGGAAGCGCTGGCAGCGACGAACATTCTGCCGGCCATGGCCACGCGGATGATCCGGATCGGCGAGGAGACCGGACAGCTGCCGGTTCTCGCCGGCCGCATCGCCGAGTTCTACGAGGCGAAGCTGCAGCGCGGCCTCGATCGCATCGTGGGCATCGTCGGTCCGGCCGCGATCATTCTCATCAGCACCGTCGTGGGCGGTCTCATCGTCTCGGTGATGACCGCGCTGCTGTCGGTGACGCAACTCGTCGGGTAGAACAAGATGGATCATCGCATGAAACAGTCAGGGATCAGCTGTACCGCGCGGCGGACCAACATTGCGCGCGACGACCCTCAGAGCGGCTTCACGCTCGTCGAGATGCTGGTCGTCATCGCCATCATCGGAATGATCATGGGTCTGATCGGACCGCGTGTGCTGTCATCCCTGAACGAATCCCGGGTCAAGACGGCCCGGATTCAAATTCAGAGTTTTTCGAGCGCGCTCGATCTGTTCTATCTCGACACCGGGCGCTATCCGACCTCGTCGGAAGGCCTGACCGCGCTGGTCCGGCCTGCCTCGACCATCGCAGGCTGGGCGGGTCCGTATCTCAAGGGAGGAAATGTCCCGAGCGATCCCTGGAATCACGCCTACGTCTACCGGTCGCCCGGACAGCATGTGCCCTATGAAATCGTGTCGTACGGATCGGACGGGCAGGAGGGCGGCGTGGATCTCGCCGCCGACATCTCTTCGTCGATCACGATGGGTGCCAAATAACGATGGTTGGCCGTGACGGCTGCGAGGCCGGCTTCACTCTGATCGAGATGGTCTGTGTGCTCGCGATCGTCGCGCTGCTGGCGTCCGTCGCGGTCCCCGCCGTCTCGCGGCAGACCTCGCGGCCGCAACTCGAGGCCTATGCGATCGAGGCTGCTGCGCTGCTGAAGGCCGATCGCAACGCCGCGATCAGGCGAGGCTTGGAGGTCGTGACTCGCATCGACGCGCAGGCGCGCTCGCTCAGCTCGGGCGCGAACGGGCAGGTCGTTCGCTTGCCGACGGACGTGCGGGTCGAGACGGTGCTGCCGCGTCGTTGCGACGATCGGCCCGCAATCCAGACCATCAGCTTCTTCGGATCGGGCATGTCGTGCGGCGGCGTCATCACGCTCACCCATCTCGATGCGGGCTACCAAATTCGCGTCAACTGGCTGACAGGAGGGATCGAGATTGTCCCGAGCACTGGTCTGTCGAGCCGATAGGCCGACGGCAGGATTTACCCTGATCGAGACATTGGTCGCGCTCGCGATCATGGCGGTGTCGCTCGTCGCCATCGGCGCGCTCATGGGGTCCTCGGCGCGCGGCAGCAGGAAGCTGGAGCAGCACGTCGCTCTGGTACAGGCGGCCTATAACGCGCTGTGGCTGGCCTTTCCGTCCCGCCTGCGGCCGGCATCGGCGACCCAGTCAGGGGAGTCGACGGCACATCTCTGGCGCGCGCAGGCGGAGCCATTCGCCATCGATGGCGGCGCACCGGACAGCGCGTCGGCGTGGATCCCAATGAAGATCGTGCTCCAGGTGCGATCGCCATCGGGCGCGACCATGGAGCTGGAAACCGTCCGGCTGTTTCGAAGGCGGGCCGAGTGATGGCGACGCGGACCAACGATACTCAAGCCGGCTTCACCCTCGTGGAAGTCCTCGTCGCCATGGTCTTGATGGGGCTGCTGATCTCCGCGCTGCTCGCGATCACATCGCAATGGCTGCCGAACTGGGATCGCGGCCTGTATCGCATCCAACGCAGCGAATCCATCAGCATGGCGCTCGATCGCATCGGCGCCGATATCGCGGCCTCCGAATTCATCAAGCCGGATGGGCAGGCCAAGTCGGTTCTGTTCGACGGATCGGAGACGTCGATCACGCTCGTCCGAACGGCGCTCGGACCGCATCGGGGCCGGGGACTGGACGTGGTCCGCATCACCGAAGGCGGCGGCGATGGCGCGGCGTTGACCCGCACCCGCGCGGCATTCGCGCCCGGCAGTCCGTCCGCCCGGGATTTCGGTGATCCAGTGGTGCTGCTGAAGGCGCCGTACCGGGTGTCGTTTGCCTATGCGGGGACAGACCGGATCTGGAGTCCATCGTGGCAGAATGCAGAAAGGCTGCCTGCGGCCGTGCGGGTGACGGTGCACGACGGAAGCCGCGCAAGCGCACCGTCGCTGTCACGGATCGCCGTCATTCGTGTTTCGGCGCCGCCCGACAGCGTCTGCCGGCCTGCGGACCCCACCTGCGACAGACATGCGCTCTCGGCCGATGCAACGGTCGGGCGCGCCTCCACGGCATCGAAGCAATGATGATGTGGCGACAGAAGCACCCGCGAGATCCGGATCCCGATGATCGGGAAGGCGGCTTCGTGCTCATTGCGGTGCTGTGGCTCCTGGTCTCGCTGGCTGGACTGGCAGGAGCCTTGTCCGTCTATCTCGTCAGCACCTCTCAACGCCTGTCGCTCGATGATGCTCGCCTGCGATCGGCGGCGCTGGCCTCGGCAGGCCTGGAGCTTGCAGCCTACAGATTGTCCGCGTCGCCGAAGCCGCAGCGCCCCGCCGCCGGCGCCTTTTCATTCCGGCTCGATCATGCGCAGGTTTCGGTCACGTTCCGGTCGGAAGCCGCCCGAATCGATCTCAACCAGGCATCCAGGCAGATGCTGGCCAACCTGTTCGAGGTTCTCGGCGCGCGCGCGGACAAGGCCGGCGAGTATGCCGAGCGGATCGTCGGCTGGCGAACGCCGCCGGCCGACAACGTTGCGGATGCGGAGCGCGATCTCTATCGCACGGCCGGCGCGGACTACATGCCTCGTTCCGCGCCGTTCGCAAACGTCGAGGAGCTTCGACTGGTGCTCAACCTGCCGCCGCCGCTGGTCGACAGAGCCATGTCCTTCGTCACCGTTTTCAGCGGCCGGCGCGAGATCGACGCGCTGGAGGCCGCCCCCGAGGTGGTGGCCGCGCTTCCCGGGATGACCCAGGAGCAGTTGAAGAGCTTCCTCGATCAGCGGGCGGGCCTGCGCCGCGACGTCAGGTCGCTCAACGCGGCGCTGGGGCCGGCGCGCGCCGGAGCGACCTTGGAGGTCGCCGATGCCGTCCGCGTGTGGGTCACGATCGGCTTTGACGGCGGTCGCAGGGCCGCAACGGAAGCGGTCATCCTGCTGGGCGATGGTGAGGATCCTTACCGCGTCCTGGCGTGGCGCGAAGATGTCAACACTCCGGGGATGCTTCGGCAAACAGGAAAGGCGCCGAGATGACGATGTCGACGCGCGTGCGCCGCGAACTGGCGGCCTGGATCGGCTCCGTCGCCGAAGCCGTGGTGGCCGCGATAGGCCGGCTCACCATCAAGCCGTCTGTCCGGCTGATCGAGATTGAACGGAACGTCTTCATCATGCGGATGCTCGCGCGACCCGGGCGATCCGTCCCGCCCGATTGTCGCATTCTCCTGCCGGACGGCGACGCGAGCCTGCCCGCGCCTCCGGAGAGCTGGAAGGCGGCCGTTCACGGCAGCCGGATCGAAGTCGTGCTGAGGCCGGACCGTTTTCTCTGGCGGCCGCTGGATCTGCCCAAGCGCGCCGTCGAGTTTCTCGATGCCATGGTCCGCTCGCAGCTCGACCGGTTGACGCCGTGGTCGGCGCATGAGGCCGTGTTCGGCAGGACTGCGCCGGTCGAGATATCGAGTGAGCGCATCCAAACAACCGTGATCGCCGCGCCAAGGCCGAAGCTGGAATCTCTCATTCGCCTCGCCGAGTCCTGGCGGGCTGGATCGATCATCCTGTTTGCTGCGCCCGAGACGGCGCCGATGCCGGTCGACGACCAGCTCACCGCAACCAATGCAACGAGGTTGACCGAGCAGCGCCTGGGGGGATCGCTCGACGTCGGCCGTGTCAGTCGGGTCCTGGCCGCTCTGTTGATCGTCGCCGCAATCTCAGCGGCGCTGTCTTTCGCGGCGGCGAGCCTGCTGGGCGAGAAGCTGGACGAGCAGCAACGCCAGCTCACGCGGAGGATCTCCGAGCGGCGCGCAGCGCTGCGCCTCGATCTGCAAGGCACCGACACCGCCGCGCTGCGAGGCCTGATGCGACGCAAGCAGGAAAGCCCCGCGGCGGTCGTGCTGATGGAGGCGCTGTCCCGGATCCTGCCCGATAACACGTATGTGACCGAGCTGCGGATCGAGAAAGACAGACTGCAAATCGTCGGAATGACCCAGGATGCGCCGGCACTGGTCAAACTGATCGAGCAGTCGGCGCACTTCACGCGCGCGACCTTCTTCGCGCCGACCACGCGTTCGGCTGACGATCCCGGAGAACGGTTCCATATCGAAGCGGGCATCAAGCCCCATTTTGGACTCGGCACATGAGCGTCGCAAAGCTCGTCACGGACAATTCCGCATCGCCCTCGATCGCCGCCGCCGCCTATGCGGGACTGCTGATCGTGCTGATCTCGGTCACGGTGCTGTCGATCAAGAGCATGATCGATCAGCGCAGCGAAGTGATCTCGCTCGCCGATACACTCCACCTGTTCGACGCCCACAGCATGGCGGCCGCGCGTCAGGACGGCAACGGCGATGCCGGCATGACGGGATCGGCCTTTCTCGAAGGACCGACGGTGACCGTGGCAGGAGCAGCGCTGCTGCAGCGCCTCGGCGACGTGGTGACGCGTCACGGCGGCAGCGTGTCGTCGTCGCAGCTCGATGTGCAGGGCCCCCGCGCCAAGGACGGTCATATCAGCGGGAGCGCGAGCTTCGAGGCCGGTCAGTCCGATCTGCAGCCGATCCTCTACGATCTGGAGGCCGGCATGCCCTGTCTGTTCGTCGACGAACTGGTCGTCGAGGGGAACGCGCCCGCGGCGGCATCCGGCGGAAAATTACGCGTGCTGATGACGGTCTCCGGACAGTGGCAGGGCCCGCAATGAGTAGTCGCGCGAAGCTTTGCATGATCGGCTGTTGCAGCGTTCTGGCGGTGGCGTCGGCGTTCGGCATCGCCCATTCGGCCGGTCTGGACGTCTCGGGAGCGGTCTCCGCCGAACAGCCGAACGGAACGGCGCAAGCCTCGTCCATCGCGCAGCGAACGCCATCGCGAACCGGCAACCCATTATGGGGCATTCCGCTCGAGCAGCTGTCGGCGACGCGCGAGCGCCCGCTATTTTCGCCGTCGCGCCGCCCTCCGCCGACGGAGGCTCCGCTGCCGGCCGTCGTGGAGGCTCCGGTGGTGCAGGGGCCGCCCGCACCGGAAAGGCCGCAACTCGCGCTCGTCGGCACCGTCGTGAACGGAGACCGCGGCCTTGCGGTGTTCGTCGATACGAGCAGCAAGACGCCGTTGCGGATCAGAACCGGCGCGGACTATCAGGGTTGGACGCTGCGTCTCGTCGAGGCGAGATCGGTCACGCTGCAACGGGGTGAGGACGTCACCGTTCTCACGCTGCTGCCGGCGCAGGCGCCGGCCCAGCCGACAAATTCAGCTAACGAAAGCTTTGCGCAGATACCGTCAACCCCCACTGCGCCTCCGCTGGCTCAAGCAGGGCCGCCCTTTCTGTCGCCCGAGTCGAGGCTGCTCCGGATGCATCAACGCCAACGCTCGGGACGCCGTCAATTGTAAGGATGGATCCGATCTGGATCGAAGCGTGATGATAGGCGCCGGCAGGCCGCACCGACAAAAGCGATGCGGCTCTCGGTCGATGGCGCTCAGCGCTTGCACAATCCGCTCGTCAGCACCCATCCCTTGTCCGTGAGAGCCGCGGAGACGATGTCGAAATACAGGCGCTTGTCGGGGTCGTCCTCCGATACGAAAGAGACCTGGCACAGGAAACGCCCGCCCTGGTCGCCCTTGTCGCAGGTCGCCTCGACGATCTTGAGGCCCTTGTCGTGGCGGACGCCGGATGACGGCGCCTCCTGCTCGTAGGCTTTCTGGATGATCTCGGTGGTCGGTGCTCCACAGGCCATGCCGGTTACGTTGCAGGCCCATGCGAGAACAACAGCAAGCAGCATCGTTCGGTCTCCTCGGAGCGGGGCACTCACAAACATGTCCGGCAGCGTTCGCGTCCGACACGATCTCATGAGCTTCATGGCGAGCTACGAGAGCTGGTTGTCGTTTTTGTGTCGCTGCTGTCCGCCACGCGCACAACGCAGGCGTCTGGACGTGTAGTTAGATCGATTCTTAAACGCCGGTCGGCAATTCTCACAAAGCGAAAGAAAACGTCACAAAGGAGCCACCCGACATGGCGACGAAGGCCGAGGGGACGATGCGGCAGATCGGCTGATGAGTTCGGACTGCTCATTCGAATTCCGCATCCCGGGGACGGTGATCGTTCCTACCGGTGTATCTCGAGCCAGATGGGGATCAGGCATGTTAGTTGGGCGTGTGCGCAAGCCAACTCTGCGTTTACTGACATCGGCGGCCGCGATGTTGGCAGGTTTGACCGCTGCGGGTCCTGCGGCGCAGGCCCACGATCTGGCCGAGCCGACGGTGTTCAGGAGTTGGCATGGCGTGCTCGATCTGCTGATGATCGCGCGCCCCAAGCCGATCTCGACGATCACCTATGAGCCCCCTGGGGGCTCGCCGATGAACCCGACCGGCTGGGTCTACGAGATCTGTCGGCGGCCGGCCTCAGGCGACAAATGTCCTGCCGGCGCCGCGGTGGCGGATTATGGTGGCGTGCGACTGGCGCTGCAGAAGGGGGATACGCTGAAGATCAGGCTGGTGAACCAGCTGCCGCAGCTCGACCCTGCCAAGGTGAATCACAACACCGATCCCGGCCAGGCCAATTTGTTTCGCAATCCGACCAACCTGCATACCCATGGGCTGATCGTCGAGCCGCGCGCGCCGACGCTGACCGACCAGACGTTCGGGGACTACGTCTTCGTTCAGATCTTCAACTCGGCCAACGGCATGCCGGTGCCGCAGACCACCCATCAGCACGGCTCCAACAAGATGGACTCCGCGGATTACCGCATCGAGATTCCGCGCAACCACCCGTCGGGCCAGTTCTGGTTTCACCCGCACATCCACGGCATCTCGCTCAACCAGGTCTCGCAGGGCCTGGCGGGCATCATCTCGGTCGGCGAGGTCTCGGACTATGCGCATGGCGATGCCAGGCATTCGCCGTTTCCGGACGCGAGCGTGCGCCATCTGATCCTGAAGGATCTTCAGGTCGCGCCCGGCGGCCCGGTGCAGTTCGACAGCGGTCCGGTGGACGTCCAGCCCGGCGAGGTGATCAACCAGCAGGATCCGGGCTTCTGCGCCCAGTTTCCGGCAGACAGCTCCGAAGTGCGTGAGGGGGCGTGCCCGGGCGTCGATCTGTCGGCCGATGGCGGCTCCAACTTCTCCGGCGGCAAATGGTTCTTCACGGTCAACGGCCAGACGTTCCCGAAGATCAAGGTCACCGATCCCGATGGCGAGGTCTGGCGGCTCACCAATGCGTCCGGCAGCCTGTCCTACAATCTTCAGCTGACCGATGACGAGACGCAGAAGCCGATGGTCATGCAGCTGATCTCGGTCGACGGCGTGAGCGTGAACCTGCCGCAGGATACGACGATGGACACCATGGTTCGTCTCGGCGGCGCCCGCTTCAGGGTCGTTCCCTGTCCGCCGTCGCCAACGTCGGGCTTTCATTCGAAGCCGGTCTGCGTCACCCAGATGGTCATGATGCCGAGCTCGCGCACCGAGGTGTTCGTCACCTATCGCGATCCCGCGACAGGTGCGATCGCCAGCCTTGGGCGGTCCGCCTCCGCGACCTTCAAGATGGCCGGATTGACGATGGGTAGCGGCGATCAGTGGCCGGCGGTCGATCTCGCCAAGGTGCACTTCCACCAGCGCGGTTGGCGCAATCACATCGCCTACGCCATGGACATCAGGGGAGACGCCTTGGCGACCATGCAGCCGTCGGGCATCCTCGATGCCAAGGTGCCGTACGCGAACGCCGCGCCGCTGCGTGCCGGCTGCCGTCCGCTGCCGGCGGGGCATCGCCGCCGGATCTTCTTCGGCATCGCCGACCTGACCGACGACGGCACCTTCGGTCTCGGCTATGAGGAGGTCGATCAGAACGGCAACCCGGTGCCCGGCACCCAGCTCCCGGTGAGCCAGTTCGACCCGTCGCAGAACATCGTCTGTCTGCCGCTCGCGCCGGGACAGCGCCCCGTCCACGAGACCTGGGAGCTGGTGCAGCTGTCGACGGAAAATCACAACTTCCACATTCACCAGACGCGCTTCCGGACCGTCAACAGCAAGGCGGGAGAGAACACGCCGCTGTCGGTATCGCTGAACAGGAGCATCGGCGGGGGCATGCTGCAGGACAACGTCCCGCTCGGCGTCGCGACTCCGAACGTCCCGGAAGTAATGGAATCCCAGAGCGGGGTCTGCAGCATCGAGCAGTGGCGGAACGGGCAGTGCACGTCGAAGCCCGTGGTGGTTGATATCCCGTTCTCACAGGTCGGCGAGTTCGTCTATCACTGCCATATTCTCGAACATGAGGACGGGGGCATGATGGCGAAGATCAAGGTCGTGCCCTCGCCCTATGGCGGCAATCCATGGGAGGCAATGAACCAGATGCCGTGGTAGTTGCGGCAGCGGTCTTCTGCCATGCCGTTCACAGGGTCGGCGCCACATCTGCGGCGCCGACCTTCGTTTGTGCGCAGCGATGCTCTTGCGCGGCCGCCTTACCGCCGCGAAGGACGATCGCCTGCCAAACGCGACGCGCTTTCCAGCTCCTGTTCGAAGATGGGATTACGCATTTTGAATCGATCTAAACGGCTGCAAACGTCTTTGCATGACTTTGAAATGTCAGGCTCGCGTGCCGCAAGCTGCGCGAACGCGGTCCCCGCGATGTGGCGATCTGCAGCAACATTGTTATTCCCCAGCCGCTCCGGCAAATCGCCAACATCGACGCGGCAATTCGCCGCAATCGAAACACTACTCTCTCGACTGACATTCGGAGCCATTTGCAGCGCGCGTGGTTGCGAACGTCGCAAGGACGGAGGCAGACCCGCGAACGGGTAGGGCTGTTGCCGAGGCAAAGTGTGATCGATCGCTCGGGTTCATCGTCGCACTGAACTGGATGGTTCGGAGCGTCGCTGCTGCGGTTTAGACGGCTTCGCAGGAGAGGTTGACAGCGATCGATGCCCTGAGAAGACGAAAATGCGTTCGGCGAGGGAGGGCGTACCATGGAAACAAAGTTGAGGTGGACGAGATGAGCGATTGGTTGAAATGGACGGCGCCCGCCGTGGCCGTCATGTCGATCGCCGCACCGGCCCATGCCATTCAGTACATGAGCGTCGAAGAGGCGCAGAAGGCCGCTTTTCCGGGAGCCAGCTTTTCCGAAGTCCAGCCGGGCAGGGTATGGAAGTCGAGCAATGGCGGCTACTTCTATTACGATCACGTCGTTGGCAAGCACCTCCTGATCGACTACACGGTTGCCGTCGGACCCGACGGGCGGGTGCGTCGCGTCGACATTCTGAACTATCGCGAATCCTATGGCGGCGAGGTGCACGATGCCAGCTGGCTCGGTCAGTTCGTCGGCAAGAGCAGTCAGAACGAGCTTCGCATCAACTCCGACATTCGCAACATCTCGGGCGCTACGCTGTCCTCGACCCATTTGACCGAGGGCGTTAAGAAGGTGCTGTCGTATCATGCCAGCCACTTCCGCTAGCCTTCGACGAGCACGGGCTCTGCTCGGGACATTCGTCGAGATCGACGTCACGGATGCACGCCGCTGCGATGCGGAAAATGCCGTTGAAGCTGCGTTTTCCGCGGTGACCGACGTGCATCGGCTGATGAGTTTCCACGATCCCGACAGCGACGTGTCGCGGCTGAACCGCGCGGCATCGAGCGGCGTCGTGAAGGTGCATTCCTGGACCTACGCCGTGCTGAAGATGGCGCTCGATGTGACCCATCACTCCGACGGCGCCTTCGACGTTGCCGTCGCCGGCGCGGCAAGGCCGTCTGTGGGCTCGACGGCGCAAGCGGATGTCCCGCAGTCGACTGCGATCGAGTTGCTCGCCGACGACCGCGTCCGTTTCCGCGATTCCGCCGTCAAGATCGATCTCGGCGGCATCGCCAAGGGGTTCGCCGTGGACCGCGCGATCGCGGCGTTGCAGAGCCGCGGCGTGCGCTCCGCAATGGTCAATGCAGGTGGGGACCTCGCCGCCTTCGGGCCCGATGCCCGCATCGTCCACATTCGCGACCCACGTTTCCCGGACAGGCTTTTGTGCCAGGTCGAAGTAAGCAATGGGGCGCTCGCGTCGTCGGCGCGCCGCTTCGACCCGTTTCGATCGACGGAAACAATGGATACAGCGGTCGTCACGCCTTCGACCCGGCTGCCCACAAGGGCGGCCCACGGCGCCACCGTGAGCGCGCCAACTTGCATGGTTGCCGACGCGCTGACCAAGGTCGTCATGGTCGCCGGCGAGCAGTCCGCGGCGTCATTGGCGCGCTTCCAGGCGAGCGCCATGTTGATTGCGGCGAACGGCGACATTCATACGACACCGGACTGGCAAGGAGTTCACCAGCATGCGGCTTAAAGGCTTGTTTCGGTTCGCCCTCTACGGAATTCTCGGGCTCTTGTTCGCCAGCGGCGCGCTGTGGATCTATGCCGACCAGATGAAGACCCGCACGGAGCTGGACAGCGAGATGTGGCAGCAGGCCGCCGCATACCTGCTGAGCATACATGGCGGAACTGCAATGGTGACGCTGATGCTGCTTGGGGCGCTCGGTCCCATGCACGTCCAGCGCGCGTGGCGTGCCGGGAAGAATCGAGCGACCGGTATCGTCAGCCTCGCGATGTATGGTCTGCTCATCGCGACGGCGTTCGGGCTCTACTACGTCGGATCCGAAGCGCTTCGGCCCTGGATCAGCACGGTCCACATTGCGTTCGGGCTCGGCGTTCCGGCTGTCATCACCGCCCACATCATCGTCGGCCGCTCGAGCGTTGTCGCCACGGCTCAGTCCGTGCGGCCACAACGTGCGACCTCTCCGACCCTGGTTCCTGCCGATGCGCCTGCCGATGCCGATCTGGTCAACGTCATGAGCAAGGTAGGTTGACCGCATCCGGCGTTCGGCTGGCCGAGCAGGTCTCCATCCCGGCAACGATTTCCTTGCTCGCAGTTGGCCAACCGCCGCATGGAGGAATTTTCCGAGCCGGCGATCGTTGCCCATGAAATGGCTGTTTGATGACTCCCGATCAATCTCGGGCAGCTCGTGGTCTGCTCGACTGGTCTCAGGCTGAATTGGCTGCTCGATCCAATTTGAGTGAGAGTACCATTTGAGATTTCGAAAAAGGCCGCCGGATCCCGTCAATCAACAATTTGGCGGCCGTCAGGCGTGCCCTGGAGGCGGGAGGCGTGCAATTCATCGACGGCGACCAGCCCGGTGTCGCTGATAGTTAACTCCGATCGCTCAGATTCCAAAGCCGGCCTGGGCTCGCTAGCCGCCCATGGAATTGGCCATCATCTACTCTGCAGCCGCGGCAACTTCTGGCGAAGCCAATAGCCGAGTTCAACACTCGGATGCGACGGGCGCCGCGGGCGCCTCGCGTTTGCGATCAAGGCGCGAGAATAGCCAATGATGGCTCATTGGTCATTCGCCCTGTTCTTGACGCTTGCCCTGACGCGCCCGCAACCCGGGAAGTGGTTCGAGACCGATTTGGCAGTCCGTAGGCCGGCTCGCGTTCCGAATAGCGATGTAACCTATTGGAATTCCCAGGGTCGGTTTCTCTCTGTGTTTCAGAATGCGCGTTGATTTGTATAGCGGACCGCGCAACTTTTGATTCCGCCATTCGGAGGTTCGATCCCTCCGCTCCAGCCAGGTCGAGCGCGACCGGCAGGGCTGGATATTGCCGGTGGGAACCATGTCGCCGGCGCGTCCGATGTTTCGGACGCCTGCGACGGCAAATTTCCGGAAGTCCAGACAAGTCGCGGGCTGTGGCTTGGTCGCGCGCCGCGTGATGGTTCACAAATCGTAGCAAACTGAAGGACATGCAGGCGCCTCATGTGGCACCGCTCCGCTGGCACGATTGCTGCTTACTGAGCCGCCAAACGAGCGCCAGCTCCAGAACAACAGATGCGAGGGGACGTCCGGATGCCAGCCCACAGCTCATTCCTGACCTGAGACCCGGCGACAGGCGATCCCGCCTGTGCGAGCTTCTCGGGTCCGCCCCCGGCGCGGCCCGCGTCCAGACGCACGACGTTGCCCCGGCACGCAATGGAGCCGGCGCGGAAGCGGGTCATAGGCAGACCAGAGAGATAGACCGAGTGAGATCAGGGAGAGAAGATTCGATGTCTGCAACCACCACAGCGGCCGCGGCGCCGCAGAAACCGTTCTACCGGGTCCTCTATGTGCAGGTCCTGTTCGCGATCGTGCTCGGTGTCATCGTCGGCTGGCTCTGGCCCGAGCTCGGCAGGAACGAATGGATCAAGGCGCTGGGCGACGGCTTCGTCAAGCTGATCAAGATGGTGATCGCGCCGGTCATCTTCTGCACCGTCGTGTCGGGCATCGCGCATGTCTCCGAGGTGAAGAAGGTCGGCCGCGTCGCCGTCAAGGCGCTGATCTATTTCGAGATCGTCTCGACCTTCGCGCTCGCGCTCGGGCTCATCGTCGGCAATTTCATTCAGCCCGGGGCAGGCTTCCAGGGCCAGAGCAGCAACGCCGCCGCCGTCGCCAACTACGCCAAGCAGGCGAGCGAGATGAAGTCGGTCGACTTCGTGCTCCACATCATCCCGGACACGGTGGTGGGAGCGTTCGCGCAGGGCGAGATCCTGCAGGTGCTGCTGTTCTCGATTTTGTTCGGCATTTCGCTGATGACGCTCGGTGAGCGCGGCCATACGATGCGCGCGTTCATCGACGACGCCGCGCACGCGATCTTCGGCGTCATCGCCCTCGTGGTGAAGGCCGCTCCGATCGGCGCCTTCGGCGCCATGGCCTTCACCATCGGCCGCTACGGGCCGCAGGCGCTCGGCAACCTCGCCGGCCTGATCGCGACCTTCTATCTCACCGCGCTCACTTTCGTCGTGGTCGTGCTCGGCATCATCGCCCGCATTGCCGGGTTCTCGATCTTCAAGTTCCTCAAATACATCAAGGACGAGCTGCTGATCGTGCTCGGCACCTCGTCGTCCGAGAGCGCGCTGCCGCAGATGATGGAGAAGCTTGAACGCCTCGGCTGCTCCAAGCCGGTCGTCGGCCTGGTGGTTCCGACCGGCTACTCGTTCAATCTCGACGGCACCAACATCTACATGACGCTGGCGACGCTGTTCATTGCGCAGGCGATGAACGTTCACCTGTCCTTCGGTGAGCAGATCACGATCCTGCTGGTCGCGATGCTGACCTCGAAGGGCGCCTCGGGCATCACCGGCGCCGGCTTCATCACCCTGGCCGGAACGCTGGCGGCCGTGCGGCCGGAGCTCGTTCCCGGCATGGCGATCGTGCTCGGCATCGACAAGTTCATGAGCGAGTGCCGCGCACTGACCAATCTGTGCGGCAACGGCGTCGCCTGCGTGATCGTGGCGTGGTGGGAAGGCGAGCTCGATCGCGACAAGCTGCGCATCGCGCTCGATCGCGATATCGACCCGGCCGACGTCGAAGTCGCGGTCACGACGGGATAGGCCTGCGGTCGTGGGGGCGCTGCCGTCGCATTCCAGCGCCGGTGGCGCCGGCCGCGGCCATGCCCAATCGCGATGCCGCCAACATCTCGGATAATCTGCTAAGGTAGCGGCGGGCAGGGGCTCGCCGTGGAGGCATCCCGCCTGGTGCCGCAAGGTCGGCATGGTCTGACCATTGCGACGATACGGCGTATCGTGAACATGGTCGCGCTGGCTGGGGCGGCGGTGCCGGAGGGACGACGTCACCGGCGTGACATCGGAGTCATGCCGTCGCGCCGCGGTCACCCTTGGAGAGGTTCGATGATGGCCGTTGCGCAGCCTGGTGTCCCTCGCATCGTGATCGTCGGCGGCGGCGCCGGCGGCTTGGAGCTCGCGACCCGGCTCGGAGACAGATACGGCCGCAGGGGCAAGCTCGACGTCACCCTGGTCGAGCGCAACCGCACCCATGTCTGGAAGCCGAAGCTGCACGAGATCGCCGCGGGCAGCATGGACCTCTCGGCCCATGAGGTCGACTATCTCGCCCAGGCCTATTGGCACGGCTTCCACTACCGCATCGGCGACATGATCGGCCTCGACCGCGACAAGCGCGAGGTGCTGGTGGCGCCCTATCTCGATGCGGAGGGGCGCGAGGTCACGCCGCGGCGGACCATCCCCTATGACGTGCTCGTCATCGCCATCGGCAGCCAGAACAATGATTTCGGCACGCCCGGCGTGGTCGACCATGCGATCAAGCTGGAATCGCAGCACGACGCCCGGCGCTTCCACGAGCGCATGGTCAACGCCTGCATCCGCGTCCATTCGCAGTCCTCGCCGATCGCGCCGCACCAGCTCAAGGTCGCGATCATCGGCGCCGGCGCGACCGGCGTCGAATTGGCCGCCGAGCTGCATCGCACGACGCGCGAGGTGGTGGCCTATGGTCTCGACCAGGTCGACGCCGAGAAGGACATCAGGATCACGCTGATCGAAGCCGCGGGCCGGGTGCTGCCGGCTTTGCCTGAGCGGGTCTCGCGCGAGACCGAGAAGCTGCTCGCAAAGCTCGGCGTCGAGGTGCTCGTCGGCGCCAAGGTCGCCGAGGTCGGGCCCGACAAGGTGAGCCTCGCCGACGGCCGCGTCATCCCGGCCGAGCTGATCGTCTGGGCCGCGGGCGTCAAGGCGCCCGACTTCCTGAAGGACATCGCGGGGCTGGAAACCAACCGCATCAACCAGCTCGTGGTCAGGCAGACCCTGCAGACCACGCGCGACGAGCGCGTCTTCGCCATTGGCGACTGCTCGGCCTGCTCCTGGGGCGAGCGCGGCAACGTGCCGCCGCGGGCGCAGGCCGCGCATCAGCAGGCCTCGCACCTCTACAAGCAGATTCCGCGCTTCGTCAGGGGCGAGCCGCTGGCGGACTACCGCTATCACGATTTCGGCTCGCTGGTGTCGCTCGGCGAGTTCAGCACGGTCGGCTCGATGATGGGCGCGCTGGTCGGGGGCAATCTGGTGTTCGAAGGCCTGTTCGCGCGCATGATGTATCTGTCGCTCTACAAGATGCACGAATACGCGCTGCACGGGCTCGCCAAGGTCACGCTGGACACGCTGGCGCGCCTGATCACCCGCCGCACCGAGCCGCACGTCAAGCTGCACTGACGGGCGCGCCGAGGGCGTCGGCCCGGCCGATTTTGTTGTCGCCTATTGCCCGGCAAGACCTTAGACTTGCAGCACAATTACGGATACGGCAGGCCCGGCCCGGTACATGGGTCCGGGGCGTGATGGGCCTGGACATGATGGGCCTGGAAAAGGGAATGACGGACCTTCCATTCCGGATCGGCCTCGAGCGACATCCCGACGTCACCGCGGTGGTCCGCAGGCGCGCGGGCTTGGTCGTTCGCGGAGTGATGGCGGCTGCGCTGGTCGGCGTCGCGGCATGGCTCGGCTATGCCATTGCCTTTTCCCGCGGGCTCGATCAGCGGCACGCCGCGGCCCAGCAGCGGCTGGCGGTCGAGGCCGCGCAGCTCGACGGCTACCTCTCGCGCTTCGAATATCTGCCCTCGCTGCTGGAGACCTCGCCCGATGTCTTCCGGCTGCTCGGCACGCCGGACGATCGCGCGCTGCAGCAGAGCGTCAGCCTGCATCTGAAGTCGATCAATCTGCTGGCCGGCGCCGACAACCTCTATGTCCTCACCGTCGCCGGTGATGCGATCGCCGCCGCCGACTTCGATCAGCCGGGAACGCCGGTCGGCAGCAACCTGTCCTACCGGCCCTATATGCGCCAGGCGCTGGCGACCGGCCGCGGCGCGTTCTTCGGCATCGGCATCACCAGCGCGCGCGCCGGCTATTACCTGTCCTATGCGGTCAAGCAACAGGGACGGACGATCGGCGTCGCCGTCGTCAAGGTCAATCTCGATGCCTTCGAGCGCGAATGGCGCAACCGCGGTGCCGACATGCTTCTGGTCGACGCCCGCGGCGTCACCATTCTCGCCTCGCGCGAGGAATGGCGCTTCCGCCCGTTGACGCCGCTCTCGGTGGATGCGCTCGAGGAAATCGCGACGTCGAAGCCCTATGGCAGCTCCAGCCTCGCGCCGCTCGACTGGACCTTCATGGAGAGGACCGATCGCGGCGGCCAGGTCGCGACCGAGCGCGGCGCAGTCTACAGCGTCGACGAGCGTCCGCTCAACGGGCGGCAATGGCAGCTGCTGCTGCTCGACGACGAGACGCCGATCCGGCGGACGGCCTTGATCATCGGCACGCTCTCGGGTCTCGCCAGCATCGTGGCGCTGCTGGCGCTCGGCCTGCTGGCGCAGCGACGCCGCGAGATCCGGCAGCGGCTGGCGAGCCAGGCCGCGCTGCAGGCCGCCAATGATCGGCTGGAAATGCGGGTGCAGGAGCGCACCGCCGAACTGCGCGCCGCGCAGGACGAGCTCGTCCATGCCGGCAAGCTTGCCGTGCTCGGCCAGATGTCGGCCGGCATGGTGCACGAGATCAACCAGCCCTTGGCGGCGCTGCAGACCGCTTCCGACAATGCCGTGCAATTCGTCGATCGCGGCATGATCGGCGAGGCCCGCGGCAATCTCATCCGCATCGGCGAGATGGTCCGCCGTCTCGCGCGCCTGACCGGCCAGTTGCGCGTTTTCGCCTACAAATCGAACGCGCCGCTCGATGCCGTCGCGGTCGAGCAGGCCCTGTCCGAGACGTTCAAGATCCTCGGCGCGCGGGTGAAGGACGGCCATGTCGACGTGACCATCGATCTCGCGCCCGAGCTTCGTGTCAGGGCCGATCAGATCCGGCTCGAGCAACTGCTCTGCAACATCATCGCCAACGCGCTCGATGCCGTCGAGGGCGCCGCGCGGAAGTCCATCCACATCTGCGCCGTGCGTGAGGAGGGGCAGTGCCGCATCGCCATCGCCAACAGCGGCCCGGCGATCGCCGCCGATGTCCTGCCGCGCCTGTTCGAGCCCTTCGTCACGACCAAGCCGGCCGGCAAGGGTCTCGGACTTGGGCTCGTCATCGCCAATCACATCGCGCGGTCGTTCGGCGGCGAGCTGCGGGCGCGCAATCTTGAGCCGTCCGGCGCCGAGTTCATCGTGCTGCTGCCGCTTGCCGATTGAAGAGGTTCCCACATGACTCCTGAGCAACCGGTCGGCGTGATCTATGTCGAGGACGACGAGGATGTCCGCATCGGCGCCGTCCAGGCGCTGCAGCTCGCCGGCCTGTCGGTGACGCCGTTCGCCTCCGCCGAAGCCGCAGGCGGAATCGTTCGCGCCGACATGCCGTTCGTGGTGGTCTCCGACGTGCGGCTGCGCGGCAAGAGCGGCACCGAGTGGCTGTCCGAGCTGCACCGGCTCGATCCGGACCTGCCGGTCATCCTGGTCACCGGTCATGGCGACATCTCGATGGCCGTGGAAGCGATGCGCAACGGCGCCTATGACTTCATCGAGAAGCCGTGCTCGTCGGAGCAGCTCGTCTCCGTCGTGCGCCGCGCCCTCGACAAGCGTCGCCTGACGCTCGAAGTCCGCACCTTGCGCTCGGCGCTCGCCGACCGCCAGGGCATCGAGGCGAGCCTGCTCGGGCGCTCGCCGCAGATCCAGGAGGTGCGCCGCCTCGTCGCCAATCTGGCCTCGACCAATGTCGACGTGACGATCTATGGCGAGACCGGCACCGGCAAGGACGTCGTCGCCCGTTGCCTGCACGCTCACAGCGCCCGGCGCGGCGGCAACTATGTCGCGGTGAATTGCGGCGGCCTGCCGGAATCACTGGTTGAGAGCGAATTGTTCGGCCACGAGGCCGGCGCCTTCACCGGCGCGACCAAGCAGCGGATCGGCAAGATCGAATATGCCCATGGCGGCACGCTGTTCCTCGACGAAATCGAGAGCATGCCGCTCAGCGTGCAGGTGAAGCTGCTGCGGGCGTTGCAGGACCGCTCGGTCGAGCGCGTCGGCTCCAACAAGGCCGTGGCGGTGGACTGCCGCGTGGTGGCGGCCAGCAAGGCCAATCTGCTCGAGCTCAGCGAGCAGAAGCTGTTCCGCGCCGATCTGTATTATCGTCTCGGCGTCGCCTTCATCGAGCTGCCTCCGTTGCGCGAACGCCGCGAGGATATCCCGATCCTGTTCGAGCACTTCACCCTCGAGGCCGCCAAGCGGTTCGAGCGCGACGCGCCGATCGTGAACGAGCAGACCATGTCGCTGCTGCTCGGCTACTCATGGCCGGGCAACGTGCGCGAGTTGCGCAACGTCGCCGACCGCTTCGTGCTCGGTGTGCTCGACCGCAAGGTCCTCGACCGCTCGGGCGCCGCAGCCTCGGAGCTGTCGCTGCCACGGCAGTTGGAGAACATCGAGCGCTCGATCATCGAGGATGCGTTGCGCCGCAAGCTCGGCGACGTGCCGGCGACCGCGGCGCT
Organism: Bradyrhizobium sp. HKCCYLRH1034; assembly: GCF_051168375.1. Lineage (NCBI taxonomy): Bacteria > Pseudomonadati > Pseudomonadota > Alphaproteobacteria > Hyphomicrobiales > Nitrobacteraceae > Bradyrhizobium > Bradyrhizobium sp. HKCCYLRH1034. The sequence continues at coordinate 709,043 of NZ_JBNPUW010000001.1, read as the reverse complement.
GCTGAGCATTCCGAAGCAGACGCTTTACGACAAGATCAAGCGGCTCGCCGTAAAGGTCGATGGCATCCGCGAGGGCGCGCCGCTGCGGCCGCAGTCCTGACCGTGGCTGCATCGCCAGCGCTCGTCCGCATCATCATCGCGTCGACGCCGACCGCCACTGCGCTCATCTGATGTTGCGACGCGCGACTTATGCTCCTCGCGGACCCGGTCGTCCTGTGGCGGCAGGAAGGCATCTGTTCCATGCCGGCGATCAGGAAGCTGGAGAAGGCTTGTTGAAGGATCATGACAGGCCGAGACACCCGCGACCTGCGCTCCGGCGCCTACGACCCCGTCAGCAAGGACGGTCTGCCGCAGCCGCAACAGGTCAAGGACAAAACGACGCCCCACCAGCAGGAGCAGTGGGGCGCCGACGTGCGGGCCAAGCCGTTGCCCGGCACCGAGCCGGTGCTTCCGGAAGGGCTCAGGCGCGAGCGGCGTGATCCGCTCAATCGCAACACTGGTCGCCGCGACACCGACTAGTGCGCGGCGACCCAGCGCCTACTTCGCCGCGATCACCATGATCTCGACGGTGTATTGCGGCGCGGCAAGCCCGGCCTCTACGGTGGCGCGAGCCGGGGTGTTGCCGGCCGAGACCCAGCCGTCCCACACGGCGTTCATTTCGCCGAATGTCTTGATGTCGGTGAGGTAGATCGTCGCCGACAACAGCTTCGACTTGTCGGTGCCGGCCTTGGCGAGATGGCCGTCGATGATCGAGAGAATCTCCTCGGTCTGCTTGGTAACGCTTTCACCGGCCGTCTTCTGCGCGACGACGCCGGCGAGATAGACGGTATTGCCGTGAACGACGACCTGGCTCATGCGCGGGCCAATTTCGAAACGCTGGATCGACATCGAAGAACTCCTCAAAAGGTCAATTCGGGGCCTCTCCCTAGCGCGTGCGACGCGGCAACGCCAGTCGGCCGAATGGCCACTCTCGCCACCTTGGGGCGTGCGACCTTGCGTTGTCGACAGCGCCGCGGCACACGGAACGCGGCACTTCACGATGATCCGCCCTTGTCGCGCTGCAAGGCGGGCTTGCCCATGGGGCAGGCAAAGGCGGGCGTTTTCCGCGCTTGCACAGATATTTGAGACATGAAACATTCTCCGCGAGGTTGCTTTTTGAATGGCGGAGGGGCGTGATGCGGAAACGATCGATGCTGGCGGCACTCGCGGCGATGGCTTTGGTGACGAGCGCGGGGCCGACATTCGCACAGCAGACGATCCGCGTCGGCTGGACCATCCCGGCGGAAGAATCCAAGTACTGGATGATGAAGCGGCCCACCGAATTTCCGGATCTCGGCAAGACCTACAACATCGAGTGGACCCAGTTCCAGGGAACGGCACCGATGACGCAGGCGCTCGCCGCCGGCGCGCTCGACTGCGCCACGCAGGCGCCGCTGTCGCTGGCGAACGGCGTGGTCGGCGGCGGCCTCAAGGCCTACATCGTCGCCCAGCACGTCTATGAGAAGCCGGGCGGTTTCTCGGTCTACTGGGCGGTCAAGGACGATTCCCCGATCAAGACCATCGCCGACCTGAAGGGCAAGACGGTCGGCATTTCCGTGATCGGTGGCGGCACGCAAGGGCCGTTCAACATGCTGCTGAAGCAGGCCGGGCTCGATCCCGCCAAGGACATCAAGCTGGTCGAGGTCGGCTTCGCGGTGTCGGAGGATGCGCTGCGCCAGGGCCGCGTCGACGCCGTCAACATGAATCAACCCTTTGCAGCGCGCGCCGAGGCCAAGGGCGGCACCCGCAAGCTGTTCTCGCTGTCCGAGGCGATGCCGAACATCGTGCACATCCTCGAGGCCTGCCGCGCCGACTTCGTCGACAAGAACCCGGAGCTGGTGAAGGCCTATGTCCGCGACATCACGACGGGCATGAAGAAGGCGCTCGCCAATCGCGACGAGACCTTGAAGGTGGTGTCGGAGGTCATGAAGGCGCCGGTTGCCGTCATCGACACCTATCTGCTGAAGGACAATGATTTCGGCCGCGATCCGGTCGCCGCGCCGAACTTCCCGGCGATCCAGAAGATGCTCGACATCTACGCCGAGACCGGCATGCTGCCGAAGCTCGACGTCGCCCAGTTCAAGCATCCGACGATCGTCGCGCCGATCCAGTAGGCGGCCGGCGCGGAGCCTTGTCGATGAGGAAGCTGCGATCGCGCGTGACGGTGGAGGGGCTCGATCGCGCCCCGCACCGCGCCTTCATGCGCGCGATGGGGCTGGATGATGCCGACATCGCCAAGCCGATGATCGGCGTCGTCAGCCAGAAGGGCGAGCAGACGCCCTGCAACATGACGCACGACTTCCAGGTCGATGCGGCCAAGACGGGCATCTCGGAGGCCGGCGGCACGCCGCGCGAGTTCGCCACCGTCTCGGTCTCCGACGGCATCAGCATGAACCACGAGGGAATGAAGTTCTCTCTGTTCTCGCGCGAGCTGATTGCCGACTCCATCGAGGCCGTCGTCCATGGCCTCGCCTATGACGCGCTGATCGGCTTCGGCGGCTGCGACAAGACCTTGCCCGGCGTCATGATGGGCATGGTCCGCTGCAACGTGCCGTCGATCTTCATCTATGGCGGCAGCGCGCTGCCCGGCAACTACCAGGGCCGGACGCTCACGGTGCTCGATTCTTACGAGGCCGTCGGCAGCTACATGACCGGCGAGATCGATGCACGGACGCTCGAAGGCATCGAGCGGACCTGCCTCCCGACGATCGGCGCCTGCGCCGGGCAGTTCACCGCCAACACCATGGGCATGCTGTCGGAGGCGATGGGCCTGTCGATGCCCAACGTCTCGATGATTCCCGGCGTCTATGCCGAGCGAGCGCACGTCGCGCGTCAGGCCGGACGCCTGATCATGCAGATGCTCGCGCGCGGCGGGCCGCTGCCGCGCGACATCGTCACCCGCAAGGCGCTGGAGAACGGGGCGGCCATTGTCGCGGCCACCGGCGGCTCCACCAACGCCGCGCTGCATCTGCCGGCGATCGCCAATGAGGCCGGCATCCGTTTCACGCTCGACGATGTCGGCGAGGTCTTCGCGAGCACGCCGCTGATCGGCAATCTCAGGCCGGGCGGCAAGTACACGGCGAAGGACGTCTACGACATCGGCGGCGCCGCCGTTGTGATCCGCGCGCTGATCGAGAGCGGCCACATCGACGGCTCCTGCATCACGGTCACCGGCCGCACGCTGGCTGAGGAATATGGCGCGGCCAATGCGCCGGACGGCGAGATCGTGTTCAGCCCGGCCAGGCCGATCATGGCGGATGGCGGCGTCGCTGTCCTCAAGGGCAACCTCGCGCCCGACGGCGCCGTCATCAAGGTTGCCGGCCTCAAGAACCTGGTGTTCGAGGGCCGCGCGCGGGTGTTCGAGGACGAGGAGGCCTGCGTCGCCGCGGTGCGCGCACGCAACTATCAGGCCGGCGAGGTGCTGATCATCCGCAACGAGGGTCCGGTCGGCGGTCCTGGGATGCGCGAGATGCTCGGCGTCACGGCGCTGATCTATGGCCAGGGCATGGGCGAGAAGGTCGCGCTGATCACCGACGGCCGCTTCTCCGGCGCCACCCGCGGCATGTGCATCGGCTATGTCTCGCCGGAAGCCTTCGTCGGCGGTCCGCTGGCGCTGGTGCAAGACGGCGATCCGATCCGCATCGATGCGAAGGCGCGCACGCTCGACGTGCTGCTCGATGAGTCCGAGCTCGCGGTGCGTCGCAGCGCGTGGTCGCAGCGGCCGCCGCGGCACAGGGCAGGGGCACTGGCGAAATACGCGAAACTCGTTGGGCAGGCACCGCTCGGCGCCGTGACTCACGAAGGGCCGGCCGAATGGCCCTGGTTCGATCAGGACCGGGAATGATCCGCGCGTGGCGACGATTGGCAGGTTTCTTGCTAATCTGCGGCAGTCTGTCTTGCCTGATTTCACGGAGCGTTTGAGCGTGCTGCATCGGAAAGAGAAGCCGACATGGACGTGACCCCGATCCGCCCCGGCCAGCTCGCGGGCACTCCGCTCGGCCGTCGCGCGGCCACGCCGATCATCGAGATCGATCACGTGTCGCAGGTGTTCAAGACCTCGTCGCGCCGCGACCACACCGCGCTGTCGGACATTTCGCTGACGGTCGGCGAGGGCGCCTTCGTCTCGATCCTCGGTCCCTCCGGCTGCGGCAAGTCGACCTTGCTCTACATCGTCGGTGGCTTCGTCAGCCCGACCAGCGGCACCGCGAAAATGAAGGGCAAGCCGATCACCGGTCCCGGCACCGATCGCGGCCCGGTGTTCCAGGAGTTCGCGCTGTTTCCCTGGAAGAGCGTGCTCGGCAACGTCATGTATGGTCCGCTGCAGCAGGGCAAGAAGCCGGCGAAGGCCGAGGCGCTCGCGCGGACTTTGCTCGCCATGGTCGGACTTACCGGCTTCGAGAAATTCTATCCCAAGGAGCTCTCCGGCGGCATGAAGCAGCGCGTCGCGCTGGCCCGCACGCTGGCCTACGGGCCGGAGGTGCTGCTGATGGACGAGCCGTTCGGCGCGCTCGACGCGCATACGCGCACGCGGCTGCAGAACGACCTGCTCGACATCTGGGAGCGCGACCGTAAGACGGTCCTGTTCGTGACCCACTCGGTCGAGGAAGCCGTGTTCCTGTCCGACAAGGTCGTCATGATGTCGCGCTCGCCCGGCCGAATCCGCGAGGTGATCGACATCGATCTGCCCCGGCCGCGCCGCCGCGAGGAACTGCTGCTGGACCCGCGCTATCAGAAATACATCGTCGACATCGAGCGCATGTTCGACGATTCCGGTGACAACGAGCTGCCGTCATGAATGGTCTGTCGAAGCCGCTCGCGCCGATTCTGGCCTGCTGCGGCCTGCTGCTGGCTTGGCAGCTCGCCTCGCTCGGGCTCAAGAACGACAGCTTCCCGACCGCGCTGGAATCGCTGCGCGCGATCCCGCCGATCCTCACCGACAAGGAATCCCTGATCAACATCATGGCCTCGCTGCGGCGGATGGCGATCGGCTTCGCGCTCGCGCTTGCGTTCTCGATTCCGCTCGGGTTGCTGATGGGGCGCAGCCGGTCGACCGCCGCCTTCTTCAATCCGCTGCTGATGCTGATCTACCCGGTGCCGAAGGCGGCGCTGATGCCGATCATCATGCTGTGGCTCGGCGTCGGCGACATCTCCAAGACGCTGGTGATCTTCCTCGGCGTCAGCCTTCCGGTGATCTACCACAGCTTCGAGGGCGCCAAGGCGGTCGAGGAGAAGATGCTGTGGTCGGGCGCGGCGATGGGGCTCTCGGCCGGCGAGCGCCTGCTGCGCATCGTCCTGCCCGCAGCCTTGCCGGAGATCCTGACCGGCTGCCGTACCGGCCTGGTGCTGGCGCTGATCACGATGGTCACCAGCGAGATGATCGCGCGGCAGTCCGGCGCCGGCAACATCCTGTTCAACGCGCTCGACATGGGCCAGTACGACACGGTGTTCGCGATGATCATCATCATCGGCGCCATGGGCATCTGCCTCGATGCGGCGTTCGAGGTCGTCAGGCGCTGGCTGGTGCGCTGGTCCGAGCCGCAGTTCGACATGCCGCTGAGCTTCTCATGACGCGCACCTCCAACGACATCCTGCTGGGCGCCGCGCCGATCGTGCTGGTCCTGCTGCTGTGGCAGGGGCTGGTGTCGTTCGGCTACGCGCCGCCGACCCTGCTGCCGCCGCCGGGACAGGTGTTCCAGCGCATGGGCCAGCAACTCACCAGCGTCACCTTCCAGCAGGACATCGTGGCGACGCTATTCCGGCTGTTCGCGGGCTTTGCGATCGCCGTGGTGCTCGGTGTTTCCCTGGGAATTGCCGCCGCGGTGAGCCCGCCTGTCAACGCCGCCGTCAAGCCGATCGTGCGCGTGCTGGCGCCGCTGCCGAAGGTCGCGCTCTATCCGGCCTTCCTGCTGCTGCTCGGCTTCGGCCACGAATCCAAGATCATGCTGGTGGCGGCGGATGCGCTGTTTCCGATCCTGCTGTCGAGCTATTACGGCGCCGCCACGGTCGAGCAGAAGCTGATCTGGTCGGCGCTCGCCGCCGGGACGCCGCCGCGCGACGTCCTGTGGAAGGTGGTGCTGCCGGCCGCGATGCCCTCGATCCTGACCGGTTGCCGCATCGGCCTCGTGATCTCCTGCATCGTCGTGTTCCTGGCCGAGATGATCACCTCGACCGACGGGCTCGGTCACGTGCTGGTGACCGCCGCGCGCACCTTCCAGGCCGTCGACATGTTCGTGCCGCTGATCACGATCTCGCTGCTGGGCCTCATTCTCAACGCCCTGCTGCAAGGCCTGCGCGCTTATCTGCTGCGCGGCTTCCCCTCGGTCTGATAACAACACAACGACAATCGGGAGAACGACCATGCTGGCGGATCGCATCGAGGCGAAATGGATCGACGCATTCTGTGAGATCTTCGAGCGCTGCGCCGTGAAGGCGGGCGACACCGCTGCGATCCTGTCGGAGACGCAGTCCCGGGCGCTGAACGTCCACATCGCCGAGCTGGCGTTGCTGCGGATGGGCGCGCGGCCGTTCCATGTCGTGGTGCCGACCCCGCGCAACAAGCATCCCGTTCCCGTCCGTTCGACCGGCGCGTCGGAGGCGATCGGCAAGCTCGCGCCGGTGGTCTCAGCGCTTCAGCAGGCCGGCTTCGTCGTCGACTGTACCATCGAAGGCCTGATGCATGCGGTGGAGACGCCGGAGATCCTGAAGGCCGGCGCGCGCATCCTGGTGATCTCCAACGAACATCCCGAGGCGCTCGAGCGCATGGTGCCGGACTCGGCGCTCGAAAAGCGGGTGCGCGCCGCCGCCAAGATGCTGCGCGGAACCAAGCGGATGCGCGTGACGTCGAAGGCCGGCACCGACCTCGACGTGATCATGGAGGGCGCCTCCACCGTCGGCGTCTGGGGCTGGACCGATCGTCCGGGCACCCTGGCGCACTGGCCGGGTGGCATCGTCGTCAGCTTCCCCAAGAGCAAATCGGTCAACGGCACCATCGTGATGGCGCCCGGAGACATCAACCTCACCTTCAAGCGTTATCTGAGTTCGCCTGTCACGATGACCCTGCGCGACGACTACGTGACCGATCTGGCAGGCGAGGGCGCCGACGCAGCGATGATGCGATCTTATCTCGCGTCCTGGGGCGACCGCGAGGCCTACGCCGTGTCGCATGTCGGCTGGGGCATGAACCCCGGCGCGCGCTACGAGGCGCTGGCCATGTACGACCAGCGCGACACCAACGGCACCGAGCTGCGCGCCGTCCCCGGCAACTTCCTGTTCTCCACCGGCGCCAACGAGTTTGCCGGCCGCTACACGGCGGGTCATTTCGACCTGCCGATGATGGGCACCACGATCGAGCTGGATGGGGTCGCCGTGATCAAGCACGGCGTGCTGCAGGATGTGTTCGGGTAGAGTCCTGCGCATTCTACTGGCGAGCTGCCGCCGCGGCGGTAGTGCGCTCCCCTCCCCCTTGCGGGGAGGGGGCGGGGGTGGGGGTCCCCATACGCTGAACTTCGTTGTGGGCACAACTGCTCGTACCCAAACCTCCACTGTGAGACGCGTGGGGCCGCAACACGCCATCGGTTGATCGATGCAGGGCTCTTGTGCTCGTCACTCCAAGCACAACTCGTGGACCCCCATCCCCAACCCCTCCCCGCAAGGGGGAGGGGAGCGCACCGTCCTCACGGGGCGGGCCGGCCCAAATGACAAGCGCCGAGACAGAATCATCCCGCTATTCTGTTAAAAATAATCTTCTTGCGATTTTTCGGAAATCATGGTTCTCTCTCTGCATCCCGCCTCACTGCGGAGGGGCGTTGCGCGCGATCGTCACGACACGCGAGGTGGGGATGCGATGGCCGCGAGAGATCGCAGCGTCTTCTTACGAGGGCGCGGACGAACGATCGCTCGCGGACGTGAAGTCGCAGCGTCCTGATACCCCGATGCTGGTATCAAGTCGCGTCGGCCTGAGTGCCGCGCGGTGATGGTGGCCAACAAGCCCGGCGCACCAGGGAGACTGCGTATAAGCGTTAGACCCATCGCGCAGGGAATGCCGGCGTGTTCGGCTTTGCCTGTGGTACCTGCCGCCTGCATTTTTTTCGCAGGCGGGCCATGGGTGAGGCCTTCACCCGGCATTCCCTGCGCCCTCTGCATGATTCGCGAGGGACCCATTCGATGCATGACTCGGGCGAGATGCGCCGCGAGAACGACCAGTTATGTCGTAGCTGTTTATTTGGCCCGCTGTTTGAGCCGTGAACCCACCCCACCCACCGCCGTCGGCGTTCGCCGGGACGACGTCGGAGTTCGTTGATGTCGTTGCGGTCAACATTCGCGAGAGGCGAAGATCACCGCAGCCGTAGGGTGGGCAAAGCGGCCACCCGCAGGGCGGTTGCGTGCCCACCGTAGATCCACGCAATCGGTGCGACTGGTGGGCACGGCGCGCGAGAGATCGTCACGATCCGGCGACGGCGTGGCGCGCCTTTGCCCACCTCACGGCTCCGTTGCTGCCGCGTGCTCCGCCTCAATCCACCACCGGCGGCCGGGCGAGCTTGAAATGCCGCAGCATCTCGACCAGCGCGCCGAGCCGCTGCTCGCGATAGGCCGCAACGTCCATCCCGGAATAATCGAGGAAGCCGGCGCCGGTGCGCAGGCCGATGCGGCCCTCGGCCATGTTGCGCTCGATCACCTCGGGTGCGCGGTAGCGGTCGCTGCCCAGCGCGCCTTCGAGGTAGCGGCTGGCGTAGTAGAGAATGTCACCGCCACCCCAGTCGATGAATTCGAGCAGGCCGAGCACCGCGTAGCGGAAGCCGAAGCCGTAGCGGATCGCCTTGTCGATCTCCTCGGCGCTGGCGACGCCTTCGTCGACCATGCGCGCCGCCTCGTTCATGGCGAGCGCCTGGATGCGCGGCACGATGAAGCCCGGCGTCGCCGCGCAGACCACCGGCACCTTGCCGATGTCTTCCAGTAGCGCCTTCAGCCCCGCGGTGACATCGGGATCGGTCGCCTTGCCCGGCGAGATCTCGACCAGCGGAATCAGATAGGCTGGATTGAGCCAGTGCGCATTCAGGAAGCGCTCAGGACGCTCCACCGCACCAGAGAGATCGTCGACCAGGATCGTCGATGTCGTCGAGGCGATGATGACGTCGGGCGCGACCGCGCGCGACGCCGCAGCCAGCACTTCGCGCTTGAGGTCGACGATCTCCGGCACGCCTTCGAACACCAGCGTGGTCTGTGCGAGGACATCGCCGCTCGAGCCGGCCGGCGCGACGGCGATCTTGTCCATCAGCTTGTTGGCGTCAGCGGCCTGCAGCATCCCGAGCCGCGCCAAGGTCGCGAATGTCGCGCCGACCTCGCCGAGCGCATCGCGCTGCAGGCTGGCGAACTCTTCCGCCGTGCGCGGCTTGATGTCGATCATCGTCACGGGATGGCCGGCATAGGCGAAGGCAACGGCAATGCCGCGGCCCATGCGGCCGGCACCGAGGCAGGCAATATGACCGCGCGCGCTCATACCGCAAATCCCTCGCTTAACAGCGCCTGTAGCGCGGCTCGGTCGAGGCCGCCCAAGCCGAGGCTTTCGAGCGTACGTCCCGTCGCCATGAAGTCCTCGCCGCAGATCGCGCCGCCGATGGCCAGGAAGGCGCGGGCGAGCGGCGTCGGCGTGCCGGTCAGCTCGGCGGCCGAGATCAGGAACGACAGGCCGAGCCTGAGATCCTCGCGCATGTAGCGGTGCTCAGTCAGCACGAGCTGCTCGCGCCAATCGCCGGAATCGGTCAACCGGTCGTGCGAGCCGCGACCATACATCCAGATCTCGCCCTCCTTGGCGTAGTGATGCGCCAGCGGAAAATGCGGCGCGCCGTAGCCGAGCGCCTCGCGCACCGCGATCCGCTCCGCATCGAGCGCGTCGGTGACGCGGCGGATAGAGGGCTGCGTGCCTTCCTTGTGAATGTCCCAGCGCTCGAAATGCTCGATGGGGCCGGCATTCATCACGATCAGCGGCGGATGGATGATGCAGCCGGCATTCATCAGCGCACCCGACAGCGCATCGCCGCATGGCTCGGTCACGCCGGGGAAGGCGCGGCCGATCACCGCGAGCGCGTGCTCCGCCGTTTTGAGAGGAAACACGCCGACCGGGAGCCGCTTGGCCCGGATGGTGATGGCAACCTCGAACGGGCCGTGCTTGCGCGTCAGCCAGGGCAGGGTGCCGGTCTCGGCGTAGCTGACGCTGGCTTCATTGCCGGCCTCGCGCGCCGCCGCTGCGAAGATCATGGTGCCGAAGGTCGCCGGGGGCAGGAACACGACCTGCCCATCGGCGAGATGCGGCGCCAGCAGGCGGGCGATGTCGGCTTGCGCGAAGGCCGGCGCCGGGCAGAGGATCAGCTCGGCACCGCTGATAGCCTCGCCGATGTCGGTCGTGACCAGCGCGAGCCGCGCCTCATGCCGGCCATTGACGTCCTTGACGACGATCGTCGAGCCCGCCGCGCGATGCTGCGCGACAGCGTCCGCATCGCGGCGCCACAGCCGGACCTCGTGACCTCCCAGCGCGAAATCGCCTGCCGCCGCAAAGGAGCCGTTGCCGCCGCCGAGCACTGCAATTTTCAAGAGCGCGTCTCCGTCTCGCTTATTTGGGGCCGTCGATCTGGCGCAGCAGATGGTGCTGCACCTTGCCGAGCGCGGTGCGCGGCAGGTCGTCGACGAAAACGATGTCGCGCGGCACCTTGAAGCGCGCGAGCTGCGACTGCAGATGCGCGCGCAGGGTCTCGGCGTCCAGCGCGCAGCCCTGGCGCCTGACGACGAACGCCACCGGCACCTCGTCCCAGCGCGGATCGGGCCGGCCGATCACGCCGCAATCGACGACGTCGGAATGCTCGCGGAGCACGCGCTCGATCTCGGCTGGGTAGACGTTCTCTCCGCCCGAGATGATCATGTTGTTCTTGCGCTCGAGCACGAAGAAGTGCCCCTCGGCATCGCGCTGGGCGATGTCGCCGGTGCGGTACCAGCCGTCATGGATCGCCTGTTGCGTGGCTTTGGCGTTGCCCCAATATTCGAAGAACAAATTGGGCCCGCGCACGGCGATCTCGCCCGCTTTGCCCGCCGGAAGCTCGTCGCCGTCTTTGTCGATGATCTTGGCCTCGCAGCACAGCCCGGGCAGGCCGGTCGAGCCTGCGCGCGAGAGGTCGCCGCCGAGCCGTGTGTAGACCGCGATCGGACAGGTCTCGGTCGAGCCATAGACCTGCAGCACCGGCACGCCGCGCGCCGTGATACGCTCGATCAGCGCTGGCGGCACGATGCTCGATCCGGTCGCAACAGCTCTCAGCGAGGACAGGTCCGTCGCGTTCCAATCGGGATGCTCGGTGACGGCCTGGATGGTTGCCGGCACCAGCACGGTCAATGTCGGCCGGTCGTTGACGATCGCTGCCAGCGTCGAATCCGGCGTGAAGCGGGCGTGCAGCGTGACGGTGGCGCCGTGATGCAGGGCCGGCGTGGTCTGGATGTTGAGGCCGCCGACATGGAACAGCGGCAGCACCGTCAGTACGTGATCATCGGAGGTCAGGCCATGCATGTGCTGGCTCATCACCCCGTTCCACAGCAGCGCCTCCTGCCGCAGCACCGCGCCCTTCGGCCGGCCCGTGGTGCCCGAGGTGTATACGATCAGCAGCGGGCAGGAGAGATCGATGTGCGGGTTGCGGTCGTCGCCATGACCGCGCGCCAGCAGTTCATCGAGCGTCAGTCCGTCGGCCGGGGCAAAGTCGATGCCGACCGGCGCTGTCTCCGGGTGGCTCTCGGCCAGCGCCGGCAGCACCGGCGCGAACGCCTGCTCCAGCACCAGCACCTTGGCGGCAGCATCCGAGAGAATGAAGACCTGCTCGGCCACTGCAAGCCGCCAGTTCAACGGCACCAGGATCGCGCCGAGCCGCGCACAGGCATAGAGCAGGACCAGATAGTCCGGCCGGTTGAGGCTCAGAATCGCGACGCGGTCGCCACGTCCGACGCTGAACTCCGACTTGAGCGCGCGGGCCATCAGCGCGATGCGCTCGCTGAAATCGGCATAACTCTGCGTTACGCCTTCGAAATGGATCGCCGGCTTGTCCGGCGTGAACGCCGCATTGCGCTCGATCAGGCTGCAGAGGTCCACGCTCAGTCGTCCGTCTCGCCGGGCTCGTACAGTGCCTCGCGGCCGATGCGGTCGAGGCACAATTCCGCGGTCCAGGGCAACATCAGGGAGCCGCAACGGCTGTCGCGATAGATGCGCTCCAGCGGCAGCGTCTTCAGCATCGATTGTCCGCCGCAGGTGCGGATGGCGAGCGCCGCCAGATCATTGGCCCCCTCCATCACCGAGTACTGCGCCGCATAGGCGCGCAGCACCTGCTCCTTCGTCGGATTGGCGCGTGCCTCAGTGACGGCCTGGAACCAGATGCCTTTGATCTGTTCCAGCTTGATCTGCATCTGCGCGACCGCGATCTGCTTGGTCGGGTACATCCGCCGCTTGACCGGCGGCATGCCCGGCACCTCGCCGCGCAGATATTTGACGGTGAAGTCATACGCGGCCTGCGCCAGCCCCATATAGGTCGGCGACAGCGTCATGAACATGTGCGGCCAGCGCATCGCTGCCTGGAAGTAGACGCCGCGCGGCATCAAGGCGGCGTCCTCCGCAACGAAGACATCCTTGAACAGCAGTGTGCGTGACACCGTGCCGCGCATGCCCAGCGGATCCCAGTCACCGACGACAGAGACGCCCTCCGTTTTCGCCGGCACCGCGAGATAGAGCGTGTTGCGGCGGGACGCCTTCTCACCCTCGCTGACTTCGGTGCATAGCACTCCATAATAATCTGCGTGTCCGGCAAGCGAGGCGAAGATCTTCTTGCCGTTGATCAGCCAGCCGCCCTTGACCGGCTTGGCCTCGGTGCCGAACGCGACGCCGCCCGCTGCCGCCGCGCCGCCCTCCGAGAACGGCTGCGAATAGATCGCGCCGTCGTCGACGATGCGCTTGTAGTGGATCGCGCGCCGCCGCTCGTGCTCGGCGCGGACGTCCTCGTCCATGTCGAGATCGTCGGCGAGCGGTCCGGACCACAGGGTCGAGCAGACGTGCATGTTCCAGGTCAGCGCGGTGGCGCCGCAATAGCGGCCGATCTCGGCGGCGGTGAGTGCATAGGTCTGGTAGCCCGCGCCGAGGCCCCCGAGAGCCTTGGGAACGGAGATGCCGAGCAGGCCCGCGCGATGCAGGTCCTTGTAGTTCTCAGTCGGAAAGCTCGCCTCGCGATCCCAGCTCGCGGCGCGGCCCGCCAGTACGCTCTGCCCGAGTTCCCGGGCCCGTGCGATGATGTCGGCCTGCTCGGCCGTGAGCCGATATGCCGCCGGATCGAACATCGGAGCATCGAGGGCTTCGCCGGAGGCTGTCGCCGTCTTCTGGACCGGGATCGTCATCATCTCTCCGCTGTCGCTGGTGTTGCACGTGCCGTCAGGAACGTATCGAGTGCGGCGTTGAAATCGCCGGGCCGTTCGAGATTGACGAGATGACCGGCGCCCTGAAGTTCGACGTAGTCGGACGAAGGAATGAAGCTCGCCATCTTCTCCATCATCGGCGCCGGCGCGTTGCGATCCTTCGAGCCCGAGAGCACCAGCGTCGGCACCTTGATGTCCTTCAAGGCTTGTCGCCGGTCGAAACCGAGCAGGGCCAACATGCTGGCGCGATAGCTTGCCTCGGGTACACCGGCCATGCAGGAGGCTGCAATTTCAAGGCCATGCGGATCGGGATCGTCGCCGACCAACTCCTTGACCAGGTCCGGTGCCAGCGACGCCATCGTCGCGCCCCGATCGAGCGGTCCGAGACGCGCCTCGATGAACGATTTCTGCCAGTCGCCGTCGGCCTTGCCGAACGCCGGGCTGGTCTGAGCCAACACCACGGCTGCCGCGGCCTGCGGATGCGTCGTCAGCCATTCCTGTACGATCATTCCGCCGATGGAATGACCAACGAGGATCGGCTGCTTGGCGCCGATCTGGATCAGGAAATCTTGAAGCGCAGCGGCGAGCGTGGTGATGCTGACCATGTCGAGCCGTGCGGATCGGCCATAGCCCGGCATGTCCCAGGCCACCGCATGGCAGCGCTCGCCGAAATAATCGAGCTGACCACGCCATGCGCGCGCGGCACCACCGATGCCGTGCAGGAACACAACGCTCTGTTGCTCGGGCGTCCCCGATGCCTCGTAGCCGAAGCGGCCGTCCTTCGTGGTAACGATTTGCGACGCAGGCACGCAGACCTCCGAGATATGCCCGAGGCCGCTACGTTGCTCGCTCCGGGCCCTTGAACGCTAGTCGCGGTAACCGAGGTGTCAAGCCGCTTCCGGCGTGTTGTTGCAAAAATTTGAAGTTTAAAATAACTTCCCCGTCGAGACCTGCCAACGAAATCAGAGGAGGCGCACGCATGTCCGGACTTCCGCAAGCCGCGCATGCGATGGTGACGGGGGGCGGGCGCGGCATCGGCCGCGAAATTGCGCGCGCCTTGAAGCTTGCGGGCGCAACCGTGACGATCGTCGGTCGCAATGGCGCAACGCTCGACGAGGCGGTCGCGGCCGGATGCGCAGATCACGCCGCAATCGCCGATGTTGCCGATCCGGCGGCGCTCAATGCCGCAGTCGCAAGCGCCGCCGCGCGTCGGCCGATCGACATCCTGATTGCCAATGCGGGAAGCGCAGAATCGGCGCCGTTCCTGAAGTCCGACACCGCGCTGTTCCACCGCATGATGGACATCAACTTCATGGGCGTCGTACACGCCGTGCAGGCGGTGCTGCCGGCGATGAAGGGCAGGCCCTATGGCAGGATTGTCGCCGTGGCGTCGACCGCGGGTCTCAAGGGCTATCCCTATGTCAGCGCGTACACCGCGGCCAAGCATGCGGTCGTCGGCCTCACGCGATCGCTGGCGCTGGAGCTGGCCGCGACGCGCGTCACGGTCAATGCCGTGTGTCCCGGCTTTACCGATACCGATCTTGTCGCGGAAAGCGTCGACAACATCATGAAAAAGACCGGCCGCAGCCGGGAGCAAGCGATCGCCGAACTTGCCAAGCACAATCCGCAGGGGCGTCTCATCACGCCGCAGGAGGTTGCCGACACCGTGCTGTGGCTGTGCGGCAGCGGTGCCGGTGCGATCACAGGGCAGGCGATCGCGGTTGCCGGCGGCGAAGTGTGAGCCGCAGCGCCCTGGCCTAACGAAGACAGTTGAACAGAGGGAGCTTACATGTCGAGACCGGCCAATCCCGTCACCGTGCCGCTGGCGGACTACAAGCCCAGCCATTTCCTGCTTGCGGTCAAGGATCGCGTCGCGACCGTGACGTTGAACCGGCCCGAGCGCAAGAACCCGCTGACCTTCGAGAGTTATCGCGAGCTGACCGACTTCTTCCGGGCCTGCGCGATCGACGATGACGTCAAGGCGATCGTCGTGGCCGGTGCAGGCGGCAATTTCTCGTCCGGCGGCGACGTTTTCGAGATCATCGGTCCGCTGGTGAAGATGGACACTAAGGGCCTGACCGCGTTCACCCGCATGACCGGCGATCTGGTCAAGGCGATGCGCGCCTGTCCTCAGCCGGTCGTGGCTGCCGTGGAGGGCATCTGCGCCGGCGCGGGCGCGATCGTCGCGATGGCCTCGGATATCCGGCTCGCCACGACCGGTGCCAAGGTCGCCTTCCTGTTCAACAAGGTCGGCCTTGCCGGCTGCGACATGGGCGCCTGTGCGATCCTGCCGCGCATCATCGGCCAGTCGCGCGCCTCCGAGCTGCTCTACACCGGCCGCTTCATGAGCGCGGACGAAGGCGAGCGCTGGGGCTTCTTCAGCCGTATCGTTGCGCCGGCCGAAGTGCTGACCCAGGCGGTGACGCTGGCGACCGAGATCGCGAACGGTCCAACCTTCGCCAACACCATGACCAAGCGCATGCTGGCCATGGAATGGGCGATGTCGGTGGAGGAGGCGATCGAGGCGGAGGCAGTTGCCCAGGCCTTGTGCATGACAACAGAGGATTTCAATCGCGCTTTCGAAGCCTTCGCCGCCAAGTCCAAACCGGTCTTCCAGGGGAATTGAGCTGCTCCGGGAACCGAAGGGACTTGCCAGGAGATATTTTAGGTCTAAAATAATTTTCATTGGCTCGGCTCTCCAGTGGAGGCGCTCATGAAGATCGCGATCATCGGCGGCGGACCTGCCGGTCTCTATGCGGCGATATTGCTCAAGAAGCAGCGGCCCAGCGCCGACATCGCGGTCTACGAGCGCAACCGCGCCGACGATACGTTCGGCTTCGGCGTGGTGTTCTCCGACGCCACGCTCGACAATTTCGAGAAGCACGATCTGCCGAGCTACCAGCGGATCACCCAGGAGTTCGCCTACTGGGATGATATTGCCGTGCATTTCCGCGGCACGGTCCACCGGGTCGGCGGCAATGGTTTCTGCGGCTGCTCGCGCCGCACGCTGCTGCGAATCCTGCAGGAGCGAGCGCGCGAGCTGGGTGTGACCCTGCAGTTCGAGGTCGACCTCGAGGACGAGTCGCAATTCGCTGATGCGGATCTCCTGATCCTGTCTGACGGCATCAACAGTCGTTTCCGTCAGAAGTACGTCGATCACTTCCAGCCGGAGGTGGATCTGCGCGCCAACAAGTTCGCGTGGATGGGCTCGACCAAGCCGCTCGATGCCTTCACCTTCATCTTCCAGGAGACCGAGTGGGGTCCGTTCATCGCGCACGCCTACCAATACGAGGCGGGGCACTCGACCTGGATCTTCGAGACCGATCCAGAGACCTTCGAGCGGGCCGGCCTGACCGGGCTCGACGAGCGGCAATCCGCCGACCGCATGAAGGAGATCTTCGGCTGGTTCCTCGGCGACCATCCGCTGCTGATCAACCGCTCGATGTGGCGCAATTTCCCGATGATCCGCAACAAGCGCTGGGTCAAGGACAACATGGTGCTGCTCGGTGACGCCAAGTCGACTGCGCATTTCTCGATCGGCTCGGGCACCAAGCTTGCGATGGAGGACGCGATCGCGCTGGCTGACGCCATGCAGCGCGCGCCCAACATTCCGGCGGCGCTCGATCTTTACGAGCATGGCCGGCGCGAGGAGGTCGAGAAGACCCAGCACGCCGCCGACGTGTCGCTGGTCTGGTTCGAGCACGTCGACCGCTTCTGGGATTTCGATCCGGTTCAGTTCGCGTTCGGCGTGATGACGCGCTCGAAAGCGATCACCTACGACAATCTCACTTTGCGCGCGCCGGACTTCGTGGCCGAGGTTGACAAGGCCTTCGCGCAGCAGGTCCGCGCCAACGGATTCGACGTCGACGTCGAGAAGCCGGTCGCACCGATGTTTCAGCCGTTCAAGCTGCGGGAGATGACGGTCACGAACCGCGCGGTGCTGTCGCCGATGTGCATGTACTCCGCGGATGAAGGCGTACCTGGCGATTTTCATCTGGTGCATTACGGCTCGCGCGCGATCGGCGGCGCGGGCCTGCTGTTCACCGAGATGACCTGCGTGAGCCGCGATGCGCGTATCACGCCCGGCTGTGCCGGTTTGTGGAACGACGCCCAGGAGGCGGCCTGGACGCGCATCGTCGATTTCGTCCACGCCAACTCGAGAGCGAAGTTCGCGCTGCAGCTCGGCCACGCCGGCCGCAAAGGCGCGACCAAGCTGATGTGGGACGGCATCGACCAGCCGTTGGAGCAAGGGGGCTGGGACGTGGTGTCGGCGTCGCCATTGCCGTATTTCCCGGACAGCCGGGTGCC
Source organism: Bradyrhizobium sp. HKCCYLRH1034 (assembly GCF_051168375.1). Taxonomy (NCBI): domain Bacteria; kingdom Pseudomonadati; phylum Pseudomonadota; class Alphaproteobacteria; order Hyphomicrobiales; family Nitrobacteraceae; genus Bradyrhizobium; species Bradyrhizobium sp. HKCCYLRH1034. The sequence goes on along the minus strand of NZ_JBNPUW010000001.1, from coordinate 691,268 downwards.
GCGCGAGCTCGACCGCGCGGCGATGGATGCAATCAAGGCCGACTTCGTCGCTGCGGCCGAGCGTGGCAACCGCTGCGGATTCGACATGCTCGAACTGCACTGCGCCCACGGCTATTTGCTCGCCAGCTTCATCTCGCCGCTGACCAACAAGCGGACGGACGAATACGGCGGGTCGCTGGAGAACCGGTTACGCTTTCCGTTGGAGGTCTTCGCCGCCATGCGCGCGGCGTGGCCGGCGCACAAGCCGATGTCGGTGCGCATCTCCGCCACCGACTGGGCCGACGGCGGCGTCACTGGTGACGACGCAGTGCTGATCGCCCGCGCGTTCGGCGAGGCCGGCGTCGATCTCGTCGATGTCTCGACCGGCCAGACCGTTTGCGAGGCCAAGCCGATCTACGGCCGCATGTTCCAGACGCCGTTCTCCGATCAGGTCCGCAATGAGGCTGATGTCGCGACCATGTGCGTCGGTAACATCACCTCGGCCGACCAGGTCAACACCATCCTGGCCGCCGGCCGCGCCGATCTCGTCGCGCTCGGCCGTCCGCATCTGGTCGACCCCGCCTTCACGATGAAGGCCGCGGCCTGGTACGGCGCCGACATGTTCTGTCCGCCGCAATATCTGCCGGGCAAGGAGCAAATCTTCCGCAACAGCGTCCGCGACCGGCAGGATTTCGAGGAGCTGAAGATTAAGGCTAAGCCGAAAACGCGGGCCGAGCTGACGGCAGAGGCTGCGAAGCCGCTTGCGGCGGAGTAAGGCTCCGTGCCACGCTGCTGCCCGGTACGAGAAGTACGAGTGGAGTAGAGGCGATGAAGGCGATCATCGTTGGCGGCGGTATCGGCGGATTGACCACGGCCCTGATGCTGCGGGCGCGCGGCATCGACTGTGAGCTGTTCGAGCAGGCGGATGCAATCCGCGAGCTCGGTGTCGGCATCAACACCCTGCCGCACGCGATCCGGGAGCTCGCCCAGCTCGGGCTGCTCGACCGGCTCGACGAAGTCGCCATCCGGACCTATGAGCTGTTCTACTTGACTCGGCGCGGCCAGGAGGTCTGGCACGAGACCCGCGGGCTCGACGCCGGCCACGACGTGCCGCAATTCTCGATTCACCGCGGCCGTCTGCAGAGCGTGATCCATCAGGCGGTGATGCAGCGGCTCGGGCCTGAGAAGGTCCACACCGGCTGCCGGCTCGGCTCGTTCACCCAGGACGAGGGCGGTGTGACCGCCTATTTCTTCGACCGCACCGGCGCTCATGTTCACACCGTCCGCGGGGACGTCCTGATCGGCGCCGACGGCATTCATTCCAAGGTCCGGCAGACGCTGTTCCCCAATGAGGGCGCGCCGTGCTGGAACGGCCTGATGCTGTGGCGCGGCGCCACCGACTGGCCGGCGTTCCTGACCGGGCGGTCGATGATCATCGCCGGCGGCCTGAACGCCAAGGCGGTGATCTATCCGATCGCCGAGGGCTCGAGCCCCGCGACCCGCCTCACCAACTGGGCCGTGCTGGTGCGCATCGGCGATGCCAACACCGCGCCGCCGCGGCGTGAGGACTGGTCGCGGCTCGGCAAGACGGACGAGCTGATGCCGCATGTCAACGGCTTCTCCATTCCCCAGGTCGACTTCGCCGCGATGGTGCGGGCGACGCCGGAGTTCTGGGAATATCCCTGCTGCGACCGCGATCCGCTGCCGTACTGGTCGAGCGGCCGCGTCACCTTGTTGGGCGATGCCGCGCATCCGATGTACCCGGTCGGCTCCAATGGCGCCTCGCAGGCCATTCTCGATGCCCGCGCGCTCGCCGATGCCTTGGCCCGCTCCGAGCATCCGCGCCAGGCGCTGATGGCCTATGAGCAGAAGCGGCTGCCGATGACCGCCGAGATCGTCGCGTCGAACCGCCGCGGCGGCCCCGAGGGCGTCATCGATGCCGTCGAGCAGCTCGCGCCGCAAGGCTTCACGGACATCAACACCATCCTCAACTACGAGGCCCGAGAGGGTATCGTGCGCGGTTATGCGAGCCGGGCCGGCTTTGCCGCGCGGATGGTGACGCGGCAGGCGTCGTAGCAACTATCTGAGACTGCCCGAACGGGCTGCCCCTCACCCCAGCTCTCTCCCCGTGAGGACGGGGAGAGGGAGCGCGCTGCGTTCTGCGCAACAGTTCGAAACAAGCGCCAGATCCGGCTCACGCCCCCGGAGGCGGGGGCAGGAAGTGGATGTTGTGCTCGGCGGCGAGCTTCACCACGTCGTCCGGGTTCTGCTCGCGCATGTTGTGGATCGCCCAGAACAGCTCGTAGAGCCGCCGCGTCGGCGACACCCAGAACAGCGTCTTTGCCGTCTGCTGCGACTTGTTGAAGATGCCGTGCGGCTTGCCCATCGGCAGCCGCACCGTGTCGCCGGCGGTGGCGTATTCCTCGGCGCCATCCAGGAAGAAGTCGAGCCGGCCTTCGAGGATGTAGAGATACTCGTCCTGGTCGGGATGGATGTGCGGCGGCACGAAGGTGCCGACCGGGAACGTCGCGTGCCAGGAGAAGCTGTGCTCGGTGCGGTTCTTCGGCACATAGACCTGGCCGAGAATGTTCCAGGAGATGCCCTGGATGCCCTCATTGGCCCGGGTGATGCCGGCGATTTCCGGATGGTTCATGTCGTTTTCGCTCCCTGCTGTTACTTGGCCGCGCAATCCTTGGCGTAGCGGTCGGCGTAGTTTTCAAACACCTTCTGCACGATCTCGGTCTGGAACTTGCCGTCCGGCCGCTTGGCGACCTTGGTCAGATAGAAGTCCTGGATCGGATAGCCGTTGGTGTTGAACTTGAAGTTACCGCGCAGCGAGGCAAAATCGGCCTTCTTCAGCGCCGCGGCCACTGCATCCTTGTTGCTGAGGTTGCCGCCGACCGCCTTCACGGCGCTGTCGATCAGCAGCGCAGCGTCATAGGCCTGCATCGCGTAGGTGCCGGGCACGCTGTTGTAGGCGGCCTCGTAGCCGGCGACGAACTTCTTGCTCTGCGGATTGTCGAAATTGGGCGCCCAGTTGGCGCCGCCGAACATTCCGACCGCGGCATCCTGCTGCGCAGGGAGCGTGGATTCGTCGACCGTGAAGGCCGAGAGCACCGGAATGGTGTCGGCAAGGCCGGCCTGCTTGAACTGCTTGACGAGGTTCACGCCCATGCCACCCGGCATGAAGGTGAACACGGCGTCCGGCTTCTGCGAGGAGATCTTGGACAGCTCGGGCTGGAAGTCGAGCGTGTTGAGCGGAACGTAGGACTCTTCGACGATCTCGCCCTTGTAGTCGAGCTTGAAGCCGGCGACGGAATCGCGCCCGGCCTGATAGTTCGGAACCAGCAGATACATCTTCTTGTAGCCGCGGTCCTGCGCGACCTTGCCGAGAACGGCATGCACCTGGTCGTTCTGGTACGAGGTCACGTAGAAGTAGGGGCTGCACTCCTTGCCGGCGTAGCTGGACGGACCGGCATTCGGGCTGATCAGGAACGTCTTGTTCTCGGTGACCGGCCGGTGGATCGCCTGCAGCATGTTGGAGAAGATCGGACCGACGACGAAGTCGACCTTGTCACGCTCGAGCAGGCCCTTGACCTTGGTGATCGCGGCGTCCGGCTTCAGCTCGTCGTCGGCGACGACCACCTCGACGTCCTTGCCGCCCATCTTGCCGCCGAGGTCCTTGATGGCAAGGTTGAAGCCGTCGCGGACCTGGCCGCCGAGCGCGGCGGCGGGGCCGGAGAGGGTGACGATGACGCCGATCTTGATCTTGTCGTCGGCCAGCGCCGGCTGGGCGAGCAGGCTCGCGGCAATGCCAAGACCGACGCCGAGACCGGCCAGCTTCGAACTCATTTTCATGACGACTCCCCCGGGATGCGGAAATTCAGGTTTATGTTTTTTGCACCTGACCAAACGATGGGCCAGACCGCAGCTTGGTCACAAGCCTAGTCTGATGACGCCCTCAGCTGCAAGCGAGCTGCTTGCGGAAGGGGCAGTTTCGGCACGCATGCAAGCGCCGCGCCAATTGCTTGAAGGTTAAAGGAATTGCCGCCTCATCGTCCTGCGCAAAATGACGGTACATTTTTCCTTGCTCCCAGGAGGTCCTGAAGGTCAAACTCACGAGCCTCGCCAGACGAGGCTGAACGTGCCCAAGTGATTCCGTCATGACGCTTGATTCCGAGACCAAGGCCGTCGAGCTGCCCGAGGACCATGCCGAGGAGCTGCGGCTGTGGCTGCGCCTGCTCACCTGTACGACCCTGATCGAAGGCGAGATCCGCAGCCGGCTGCGCGAGCGTTTCGACGTGACCCTGCCGCGTTTCGACCTGATGGCGCAGCTCGACAAGGCGCCTGATGGCATGACCCTGTCCGACGTCTCCAAGCGCATGATGGTCTCGAACGGCAACGTCACCGGACTGGTCGAGCGCCTCGTCGAATCCGGCCATCTGGATCGCCGCACCTCCGACACCGACCGCCGCGTCCAGGTGATCCGGCTGACCAAGCTCGGCCGCGCCGAATTCCGCAAGATGGCGGCCGAGCACGAGACCTGGATCGCGGACATCTTCGGCGATCTCACGGAGAAGGACGTGCGCGAGTTGATGCGGCTGCTCGCCAAGACCAAGGGATCGGCGCAGAAGGCCGTGCAGCGCCGGCAGGATTGAAGCGGGCCTGACAGGACGTCGCAGGCCACGCTGCCACGCGCGGCAGGCGCTCAAACAATTTGCGGGCAGTGCACAATCTTCGGCTCTTGCGCCTAGATGTTTTAAGTCTAAAATGTTTAGGACTGAAACGTGCCGGGCGTCCTTCCCTTCAGACAGGAGCGTGTGATGGCCACTGCCGCCAAGGTTCAGCAGCCGGAGAGCGCCAGCGCGCATGCGCATAGCGCCCACGTCGACACCTTCGCCCAGGACAATCTACCGCCGCGTGAGCTGTGGCCAGACTTCGTCTTCAGCCGGCCCGAATTCCAGTATCCGCCGCGGCTGAACTGCGTGACGCATTTCGTCGATCGCTGGGTCAAGGAGGGGCGGGGCGATGCGCCATGCATCATCAGCGCTGACATCAGCTACACCTATCGTGAGCTGCAGGCGCTGGTGAACAGAATCGCCAACGTTCTGGTCGGCAAGCTCGGTCTCGTGCCCGGCGGCCGCGTGCTGCTCCGCTCCGCGAACAATCCGATGATGGTTGCCGCCTATCTGGCCGTCATCAAGGCCGGCGGCATCGTGGTCGCCACCATGCCGCTGCTGCGCGCCAAAGAGCTGTCCTATCCGATCCAGAAGGCGCAGATCGCGCTGGCCTTGTGCGACGGCAAGCTGGCCGACGAGATGGAAAAGACCCGCCCGATCGCGCCGGCGCTGAAGCAGGTGGTCTATTGGGGCAACGGCCAGCCCAACGCGCTGGAGGCGCTGATCGCCGATGCCAGCCCGGAGTTCACCGCGGTCGATACCGCCTCCGACGATCTCTGCCTGATCGCCTTCACCTCCGGCACGACCGGCGATCCCAAGGGCACGATGCATTTCCACCGCGACATGCTCGCGGTGTGCGACGGCTACGCCCGCAACGTGCTGCGCGCCAGCCAGAGCGACCGCTTCATCGGCACCGCACCGCTCGCCTTCACCTTCGGCTTCGGCGGCGTGCTGTTTCCGATGCACATCGGGGCATCCTACGTCGTGCTGGAAAAGACCTCGCCGGACGATCTGCTCGCGGCCATCGAGCGCTACAAGGCCACCATCTGCTTCACGGCGCCGACCGCCTATCGGGCGATGCTGAGCAAGCTCGAGGGGCGCGACATCTCCTCGCTGCGCAAATGCGTCTCCGCCGGTGAGACCCTGCCGAAGCCGACCTTCGACGCCTGGCTGAAGGCGACCGGGCTGAAGCTGATGGACGGCATCGGCTCGACCGAGATGCTGCATATCTTCATCAGTGCCGTCGAGGACGAGATCCGTCCCGGCGCCACCGGCAAGCCGGTGCCGGGCTACGAGGCCAAGATCGTCGACGACGAGGGCCACGACGTGCCGCCGGGCACGATGGGGCGGCTCGCGGTGCGGGGTCCCACCGGCTGCCGCTATCTCGCCGACGAGCGTCAGCGCAAATACGTCCAGAACGGCTGGAATGTCACCGGCGACACCTATGTGATGGATGAGGACGGCTACTTCTGGTATCAGTCGCGCTCTGACGACATGATCGTCTCGTCCGGCTACAACATCGCCGGCACCGACGTCGAGGCGGCGCTTTTGACGCATGCGGCGGTCGCCGAATGCGGCGTCGTCGGTGCTCCCGACGACGCGCGCGGAATGGTCGTGAAGGCGTATGTCGTGCTGGCGCCGGGGGTGGAAGGCACGCCGGCGCTGGTGGCCGAGCTGCAGGAGCATGTCAAACGCGAGATCGCGCCGTACAAATATCCGCGCGCGATCGAGTTCGTGACGCAACTGCCCAAGACCGAGACCGGCAAGCTGAAGCGGTTCGCCCTGCGGCAGATCGCGCAGGCTGCCGCTACGCCGTCGCCCGGCGCGGCCTCGTAGGAGAGACAAGGAGAGACGTTCGTGAGCACGACCAAGGCGCCCACGCTGGCCGTGGTGAAGCAGGATGAGGCCGAGGGCATGCGCGTTCTGCAGCCGAGCGGCTGGCCGATGCCAAAGGGCTACGCCAACGGCATCAGTGCCGAGGGGCGCATCGTCGTCACCGGCGGCGTGATCGGTTGGGACGCGAGCGAGACGCTCGCCGATGGCTTTGTGACGCAGGTCCGGCAGGCGCTGGAAAACATCGCCGCGATCCTGGCTGAAGGCAATGCGCGTCCGGAGCACCTGGTGCGGCTGACCTGGTACGTCGTCGACATGGATGAGTATCTCGGCAATTTGAGGGAGCTTGGGAAGATCTATCGCGAGATCTTTGGCAGTCATTATCCCGCGATGGCCCTGGTGCAGGTCGTCAGGCTGGTCGAGAAGGCCGCGCGGGTGGAGATCGAGGCGACTGCGGTGGTGCCGCGCTGAGGGCGCGTGCTGCCGGCAGGGGCTGGTCTTTGATCGGTCGAACTTGGAACGTGACATCGCGTTCTCGCGGCTGGTCGGCCCGAGCTTTGCTGGTCGATCACCCCCGGCGAAAATCGAGGGCGCAGGGAAGGCCGGGTGTCCACCACACCCGCGGCCCCCGTGCGACAGAAAATGCACGGGGCAGGAACCACAGGTGGGCCGAACATGCCGGCCTTCCCTGCGCGATGTTTGACGGCTTATACGTGGTCTCCCTGGTGCGCCGGGCTTGTTGGCCACCATGATCCGCGCGATGCACTGAGCATCGTCGCGAACGTGATACCAGCGTCGGGGTATCAGGACATCACGACTTCACCGTACGCCACGACATCACTCGTCCGCGCAACAAGCGCATGATGCAACGGCGTCCACCGCGGCCTGCCCCACGTATCGTGACGACGCGTACGCCCCTCTTCGCCTGGGCAGGTTGGGCGCAAGCATCGTCGTGATTTGCCCGACGGCACAAGGCCAGCGCGCTGCGACATGGTAACGCGACGGGCAGTCACACAGGACATCACGGTTCGCAGGCATGTCGCTTCGTTAGTGGAACAATTGTGGTCGTCTGATGATCCTGCCGCCGAATGAACGACTTGGGATCGCCATGTCGCAGACATCAACCTGTTCGAGCGTGACGGCGCAGTGGCGGGTGAGAGCAGGGGGCGGACTTGGACTGGAAACTCTTCGTGACGACGGCGCTGGCCGCCGGCATCGGCGCCGCGGCCGGCGCGCTGGCATTGGCGACGGCCGGGGGCGGCGGCATCGAGCATCAGGCCGACGCCAAGATGCTGGAGATCGGCGTCGCCATCCTGCGCGAGCCGGCGCGGGTGGATGACGATCCGATGCGGTCATGGGCCGTGCGGGTGGTCGAGAAGAAGTCGGGTGTGACTTTTACAGATCAGCAGCGCGCGGCGTTGCTGAAGCGCGCCGCGGGGGGACGGTAGCTCCGCTCCCGGTGCGTAGGGTGGGCAAAGGCGCGCCGTGATCGCGATTGTTTTTTGGCACTGTCTGATCGCGCCGTGCCCGCCGTTGTTCGCGGACGGTCCGCCGGTGGGCACGCGATCGTGCGGCTTACTCCGCACGACGGCTTTGTCCACCCTACGAACTTACGGCGTCATTGCGAGGAGCGCAGCGACGAAGCAATCCAGAGTCGCGCACTCGGCCCTGGATTGCTTCCGCCTTCGCCCGAGAGGGCTTCGGCGGACACGTCGCTGCGCTCGCAATGACGCGTGGGGAGAGCGGAGTGCTACTGATACGCCGAGACGATGTCGCTCACAGCGCGTTCCAATTGCTGAGCTGTCGCGCAGGGGCGCACGACGTTGCAGAAGGTCTGGTAGCGCGGCATCTCTGAATCGCCCCAGCCCCAGGTCATACGGCCCTCGGGATTGAGCCAGACCACGCGCTTGGCGCGTTCGGAGATGGCTTTGAGGATGTCGGCGCGTGGGTCGAGCTTGTTGCTGCGGGCATCACCCAGAATGATCACGGTGGTCTGTGGCGTCACCGACGACATGAACTGCTTCTCGAAATCCACCAGCGAGGAGCCGTAGTCGGACGAGCCGAAGCCGACCTTGTGCATGATCTCGGCCATGGCCTCCTCGGCCGGCTTCTGCTCAAGGATCTCGCTGACCTCGATCAGGTGGCCGGAGAACGCGAACGAGCGAACATCGCTGACGACGTCGTGCAGGCTGTGGATCAGCAGCAGGAAGAAATCCGAGACGCGGGCGACGGAGCCCGAGACGTCGCACAGCGCGACGATCTTCGGGCGGTCGCGGTGCCGGCGCTTCCACGCGGTGAGGAAGGGCACGCTGCCCCAGGCCGCGTTGCGGCGGAGCGTGCGGCGGACGTCGAGATGGCCGCGGCGCTGGCGCTTGCGCGGCTTCGCATAGCGCTCGCGCAGGCGGCGCGCGATCTGCCGGATCAGCGCCCGCATCTCCGCGACCTGGCGCGGCTCGATCCGCGACAGCTGCGCGTTGCGCAGGATCTCGTGGCGCAGGTTCTCGGTCTCCTCGCGGCCGTACAGCGCGAGCGCCTGCGCGACCGCATCGCGCACGGTGTCGCGCAGGCCGTCGAGCCCGGCCTGCAGCCGCTCCGCCAACGCCGGATTGGTCTCGGTGAGCCTATCGAGATCGTCGCGCAGCCGCTGGATCCCCATCGTCTCCAGCATGCGGCTGGAGAACAGGCCGCGCTGGGTGAAGTAGCGGATCTCCGACAGCCCGACGGCGCTGGACGCGTTGGCGATCGCGGCCGAGATGTCAGCCGTGTTCTGCGCCAGCAGCATCTGGGCAAGAGCGCCGAGCTCCGCGTCCGCCTCACCGCCGATCGGCTCTCCGGATGGCGGGGCCGACTGGGCCTCATTCGACGCCGCGTCCTGCTGCGTCTCGTCATTCGCCTCGGCCTGCGTTGGATCGACATGGGCGAAGAACAGGTCGAAGCAGGCGCCGAGCGCCTTCTTCTCGTCCTCGCTCTTGGCGAGCGTCAGCAGCAGGCTGTCGCGCAGCACCGTGCGATCGGCGAGACCGACGCTCGCCACAGCGCGCATCGCGTCGATGCTCTCGGCCGGCGACACGTGCACGCCGGCGCCGCGCGCCGCCCGAAAGAACCGATGCAGGTTCTCCTGCATGAGAGCCTCACCCGAAGATGTTCTGGCGCTGCGCCTTGGCGACGAAGGTCGTCACCTGCGGCAGCGCCACCTCGATGTCGGACTCGTATTTCAAGAGCACGTTGAGCGTATCCTTCACCACGTCATGGCCGAGCTCGGCCGCCTGCAGCAGCACCAGCACGCGCGCCCAGTCGATGGTCTCGCTGACCGACGGCTGCTTCTTCAGGTCGAGCGTTCTGACGTCGTGGATGAAGGCCACGAGCTGCCGGCGCAGATTCTGCGAGATGCCGGGCACGCGGCTCTCGACGATGCGCTCTTCCAGCCGCTGCTCGGGGAAGCCGATGTGCAGATGCAGGCAGCGCCGCTTCAGGGCGTCGCCGAGGTTGCGCTCGGAGTTGGAGGTCAGGATCACGGTCGGCGGCTTGGCGGCGGCGATGCTGCCGAGCTCGGGGATCGTGACCTGGAAGTCCGACAGGATCTCCAGCAGCAGCGACTCGAACTCGGCGTCGGACTTGTCGATCTCGTCGATCAGCAGCACGCAGCCATTGGGCTCGAGCAGCGCCTGCAGCAGCGGCCGCGGCTCGACGAACTCCTTGGAGAAGAACACGTCGCCGAAATCGTGCAGCTGGCCGAGCGCCGCATGCAAGGTCTGAGCGCCGCCGAGCACCTCGCCGAGCTTGTCCTTCAGGATCTGGGTGTAGAGCAGCTGCTTGGCGTATTTCCACTCGTAGAGCGCCTTGGCCTCGTCGAGCCCCTCATAACATTGCAGCCGGATCATCTTGAGGCCGCGCCAGGCGGCGATCGCCTTGGCAAGCTCGGTCTTGCCGACGCCGGCTGGGCCCTCGACCAGGATCGGCTTGTCGATCGCCTGCGACAGGTAGACGGCGGTGGCGATCTGGCGGCTGGCGATATAGCCCTGGGCGGCGAGGCCGGCCTCGACGGCCGCGATCGAGGCGATGGCTGAAGAGGGGGCCGGGGAATCAGCCACTGACGAAACTCCGTTTCCTGGTATCAGGACCCGGCGCAGATGTGATCGGCGTTCCGGCCCCTGGACGTTGGTGGTCAGGCGAAAACCCTGACTTTTCCTCGCATTGTGTTATGTCCTGGCTACGCGTCCCGGGCAGCCCTGTCCAGTGCGCGCGTGGGTGCCTCGGCCGCATGGCTGCCGGTCGCCAGCGGACCGGACCGAGAACCTCCTCCTGCAAATCACGCCGAGCGGAATATGAACCGATCCATCCTGCATCTCCTCGTCCTGCTGGTTCTCGTGGTCGGAGGCGGCTGGATCATCGGCGCCTCCAACATGCCCGGCGCCTGGTACGGCTCGCTCAACAAGCCCTGGTTCACCCCGCCGGGCTGGCTGTTTCCGGTCGCCTGGACCGTGCTCTACATCATGATCGCGGTCGCCGGCTGGCGCACCTATGAGCGGGTCGAAAGCGGTGCGGTGATGCAGGTGTGGTGGGGACAGCTGGTGCTGAACTTCGCCTGGTCGCCGGTGTTCTTCACCGCGCATCTGATGTGGGTCGCGTTCGCGATCATCGCCAGCATGTTCGTGCTGATCGTGACCTTCATCGTGATGCAATGGCGCGAGGACCGGATCGCGGCGCTGCTGTTCGTGCCCTATGCCTGTTGGGTCGCGTTCGCGTCGGCGCTGAATTTCTCGGTGAACGTGCTGAATTGAGATGAGGCGGCTGATGGGGCGAAGCTGTCAACAATCGGGTGTGCTGCCGCCGCGTCCTCCGCTGTCGTCCCTGCGAACGCAGGGACCCATACCGCGGACGGCCGATTGTCGGAAAAGACTCCGAGTTGCCTTTCGTGCTCAACAATCAGGGCCGGTGGTTATGGGTCCCTGCGTTCGCAGGGACGACAGTCGGGGGTGGGGCGGGCAGCGCGGCAGACTGGCGCTTGATGGTCGAGGCGTTCACCCATGAACCTCAAGCAGCTCGAATATTTCGTGCAGGTCGCCGAGCTCGGCTCGTTCAGCAAGGCCGCGTCCGTGCTCGACGTGGCGCAGCCGGCGCTGTCGCGGCAGGTGCGGGCGCTGGAATCGGAGTTGAAGCAGCAGCTGTTCGCGCGCAACGGGCGGGGCGTGGCGCTGACCGAGGCCGGCAAGCGGCTGCTCGACCACAGCGTCGGCGTGCTGCAGCTGGTGGCGCATGCGCGCGAAGATCTCGGCGCCAGCCGCGATGCGCCGGTCGGCCGCGTCACCATCGGCCTGCCACCGAGCATCGCGCGGCAATTGACGCTGCCGCTGATCGATCGCTTCCGCAAGGAGTATCCGGCGGCGCGACTGGCCGTCGTCGAGGGGCTGTCGACGCATGTGGTGGAGTGGGTCACCACCGGACGCATCGACGTCGGCATGGTCTACAATCCGGAAGCCCAGCCCGGCATCGAGATCACGCCGGTGCTGCAGGAGCCGTTGGCGCTGGTGAGCCACGCGCCCAAGGGCAAGCGCCGCGTCACCGCGCCGCTGCCGATGGCCGAGCTGTCGCGCTACAGCCTGATCATGCCGGAGCGGGTGCACGCGATGCGGCGCCTGCTGGAGACGCAGGCGGCGCTCGCCGGGATCAAGCTCGACATCGCCTGGGAGGTGTCGAGCGTGCCCTCGATCATCGATCTCGTCTGCGCCGGCTACGGCCACGCCGTGCTGACCCCGAGTGGCGTCGCCGCCTCGGGCCGCGCCAGCGAGCTCGCCATCCGCCCACTGACCGAGCCCGCCCCGACCAGCGTGCTGTGCTTCGTCACCTCGGCGCACAAGCGCCCGACGCCGCTGGCGCAGCAGACCATCAAGCTGGCGACCGCGCTGATCCGGAAGCTGCCGCGGTGAATCGCGGGTGATCTCGGCTCGGGCAGTGCTACCCTCCCCTGGAGGGGGAGGGTCGCTCGCGCGCGAAGCGGGCGAGCGGGGTGGGGTGATCTCTCCCCGCGCGCCGGTGCCAGAGGAGAGATCACCCCACCCCGCCTCACGGCTCGCTTCGCTCCCCGTGAGCCGACCCTCCCCCTGCAGGGGAGGGTGGAGACCGCGGTGTCTGAGCCGTGCGAAAGCCAACAGCGGAGTTGTTCAGACCCATTCTAAAATCAGCATGGCTCCTCTGATATCTTATGCCGTTTCGGAATAGCTGATAGAAGCCCCCGGGCGCTGGCGCGGGCCGGCGCGCTCGGTCACATACCCGGTCAAGCCGCCGAAGCAGCAGGGCCGATCCCGTCAGGGATCGCGCGCCCTGCGGACCTCGGCCAACGCGCCAGAACAGCACCCAAGGAAGCAGAAGCGATGCCAACGACCGCCCGCGTCGACGTCCAGGCCTTTCTCGACGACCACAAGTTCTCCGGCTTCCAGTGGCTGATCTTCGCGCTCGGCTTCGTCATCGTGCTGCTCGACGGCTTCGACACCGCGGCGATCGGCTTCATCGCGCCGTCGCTCCTGAAGGAGTGGGGCATCGAGAAATCGGCGCTGGGACCGGTGCTGAGCGCGGCGCTGTTCGGTCTTGCCGGCGGGGCGCTGTTCGCGGGGCCGATCGCCGATCGTCTCGGCCGCAAGCTGGTGCTGGTCGGCTCCGTGCTGATCTTCGGCATCGCCTGTCTGGCCTCGGCGTTCGCGACCAACCTGACCGAGCTCACCGTGCTCCGCTGCGTCACCGGCATCGGCCTCGGTGCCGCCATGCCGAATGCCGTGACCCTGCTCGGCGAGTACTGTCCGGGCCGGCTGCGCGCGACCATGACCAACCTGATGTTCTGCGGCTTTCCGCTCGGCGCGGCCTGCGGCGGCTTCCTCGCGGCGTGGATGATCCCGCAATGGGGCTGGCGCAGCGTGCTGGTGCTCGGCGGCGTCACGCCGCTGGTGCTGACCGTGCTGCTGATCGCGATCCTGCCCGAGTCGGTGCACTACCTGCTGTCGCGCGGCGCGAGCGTCGAGCGCGTCCGCAAGGTGATGCGCCGGATATCGGCTGCAGCCTCCGATGTCGGCCAGTTCGTGATGCTGGAGCCGGAGCACGCCGAGACCACCCGGCGCGTCAACGCGACTGGCATCGGCATGGTGCTGTCGCCGGTGCTGCGCGTCGGCTCGGTGATGCTGTGGGTCACCTATTTCATGGGGCTCGTGATCTTCTACTCGCTGATCAACTGGATGCCGGTCCTGTTCAAGGATGTCGGGCTCAATCCGCAGACCGCGACCCTGATCTCGGCGCTGTTCCCGCTCGGCGGCGTCGGCGCGGTGTTCTTTGGCCTGCTGATGGACCGCTTCAACGCCAACCGCATCGTCGCGGTCGGCTACGCCCTGACCGCGGTGACGATCTTCCTGATCGGGCAGGCGGTCGGCAACATGGGCTTCCTGGTGGTGATCGTGTTCGTCGCCGGCGTCGTCATGAACACGGCGCAGTCGTCGCTGCCGGCGCTGGCCGCCTCCTTCTATCCGACCCAGGGCCGGGCCACCGGCGTGGCCTGGATGATGGGCATCGGCCGCTTCGGCGGTATCGCCGGCTCATTCCTGGTCGCCGAGCTGACCGCGCGCCACCTGACCTTCAGCGAGATTTTCACCGTGATCGCGGTTCCCGGCTTGATCGCGGCGCTCGCCCTTGTGGTAAAGCAGGTCGTGGGACCGGGAGGCCGCGGCAGCGGCGAGGATGTCGGCTCCGCCGTGGTGGCGCATTGAGCGGCGCGCGCCACCGCAAGACACAGAAGCTTTGAGGGAGAGACTGACGTGATCATCGACGTGCACGGCCATTACACGACGGCTCCGAAGGCGCTGGAAGAGTGGCGCAACCGGCAGATCGCGGGCATCAAGGATCCGTCCGTCATGCCGAAGGCCTCCGAGCTCAAGATCAGCGACGACGAGCTGCGCGAGAGCATCGAGAGCAACCAGCTCAAGAAGATGAAGGAGCGCGGCAGCGACCTCACCGTGTTCTCGCCGCGCGCGAGCTTCATGGCTCACCACATCGGTGACTTCCAGGTGTCCTCGACCTGGGCCGCGATCTGCAACGAGCTGTGCTACCGCGTCAGCAAGCTGTTCCCGGACAATTTCATCGGCGTCGCGATGCTGCCGCAGTCGCCGGGCGTCGACCCCAAGACCTGCATTCCCGAACTGGAGAAGTGCATCAAGGAATACGGCTTCGTCGGCATCAACCTCAACCCGGATCCCTCGGGCGGCCACTGGACCTCGCCGCCGCTGTCGGACCGGCACTGGTATCCGATCTACGAGAAGATGGTCGAGCTCGACATCCCCGCGATGATCCACGTCTCGACCAGCTGCAACGCCTGCTTCCACACCACGGGCGCACACTACCTCAACGCCGACACCACCGCGTTCATGCAGTGCCTCACGTCGGACCTGTTCAAGGACTTCCCGACGTTGAAGTTCCTGATCCCGCATGGCGGCGGCGCGGTGCCGTATCACTGGGGCCGGTTCCGCGGCCTCGCCCAGGAGCTGAAGAAGCCGCTGTTGAAGGATCACCTGCTCAACAACATCTTCTTCGATACCTGTGTCTATCACCAGCCGGGCATCGACCTGCTCACCGGCGTGATCCCGATCGACAACATCCTGTTCGCGTCGGAAATGATCGGCGCCGTCCGTGGCATCGACCCGGAGACCGGCTTCTACTACGACGACACCAAGCGCTATATCGAGGCCGCCAAGCTGACCCCCGAGCAGCGCCACCAGATCTATGAAGGCAATGCACGGCGCGTGTTCCCGCGGCTCGACGCCGCGTTGAAGGCCAAGGGCAAGTAATCTAAAGGGCAGGCGATATGAGCACCCCCATGAACAATCTCGGCATCGTCAAGACGAAGATCACCCGCGCCGACAAGGCGGCGGTGGAGAAGCTGTCCAAGTTCGGCGTCGCCACCATCCACGAGGCGATGGGCCGCGTCGGCCTGATGCAGTGCTACATGCGCCCGATCTATCCGACGGCGAAAATGTGCGGCACGGCCGTCACCGTGCTGCTGCAGCCCGGCGACAACTGGATGCTGCATGTTGCGGCCGAGCAGATCCAGCCCGGCGACGTCGTCGTCGCCGCCTGCACGGTGGAGAACACCGACGGCTTCTTCGGCGATTTGCTGGCGACCAGCTTCCGCGCCCGCGGCGCCCAGGGCCTCGTGATCGACGGCGGCGTGCGCGACGTTGCTGATCTGACTGAGATGCAGTTCCCGGTGTTCTCGCGCGCCATCTCGGCTCGCGGCACCGTCAAGGCCACGCTCGGCTCGGTCAACATCCCGATCGTCTGCGCCGGAGCTGCCGTCAATCCGGGTGACGTGATCGTCGCCGATGTCGACGGCATCGTCGTGGTGCCGGCCGCGGTCGCCCACCAGGCAGCCGACGCCGCTGCTGCGCGCGAGGCCAACGAGGCCGACAAGCGCGAGAAGCTCGCGTCCGGCGTGCTCGGCCTCGACATGTACAAGATGCGCGAGCCGCTGGCGAAGGCCGGGCTCAAATACATCGATTGAGCATGACCGCGGCGTCCAACCCAAATCCTTCGAACCGATGGCATGTCGGGCTGATCGGCTACGGCGAGGTCGGCAAGATCCTCGCCGAGGATCTGCGCAAGGACGGCGTGCGCGTCTCGGCCTATGACGTCAAGCTGGCCGACTCGCGCGGCGACGCGATGCGTGACCACGCCGACAGCATCGGCGTGACGCTGGCCGCATCGCATGCGGAGCTGGCGGCGGAGGCCGACTTCATCGTCTCCGCGGTGACCGCCAGCCAGGACGTGGCCGTCGCCGAGGCCTGCGCTGCAGCCATCAAGCCTGGCGCGTGGTTCCTCGACTTCAACTCGGCCTCGCCCGGCGCCAAGCAGCGCGCCGCCGCGCTGATCGACGGCGCCGGCGGCCGCTATGTCGAGGGCGCGGTCATGACCTCGGTGCCGCCGTATCGCATCAAGGTGCCGCTGCTGCTCGGCGGCGCCGGCGCGCGCGAGTTGGCGCCGCTGCTCAACGATCTTGGCTTCGCCGCCAAGCCCGCCAGCGACAAGCTCGGCGTCGCCTCGGCGACCAAGATGTGCCGCAGCATCATGATCAAGGGCCTCGAGGCGATGGTGATCGAGAGCTTCACCACCGCGCGCGCCTATGGCGTCGAGGACGCGGTGCTGGCTTCGCTGCAGGAGACGTTCCCCGGCATCGACTGGGAGAAGCAGGGCGCCTATTTCTTTCAGCGCGTGATCGAGCATGGCCGCCGCCGCGCCGAGGAGGTGAGGGAGGTTGCCGAGACCGTGCGCGACATCGGGCTGACGCCGTGGTCGGCGGAAGGCACCGCCGAGCGCCAGGCCTGGGTCGCCGATCTCGCCGATGGCGGCCTGTTCGGCACCCGCGGCACCAAGGAATTCGCGCGCAGCCCGGACTGGCGCACCGAGGCCGATCGCATTCTCAACAAGATCAAGTCCAAGGAGTAGGGAACCTCATGGAGTTCCAGAAGACCCCGGGATGGCTCGATTGGTATGACGGCCCGTCGAAGCCGCGCTTCAAGGTGCCGGCCGGCAGTGTCGATGCGCATTGCCACGTGTTCGGCCCCGGCGCCGAATTCCCCTATGCGCCCGAGCGCAAGTACACCCCGTGCGACGCCTCCAAGCAGCAGCTCTATGCGCTGCGCGACCATCTCGGCTTTGCCCGCAACGTCGTGGTGCAGGCGACCTGTCACGGCGCCGACAACCGCGCCATGGTCGATGCGCTGGTGCATTCGAACGGCAAGGCCCGCGGCGTTGCCACCGTCAGGCGCAGCGTCAGCGACGCCGAGCTGCAGGCGATGCACGACGCCGGCGTGCGCGGCGTCCGCTTCAATTTTGTCAAGCGCCTGGTCGACTTCACGCCCAAGGACGAGCTGATCGAGATCGCCAACCGCATCAGCAAGCTCGGCTGGCATGTCGTGATCTATTTCGAAGCCGTCGACCTGCCGGAGCTATGGGACTTCTTCACCTCGCTGCCGACCACCGTGGTCGTCGACCACATGGGTCGCCCCGACGTCACCAAGCCGGTCGATGGTCCCGAGTTCGAGCTGTTCGTGAAGTTCATGCGCGAGCACGGCAACGTCTGGTCGAAGGTGAGCTGCCCCGAGCGCCTGTCGGTCAAGGGGCCGCCGGCGCTGAACGGCGAGCAGAACGCCTATCGCGACGTGGTGCCGTTTGCGAAGCGCATCGTCGAGACCTTCCCGGATCGCGTGCTGTGGGGCACCGACTGGCCGCATCCGAACCTGAAGGACCACATGCCCGACGACGGCCTGCTGGTCGATTTCATTCCGCATATCGCCGTCACCGCGGAGCTGCAGCACAAGCTCCTGGTCGACAATCCGATGCGGCTGTACTGGCCCGACGAATCCTGAAGGAGGGAAGCGATGTCGCTCGACAAACCCTATACCGACGTTCCCGGCACGACCATCTTCGACGCGGACATGTCGCGGATGGGCTATCACCTCAACCAGTTCTGTATGTCGCTGATGAAGGCGGAGAACCGCGCCCGCTTCAAGGCCAATGAGCGCGCCTATCTCGACGAATGGCCGATGAGCGAGGAGCAGAAGCAGGCGGTGCTCGACCGCGACCTCAACCGCTGCATTGCGCTCGGCGGCAACATCTACTTTCTCGCCAAGATCGGCGCGACTGACGGCAAGAGCTTTCAGCAGATGGCCGGCAGCATGACCGGCATGACCGAAGACCAGTACCGCGAGATGATGATCAAGGGCGGCCGCTCGGTCGAGGGCAACCGCTACACCGGGGAGAAGAAGTAAATGGCCCATATCTCCGCAAGCGTCTTCACCTCGCACGTCCCGGCGATCGGCGCAGCCCTCGACCTCGGCAAGACCGGCGAGGATTATTGGAAGCCGGTCTTCGCCGGCTACGACTTCGCCAAGCAGTGGGAGAAGGAGCAGAAGCCGGACGTCGTATTCCTGGTCTTCAACGACCATGCGACCGCCTTCAGCCTGGACATGATTCCCACGTTCGCGATCGGCACCGCGGCTGAATATCAGCCGGCCGACGAGGGCTGGGGCCCGCGCCCGGTCCCCAAGGTGATCGGGCATCCGAAGCTCGCCGCGCACATTGCGCAGTCGGTGATCCAGGACGATTTCGACCTCACCATCGTCAACAAGATGGACGTCGATCACGGCCTCACCGTGCCGCTCAGCCTGATCTTCGGCCAGGTCGATGCCTGGCCGTGCCCGGTGATCCCGTTCGCCGTCAACGTCGTGCAATATCCGGTGCCGTCCGGCCGCCGCTGCTTCATGCTCGGCAAGGCGATCCGCAAGGCGATCGAGAGCTATGACGAGCCGCTCAACGTGCAGATCTGGGGCACCGGCGGCATGAGCCACCAGCTGCAGGGGCCGCGCGCCGGCCTGATCAATCGCGAATGGGACAACATGTTCCTGGACAAGCTGATCAACGATCCGGAAGGCCTGTCCGAGGTGCCGCATATCGAGTACGTCCGCGAGGCCGGCAGCGAGGGCATCGAGCTCGTGATGTGGCTGATCGCGCGCGGCGCCATGAGCGACGTCAACGAGACCAAGAAGGGCAACGCGCCGACCGTGCGTCACCGCTTCTATCATGTGCCGGCGAGCAACACGGCCGTCGGCCATCTGATCCTGGAGAACAACTGATATGGCCAAGACCATCAAGGTCGCGCTCGCCGGCGCCGGCGCCTTCGGCATCAAGCATCTCGACGGCATCAAGAACATCGACGGGGTCGAGGTGGTGTCGCTGGTCGGCCGCCGCTTCGACCAGACCAAGGAAGTCGCCGACAAATACGGTATCAAGCACGTCTCGACCGAGCTCGCCGACAGCCTCAAGCTGCCGGAGGTCGATGCCGTCATCCTCTGCACGCCGACCCAGATGCATGCGGCGCAGGCGATCGACTGCCTCAAGGCCGGCAAGCATGTCCAGGTCGAGATTCCGCTCGCCGACTCGCTGAAGGACGCGCAGCAGGTGGTGGAGCTGCAGAAGGAGACCAAGCTGGTCGCGATGTGCGGCCACACCCGCCGCTTCAATCCCAGCCACCAGTTCGTGCACAAGAAGATCAAGGCCGGCGAATTCCACATCCAGCAGATGGATGTGCAGACCTACTTCTTCCGCCGCACCAACATGAACGCGCTGGGCCAGCCACGCAGCTGGACCGACCATCTGCTGTGGCACCACGCCGCCCACACCGTCGACCTGTTCGCCTATCAGGCGGGCTCGCCGATCGTGAAGGCCAATGCGATCCAGGGTCCGATCCACCCGACCCTGGGCATCGCCATGGACATGTCGATCCAGCTCAAGGCCGCCAATGGCGCGATCTGCACGCTGTCGCTGTCGTTCAACAATGACGGCCCGCTCGGCACCTTCTTCCGCTACATCGGCGACACCGGCACCTACATTGCCCGCTACGACGATCTGGTGAACGGCAAGGAAGAGAAGATCGACGTCTCCAAGGTCGACGTCTCCATGAACGGGATCGAGCTGCAGGACCGCGAGTTCTTCGCCGCGATCCGCGAGGGCCGCGAGCCCAACGCCTCCGTGGCCCAGGTGCTGCCCTGCTACCAGGTGCTGCACGATCTCGACGTGCAGCTCGCCAAGGGCTGATACTTCTTCCCTCCTTGCGCGCGTTGCGCGTGAGGAGGGCTTCTACGATGGCGCAGATCTACGGCGCCTTGGACGGCTTCAGCTTCGGCAGCGTCGCGACGATCTTCTGCTTGCCGTCGACGATCTCGGCCAGGAAGCTCTCACGGTCGATGTCGCCGTTCTGGTCCCAGCTTGCCTCCATCAGCATGCCCGGCGCCTTGTCCGGCGTCAGCGTCAATCCCTTCATGGTGGCGCCGAAAGCGTGGCCGTCGAACTTGCCGATCATCTCGGTCACGTATTTGACGAGATAGACCGCGGTATAGCCCTTGATGCCGTTATGGTCGGGCCAGTAGCGGTAGCGCTCGTTGAACTTCTTCGCAAAGGCCTGGATGGCAGGAATGGGCGCATCCGCGCTCAGGCCGACATGGCCGCGCACGCCGTTGGCGGCGGGGCCTGCGAGCTCCACGACCTTCTGGCTGAGCAGCGTTGTCTCTCCAAACAGCGGCACCGACAATCCCTGACGTTTGGCCTCGATCAGGAAACGCGCGCTTTCTTCCTCGTTGGTGTAGACGAAGATCGCGTCGGCCTTGACGTTCTTCAGCTTGATGACGTCGGAGCCGAAATCGACCTGGCCCTGTTCGGTCGAGATGTCCGACACCACCTCGATGCCGCGGGCCTTCATCTCCTTGACGAAGCTGTCGCGGCCGCCTTTGCCGAAATCGTTGTTCACCCAGACCACCGCGACGGACTTCACGTTCAGCTGGTCATGCAGATAGTTGGCGATCTTCGGCATGCTGAACTGCTGGCCGAAGGCGGTGCGGAAGATCCAGGGATTGCCTTGCGTCGTGATATCGGCGGCCTCGGCGCCGACGATCTGCGGCACCTCGGCCTGCTGCGTCAGCGCCATGTTGACCT
The DNA here is from genome assembly GCF_051168375.1 of Bradyrhizobium sp. HKCCYLRH1034. Taxonomy (NCBI): domain Bacteria; kingdom Pseudomonadati; phylum Pseudomonadota; class Alphaproteobacteria; order Hyphomicrobiales; family Nitrobacteraceae; genus Bradyrhizobium; species Bradyrhizobium sp. HKCCYLRH1034. Next base: position 670,257 of record NZ_JBNPUW010000001.1, on the reverse strand, counting down.
TGACCGAGCCCGAATAGATCGGCCCCAGCACCACATAGGGCTCGCGGTCGAGCACCTTCTGCACCTGGGCCCGGGAGACGCCGGGATTGCTCTGGGTGTCGAGGTGCTCGGTCGCAATCTTGCGGCCGAGAATGCCTCCGGCATTGTTGATCTCGTCGACCGCCAGGGCGACGCCATCGCGCCAGTTCGTGCCCGACACGGCTCCGGGGCCGGACAGCTCGACGACATCGGGAATGTAGACGGTGTTCTCTGCCCAGGCCAAACCCGTCCACAATGACATGGCGGCCGCCAAGCCGCTCAATCTTCCCAGATGCCTCATGACGTCCTCCCGATTGTTTTTTGCTTATGATGATGAACTTGCGGGTGCCTCTGCAAAACCCAGTAGTCGCGACGGCGTTCGCCATAGCAGCCGGTGCTGATCGTCCGGGTCCGGAAAGATCTCGGTAATGCCGGCCAGCAGCGGCCCGTAGTCGAGGCGTTCGGGCGCGCGCAGGAACGGCCAATCGGAGCCCCACACGCAGCGATCGAGCGTGAAGGCCTCGACCAGCGCGGCGATGAATGGCCACGTGTCGGCGTACGGATAGGGCTGGCGCGCGAATTTGTAGTAGCCGGACAGCTTCACATGCGCGTCGCGGTTGCGGCCGAGCGCGAGCAAGGCCTGGAAGGATGGGCGTTGCAGCCCATGCTCCACGGCAGGCCGGCCGCAGTGATCGAACACGAGGCGGACCGTCGACCGCTCGATGAGGGGCAGCAGGTCGAGCAACTGATCCTGCTCGACCTGGACCTGCAGAAACAGATCGAGGTCGGTCAGCCTGTCCAGCAGCGGCGCGGCGTCACGGTAATAGTTGGTGCCATGAAACGGCACGTTGAAGGCGACGCCGATGACGCCTGCGGCCTTCAACCGCTCCAGTTCCCCGATGTCGACGTCCTTCTCGACGACCGCGACGCCCTTGAACCTGCCATTTCCGAGCCTGAGTGTGTCGAGCAGGATGCGGCTGTCGGAGCCATAGCCGGAATTGGTCGCGACGATCAGCGCGTGCCGGACGTCGAAGACGTCGAGCACGCGAATGAGATGCGCGGCGGGCGCGATTTCCTGGCCGGTCGGACGATAGGGCGTATCCGGCGCGTAGGAGAAGCGCGCGGGATCGATGGTGTGGATGTGGCAATCGATCCTGGGGCCTACCGGAAGTGCCATGGTCGAGCCCTCTCTGACCGACGTTCAGAACGTCGCCTGAATCGCCTTGATCAGTTCGGGCGTGACGTCGGGCAGAACCCCGAACCAGGCCTCGAAGGCGAGGCGGGCCTGGTTGAGCAGCAGGCCGAGCCCGTTCACCGTCGTGCAGCCGCGCCCGCGCGCGTCCACCAGGAAGGGCGTTTCGAGCGGTGTGTAGATCAGGTCCGCGACGAGCGTCTTCGCGGACAGTCGTCCCAGATCGATCTCCAGTGCGGGCTTTCCGATCATGCCGCGATCGGTGCTGTTGATGAGCAGCGCGACATCGGCGACTGCCGCCGAACGATCATCCCACGCCACCGTGCTGATGATGGCCGTCCCGAATTCGGCTGCGATGGCCTGCGCCTTCTCGGTGGTGCGGTTGCAGATGCGGATGTCGCGGGCACCATTCTCCAGCAGCGCCACAACGACCGCGCGCGCTGCACCGCCGGCCCCAAGCAAGAGAACAGGGCCTTCGTCGGCGCGCCAGTTCGGCCTGGCATCGCGCAGGCTCTGGACAAAGCCGTTGCCGTCATTGTTGAAGCCGCTCAGCGTGCCATCCGCTTCGACCACGATCGTGTTCACGGCGCCGATGCGTCGTGCGGTGTCGTTGACCCGGTGCAGCAGCGGCATCGCCGTCTGCTTGTGCGGCATGGTCACGTTGCAGCCGCGGAATCCGAGCGCCACCAGCCCAGCCAGCGCATCCTTCAGCCGCTCCGGCTGAACCGCGAGCGGGACGTAGGCGCCGCGCAGGCCGTGCGCATTGAGCCAGAAATTGTGGATCGTGGGCGAGCGGGAGTGAGCGACGGGCATGCCGATGACGCCAGCCAATCCGAATCCATTCGCTTGCGACATGCTGCGCGATGACCTCCCTTTTCAGATATCGACCTGTTCCGGCCAATGTGAAACCGTCTTATGAGCAATGACGCGCACAGGCAATTGAAACATTCGGCCACAAATCCTTGTCGCAATGCAGCGCATCATGGCTCAACGTCCAGTTCATGGGCGTCGTCGCGTGACCCGCCCCCCTGGGCAAAGCCAGGGGTGATTTCTATGATTGCGCAAGTCTGCCTCGACGACCGTCCGCCGGATACAAAGGATCGCCATTGACTGTCCAATCTCCGCCACCCGTGGCAACAGAAACCTTCACCGACGCGGCCGCCGCGGTGGCCCGGCTCGAAGAGATCTACGAGCGCAATACCGCTTTCCTGCGCGGCCATTTCGAGGCCTATGCCAACGGCGTCGTGCCGGCGACACGGATCCGCGCGACCTATCCCTTCGTGCGGCTGACCACCGCAAGTCACGCCCGGCTCGACTCGCGTCTCGCCTATGGCTTCGTCGCGGGGCCCGGCGTGCACGAGACCAGCGTCACGCGGCCGGACCTGTTCCGCTCGTACCTGACCGAGCAGATCCGCCTGTTGATCGAGAATCATGGCGTGCCGGTCGAGATCGGCGAGTCGGCCGAGCCGATCCCGGTGCATTTCGCCTATCGCCGCGACATCAACATCGAGACGGCGCTTCCGCACCACGAGAGCCCGCTGGTGACGCGCTCGCTGCGCGACGTGTTCGACGCTCCGGATCTTGCGACCATGGACGATGCGATCGCCGACGGCACGCTCGGACTGAAGCCCGGCATGCCCGAGCCGCTGTCGCTGTTTCGCGCCGCGCGCGTCGACTACTCGCTGCGCCGGCTCTATCACTACACCGGGACCGATCCCGACCATTTCCAGAACTTCGTGATCTTCACGAACTACCAGTTCTATGTCGACGCCTTCGCGGATTGGGGCCGCCAGCAACTGGCGGCCGGGCAGGGCGCAGCCGAGGCCTTCGTCGAGCCGGGCAACGTCATCACCCGCAATGCCCGTCTCGGCGGCGGCACCACCGGCTCCGCGCCGGCGCGCACGCCGCAGATGCCGGCGCTTCATCTCGTCGAGCCGGGGCACCAGGGCATCACGCTGATCAACATCGGTACCGGTCCGTCGAACGCGCGTAACGTCACCGACCACATCGCGGTGCTGCGGCCGCATGCCTGGCTGATGGTGGGCCACTGCGCGGGCCTGCGCAACACGCAGCGGCTCGGCGATTACGTGCTGGCGCACGGCTATGTCCGCGAGGACCATGTGCTCGACCAGGAGCTGCCACCCTGGGTGCCGATCCCGGCGCTCGCCGAGGTGCAGGTCGCGCTCGAGGAGGCCGTGGAGACGGTCACCGGCTATTCCGGGTTCGAGCTGAAGCGGGTGATGCGCACGGGCACCGTGGCCAGCGTCGACAACCGCAATTGGGAGATCTCCGGCCCGGCCGTGATCCATCGCCTCTCGCAGTCGCGCGCCATCGCGCTCGACATGGAGTCGGCCACAATCGCCGCCAACGGCTATCGTTTCCGCGTGCCCTACGGCACCTTGCTCTGCGTCTCCGACAAGCCGCTGCATGGCGAGATCAAGCTCGCCGGCATGGCGAGCGACTTCTATCGCCAGCGTGTCGGCCAGCATCTCCAGATCGGGCTGAAGGCGCTGGAGCTCTTGAAGCATCAGGAGTCGGAGCGGCTGCATTCGCGCAAGCTGCGCAGCTTCGCGGAGGTGGCCTTCCAGTAGCGGCCTTTGGCCGCCTGGGATTAGCGACTCCGGCGCTCGTCGAAGGCCTGCCGCGCCTGCTCGACCTCCGGCATCTTGGCGATGGTCCAGGCATAGAGCGCGCGGAACGGGGGCTGCAGGGTACGGCCGAGCGGCGTGATCTCGTACTGAACCGCGACCGGCGAGTCCGCGATCACCTCGCGGGCGACGAGGCCGTTGCGCTCGAGCCGGCGCAGGCATTGCGTCAGCGCCTTCTGGGTGACGCCCTCGAGCTGCTTCTTGATCGCGTTGAAGCGCAGTGGACCGGAGTCCAGCACGGCCAGCACCATCATCGACCATTTGTCGGCGATCTGGTCGATCAGCACCCGGCTCGGACATTCCGACGAGAAGTGCTGCGGCTTGCAGCGGAGCGGGGCGGTCTGTGATGTCGATGCGGCGGTCACGACAGCAGTTTCCTCCGATATACCTGAGCGACTTCGGGTGCCTGATTGACTTCAGGTTTACGAAGTATACTGGAGCGGTTCCGAACGCAATGGAGCCCCCTGAATGTCCGACCTCGATACCAGCGTGCTGTTTCGTCCGTTTCGCCTGAAGTCGCTGGAGCTGAAGAACCGCATCGTCATGGCGCCGATGACCCGCAACGCCGCGCCGAACGGCGTTCCCGGCGAGGCCAACGCTGCCTATTACCGCCGCCGCGCCGAAGGTGGCGTGGGGCTGATCCTCACCGAGGGCACGGTCGTCAACCGCCCGGCCTCGCGCAACGAGCCCAATATTCCCTTCTTCCACGGCGATGCCGCGCTGGCGGGCTGGCAGAACGTGGCGAGCGCCGTGCACACCGCCGGCGGCCGCATCGCGCCACAGATCTGGCACACCGGCTCGACCAAGGGCATGAGCCGCTGGGAGCCCGATGCGCCGGTCGAGAGCCCATCCGGGCTGGTTGCGCCCGGCAAGCCGCGCGGCAACGCGATGACCGAGAACGACATCGCCGACACCGTTGCCGCATTCGCGCAAGCCGCGGCCGACGCCAAGCGCACGGGCTTCGACGCCGTCGAGATCCATGGTGCGCACGGCTATCTGGTCGACGAGTTCTTCTGGTCCGGCACCAACCAGCGCGAGGACCGCTATGGCGGCGCCACCATCAAGGAGCGCTCCCGCTTTGCCGGCGAGATCGTCGCCGCGATCCGCAAGGCGGTGGGTCCCGATTTCCCGATCATCCTGCGCGTCAGCCAGTGGAAGCAGCAGGACTATGCGGCGCGCCTCGCCGAGACGCCGGCGCTGATGGCCGACTGGCTGCAGCCGCTGGTCGCGGCCGGCGTCGACATCCTGCACTGCTCGCAGCGCCGCTTCTGGGAGCCGGAATTCCCGGACGTCGACGGCGAGAAGGGCCTGAACTTCGCCGGCTGGGCCAAGAAGATCACGGGCGCTGCGACCATCAGCGTCGGCTCGGTCGGCTTGTCCGATGAATTCTTCTCGGCCTTCGCCGGCAAGCCGTCGACGACGGCCGATCTCGATGCGCTGCTGGAGCGCATGGCCAGGGAGGAGTTCGACCTGATCGCGGTCGGCCGCGCGCTGATCAGCGATGCCGAATGGGTCGCCAAGATCAAGGCCGGCGACAAAGCGGGCCTGAAGGGCTTCAGCGCAGCGGATCTCGGCGCGCTGGTTTGAGCTGTTGTAGACCCGTTGGTGCCCCTCGTCCGGCGTAAGCGGGGCGAGGGGGGCGTACCGTCAGCGAGGCGCGAGCGCGAGCCTGCCATTAGTCCTTGCGATGACTAATGCACCGTCAGCTCGAGATACATCGGGCTGCGGAAGGTCGAAGACGGCATCCAGGGCAGTTGCTCCTGGGTGCGGCGATAGTCCGGCACGACCTTGTGCAGCTCGTCGAACGCGATCTTGATCGCCATGCGCGCGATCGCCGATCCCAGACAGGCGTGCACGCCGCCGCCGAAGCCGAGATGGCCGCGTGGCTTGCGCCTGATGTCATAGACATCCGGATTGGGAAACTGCCGCTCGTCGCGGTTGGCGGAGCCGTAGGCGAGGCAGACGAAATCGCCCTCGCGCATGGTCTGGCCGTGCAGGGTGACGTCCTTCTGCAGGCAGCGGCGGAAGCGCTGCGCCGAGGTGTTGTAGCGCAGAGACTCTTCCACGGCGTCCGCCATCAGGTCGGGATTGGCGACGACGGCCCGGCGCGCCTCCGCGTGATCGGCGAGATTATACGCCAGCATCGTCATGAAACCGCCGAGCGACTCGATGCCGGCCATGATCAGCGTGGTCGTCGTCAGCAGCACCTCGCGCTCGTCGAGCTTGTCGCCGTCGATCTCGGCCATGCTGAAGTGCGAGATCAGGTCGTTCTGCGGCCGCGCGCGGCGCTCCGCGATGATGCCGGCCGCATAGTCCTGCATCCAGTTGTAGGCTGCGATGTGCTGCGGTCCCTTGGCGCGGCTCACCGGATCGCTCTGCACCATCAGCACCGCCTTGTCGCGCACCGTCTGCTCGTCGCCGAGCGGCAGGCCGAGCGCGGCGAACAGCACGCGCACGGTGAATTTCGACGAGAATGCCTCGATGAAGTCGAACCGGTCCTGGCCGCGCAGCGCCTCGGCGCAGTCGCGCGCGATGTCGCGGATCGGGCCTGACAGGCTCTCCAGATTGCGCTTCATGAAGGCATGCTGGACGAGGCCGCGCAGCCGGTCGTGGCGCGGCGGGTCGGTGGTGCCGAGCGTCGCGCCGGCACGGTTCGGCAGCTCGGTCATCAGGTTGCCCTTGGCCGACGAATAGGTCTGCCAGTTCGTTCCGGCCGCCGCCACATCGGCATAGCGCGACAGGATCCACACCTGGGCCTGCGGACTCCAGAAGCAGGGGTGCTCGTCGCGCAGCGTCTTGTAGAACGGGAACGGGTCGGCATCGACCGCAGGCGAATACGGGTCGAACGCGAACATGTTGGGCCTCCTCTCCATTGAGTGTGGTCGTTGTTGTTCTTTTCACTGATCTAGCCGAGCCTTGGCCGCGGCGTGAGACACGAAAGCCGGCCAAGACTTGTACTTTTCCGACATTCAGGGTTAGCTCTCGCTCATGCCCCGCTTTCGCACCAAGCCGTCGATCCCCGCGTTCGCGCTGTACGGCGAAGCGTCGGCCGCGCAGCCGGACATGCTGCATGTCGAGCCGATCCAGGTGCGCAGCAAGCTGTATCGCTGGGAGATCGAGGCGCACACCCATCATGGCCTCCACCAGATCCTCTGGGTCGCTGCCGGTCCGGCCGAGATCGCCTTGGACGAAAGCCGCGAGCGCTGTACCGGCCCGGTCGCCGTGATCATTCCCCCCGGCGTCGTCCATGCCTTCCGCTTCTCGCGCGACACCGACGGCTATGTGCTGACGTTCAATCCGCGGGCGGTGGTGGAGGGCGACGTCCCGGCGACCGGCGAGGCGTTGCGCGACTTGTTTGCAGCGCCGCAAATCCTGCATCTCGACGCGCAGGCGGTCGCGACGCGGCGCATCGCCGCGCTGTTCGTCGACCTCGCCGACGAGTTCGCCGCGGCAGATTCCGCGGCCTCGCCGGTGCCGCATTGGCTCGGACGCTCGATCGTGTGGCGGCTGGCGCAGCAGAGCGCGCGGCAGTCGCAAGGCGCGCGGCGCGGCAGCGGGCATGCGGCGCTGTTCACCCGCTTCATCGTGCTGGTCGAGGCGCATCACCGCGATCACTGGTCGGTGGCGCGCTACGCCGACGAACTCGGCATGACGCCGGAGCGGCTCAATCGGTTGACGCGGGCCGAGACCGGCCAGTCGGCGCTCGACATCGTGCATGCGCGTCTCGCGCGCGAGGCGTGCCGGCGGCTCACCTATATTGCGGCGCCGGTGTCGAAGCTGGCGTTCGAGCTCGGTTTCAAGGACCCGGCCTATTTCTGCCGCTTCTTCAAGCGGCACACCGGGGCGAGCCCGCGCGACTATCGCCGTGCGATGGGCGTCGGAGACGACGCGGCGCCGCCGGCAGGCTGATCGGCGCCGCCCCATACCATTGCGGCGTTCGTTGTGCATCGCGGCATGGTGTCGGAAAAGTGCAAGAGAATGCCGCGTCCATCCAAGTGATCCCTGCGCATTCCTTGCTAAAATCCGCGACTGAAAAGCATACCCAAACAAGCCTGCGTCTGCGAATCCGGGAGAACACGCCCATGAAAGTCCAAGTCTGCATCATCGGCGGAGGCCCGTCGGGCCTGATGCTGTCGCAGCTCCTGCATCTGCAGGGCATCGATACGATCATCCTGGAGAAATCCAGCCGCGACTACGTGCTGTCGCGCATCCGTGCCGGCGTGCTCGAGCACGGCTTTGCCGAGCTGATGCGCGAGGCGCAGTGCGGCGAGCGCATGGACCGCGAGGGCGAGATCCATCACGGTTTCTACATCGCCCATGACGGCAAGCTCGATCGCGTCGACCTGCACAAATATTCCGGCGGCAACTCGGTGATGGTCTATGGCCAGACCGAGTTGACGCGCGATCTCTACGAGGCCCGCGACAAGCTCGGCGGCAAGGTCGTGCACAACGCGGCCGACGTGACGCCGCACGACATCGCTTCCGACAAGCCCTTCGTCACCTACCGTCAGGACGAGGAGGTCGTCCGCATCGACTGCGACTACATCATCGGCGCCGACGGCTTTCATGGCGTCAGCCGCAAGTCGATCCCGCACGACAAGCTGACCGAATACGAGCGGGTGTACCCGTTCGGCTGGCTCGGCGTGCTGTCGCGCACCAAGCCGGTGTCGCCGGAGCTGATCTATGCCAAGCACGAGCGCGGCTTCGCGCTGTGCTCGCTGCGCTCGCAGGTGCTGAGCCGGTACTATGTCCAGGTGCCGCTCACCGACAAGGTCGAGGACTGGAGCGACGACGCGTTCTGGGAGGAGCTGAAGCGCCGGCTGCCGGCGGAGATCGCTGGCCGTCTGATCACCGGGCCCTCGATCGAGAAGAGCATCGCGCCGCTGCGCAGCTTCGTCGCCGAGCCGATGCGCTACGGCAGGCTGTTCCTGGCCGGCGACGCCGCCCATATCGTGCCGCCGACCGGCGCGCGCGGGCTGAACTCGGCTGCGTCCGACATCTACTATCTCTATCATGCGCTGCTCGACCACTACAAGAAAGGCGACGATCGCGGCATCGACGGCTACTCGCAGCGGGCGCTGGCGCGGATCTGGAAGGCGCAGCGCTTCTCCTGGTGGATGACGACGCTCTTGCATCGTTTCCCCGACCGGCTGTCCTACGACGACAGACTGCAGGACACCGAGCTCGCCTATCTGTTCTCGTCCGAGGCCGCGCAGCGGTCGCTGGCAGAGAACTATGTCGGGCTGCCGTTCTGAGCGAGGTCAACGCGACGCAGTTCGCCTGCGCTGCTTGATGGCACCACGCATCGGTAGCCTCGCTGTGGTTCCGGCGAACGCCGGGACCCATACCCAGGGAGCGGTTTGAGGCAGGCTGGCGATTGGCTTTGTGCCCATCCGCCTGCGGCTGCTTCGGCTGGTGCAACTTCGCTCAGCTCGAGATGGAGGGGGCAGACGATCGGGGACGCGCTGTCGGGATTGGCGCCGGCTGCCTCAGTCTGTCGGCTTCTCAGCCCACCCTCAAAAATGAGTTGCGTACCTCAAAAACCGCGCTATGGTCCTCAACCCAAAGGGGAGGAGCATGAACGCGCCGCTGACATTGCGGGATATTGCGCGGCAGGCGGGCGTGAGCCTCGCCACTGTGGATCGCGTGCTGCACAACCGGCCCGGCGTGCGCCCGGATACGGTGCGACGCGTCAAGGACGCGATGGAGCGCAGCGCGTTCCAGCCGCATGCGGCGGCCTCCGAACTCGCCCGTGCCCGCGCGCGGCGCTTTGCCTTCGTGATGCCGTCCGGCGCCAATCCCTTCATGCAGCAGATTCAGGCGCATCTCGGCGATCTGACGAGCTGGATGGCCGCGCGCCGGCTCACGGTCGATGTGGTCACGACGGACGTGTTCGATGCGGCCGTGCTGGCCGCGAAGCTCGAGCAGCTCGTCGGTCAGGTCGACGGCGTCGCGGTGGTGGCGCTCGATCATCCGAGCGTGCGCGCGGCGATCAACGATCTCGTCGAGTCCGGCGCCAAGGTGGTGACGCTGGTGTCGGACGTGCCGTCGTCGCGACGGCATCATTATGTCGGCATCGACAACATCGCCGCCGGCCGCACCGCGGGCGCGCTGGTCGGACGCTTCGCCGGTGGCAGGGCGGGGCGGGTCGCGATCATGGCCGGCTCGCAAAGCCTGCGCGATCATGCCGAGCGCATCTTCGGCTTCGGCCAGGTCCTCGCGGCGGAGTTTCGGCAACTTGAGGTTTTGCCGGTCGCTGAGGGGCATGACGTGGACGATCGCTCAGAGCACCTCATGCGCAAGCTGCTGACCGAGCATCGTGACATCGTCGGGCTCTACAATGTCGGCGCTGGCACGGCCGGCGTCGCCAAGGCGCTGACCGAGTCGGGGCGCGCCGACGACATCGTGTTCGTCGGCCACGACGTGACGGCACTGACGCGCAAGCTGCTGTTGAACGGCGTGATGGACGCGGCGATTTCGCAGAACCCGGGACACGAGGCGCGCTCCGCGGTGCGCGTGCTCCTCGCGCTGGCGCGCGGCGAGCCGATCCTGAGCGAACAGGAGACGATCCGCATCGACATCGTGATGCGGGACAATCTGCCGTGAGCGGATGGCCGCGATAACGCGGTCGGCCCGAACACGGAATGAGAAACGACCGAGGCGCTGGTCTCGAGGCGACGGCAGATCGCCGAAGCGCCTTGCGGTCGGTGGGAGGAGTGGAGACGTGTTTCTCGGACTGGATGTGGGCACATCCGGCGTGAAGGCCGTGCTGGAGGACGAGACGGGCGCGCTGATCGCGAGCGCCGCGCGGCCGCTGGCGCTGTCGCATCCGCAGCCGCTGTGGTCCGAGCAGAATCCGGATCACTGGGTCGAGGCCGTCATCGGCGCGGTCGATGATCTCGCGCGGGAGCGTCCGCGCGAGACCGCTGCCGTCAGCGGCATCGGCCTGTCCGGCCAGATGCACGGCGCGACCTTGCTGAACCGCACCGGTCGGCCGCTGCGGCCGGCGATCCTTTGGAATGACGGCCGCTCGCAGGCCGAATGCGCCGAGCTCGAACGCCGCTGTCCCGAACTGCACGCCATCGCCGGCAACCTCGCGATGCCCGGCTTCACCGCGCCGAAGCTCGTCTGGGTGGCGAAGCACGAGCCGAAGATATTTGCCGAGGTCGCGAAGGTGCTGCTGCCGAAGGCCTATGTGCGCTATCGGCTGTCCGGCGAGATGGTCGAGGACATGTCGGATGCGGCGGGCACCCTGTGGCTCGACGTCGGCGCGCGGCGCTGGTCGGAGAAACTGCTGGCGGCGACCGGGCTCGGTCTCGATCACATGCCGCGCCTCGTCGAGGGCAATGAGCGCAGTGCCGTGTTGTCGCCCGAGCTGGCGCGGCGCTGGGGCATGGGCGCTGACGTCGTGATCGCGGGCGGCGCCGGCGACAACGCGGCGAGCGCAATCGGGCTCGGCGCCATCACGCCCGGCGATGCGTTCCTGTCGCTCGGCACATCAGGCGTGCTGTTCCGGGTGACCGACCGCTTCGCGCCGGCGCCGGAAGCGGCCGTGCATGCGTTCTGCCATGCGCTCGGCGGTCTCTGGCATCAGATGGGCGTGATGCTGTCGGCCGCGGCCTCGCTGGCGTGGCTGGCGCGCCTTCTCGAGACGCCGGAAGCCGCACTGCTGGCGCCGCTCGGTATCAGCGTCGAACGTCCGAGCCCGGTGCAGTTCCTGCCTTATCTCGACGGCGAGCGCACGCCGCACAACGATGCCCATGCCGCCGGCGCCTTGGTCGGCCTGCGCAGCGCAGCCGGCCGCGGTGATCTCGTGCAGGCGGTGCTGGAGGGCGTGGCGTTTGCCTCACGCGACATGTTCGCCGCGCTCGCGCGCAGCGCGCAGCCGATCACAGAGCTCGATCTCGTCGGCGGCGGCTCGCGCTCTTTGTTGTGGGCGCAGATCATGGCCGACGTGCTCGGCGTCACCGTGCACCGGGTCGAGGAGGGCGAGGTCGGCGCCGCCATCGGCGCCGCGCGGCTCGGCCGTCTTGCCGCGACCGGCGCAGCACCGGCCGATGTCTGCCGCAAGCCGCAGCGGCTGCAGAGTTTCGAACCCCGCGCGCCGCAGCGCGCGGCATATGACGCCGCCTACGCGCAATGGCGCAAGCTCTATCCTGCTCTCAAGGAGTAACGTCGTGAACGTCCAGGCCCACTTCTTCCAGACCGGCGCGACCGTCAGCTATGGCGGGCCCGAGTCACGCAGCCCGCTGTCGTTCCGTTGGTACGACAAGGATCGCGTCATCCGGGGCAAGCGGATGGAGGATCATCTGCGCTTCGCGGTCTGCTACTGGCATTCGTTCTGCTGGCCGGGCAGCGATCCGTTCGGCGGCGAGACCTTCCTGCGGCCGTGGCAGCATGGCGACGACGCGATGGCGATGGCGCGGGCCAAGGCCGACGTGGCGTTCGAATTGTTCCGGCTGCTCGACGTGCCGTTCTTCACCTTCCACGACGTCGATGCCGCGCCGGAGGGCGCGACGCTGAAGGAGTCGGTCGCCAATCTCAACGCCATCGCCGACCTGTTCGAGCAGAAGATGGCGTCTGCCAAGGTGCGGCTGCTGTGGGGCACCGCCAATCTGTTCTCACATCGCCGCTACATGGCGGGCGCCGCGACCAATCCGGATCCGGACGTGTTCACCTACGCGGCGGGACAGGTGCGTGCCGCACTCGAGGTGACGCATCGTCTCGGCGGCGCCAACTACGTGCTGTGGGGCGGCCGCGAGGGCTACGAGACGCTGCTCAACACCGACATGAAGCGCGAGCTCGATCAGCTCGGCCGCTTCGTCGCGCTGGTCGTCGAGCACAAGCACAAGATCGGCTTCAAGGGCCCGCTGCTGATCGAGCCGAAGCCGAAGGAGCCGACCAAGCACCAGTATGATTTCGACGTCGCCACCTGCTACGGCTTCCTGCGGCGCTATGACCTTTTGAACGACGTCAAGCTCAATATCGAGCAGAACCACGCCATCCTCGCCGGCCATTCGTTCCAGCACGAGATCGCGCTGGCGCAGGCGCTCGGCGTGTTCGGCTCCCTCGACATCAACCGCGGCGACGATCTGCTCGGCTGGGACACCGACCAGTTCGCGATGAACGTGCCGGAGCTGGCGCTGGTGTTCCACGACATGCTCAAGGGCGGCGGCTTCACCACGGGCGGGCTGAATTTCGACGCCAAGATCCGCCGGCAGTCGATCGATCCGGATGACCTGCTGCACGCCCATGTCGGCTCGATGGATGCCTGCGCGCGGGCGCTGATCGCCGCCGACGAGATGCTGACCGACAGTGCGCTGACCGCGCCGCTGGCGCGGCGCTACGCCGGCTGGGACGGCGACGAGGGGCAGGCGATCCTCGCCGGCCGCCGCTCGCTCGCCGAGCTCGCCGACCGCGCCGTCAACACCGGCCTCGATCCGCAGCCGCGGTCCGGCCGGCAGGAATATCTCGAAAGCGTGGTGAACCGCTATGTCTGACGACAGCAGCCTGCGCACGATGACGAATGACGCTGAGCGCGCCGTGATGAGCACCGCCGCGCAGCCGGTCCTTGAGCTGAAGGGCATCGGCAAGCAGTTCGGCGCGATCCGCGCGCTGCAGGGCGTGGATCTTTCGATCGGCTCCGGCGAGGTCGTCGGCCTGATGGGCGATAACGGCGCCGGCAAGTCCACGCTGGTGCGGATCATCGCCGGCAATTTTCCGCCGAGCCAGGGCACGATCCATTTCGGCGGCCGCGAGGTGCATTTCCATCGCCCGATGGATTCGCGCAGCGTCGGCATCGAGGTCGTGTACCAGGACCTGGCGCTCGCCAACAACCTCACGGCAGCGGCCAACGTGTTTCTCGGCCGCGAGCTGAAGCGCAATTTCGGCCCGCTGGCGCTGCTCGACCACAAGGGCATGGAGGCGCGCGCGCTGGAGCTGTTTCGCGAGCTGCGCTCCGAGACGCGGCCGCACGATCTCGTCAAGGACATGTCGGGCGGCCAGCGCCAGGCGGTGGCGATCGCGCGGACGCGGCTGTCCAACGCCAGACTGGTGATGATGGACGAGCCGACCGCGGCGATCTCGGTGCGCCAGGTCGAGCAGGTGCTGAGCCTGATCCATCGCCTGAAGGAACAGGGTATCGCCGTCATCCTGATCTCGCACCGCATGCCTGACATCTTCGCGGTGTGCGATCGCGTCGTGGTGATGCGCCGCGGCGAGAAGAAGGCCGACAAGCCGGTCGGCGAGACCAGCCCCGAGGAAGTGACCGCGCTGATCACTGGCGCCAAGGAGGCGGCGTGATGTCCGTTCCATCCGAGACCAGCTCCGCCGGCACCGACGTCACCTTCACCAATGTCGGCGTCATCAGATGGTGGCACCGCGGCGTGTTCGCCTCGCAGACGGCCTACGTTACGCTGGCGCTCATCGCCCTCATCATCGTGATGAGCTTCGCCAGTCCCTATTTTCTGACCGAAGGCAATCTGCAGAACGTCGCCAAGAACTTCTCCTTCATCGCCATCGCGACGCTCGGCATCACCTTCGTCATCATTACCGGCGGCATCGACCTGTCGGTCGGCTCGATGATGTGTTTCGCGGCGATGATCACCTCGATGGTGATGACGACGCTATCGACGCCGGGGATGCCGCTGTCGTCGCTGTTCGTGCATCTCGCCGCGGACGGCAAGACCGTGGTCGCGAACGTGCCCGGCCTGATCCTGATCGTCTCGGTGCTGGCAGGCCTGGCGGTTTCGCTGGTGGTCGGCCTGATCAACGGCGTCTGCATCGCCTTGCTCGGGCTGTCGCCGTTCGTGACCACGCTCGGCATGCTGTCGATCGTGCGCGGTCTCAGCTACGTGATCTCGAACGGCAAGGGCAGCTTCCCCGGCGGCCCCGACGCCGATTATTTCTATGCGCTGACGCAGGGCGATGTGTACGGCGTGCCGGCGCCCTTCATCTATCTCATCGTGCTGGCGCTGGTGATGGCGCTGGTGCTGCACCACACCGCGTTCGGCCGCCACGTGTTCGCGATCGGCGGCAACGAGAAGGCCGCGGAGCTCACCGGCGTCTCCGTGCCCCGGGTGAAGATCGAGGTCTATGTGATCGGCGCGCTTGCCGCCGGCCTGCAGGGCATCATCATCTCGGGCTGGCTCGGATCGGCGCCCGCGAACATGGCGACGTCCTACGAGCTCAACGTGATCGCCGCGGCCGTGATCGGCGGCGCCAACCTCGCCGGTGGTCTCGGCGGTCCGCTCGGCGCCATCGTCGGCTGCGTCCTGCTTGAGGTGATCCGTAACGGGCTGGTGCTGGCGCAGGTCAACTCCTACTGGCAGCAGACCCTGGTCGGCGTGATCATCATCGCCGCCGTGCTTGTGGATCGTATCCGCGCGCGCCTGCTGTGACGAATACTGGCCGGGGTGACAATCGCGTCTATCCTCACCCGGAACAGACAATGATCAGGGATAGACATGGAGGAGGGAAACCCATGAAGAAGCTGCTCTATGCGGTCGCATCGCTCGCGATTTTGATGGCCCCGGCGCAGGCCGAGACCAAATACCGCTTCGCCATCGTGCCGAAGGCGATGAACAATCCGTTCTTCGACGTCGCGCGCGACGGCTGTCTGAAGCGCGCCAAGGAGCTCGGCAATGTCGAGTGCATCTACAAGGGCCCGGTCGAGCACGAGCCGGCCACGCAGGCGCAGATCATCCAGGACTTCATCACCCAGAAGGTCGACGGCCTCGCCATCTCGGTCGCCGACGTTCCATCGATGACGAAATCGATCGAGGCGGCGACGGCGGCCGGCATTCCCGTCATCACCTTCGACGCCGATGCGCCGGGCTCGAAGCGCATTGCCTATATCGGTACCAACAACAAGGACTTCGGCCTCGCGCTCGGCAAGCAGCTCCGCGAGCTCCGGCCTGAGGGCGGCAAGTACGCCGTCGTCTCCGGCGGTCCCGGCGCCAAGAACCTTGCCGAGCGCGTCGACGGCGTGCGCGAGGCGCTGAAGGGCTCGAAGTGGACGGAAGTGGCGGGCTCGCCGACCTTCTGCAACGACGATCCCGCGCTCGCCGTGCAGCAGATGGCCGATCTGCGCACCGCGACGCCGGATCTCGGCGCCATCGTGCCGATCGGCGGCTGGCCGATGTTCGCGCCCGAGGGCTACAAGGCCTTCGTCAACAAGAACCGCAAGGACATCGACGCTGGCAAGCTGACGCTGGTCGTTGCCGATACGCTGAAGATGCAGCTCGAGCTGCTGCGCGACGGCTATTCCAACGCGCTGACCGGCCAGCGTCCGTTCGAGATGGGCGAGAAGGCGATGGACACGCTGCTCGCGATCAAGAAGGGCGAGAAGGTGCCGGAGGTGATCTACACCGGCCTCGACCTCGTCACCAAGGACAACGTCGCCAAGCTTTTGAACTGAGTTCCTCCCGGGGAAAACCTGGCGGTCCGGCAACCGGCTTCGGCCGGCGGCTGGGCCGCCCTTTTTTGCTTGGGGATGCTTTTGGTACCCGCGGACCGGACATGACGGTTGTGATCAATCGAAACGCTGCGGCGTACTGGATGCCCTGCTTGCGCAGGCAACGACGACAGAGGCTGGAGCGGCCGCCTGCACTCGACTACGGGCACAATTGACAGACAGAAATATCTGACTTAAGTCAGATATTATGCTCGACCCCATCTCCCGCGTCCGCCGCTTCAACCGCGCCGTCACCTCGGAGGTCGGCGCGCTCGACACCTCGTTTCTCGGGCGCGGTCGGCCGCTCGGGGCGGCCCGCGTGCTCAATGCAATCGGCCATGGCCGCAGCGACGTGGCCGAGCTGCGCGACTACCTCGCACTCGATTCCGGGCTGATGAGCCGGCTGCTGCGCAGCCTGGAGGAGGAGGGGCTGGTGATGACCAGGCCGCATCCCGACGACGCGCGCCGCCGTATCGCCAGGCTCACAGCCGCCGGGCGGCGCGAATTCGAGGCCTATGAGACGCTCTCCAACGCCCAGGCCGAATCGATGCTGGCGCGTCACGGGCAGCCCGAGGCGCTCTTGGCGGCGATGGACCTGGTCGCGGCCGCGCTGGGACGCAGCCGCATCGCCATCGATGAGGTTGATCCGCGCGGCGAGCAGTCGCGCTACTGCCTCGGCGAGTACTACGCCGAGCTGTCGCGCCGCTTCGAACGCGGCTTCGACGTGTCGCTGTCGCGCGATCCCGATGCCTTGGACATGATGGCGCCGCGCGGGGCTTTCTTCGTGGCATTGTCCGACGGCCTGCCGCTCGGCTGTGTCGGGCTGAAGGGCAGCGGCGGCGATGTCGCCGAGATCAAGCGGCTCTGGGTCGCGCCCGCCGCCCGCGGCCTCGGCCTTGGCCGCCGCCTGATGGATGCGGCCGAAGAGGCTGCCCGCACGCTCTCGATCAGCATTCTTCGCCTCGACACCAACAGCGCGCTCGCCGAGGCCGTCCAGCTCTATCGCCGCGCCGGCTGGACGGAGATCGATCGCTTCAACGACGATCCCTATCCGGACCTGTTCTTCGAGAAGCAGCTGTCGTCATAACGGCAGCAAAGCTCAAGATGTCGTCAACGCTACCTTCATGGAATTGGCCTCGTAAACACACGCGCCGTCCGCCAGCACGCGGCCATCGGCGATGCCGAGCACTAGGCGGCCGCGTTTGACTTGGCGCATGTCGACCTCGTAGCGCACGCAATTGACGTCCGGCGTGATCTGGCCTCTAAAGCTCACTTCTCCGACGCCGGCGGCGCGGCCCTTGCCGGGCGAGCCCGACCAGCCGAGCCAATAGCCCACCATCTGCCACATCGCGTCGAGGCCAAGACAGCCCGGCATCACCGGATCGTCGCGGAAGAGGGATTCGAAGAACCAGAGTTTGGGCGTGATGTCCAACTCGGCGACGATACGCCCCTTGCCATAGCGCCCGCCGTCGAGCCTCAGCTCGGTGATACGATCCATCATCAGCATCGGCGGCGCCGGCAGCTGCGCATTGCCCGGGCCGAAATAGCCGCCTTCGCTTGAGCGAAGGAGATCCTCCTTGGCGTAGGACGATTGAGGCACGTGAAAATCGCGCGGGTCGGGCAACGCGTCATCTCCGTCAGCGATCGGGCATCGGCAAGGGAAGGACCCAGCCGCGGGCCGTCCTCCTCCACAGAGGATGGGAATGCAGTGCCGGCCGTGCAAGCCGAGGCGGTCAAATAACGCAGCGAAAGGCGCTCTGCTGATGCAGGCGAGCCACGCCAGGGTGGGCGGGTCCTCAGACCGGAAACAACCGTTCGAACTGGCGCAGCCCCTGCGGGCTGAACAGCACGGCGCGGCTGTCCTTGTCGCGGTGGGCCCATTTGAGTTTGAAGATCCGCGCGAGATAGGCAGAGCCGAGACGACCGGCGAGATGGTCTCGCCGCTCGCTCCAGTCGAGGCAACTGACGCAGGTCATGCGGTCCTTCGACTGCAGCTCACCAAGATCGATCCCGAACTGCTCGGTGAAAAGTCGCCCGGCGTCGGTCAGCGTGACTTGATCTCCGCTGCGCTCCAGCAGCCTGCCACGCAGCAGGCTCTCGAACATCTGGACACCGCGGGCGCCGGCAAGATGATCGTAGCAGACGCGCGCCTCGCGCAGCGCGGGATCGCGCGGACCGGTGCGAACGCGCCGATGTCCCGTGCGCGCCGCCAGCAGCATCAGCGTCTCCAACGTGTGCACGACGTCCTCGCCGGACAGGCGCACATAGCGATTGCGTCCCTGCCGGACCGAGACGAGCAATTCTGCCCGCTCGAGCTTGCTGACGTGGGCGCTGGCGGTCGGAAGTCCGATGTCCGCCGACCTGGCAAGCTCGCTGACGGTCAGGGCGCGTCCATCCATCAGTGCGGAGAGAATGTTGGCGCGCGCCGGATCGCCGATCAGCGCGGCGATGGCAGCGAAGTTGGGACCGTCCCTCATGGTGTGATCGATAGCGAAGCATCGGGGCGGTTTCAACGCATATAACGCTGCAGACCTGACGCAAGAATGGACGGATATATGCCGGGACGCGATGAATGGATCGGGACCTTGGAATTGGCGCTGAAGCATGCCGTGCGGCATCTGGAGCGCCAGGACAGCACGCCGGTCCACGCGACGGCTTCACTTGAAGATCTACGACTTCGGCTAGGCCGTGCGCTGTCCAGTGACGGAGTTGCCGCTGCGCGCGTCATCGATGATCTCGTTCGCGACGTCGACGGTGGAATCCTCGGCAGCACATCCGGGCGGTTTTTCGGCTGGGTGATCGGCGGGACTATGCCGGCCGCGCTGGCCGCCGACTGGCTGGTCTCCGCCTGGGACCAGAACGCGGCGATCAATGCCTGTGGTCCTGCAGAGGCCGTCATCGAGGAGATTGCGGGCGCTTGGCTCAAGGAGTTGTTCGGGCTGCCCATGACGGCGAGTTTCGCATTCGTGACGGGCACGCAGATGGCGCATGTGACCTGTCTCGGCGCGGCGCGTCATCGCTTGCTCGCGCGGCTGGGATGGGATGTCGAGGAACGGGGATTGTTCGGCGCGCCTTCCATTCGCGTCATCACGAGTAGCGAGCGGCACGGCTCTGTCGAGCGCGCGCTGCGCCTGCTCGGCTTCGGCAAGAACGCGGTGCAGTCTCTGCCTTGCAACGATGCAGGGCAGCTCACGCCGTCGGCGCTCGAACGCGCGTTGGCAGACAGCCTGCAGCCGACGATCGTGGTCCTGCAGGCGGGCGACCTCAACATCGGCGCGTTCGACCCGTTTGTCGACCTGATCCCCATCGCTCGCGCGCACGACGCATGGGTGCATGTGGACGGGGCCTTCGGCCTGTGGGCGGCTGCGAGTTCGCGTTACCGGCATCTGCTGCGCGGCGTCGAACTCGCGGATTCCTGGACCAACGACGGCCACAAATGGCTCAACACGCCATTCGATTGCGGCTACGCGTTCGTGGCCGGTGCCGGGGCGCATCGGAGCGCCTTCTCGCATCGTACGAGCTATACGATGTTTGTCGACGGCGCCCGCGACCCGATCGACTGGACCCCCGAATGGTCGCGGCGTGGCCGCGCCGTTCCGACCTATGCTGCCATCCGACAGCTCGGCCGGCGGGGCATCGCTGACCTCGTCGACCGATGCTGTGCCTATGCTCACGCCCTGGTCATGCGGATCGGAACGCTGTCCGGTGCGGCCGTGATGTGGGAGCCGACCCTGAATCAGGGATTGTTGAGGTTCCTTGATCCGCGTCCAGCCGCGACCGAAATGGATCACGATCGCCGGACCGATGCCGTGATCGCGGCGATCTGCGCCACCGGAGAAGCTTTCTTCGGCGGCACGACGTGGCGCGGCAAGCGCTGCATGCGGGTCTCGGTCTGCAACTGGCAGACGAACGAGGCCGACATCGATCGCGCCGTTGCCGCAGCCCGGTGCGTCCTCGGCGGTCCGTCACAATGACGGATCGAAAAGCTCAGTCGTGCTCGAACGGTCCGACCTCGCGGACGACCTTGCAGATCTGCAGGAATCCGCTGGCGAAGAACTCGGCATGTCCTCGCTTCATGGTCTCGACATGCTCGGGATGGGTCCGCCAGGCTTCGAGCGCTTCCTCCGAGGCGAAGCGGAACACGGTCAGCTCCTCGCCATCGGGCGCCTTGTACGACTTGACCGACAGGAAGCCCGGAAGTCTGCTCACGATGCCGTACATGCGTTCGCCCAGCCGCTCATATGTGTCGAGCGAGGCGTCGCTGCGCAGCTTCAGATCGCCAACGACGATCACTTCGCCGATCATGGTTTCGTTCCTTTGCCGATCAATTCGCGCGCCGTCCAGAGGTCGGTGCGGGCCGCCCCCCGGGCGCTGAATGGCCATTCGATTGGCATTGGGATTTGTTACGCGCCTCGCGACAGCGGATGCGACGGGCGAGCCGGATCGACTGCTGAGTAGGTGACTTGTCTTTGCGCAATCGAATCGCCACTCTCCTGATAGCGCGCGGGATGGCAGGGAACCTGCCGGGTCTCTGGTCCGACGGGGCCGGGTGGTTCGCCTGTGCACACGGCACGTCTCGGCAGGATCACGTCGGCCACGTCTGGAGGTTTCTCGGCTCGGTATGGCAAGTCACGATTCTCGCGGCCTTCGCGCCCCGCACGAGCCTGGACACCAGGTTCTTCACCCAAAAAACATGATCGAGCGCAAAGACTGTGCTCGGCCGCCCGCGCTGAGCGGGCGGCAACGGGCATTGAAATCGAGGCAGGGCATGGCTGGTCAGGTTACGGCGTCGCAATTCGCTCCAGCCAGGCGGCGTTGGGGAAGTTCCGCCTTCGTGACCATTGCGGCGCTGGCTGTGCTGGCGCTGTCCGGCGGCGTCGAGGCCCGCGCCCGGCAGGGGCGTCCGGCGCCGGTGATCGAGGCGACGGCGCCGCGTGCGCATGGCGATCCGATCATGGCGATCGTGTCGATCAAGACCCAGAAGGTGACGTTCTACGACGCCGATGGCTGGATATGGCGCGCACCGGTGTCGACCGGCGTCTCCGGCCGCGAGACGCCGGCCGGCGTGTTCGCCATCATCGAGAAGGACAAGGACCACCACTCGACTCTTTACGACGATGCCTGGATGCCGAACATGCAGCGCATCACCTGGAACGGGGTGGCGCTGCATGGCGGGCCGCTGCCCGGCTATGCCGCCTCGCATGGCTGCGTCCGCATGCCCTACGGCTTTGCCGAGAAGCTGTTCGACCGGACCTGGATCGGCATGCGGGTGATCATCGCGCCGGGTGACCCGGCGCCCGTCGAGTTCTCCCATCCCGCCCTGTTCGCGCCGAATGCGCAGGCGCTCGCCGCGGTGCCCTCGCGGGCCGCGACGCTCGGCCGCGAGGCCGAGGACGCCGCCAGGAGCGCCGACGAGGCCAAGGCGGCGGCTGCCGCGGCCGATCGCGAGGCCAAGGCTCTGAAGGCGTCCTTGCGCAAGCTGGAGCAGGCCAAGGCGCGCGCCGAGGCCGAGCTCAAATTCACCGACAGGAAGCTGGCCGCCGCCAAGACCGATCAGGCCAGGACGCTGGCCGAGGATGCGAAGCAGAAGGCCGCCGCCAAGGCGACCGACGCGGCAGCGCAGCTCGAGGCCGCCAAGTCGGACGCGACCGCGAAGCTCGCTGCGGCGACCTCGACCAAGGATGCCGCCAAGGCGGCGGCGGCCAGGAAGGCCGATGCGAGCAAGGCTGCGACGGACGCCAGGCTCG
Organism: Bradyrhizobium sp. HKCCYLRH1034; assembly: GCF_051168375.1. Lineage (NCBI taxonomy): Bacteria > Pseudomonadati > Pseudomonadota > Alphaproteobacteria > Hyphomicrobiales > Nitrobacteraceae > Bradyrhizobium > Bradyrhizobium sp. HKCCYLRH1034. Next base: position 648,198 of record NZ_JBNPUW010000001.1, on the reverse strand, counting down.
CGACCGAGCCGGTCTCGGTCTATATCAGCCGTTCGACGCAGATGCTCTATGTCAGGCGCAACACGCACAAGCCGGCCCCCGATGGCGGCGGCGAGGTGTTCGACACCTCGATCGAGGCGCCGGTGACCATCCGCGATCCCGACCGGCCGATCGGAACGCATGTGTTCACCGCGGTGGCGCAGAACGGCGCGGAGCTGCGCTGGACGGCGGTGACCATCGACGACGGCGACACCGCCAAGGACGCGCTCGACCGCATCACCATTCCGAAGGACGTGCTCGACCGGATCGCGCCGACGGCCGTGCCGCGCTCCTCGATCATCGTCTCGGACGAGCCGCTGTCGAGCGAGACCAATTATCGGACTGAGTTCGTCGCGGTGCTGAGCAACCAGCCGCAGGGCGGCTTCATCACGCGCCGGCCGACGACCAATGTCGACGTCGTCGCCAGCGGGGACGAATATGACGACGGCTTCGGCAGCTTCTTCCAGCGCAGCTGGGATGGCCAGCCCGTCGCGGCGCCGCGCCGCCGCGGTCCGCCTCGGACCTACTACCGGCCGGTGCAGCCGGGCTGGTGGTGACCAGCCGGGCTGATGCCTGACCGCGATTCGCGGGTCAGGCCGGATGGCCCTTCAAATCAGTTGCGACCTGCGGGGATGACGCCGGGCCACTGCATCAAGAAAGGCTGCGGCTCGTGCTGCGCCTCGGTCGCGCGCGCCACGCGCCTGACACGGTGAGGCCTGCGGGAGATCGAGCTGGTCGCCTCGCGAGCGGTCTCGATGCGCGTCAACTGCTGACGCATCTCGCCGGTGGAGGTCCGGAGCTGCTCGATGGTCATGTCGCTGTTCGCGGCCGCGGTGCGCAGCCCGCTCAGCTCGGTTGCCGCATCTTCCTGGGCGCCGCGGAGGCGGATCGTCTGGCGCTTCAGCAGCGCGAGATCGGATTCGATCTTGTCGGCCGTATCGCGGCGGCGCGCCTCGGTCTCGTCGGCGGCGGTGCGCAAGACGGCCAGGCCCGTTTCGGCCGTGGTGAGGCTGGCGCGCAATTGCAGAAGCTCGCCGGAGGTGTCGCTTTGGCGGTCGCGCAGTTGGGCGGTCTCGGCCTTGAGCTGCGCCAGCTCCGAGGTCAGCGTGGCGACGCGGCTCTCGAGCGAAGGCGCTCCGGTGCCGAAGGAGAAGCTGTTGGCGCCGCCGCTGCTCCACCACATCGCACCGGCGCTGGCTACGAGCGCCAGGCTCAGGACAATTCGTAGAGAGGCCGTGCCGCTGCTCGGCGGGGCGTCCGGCGTCTTGGTGGATCTGCGCATCGACGGGTCTCCGGGATTTGATGGAGACAATTATGATCATATTAAGGTTGCCAATGTTCTAAGCGCGCGGCTCCGGCGGAACATTTCATCCACGTAGTTTTGCGGGAATGGGCTCTCGCAGCCTCGAGTTGTGAGCATGACCGGCGGCGCTCAGGAGTGCCGATGCAGGGACGGCGATGATCCGGCCCGGATCGCTGGCATGCAAATCGGATCCGTCGGAAAAGACTTCGTGCGTCCTCGGGATCGTGATCTAAATCGCGCATGTCCGACATTCCACCCACCGCCGCACCGCCGGCATTCGACGTGCTTGCCGAGGCCATCGGGCAGCGCCGCTCGGTCTATGGCCATATCAGCGGGCTCAGGATGGATCGCTTCGCGCCCGGCGAAGCCTGGTCGACCCTGCCTTATCGTCCCGTGTTCGTCGGCGACAGCGAGACCGGGGTGATCCATGGCGGCGTCGTCACCGCGATGCTCGACGAGAGCTGCGGCATGGCGGTGCAGCTTGCGCTCGACGGCAGCCGCGCGATCGCCACGCTCGATCTGCGCATCGACTATCAGAAGCCGGCGACCCCCGGTCTCGACATCAAGGCCCATGCGGTCTGCTTCCGCGTCACGCGCTCGATCGCCTTCGTGCGCGCCACCGCCTATCAGGAGGAGGAGACCGCACCGGTCGCCACCGCGACCGCCTGCTTCATGATTGGCGCCAACCGCACCAACATGCTGACCGACCGGGCGGCCTTCGACGGCGCGCCACCGCCGCTCGACGCCCCGGACGATCCGGCGGGGCCGTTTCCCACCAGTCCGTTCGCGCGCTGCCTCGGCATCCGCTTCGCCGAGAACGACACGCTGGTGATGCCGTTCTCGCGCCGGATCATCGGCAATCCCGTGCTGCCTGCGATCCATGGCGGCATGACCGGTGCGTTTCTCGAGACCGCAGCGATCGTCACCGTGATGCGCGAGCTCGGCGCCACGGCGCCGCCGAAGCCGGTCGGCCTCACCATCAACTATCTGAGGTCGGGGCGCGCGCTCGACACCGTCGCATCGGCGTCGATCGTCAAGCAGGGACGCCGCGTCGTCGCCTTCGAGGCCCGCGCCTGGCAGGACGATGCGACGAAGCCGATCGCCACGGCCTTCGGCCATTTCATGCTACGACCGGCGCCAGGGCAGGAGCAGGATTGAGGGAGACCGGGTCGCGAGACACGATCAGGCCTTGCGCAGGATCTTGTCCATTGCCTTTCCCCGCGCCAGCTCATCGACCAGCTTGTCCAGGTAGCGGATCTCCCGCATCGTCGGTTCCTCGACATCCTCCACGCGGACGCCGCAGATCATGCCCTTGATCAGGGTCCGCGCCGGATTCATCGCTGGCGCCTGTGCGAAGAAGGTCTCGAAGTCCGTCTGACGCTCCAACCGGATCTCAAGCTCGCTTTGGCCATAGCCCGTCAGCCAGCAGATCACCTGATCGACCTCTGCCTTGGTGCGTCCCTTCTTCTCGGCCTTCGCGACGTACAATCGGTACACGCTCGCGAAGCTCGTCGTGTAGATGCGGTGTTTTGCCATGCTGACTCCATCGGATCGGCGGCGAGGCATGTCGGGTCTGCGAGGGGCGACGGCGCGGTACGAGCGCGTGCTTCATGTCCGCGTTTCGGATCGTCGGACAGCACGTTCGTTCGCACATGTCGGAAACGGACGCTAGCCCGGCAGGAACATCGGAAACGACACCCCGAGCGACCACGCCAGGATCAGGCCGAGACCGAGGCCTTCGGCCATCGGCGAGCAGGTCCTGCGGCCGACACAGCCGCCGATCAGTCCGAACACGATGAAGAACAGCACGATCACGGGGATGATGATGAGCAGGAAGAACAGCCGCTTGAGGTCGAGCGCGACTGCCCCGCCCAACGAGGCCAGGAAGGCGGTGCGGATCCACACGGTGCGCCACAGCGCGGCGTGGCCGCCCCTGTTGGCGATGCAGTCCGCCAGCATGTAGGGCACCGCGCCCATTGCGATCGCTGCGATGATCGGCAGGCGCGCCGCGATCGGCATGAACGAGGCGACGTAACGGTCGAGCGCGCCACCGAAGCCGCAGATGCCGTAGGCGGCCAGCGCCAGCGCCGCGAGCCAGGCCACGCGGCCGAAGTGAACGCCCTGCGCGCGTAGCAGCGTGAGCGACAGCGTGCCGTACACGAAGAGATGTACGGCGAGGTAGTCGGCGATCAGAACGGGCAGGAAGCGGGTCTCGACGAACCTCAGGACGATCGGTGTCGTCACCGCCGGCACCAGCGTGGCGATCGCAAGACTGCGCAGCGGAATTGTCGGCGGCGGCGCATCACCCTTCGGCAGCAGCTCGGCCAAGGGCCACGCCAGCAGCACGATGCCGGCGAGCAGCAGCGCGATCGCACCGCCAGTCGAAGCGACCGGGCCGCTGCTGGCGCGGCCGAACGCCCGATCGAGCCAGTCGCGCGCCTCGCGCAGTGCGGTCGTCGAATACAGCACGCTGACGTGTTCAACTCCGGGCGCGACGACGGCGCGGCGTCCGCCATTTGCGGCGGGATCGCCCACGGTGTCGCCCTCGCGCGCGGCGGGATCGGCGAGCCGGAGGTTGCGCAGCGCATCCCGGCGCAGGGCCGCCTCCCATTCGCCTGTGATGATCAGCAGATTGCGCGGCGCGCTCGCCGTGACGGCCTCGGAAAACATCGAGATCGCCACCGTCGCCCTGATACGCGGATCGGCCAGCGCCTGGCGGACGATGATGTCGGAAGCCATCGAGTGTCCGAGCAGGGCCACCCGGCCGTCGTTCCGCGGCAGGGACAGCGCGGCGTCGGTGACGCGACCGATCTCGCTCATCAGCTTCTTCGTCGTGCCGTCGATGCGCGTGACGTTGCCCGACATCGGCGTCGGATTGCGGCCATGCCCCTCGAAGTCGAACGAGACCGCGACATAGCCCGCGCGCGCCAATGTCAGCGCATAGGCCTCCATGAACTGGCGTGAGCCCGCAAAGCCGTGGGCAATGACGACCACGGGCGCCGCAGCCGCGTCGTCGCGCCGATAGACGGTGATGGGGGTGGTGCCTGCCTGCAGCGGGGTGATCGTGATGCCCGCGCGCTCGGCTTCGAGGCGCCAGATCCCGGCGACGCAGAGCGCGAGGCCGGCAAGCGCTGCGGCCAGCAGGGCTGCCCCGCGCAAACCGATGGCGTCTCGTCTGCGCGGCGCAGCGTCCATGATCGGCTCCGTTTGCAGCCGAAACTAGCGCAGGAATTGGTGCGGTAACAGCGACGGCGCAGGCGAGCGGCACCGGCGCAATCGAACGAAACGCACGCCGCTTCGTTGACAACGCCGCCGGAGCGATATTCGGTGACCCCGTTCAGCGGCGACAAGGAGGATGCATGAAACCGGAAGTCATCTGCCTGATGGCGTCGAGCGTCGACGGCCGGACCCTGCCGAGCCGCTGGCGTCCGAAGGGATCGGGCGATCTGTTCGAGCAGGTGCATGACAAGCTCGGCGGCGACGCCTGGCTGATCGGCCGCGTCACCGGCCAGGAATTCGCCAAGGGCTCGGCCTATCCGGCCGAGACGACGGAGCGATTCCCGCGCACCCATTGGATCGCGCGACGCGATGCCGAGGCCTACGGCATCGTGCTCGATCCCCATGGCAAGATTTGCTGGGGTCGCTCCGACATCGGCGGCGATCCGATCGTCGTCGTGCTGACCGAGGCCGTGTCGGATGCGCATCTTTCGGGACTGCGCGGCGAGGGCGTGTCGTACATCTTCGCCGGCCAGGCGAAGCTCGATCTTTCGCGCGTGCTCGAGATCGTCGCGCAGGAGCTCGGCGTGAAACGCCTGCTGCTCGAAGGCGGTGGCGGCGCCAACGGCGCGTTCCTTCGCGCGGGCCTGGTCGACGAGTTCAACCTCGTTCTGTGTCCGGCGGTGGATGGCGCCAAGGGGGCGCCCAGCGTGTTCGATTCGACGGAAGCCGAGTCCGGCGAGCGTGCCCCGATCACGGCCATGACGCTCGAAAGCAGCACGGCGCTGGAGGGCGGCGCGCTGTGGCTGCGCTACAAGATCACCAACGGCTCGGCCTTGCCGGCCCAGGCAAGTCATGGCTGAGCGGCGAATGCACATCATCATCGTCGGGGCCGGTGCCGCGGGCCTGATGGCGGCGCGCGAACTGGCCCGCGCAGGCCAGCAGGTGACGCTGCTGGAGGCGCGCGATCGCTGCGGCGGGCGCATCCATCCGCTGCCCGCGAGCAGGTTCGGATATCGCGCGGATGCCGGTGCGGAATTCATCCATGGCGAGGCGCCCGTCACCCACGCGCTGATGGTCGAGGCGGGGCTCACCTCGACGCCGGTCGATGGCGCGCGCTGGCACGTGACGGATGGCGCGTTCTCGCGCGAGGATCCCGCTGATCGGCAGATGCGCCAGTTGCACCGCGTGGCGCGTCAGCTCGACGAGGATATGACCGTGACGGCGCTGCTCGATCGGCATTTCGCCGGCGCGGAGTTTGCCGCCCTGCGCAAGTCGGTCTTGGGGATGGTGCAGGGCTATGACGCGGCCGATCCCGGTCGTGCCAGCGTGTTCGCGCTGCGCGACGAATGGATGGGCGGCGACCGCGGCGCTCAGGCGCGCATCGTCGGCGGCTACGCGGCGCTGCTCGATCATCTCCTGGCGGAGTGCCGGGCGCATGGCGTGGCGATGCTGCTCGAGGCGGTGGTCCGCGCGGTGGAGAGCTCCGATGATGGTGTCGTCGTGCGCTTGGCTGACGGCCGTGCGCAGCGCGGCGATCTCGTCATCCTGACCGTGCCGCTGCCGCTGCTGCGAACCATCGCGCTGCCGCCGGCCATGCGCCCGCAATTGGCCGCAGCCGAAACCATCGGCTTCGGCAACGTCATCAAGCTGCTGCTGCGCTTCGAGCGTCGCTGGTGGCGAGAGGCCCGGACCGAGGACCTTTCCGACATGCTGTTCGTGCTGTCCGACGCCGACGTGCCGGTGTGGTGGACACAGCATCCGAACGATGACGCGGTGATGACCGGCTGGCTCGCCGGGCCGCCGGCCGCTGCCTTCGCCGCGTGCGACGAGGACGCGCTGATCGAAAAAGGGCTTTCGGCGCTCGCAAACATCTTCTCACAGCCCGTGTGCTCGCTGAAGCGGCAACTCGTCGCGTCGCACGTCACGGATTGGGCGAAGGATCCGTTCGCGCGCGGCGCCTATTCCTATGCGACGCTGACATCCCACGAGGCGCAGGATACGCTTTCGCGTCGGGATGGCGGACGGGTGCTGATCTCCGGCGAAGCGCTGTATCGCGGACGCGACATGGGAACGGTCGAGGCGGCGCTGGCGAGTGGGCAACAAACGGCGCGGCGCATCTTCTCGATGTGATCGAGCCGTGTTCGACACGTTGCGCCGGTGCGCCCACGGCGCTAGCATTCGCCGGTCACCATGGAGAGGATCACCATGCTCGACCACGTCGGCTTCCCTGTCTCCGACTTCGCCCGCGCCAAGGCGTTCTATGCGGCCGCCCTGGCGCCGCTCGGCTATGTCCTGATGATGGAGATCACCGACGCGCAGACCGGCGGCCATGGTGATCATGCCGGCTTCGGCGACGGCCGTCCGGATTTCTGGATCGGCACCGGCGGGACGGCCGCGACCTCGACGCATGTCGCGTTCCACGCCAAGGATCGCGCCACGGTCGATGCGTTCTATCAAGCGGCGATCGCCGCAGGCGGAATGGACAACGGCGCGCCTGGACTGCGGCCGCATTATCACGAGAACTATTACGGCGCGTTCGTGCGCGACGCCGACGGCAACAACATCGAGGCGGTGTGCCACGCGCCGGCGTGAGGGCCGCTCACCCCTCGGGATGAGTCAGGCCATCACCGGCATGTGCTCGGCGGCCGCGGCCAAGCTCGGCGCGACCACGATCTCGAGCTGCTGGCGCAGCCAGCGGTGCATCGGATCTTCGTGGTGTCGCAAGTGCCAGACCATGTACATCGGCATCGCCGGGCAGGGGACGGGCACCGGCGCCACCGCCAGGCCGCGCAGCATGTAGGCGCGCAGCAGGCTCGGCAGGGTCGCGATCATGCGGCTGCCGCGCAGGAACGGGCCGATGCCGCCGAAGCCCGGCACCTGCGCCGCGAACCGCCTGACTAGGCCGCGCTCGGCCAGGACCTCGTCGATGTCGAGCCGGCGCCGCGGCTCGTACAGTACCGTGACATGGTCGCTGGCGAGATAGTCCTCCAGGCTCTGCGGCGGCTCGCGCTGGCTCGCATCGTAGAACACGCGATAGCTGTCCTCGAACAGCCGCTTCTGCAGGATGTCGCTGCCCTCGGGCGGGCGCGGCGTGATGATGAGCTGACAGTGCTCTTCGCGCAGCATCTCCGGCGTCGGTGCGCCGGAAGGGATCACGCGCAGGCTGAGGCCCGGCGCCTGCGCGCGGGCGTAACGGAGCAGGGACGGCAGCAGCAGGTCGCGCTGCAGATCATTGGCCGCGATCGTCACCTGCGCGGAGATTTTCGCCGGCTCGAACGCAGCGGTGTGCGAGAAGCTCCGGAGATCGTCGAGCAGCGCGCGGGCGCGCAGCGCCAGGAGCTGCGCATGCGCAGTCGGCACGATGCCGCGGCCGGACTTCACGAACAGCGGATCTCCGGTGATCGCGCGCAGCTTGTCGAGCAGATGGCTGACGGCCGACTGCGTGACTCCGAGCCGCTGCGCCGCGCGGGTGACCGAGCCTTCCTCGATGACGGCGAGCAGGAGCTGCAGCAGGTGGCCGTCGAGGTCCAAATGATCGAATTGGCTCATGGATCGGATCGGTCGCGCGGCCTTTATTGACGGTGTCTGTCGGCGATACTGGCGGGCACGAACGGCGCCGCGTTTGATCCAGATCAAGCGCGGCCGTCCGAAACACGCCCAGGGGAGGCTCAGATGTCCACCACGTCAGCCCGGCAGCCCGTGCCCGGCACCACCATCTTCGACGGCGAGCAGGCCCGCAAAGGCTACGCCCTCAACAAGATGTGCTACTCGTTCAACGATGCCGCCAACCGCAAGGCGTTCGTCGCCGACGAGGACGGCTATTGCGCCAAATACGGCCTCAATGCACAGCAGCGCGCGGCGATCAGGAACCGCAACGTGCTGGAGCTGATCGAGGCCGGCGGCAACGCCTACTACCTCGCCAAGTTCGCCGGCATCTTCGGGCTCGACATGCAGGACATCGGCGCGCAGCAGACCGGGCTGACGAAAGAGCAGTTCAAGGCCAAGCTTCTGGCGGCGAGGGGGTAATCGTCATGGCAAAGATCGTCGGTTGCATCACCACCTCGCACGTTCCGGCCATTGGCGGCGCGATCGCCAAGGGCCTGCAGCAGGATCCGTATTGGAAACCGTTCTTCGACGGCTTCCCGCATGTCCGCGAGTGGCTCGCCAAGGTCAAACCGGATGTGGTCGTGCTCGTCTATAACGACCATGGCCTCAACTTCTTCCTCGACAAGATGCCGACCTTCGCGGTCGGCGCGGCCGACAGCTACAGCAATGCCGACGAGGGCTGGGGCATTCCGCAGACCGCGCCTTTCAAGGGTGACAGCGAATTGTCCTGGCACTTGATCGAGCATCTGGTGAAGGAGGATTTCGACCTCACCACCTGCCAGGAGATGGTGGTCGATCACGCCTTCACGCTGCCGATGGCGCTGTGCTGGCCCGATCAGAAATGGCCGGTGCGGGTGGTGCCCGTGGTCGTCAACACGGTGCAGGCGCCGCTGCCGTCGGCCGCGCGCTGCTACAAGCTCGGCCAGGCGCTGGCGCGGGCGATTCAATCCTGGCCGAAGGACGAGCGCGTCGTCGTGATGGGGACCGGCGGCCTGTCGCATCAGCTCGACGGCGAGCGTGCCGGCTTCATCAACAAGGATTTCGACGAGAAGTTCATGGCCAGCATGGTCGACGATCCCGCCTGGGCGACGAAGTATTCGACCACCGAGCTGGTCGAGCTGTCGGGCACCCAGGGCGTCGAATTGCTGAACTGGATGGTCGCGCGCGGCACCCTGCCGGAGAAGGTCCGCAAGGAGCACGCCAACTATCACATCCCGATCTCGAATACGGCGACCGGGCTGATGGTGCTGGAGCCGGTGTAGGGCCCCTGCGAGAGTCTTTATCGGAAGGCGACGACTGAGAGTCGTCTGCCAACGACGATCACGCGGTATGGGTCCCGGCGAACGCCGGACCCGTACCGCGGATGCTATCGAGGGATGCGGCTGTCAGTGGCCCGCTTCGGACCGACTTCCGTGCGGCTGCCCTTACCCGACCCTCTCGCCGTGAAGAACGGTTGAGAGGGAGCGCAGCGTCTGGGCGGCGCGAGCACGGATATCAATTCCGGTTGCCACGGCTCCGCTCCTGGCTGATGTTGATGTCAGCTCGCGGTGCCCTCGTCGCCCTGGATATCGGCGATGGCGCGGGTGAGGATGTCGCTGACACGCTTCGCTTCCGCGTCGCTCCAGCCCTGCCGGTGCATCTTGAGCGCCATCTTTAGCGTCTGCACGCTCTGCAGCACCGGCTCCGGCGGGCGCATGCCGCCCATGGTGCGGGCCATGATGCGCAGCCGGCTCAGCAGGCCATCGATGGCGGCTTCATCCTCTTTCAGCGCCTGACGGCCGGCGTCGGTGATCGCGAACAGCTTCTTGCCGCCCTCGGCCGATGCCGCTTCGATCTGGCCCATGTCCTCGAGCAGATTGAGGATCGGATAGACCGAGCCCGGGCTCGGCGAGTACGCCCCGCCGACCAACTGTTCGACCGCCTTGATCAGCTCATAGCCATGGCGCGGCTTCTCACCGATCAGCCACAGCAGCAGGCTGCGCAGATCGCCGGGACCGAAGAAGCGGCCGCCGCCGCCACGCCCGAACTCCTCGCGACCGCCGCGGCGGCCACGCTCGAACAGGCCGGCCGCCCGCGGGCCGACCCCGCCGCCGCGCCCGCCCATGCGCATCTCCTCGCAGGCTTCGTCGAAGCCACGCCGTCCATGACGTCCGCGATGTCCCCAGCCGCGCTCCTGGTTGTCGTCGTCTCTGCGGGAGGGGCCAAATGTCCAATGATGATGTCTCATACGATATGATCTCCGTTTCGTACGAACGATATATCGTTTATATGTTTCGTTTGTCAACCGTGACCGATGCACGTTTCCGAATCTGCAAATAACGCGTATATTTCACGCGATTTATGGGATTGCCTCGGTCACGCGACCCGCGACCTCGTGCGCCGTGCCGCGATGCGCAATCAGCGCATAGGCGACGGGGACCACGAACAGCGTGAACAGGGTGCCGATCGCGAGTCCGGTCGCGATCACGAGCCCCATGTTGAAGCGGGACACCGCGCCGGCGCCGCTCGCGGTGATCAGCGGGATCACGCCGAGCACCATCGCCGCCGTGGTCATCAGGATCGGCCGCAGCCGGACGGTCGCCGCTTCGATGATCGCCTCGGTGCGGTCCTTGCCCTGTTCGCGCAGCTCGTTCGCGACCTCGACCATCAGGATGCCGTGCTTGCTGACGAGGCCCATCAGGGTGACCAAGCCGACCTGGGTGTAGATGTTGATGCTGGCGCCGCCGATGCCGAGGCTGATGAAGATCAGCGCGCCCGCCAGCGACATCGGCACCGACACCAGGATGATGATCGGATCGACGAAGCTGTTGAACAAGGCGGCGAGCGCCAGGAAGATGATGATCAGCGCGAACACGAAGGTGGTGACGAAGCCGCCGGATTCCTGCTCGAGCTGTCGCGACGCGCCGCCATAGTCGATCGAGTAACCCGATGGCAGCGACTTCGCGATCTCCTTCAAGGTGGCGAGCGCGTCGCCCATCGCGATACCCGGCATCGCCACGCCGGAGATGGTCGCCGCGTTGATCTGCTGGAAGTGATTGAGCGACTCAGGGATTGTCTTGTGCTCGAGCCGGGCCACGGTCGACAGCGGCACCATGGCATTGCCGCTGGTGCGGATCGAATAGTCGAGCAACTGACTGTCGGTGAGGCGGTCGTTCTGCCGGACCTGGGGGATCACCTTGTAGGAGCGGCCCTCCAGGCTGAAATAGTCGAGATAATTGCCGCCCAGCATGGTCGCGAGCGCGCCGCCGAGATCGCTCATCTTGAGGCCGAGATCGGCGGCCTTGTCGCGATCGAACACCACTGTGGTCTGCGGCTTGTCGATCTTCAGATCGCTGTCGAGGAAGATGAATCGGCCGCTCGCCAGCGCCTTGGCCATGAAATCGCGCGACACGTCGTTGAGCTCGCCGAACGCGCCGGTGGTGCCGATCACGAACTGGACCGGCAGGCCGTTGCTGCCCGGCAGCGGCGAGGGCTGGAACGCCACCGAGCGGGCGCCGGCGATGCCGTTCAGGAGCTGCTGGAATTCCGGCTGCAGGGTCTTGGTCGTCGCCTTGCGCTGATCCCAGGGCTTGAGCACCCAGCCGCCGATCACCTGCGTCGAGGTGTCGATCTGGAACACGGTGCGCGTCTCCGGCCGCTGGGCAATCAGGCCGTACAGCTGCTGGCCGTAGAACTGGCGCTGCTCGAGCGTGGCCGAGGGCGCCGAATTCGTCAGCGACAGCACGATGCCCTGGTCCTCGTCCGGCGCGAGCTCGCTGGTGGAGCTGACATAGAGCCAGGGGATCATCGCCAGCAGCAGCAGCGCGAACACCACGACCACCGGCTTGGTCGCGAACACGCTTTCGAGCCCGCGGCGATAGCCCTGTGCGAGCCGTTCGAGCACGTGGTCGATCGCACGCACCAGCCGCGCCTCGACCGTGGTGGCGTCGCGCTCGGTCCGGCGCAGCAGCCAGGCGCAGTTCATCGGCGAAAGCGTCAGCGCGATCACCGCCGAGACGGTGACGGCGCCGGCGAGCGTGAAGGCGAATTCGGTGAACAGGGCGCCGGTGAGGCCGCCCTGGAAGCCGACGGGCACGTAGACCGCGATCAGCACCACGGTCATCGCGATGATCGGGCTCGCCAGCGCGCGCGCCGACTGGATGGCAGCCTCGACCGGCGGCACACCCTCGTCGATCAGGCGGTGCACGCTCTCGACGACGATGATGGCGTCGTCGACGACCAGGCCGATCGCGAGCACCAGCGCCAGCAAGGTCAGCAGGTTGATGGAGAAGCCCATCAGCAGCATCAGGCCGAAGGTGCCGATCAGCGACAGCGGAATGGCGATCACCGGGATCAGCACCGAGCGCCACGATCCCAGGAACATGAAGACGACGACAATTACGATCCCGATCGCCTCCACCAGCGTATGGATCACCTCGTCGATGGACGAGTTCACGAAATCGGTGGAGTCGTACAGGATCTCGCTGGTGATGCCGTTCGGCAGCTGTCGCTGCAGCTCCGGATAAACGACCTTCACGCCGTTGATGACGTCGAGCAGGTTCGCCGTTGGCGCCACCTGGATGCCGATGTAGACCGCGGTCTTGCCGTTGAAGCGCGTCGCGCTGTCGTAGTCGTCATTGCCGAGCGTGACATTGGCGACATCGCGCAGGCGGATGATGGCGCCATTGACCTGCTTGACGACGAGATTGCGGTATTGCTCCAGCGAATGCAGGTTGGTCGCGGCGGCGAGATCGACCTGCACGAGGCGGCCCTTGGTGGTACCGAGCCCGGAGATGTAGTCGTTGCCCGACAGTGCCGTCGACACGTCGGTTGCCGTCAGGCCATAGGCCGCAAGCTTGTCGGGGTCGAGCCAGGCGCGCAGCGCGAATTTCTTGGCGCCGAGCAGTTCGGCGGTCTGCACCCCGGAGACCGCCTGCAGCTTCGGCTGTACCACGCGGGTGAGGTAGTCGGTGATCTGGTTCGGCGCCAGCACGTCGCTGGCGAAGCCGATATACATCGAGTCGATGGTCTGCCCGACCTTCAAGGTCAGGGTCGGCTGCTGCGTGCCTGTCGGCAGCTGGTTCAGCACCGAGTTCACCTTGGCGTTGATCTCGGTCATCGCCTTGCCGGAATCGTAGTTGAGCCGCAGGTTCACGGTGATGGTGCTGCTGCCGGTGACGCTGGTCGACGTCATGTAGTCGATGCCGTTGGCCTGGGCGATCGCATTTTCCAGCGGCGTGGTGATGAAGCCGGCGATGATGTCGCTATCGGCGCCGGCATAGGCCGTGCTCACCGTGACGATCGCGTTCTGCGTGCGCGGATATTGCAGGATGGCGAGCGTCGTCATCGAACGCAGGCCGAGCACGAGAATAAGGGCGCTGACCACGAGCGCCAGCACCGGCCGGCGGATGAAGATGTCTGTGAAACGCATGGTGATGACTCTGATGGTGCGGGCTGGCCGGATTATTGGTCGACGACATCCGGCGCGGCTTCCGCGACCGGCACGTGCGAATTGTCGATTCTCACCGGGCTGCCGTTGCGCAGCTTGATCTGTCCCGCGATCACCACCGTCTCGCCCGGCTTGATGCCGTCGGTGATCGCGATCCGGTCGCCCTTGGCCGGCTTGCTCTTCACGAACGTCTGCCGCGCCTTGCCCTCGCCGTCCTTGAGATCGTCGACCACGTAGACGAGATCGCCATAGGGATTGCTGACGATCGCTGTCAGCGGCAGCGTGACGAGCTGTTCGGGCTTGCCGGTCGCGATCTCGACCTTGGCGAACATGCCCGGCAGCAACCGCGTCGCATCGTTGTGCAGGGTGGCGCGAATCTGGACGTTGCGGCTCGTCGAATCGACCTTGGCGTTGATCGCGGAGATCTGACCGGTGAAGCGTTCGCCGGGATAGGCGTCGACGGCGATTCCGACGTCCTGGCCGATCCGAATGTCGGCGAGCGACTGCTGCGGCAGGTAGAAATCGACGAAGATCGGATCGAGGCTCTGCAGGGTGACGATGGTGGTGCCGGCGCCGAGATACTGCCCGAGATCGACGGCGCGGATGCCGAGCCGGCCGGCGAAGGGCGCCTTCAGGGTCTTCTGCTCGACGATCGCCTTCTGCTGCGTCACGAGAGCCTGCGCGTTCTTCAGATTGGCGCGGTCGCTGTCGAGCGTGGCCTGGCTGACCGCGTTGAACTTGATCTGCTCCTCGTCACGCTTGACGACGATGGCATAGTTCTCTGCAGTCGCCTGCAGCGACTGCAGCTTGGCGACGTCATCGGTCGCGACCAGCTGCAGCAATTGCTGGCCGGCTTCGACGGTGTCGCCCGAATTGAACTGGATGCCCTGCACGATGCCTGCGGCCTGCAGCGCCAGATCGGCGCCGTTGACGGCGCGCAGCGAACCGACCGCGGTGAGGTTGGAGCGCCATGCTGCGGTCGCCGCAACGACCGTCGAGATCGTCTGCGGCGGGTTGGCCATGGCGCCGATCGCCTTGGCGATCATGATGCCCTTGAATGTCTGAAAGCCGTAGAGGCCGCCGAACAGCACCGCCATGGCGGCCAGCATGATCGTCATGCGTTTCTTCATTACATTGCTTCCTGGGTCGTACGATTGGGACCGGCGAAATAACCGGGATTGGCACGCGGCAGCGCCGCCGGGGTCTCGTCCTGGCGATTCCACCAGCCGCCGCCGAGCGCCTGGAACAGCGCCGCGGTGTCGGTGAAGCGCGTGGCCTGCGACTTGATGCGGGAGACGCGTGCGTTGAGATAGGATTGCTGCGCGTTGATGACGTTGGCGTAGGGCACCGCGCCGCTCCTGAACTGCTCGACCGCCATGGCGAGACTGTCGGCGGTGGCCTTCTCGGCGGCGGCCTGGGCCTTCAGCGCCTCGGCGTCGTACTGGATGGCGCGCAGCGAATCCGCGACATTCTGGAACGCCGTGATGACGGTGCTCTTGTAGAGCGACAGATCCTGCTCGAAGGTGGCGACGTCCGCCTCCTTGGTGTGATACAGCGTGCCGCCGTCGAGCAGCTTCTGGCTGACGCTCGAGGCCGCATCCCACACGATGGTCGTCGGCGAGAACAGCCGGCCCGGTCCGCTTGCGCCGTAGCTGCCCGACAGCGTCACCTGCGGCAGCAGATTGGCGACGCCGACGCCGACCGTCGCTGTGGCCTGGTGCAGCGTGGCCTCGGCCTGCCGGATGTCGGGACGCTGCCGGACGAGCGAGGAGGGCAGTGACATCGGCAGTTTGCGCGGCAGCCGCAGCTCCGCGAGGGTCACATGCTCGCCGCGATCCTGGCTCGGCAGCCGGCCGAGATAGGCCATCAGTTGATTGCGCTGCTGTGCGAGTTGCTTCTGCAGCGGCGCCAAGGTCGCCTTGGCCTGCGCCAGCGTTGCTTCCTGCGCCAGCACGTCGGATTTGGAGATGGCGCCGACGTCAAACTGGTGTTGGATCCGGCCAAGCTGGTCGGTCTCCGCCTTGATGATCTCCTCCGTCGCGGCAATCTGATCGCGCAACGAGGCGTCGCTGATCGCGGCGGTGACGACATTGGCGGTCAGCGACAGATACGTCGCTTCCATCTTGAAGGCCTGGTAGTCGGCCTGCGCCTGCAGCGCCTCCACCTGGCGACGCGTGCCGCCCCATAGGTCGAGCGCGTAGCTGACGCTCACCGACGTGCCATAGAGCGTGTACAGCGAGGTCTGACCAGGCCATTGTCCCTGCTGCGTGCTGGAGGCCTGCGTACGCTCGGCCGAGCCGCTCGCGCTCAGCTGCGGAAACAGCGCGCCCTGCTGCGATAGCGCGTTCTCGCGCGCAGCACGCAGCGCCAATTGTGCGGCTTCGATGTCCGGGTGGTTGCGAATCGCCTCCTCGACGAAGGCGTTGATCTGCCGGGAATGAAACAGCGCCCACCAAGTGCCGGGCAGATCGCCTCCGGGCGCGAAGCTCTGCACATTGCCGCCCGGTGTCGAGGCGCCGGCGGTCGCGGCGAGCCGACGTTCGGCCACATAACCGGTTGCGGCCGGCGCGTCGGGAGACATGAAGTCCGGACCGACGGCGCAGGACGCGAGCAGCATGCTGCAGCCGAGGAGGCCGAGCCGCAAGGGCAGCGCGCTGCATCTCGGGACCAGCCCCAAACAGGCATGAAACATTTTGACATCATCGGACATAAAACTAAACCGTTTCGTTTTCTGTCGCCGACGATGCGTGGCGGTTCCGGCCTAGTCAAGTCACGTTGATGACAAAGCGAGCTTGCTCACAGCTTCACGTCTCGCGCACCGCTGCGCGGCGCCGGCGCTCGTCTGCATCGGGACGCGGGCATGACAGCTCCGAGACGAACGCCGAGAACGCGCCGCTGCCCTTCCCGCGGTGGCGGGCAGCTACGTCGTTTCTCACAATGATCGAAGAAGCGCCGTCGCGCCCACATTGTCCAGGGCAGGCCCGAGCGAAGCAGCGCGTGCAGATCGCGCTGGAAGCCGGCCCGCGGTGCGAGCCGGCGTCTGCAACGTAGCGCTGGTCAGGATGGCATCGAGGATGCGACCACCGGCTTCGCCGGCACGTCGCGCACGCGGCTCGGGCGCCGCAGCCGGCGTTGCGTCCAGATCAGCAGGCCAGTGACCAGCAGCGCGAACAGCGCGACCGAGATCAGAACGTTGGCCGCGCTGCCGATCAGAGACCAGTTGCCTTCATGCAGCAGGCGCGGCCAGTTGCGCGGCAACGCGGAGAGCCCGTCGGACGTGACGGCATAGGCCCTGAGCTCATCGCCCTCGATGATGCGCGCCATCATCCGTCCGCCGCGATTGCCGATCGAGTTCACCGACGACAGGTCGTGGTCCTTGGCGACGATGCTGACGGCGTCAGGCAGCGAGACGCGCTTGGCTGCGGCAGGAGGAGTGCCGCCTGCGAAGGTCAGGCCGAGCTCGAGGCAGAGTCCGGTGAGCGGGCTGAGCAAAATCAGCGGCAGCGTGAACCAGGCCGTGCCCTTGTGCCAGCCGGACAGCGTGTTGCGCAGCCGCGGCAGTCCCATCAGAATGCCGATGATCATGATGCTGATCATGGCGATGGTCGAGATCAGGGTGAGGCCGGGGATTCCGATCAGATGCTCGTGGGTCCTGCGCGCCCACGAGAAGACGCTGGGCATCGCCGGCTTTTCGACGGCGGCACCGGTTGTCATGTCGACCTCGGCGCCCGGCGCCCCCTGCAAGGTCAGCTGCTGCGTGGAGGCGTCGATCGACAGACCGCGTGCCTTGCCGTCGGGATCGTATTGCTTGATCAGCGCGACCACGCGCGCCGGATCGACGCTTTGCGGCTTCACGGCGGCGACCTGCGCCATCGGCTCGAAGGAGAGGATCAGCCCGGTCACGATGATGACAAGCAATGGCAGCGCAAAGACGAGGCTGATCCAACGGTGAAGTTTGAGCAGAAGCTGCTTGTTCATGATCGTCTCCGATTGATCGTCTCGCACGCGGTATCATGCGGGACCGTTGTCCGCAGGCGTCTGCTCCGTGAACGTTTCTGATCGTTCTCGCTGGACGACGCCGGGATATCAACCTGTCGTCCGCCGCGCTTCATTAGCTGAGCGCAGCAGCGAGACGAAGGAGATAACTATTAATTTTAGGTCATGCGCCGTTTGATCGGCATCAATGCGGCAGAGGTCGTTTCAGGACTGCTGGGATGATGTCAATTTGTATCAGATGCCGTCTTGCGGCCATCGAGCACCTCGCGCAGGCATGTCGCGTCCAAGCCGTTCTCCCACTTCGCGATGACGATGGTGGCGACTGCATTGCCTATCAGGTTGGTCGGCGTCAGCCCCTGCGACATCAGGCGATGGATGCCGAGCACCAGCGCGACGCTGGCGACCGGAATCGTACCGGTCGCGGCGAGCGTGGCGGCCAGCACGACGAAGGCGGCGCCCGCGATGCCGGCCGCGCCCTTCGACGTCACCAGCAGGATCAGCAGCAGCCCGATCTGGTGGCTGATGTCGAGATGCGTGTTGGTCGCCTGCGCCAGAAACACCGCGGCGGTCGCGAGGTAGAGGCAGGTGCCGTCGAGATTGAACGAATAGCCGGTGGGGATGACGAGACCGACGATGCTGCGTTCGCAGCCAGCGGCTTCGAGTTTCGCCAGCATGCGCGGCAGCACGGTCTCCGATGACGTGGTGGCGATGCAGACCAGCACCTCGTCCCTGATGTAGCGGATCAGCTTCCACAGGCTGAAGCCGGTGAAGGCGGCAATCGGACCGAGCACGGCGGCGATGAAGATCAGGCACGTGAGATAGAAGCTGCCGAGCAGCAGGCCGAGCTTCGCCAGCGAGCCCAGGCCGAACTTGCCGACGGTGAAGGCGATGGCGCCGAAGGCGCCCAGCGGCGCTGCCCACATCACGATCCGAACGACACCGAAGATCATCCGGCCGGCGACATCGATCACGTCCGTCACCGGCTTGGCGCGGTCGCCGAGCCAGATCAGTGCAAAGCCGCACATGACCGAGATGAACAGCACCTGCAGGATATTGCCCTCGGCAAAGGCGCCAACGAAGGTCTGCGGGATGATGTTGAGCAGGAACGGCACGAAGCCGACCGCAGCGGTCTGCTTGACATAGGGCTCGATCGTCGCGGAGTTGATCGTCGCCGGGTCGACGTTCATGCCGACGCCGGGCTGAAACAGGTTCACCGCGGTCAAGCCGATGATCAGCGCCAGCGTCGTGACGGCCTCGAAATAGATCAGCGCCTTGATCGCGACGCGGCCGACCTTGGCCATGTCGGCCATGTGGGCAATGCCGTTGACCACCGTGCAGAAGATGATCGGCGCGATCAGCATCCGGATCGCCTTGATGAAGGCGTCGCCGAGCGGCTGCATCTGGGCGCCCAGATCCGGCTTGATGGCACCGAGCAGGATGCCCGCTGCCATCGCGATCATGACCTGGACCCAAAGCTCCTTCCACCAGCCGCGGCGGGCGCCTGCCTTGCTGTCGGCGGTGAGGGTCGTGGTGGTCATGATCGGTCCTGTCGCTGAAGGGGCGAATTCGCAGCTGGCGGTGACTCAGCTCTTGGGCTCGAACTTGAACAGCCGTTCGGGATTGCTGACAAGCAGCTTTCGCTGCATGGCCGGATCCGGGGCGTAGAGTGGGATCAGATCGACCAGATCGCCGTCATTGGGCATGATCTTGACGTTCGGATGCGGCCAGTCGGTGCCCCAGATGACGCGATCCGGCGCGTTGTCGATCAGCTTGCGGGCGAACGGGACCGCGTCGTGGAACGGGGGGCCGGAGGCCGAAGCGCGCTCGGGACCGGTGATCTTGATCCAGCACTTGTCGTCGCTCGCCTGCAGGTCGAGCAGCGCCTTGAACCCGGCATCGTCGATCCCCTTGGCGGCGCTGATCGTGCCCATGTGGTCGATCACATAGGTGACCGGCAGCGCCTTCAGGATCGGCACGAATTCCTGGATCGTCCCGGCCTCGAGATAAACGTCAACGTGCCAGCCGATCGCCGCGACGCGGTCCACCAGGGTGCGGAAGACGTTCATGTCGCCGACGCCGCCGAGGCGGCGGAGGAAGGCGAACCGGCAGGCGCAGATGCCGGCCTTGCCGAGCGCCGCGAGGTCGGCATCGGACATCGCCGCGTTGATGTTGGCGACGCCCTTGTAGTTGCCGTTGCTCTGCGCGATCGCATCGGTCACGACCCGATTGTCGGTGCCGTGGACGGTGGCGTTGACGATGACGGCGCGCTCGACGCCGATCTTGGCGTGCAGCGCCTGGAACATCTCCAGCGATGCGTCGGGCGGCGTGTAGGGGCGAGTGGGCGAGAATGGATAGGTCGCGGCCGGCCCGAAGATGTGGGTGTGGGTATCGACGCTGCCCGGTGGCGCCCTGAAGCTCGGGGTCTTCGGTGCCGGATCCGGGCCGGCGATGCTGGGGATCTTGGCCTCGTCGGCGGAGAGGGCAGGGCCTCCGAGCACGCTCGCCGCTCCCAGTCCGGCCATGGTGGCCAGCAGGTCTCGTCTCAACATCAGAGCGTCCTCCTCGGGATGGCCGCGGTCACAGGCAGGCGCTGCCCGCCAGGCTCCGGCATCGTTCGTGTTTGCTATCGTCACGCCACGAAGGAGAGGTCGGGCGACCTCTCAACGTGGCGTCGTGATCATGGGGGTTCCGGCTCCCGAGCCGGCGGATCGCTGTGATCCCAGTCGTTCCTGATCGAGGATCTTGCAGCCTCTGCAGCATGACAAGAAGCATTGGGTGAACGGTCAGTTCGCTTGGTTGGACAATGCTCTGCAGTCCAACTGCCAACGTTGCCGAGACCCTCCGTTCGAGCTGCGTTGCAGCGCGCCTGGGCGAGATGGGCTGCTCTTCAACCAGTCTGCGAGAAGGCAGCCCGAGCGCGCCGATCCGCGCAATTGTTCGTGCGACGGAAAGGTGAGTTGTGTCAAAGCCATGGCGTGCGTTCTGGTCATGCGCCGGCAGCTTCAAGCGCCGTTGTGAAGACCGCATGCGCAGTGCTATGCGACAGCAAAGAGAGGCGTGCGGCCGCCGAGACGCCGCGCGCGGTCAGCGCACAACAACATCGGGCAAAGGAAACACCATGGTCGACGCGCTCATCATCGATGCCTGCAGAACGCCGCGCGGTATTGGCAAGGCCGGCAAGGGCGCGCTCGCCGGGCTGCACCCGCAGCATCTCGGTGCCACCGTGCTGCGTGCGCTGGCCGACCGCACCGGCATCAATACCGGCGATGTCGATGACATCATCTGGGGCTGCTCGTCGCAGCGCGGGCCGCAGAGCGGAGACCTCGGCCGCATGTCGGCGCTCGATGCCGGCTACGACATCCGTGCCTCCGGCGTCACGCTCGATCGCTTCTGCGGCTCCGGCATCACCAGCGTCAACATCGCCGCGGCCTCGATCATGGCTGGGCAGGAGGACCTCGTCGTCGCCGGCGGCTGCGAGATGATGTCGATGGAAGGCCGGCGCGGCGAGGGGCCGCTGATGATGGATGCCGGCAATCTGCATCTGCGCGCGCTGCATCCGCAGTCGCATCAGGGCGTCTGCGCCGATGCCATCGCCACCATGGAAGGCATCACCCGCGCCGACGTCGACGCGCTCGGGCTGGAGAGCCAGAAGCGCGCGGCGGCTGCGATCGCTGCCGGCCATTTCAAGAAGAGTCTGGTGCCGGTGCATCGCGAGGACGGCAGCGTCGCGCTCGACCACGAGGAATACCCCCGGCCGCAGACCACGGCCGAGGCGCTGGCCGCGCTGACGCCGGCGTTTCCGGCGATCGCCGACTACGCGCTGGACGAGAAGGGCACGACGTATCGCAACCTGATCCTGCAGCGCTATCCCGGCCTCGAGATCGAATTCGTGCATCACGCCGGCAACTCCTCGGGCGTGGTCGACGGTGCGGCGGCGATCCTGCTGGCGTCGCCGTCCTATGCCAAGGCCCATGGCCTGAAGCCGCGGGCACGCGTCGTGGCGATGGCCAATATGGGCGACGACCCGACCCTGATGCTGAACGCCCCGGTGCCGGCGACGCGCAAGGTGCTGGCCAAGGCCGGGCTCAAGCTTGATGACATCGACCTGTTCGAGATCAACGAGGCGTTCGCCGTCGTCGCCGAGAAGTATATCCGCGACCTCGAGCTCGACCGCGCCAAGGTCAATGTGAACGGCGGCTCGATCGCGCTGGGACATCCGATCGGCGCCACCGGTTCCATCCTGATCGGGACGCTGCTCGACGAGCTCGAGCGGCGCGATCTCAAGCGCGGCCTGGTCACGATGTGCGCGGCCGGTGGCATGGCACCCGCGATCATCATCGAGCGGATCTGAACGGGACATCTCCTCGATTTGAGTTGCGCGCGCCCGTTGCGGAGTCTCCCGTGGCGGGCGCCGTTGTTTTGCACCTGGGCCGCTTGTGACCTCGGCGGTGCCGCGCAGTCGAGGCGCAGGATCGCGCGAGCCGCGGCGGTTCCACTTTCCGGACCAGTCAACCACGTTTCGATCGGACAGGAATTCGCGCTTGTTCCGCTAGTTGCGACAGGTTATTGCCACGGCGAGGCCTCATCGTAGAAGAAATGGCTCTCCGTGCTGTCGACGCTGTCGCATATCATCGATCGCAAGGCTTCGAACCGGGTGGTCACGCGGCTGCGGGCCCTGCTGCGCAGCAACGAGTTCTACCTGATACCGCTGGCGCTGGTGATCGGCGTTGCGACGGGTGCGATCGTGACGGTGATGAGCCTGATCGCGCAGGTCGCGCATGTGGTCATCTACGGCATTCCGATCGATGTCCGGCTCAGCGCTCATACCTCGGTCAACCCGGCCGTCGCCCTGATCGCGCCCGCCTGCGGCGGCCTTGCGCTCGGCATCATGGAATGGCTGCGGCGGCGCTGGAAGATTGCGGCCGCGGTCGACCCTGTCGAGGCCAATGCGCTGCGCGGCGGACGGCTGTCGATGCGCGACAGCATCGTGGTGAGCGGCCAGACCCTGGTCTCCAACGGCTCCGGCGCGTCGGTCGGGCTCGAGGCCGGCTACACCCAGATCGGTGCCGGCGTCGCCTCGCTGCTTGGGCAGTATCTCACGCTCCGCCGCAACGATATGCGCCTCATCCTCGGCTGCGGTGCGGCCGCCGCCATTGCGGCCGCTTTCGGCGCGCCGATCACGGGGGCGTTCTATGCCTATGAGCTGATCGTCGGCGTCTACTCCGTCGGCAGCGCGGCGCCGATCCTGGCGGCCTCGCTGGCGGGTGCGCTGACCTCGCAATATCTCGCCGGCGCGCCGTATTCGCTGGAGGTCGCCAAGGTCGGCGCGGTCGGCTTCGAGCAATACATCGCGCTGTTCGTGCTGGCGCTCCTCGTCGCCGGCATCGGCATCGTGGTGATGCGTGCCTCGCCGGCGGTCGAGCGGCTGTTCGTCCGCATTCCGGTGTGGCTGCGCCCGGTGATCGGCGGGGTCTGTGTCGGCGCCATGGCGATCGTGACGCCGCAGGTGCTGGCGGCAGGCCACGGCGCAATGCTGCTCGACCTGCATCGCGAGATGGCGGTCGGCATGATCGCCACCATCATCGTGCTCAAGCTCGCCGCCTGCCTGATCTCGCTGGCCTCGGGCTTCCGCGGCGGTCTGTTCTTCGCCTCGCTGTTCGTCGGCAGCCTGCTCGGCAAGCTGTTTGCGGGACTGCTCGCGCTGGCCGGCCTCGGGCTCGCGATCGACCCGCTGGTGGCGATGCTCACCGGCATGGCGACGCTCGGTGTCGCCATCGTCGGCGGGCCGCTGACGATGTCGTTCCTGGTGCTGGAGATGACCCGCAGCGTCGACGTCACGGCCGTCGTGCTGGGCGCTTGCATCGTGACGTCGGTGTGCGTCCGCGTCCTGTTCGGCCACTCGTTCTCGACCTGGCGCCTGCATCTGCGCGGCGAGACCATCCGCAGCGCCAATGACGTCGGCTGGCTGCGCAACCTCACGGTCGAGCGGCTGATGCGCTCCGACGTCGCCAAGGTGCCGACCACGACCAGCATCGCGGCCTGCCGGCGCGAGTTCGCGCTGGGCACGCGCCAGGCCGTGGTGGTGGTGAACAACAGCGACGATTATTGCGGGCTGGTCTCCTTGCCCGATCTGTTCTCGGGCGAATTGGACTCCATCGCCGACGAGATCCAGGTGGTCGAGCTCGCCAAATATTTCGACGTCGCGCTGTTGCCCGAAATGAACGTCAAGACGGCGATGAAGATCTTCGACGATTCCGGCGCCGAAGAGCTGGCGGTGCTGGAATCGGAGAACAGCCGCAAGGTGATCGGCTTCCTGACCGAGTCCTTCGCGCGCCGCCGCTATGTCGAGGAGATCGACCAGGCGACGCGCGGCGTGCTCGGGGCGCTGTCGTGATCGCGTCCCGCCGCCGCGACACGTGATCGCCGGTCCTCGACCGGGGTAGACTGCCGGCCGTTCGAGACGCGTGAGGACCGCATGACGAGACTGATCAGCACGGCTGTCGTGGCGACCTTGAGCGCGCTGGCGGCGACCACCGCCGCAGCCGAACCTGTTGTGCTGAAAGGCAAGGACGCGTTCGGCAGTTGGCAGGGTGATGCACCTGGCACAATCAGGCTGATCCGTCCCGAAGACCTGCCCAAACCGGGGGCGACGGCGTCCGCAGCCAACGTCTCCCGCGTGATGCAACGACCGGCCTCCGCCGTGCCGAGGGTCATCGACGGTTTCAAGATCGCGCTGTTCGCCGAGGGGCTGAGCGGGCCGCGCATCCTCCGCACCGCGCCGAATGGCGACATCTTCGTTGCCGAGACCCGGGCAGGGCGCGTCCGCGTGCTGCGTCCGAGCGAGGACGGCAGCAAGGTCGCGTCGAGCGAGATCTTCGCCGACCGTCTCGGCCATCCCTTCGGCATCGCCTTCTACCCGAGCAGCGATCCGCAATGGATCTATGTCGCGAGCACCGAGCGCGTCATGCGCTTTCCCTATCGGGCCGGCGACATGAAGGCGCAGGGGCCGCTGCAGGTCGTCGTGCCCGATCTGCCGGCCGGCTACGGCCATTCGACGCGCGATATCGTCTTCACCAGGGACGACAAGCGCATGCTGGTGTCGGTCGGCTCCACCGGCAATGTCGGCGAAGCGCTGGGAGAGCCAGCCGGCGGAGTCAGTGCCTGGATCAAGGCGCACCCGCTCGGCGCGGCCTGGGGCGGGGAGGCCGACCGTGCCGGCGTGCTGGCGTTCGATCCCGACGGCAAGAACCGCAGCCTGTTCGCCACCGGCATCCGCAACTGCGTCGGCCTCGCCATCCAGCCCGCGACCGGAACGCCGTGGTGCTCGACCAACGAACGCGACGGGCTCGGCGACGATCTGGTGCCGGATTATGTCACGCGGGTGAAGGAGGGCGGCTTCTATGGCTGGCCCTGGTACTACATCGGCGACAACCCCGACCCGCGCCATGCCGGCGAGCGCCCCGACCTGAAGGGCAGGATCACCGTGCCCGACGTGCTGCTGCAGCCGCATTCGGCCTCGCTCGGTCTGACATTCTACGACGGCAATCTGTTTCCGCCGGAGTATCGCGGCGATGCCTTCGCTGCCGAGCACGGCTCGTGGAACCGGTCCAAGCGCACCGGCTACAAGGTGATCCGGGTCAGGCTCAAGGACGGCGTGCCCACCGGCGAATACGAGGATTTCGTCACCGGATTCGTCGTCAACGATCGCGAAGTCTGGGGCCGGCCGGTCGGCGTCACCGTGGCGCGCGACGGCAGCCTGCTCATCTCCGAAGACGGCAACAGCACGATCTGGCGCGTGAGCCGCTGAGCGGATCTTTGCGGCGCAGGAACCTCTCGACCCGGTGTGGGTTGGGAGCGCGGATGAATGCCGGATGAGCGTATGAACATCTTCGATCCGCAAGGGCCGATCGCCGCCGCCGAGCAGACGATCCTGATCGATTCCGTCATCATCATGCTGGCGATCATCGTGCCGACATCGATCGCGGTGCTCGCTTTCGCGTTCTGGTTCCGCAGCTCCAACACCAGGGCGCGCTACCGGCCGGAGTTCGCCTATTCGGGCGCGGTCGAGCTCGTGGTGTGGTCGATCCCCGCGCTCACCGTCATCCTGCTCGGCGGCGTCGCCTGGATCGGCTCGCACCAGCTCGACCCGGGCAAGCCCGTCGACGGCACTGGGCTTCCGATCCGCATCCAGGCGGTGTCGCTCGACTGGAAGTGGCTGTTCATCTATCCCGACCAGCGCATCGCCACCGTCAACAGCCTGACCGTCCCGATCGGCGCGCCACTGCGCTTCGAGCTGACATCCGGCAGCGTCATGACGGCCTTCTTCATCCCGCAGCTCGGCGGCATGATCTACACCATGAACGGCATGGTCACGCGGCTGAACCTGCGCGGAGATCATGTCGGGACCTACAAGGGCTTGGCCTCGCATTTCAGCGGCGACGGTTTTCCCGACATGATGTTCGACACCAACGTCGTCTCGCAGCCCGACTTCGCCAACTGGGTGACGAATGCTGCCAGGAGCGGCCAGGTGCTCGACGAGGCGGGCTACAAGGAGCTCGCGGCGCAGTCCGTCGAGACCCGCCCGAAGACCTACCGGCTCGCGGATCCCGAGTTGTTCGGCAACATCGCCAGCCAGAAGATCCCTCCGGCGCCGGGACCGCAGCTCAGCGAGAACCAGTCGCGGCCGGAAGGCGGAACGGCGCATGCCCACTGAAGTCGTCGCAAAGGGAGTGGGCCGATGTCGGTGACCACCGTCGCTCAGGCGCCTGCCTATGCCGATCCGCATCAACTGCGTGCCGCCGAGCATCCTGGGCCGGCGCCGAAACGGATCGTGACCGGATTCGGCTTCTGGATATTCCTGCTCTCCGACATCGTGATGTTCTCGTGCTTCTTCGCGAGCTTCGCTGTGCTGTCGGGTGCGACCGCCGGCGGTCCGGGCGGCGCCGAACTGTTCGACGTCCGCAACGTCGCGGTCGAGACCGCTTTGCTGTTGCTGTCGAGCTTCACCTGCGGCATGGCGAGCATTGCCGCCGAGCGCCACAACCAGCTCTGGTTCCAGGTCGCGATGGCCGTCACCGGCCTGCTCGGCGCCGGCTTCCTGCTGCTCGAGGTCCGAGAGTTCGTCGACCTCGTCGGCCGCGGCGACGGGCCGAGCCGCAGCGCCTTCCTGTCGGCGTTCTTCACTCTTGTCGGCTGCCATGGCCTGCACGTCGCGGCTGGCATCCTGTGGCTGCTGACCATGATGGCGCAGGTGGTCGCCAAGGGCTTCCGCGCCGACATCGAGCGTCGCATCCTGTGCTTCGCGCTGTTCTGGCACGCGCTCGACATCATCTGGGTCGCGGTGTTCTCCGTGGTCTATCTGCTCGGGAGTGCGACATGACCGATCAAGCCCCCGCGGAATTCGATCTCGCGCCCGGCGAGCAGCAGCATGGCAGCCTGCGTTCCCGCGTCCTGTTCTATGTCGCGGGCCTCGGTCTCGCGATCCTGCTGACGGCGACATCGTTCTTCATCGCCGGCACCGACCTCGTCTGGCAGCCGTCGATCCCGGTCGCGATCATCGTCCTGGCGATCGCCCAGATGGGGGTGCACCTGGTGTTCTTCCTGCACATCACCACCGGGCCCGACAACACCAACAACGTGCTGGCGCTGGCCTTCGGGCTGCTGATCGTGTTTCTCGTCGTCGGCGGCTCGCTGTGGATCATGGCGAACCTCAACCACAACATGATGCCGATGGATCAGCTGCTGCAGATGCAGCACTGAGCATCGTTGCGGCAATCCAGGGGCCGCGCGACAGCTCTCGATTGCTTCGTCGTGCCGGCTCGTCGACCGTCCGATCTCACTTCTTCGGCGCGCGGCAGTTGAATGCACGGCGGAAGCCGGCGGCGCGTGCATCGTCCTCCGAGCAGAACCAGCGGTCGGGCTCGGTGGTCGCCGGATAGCTCGGGCAGCCCTGCAGATGGTAGATGCCGATGTTGCCGGTGACGCGGGCGCGCACCGCGAACTTCCCCTTGATGCTGCAGCCCGGCGGCGCGCTCGGCGCGTCCGGGAACAGCACCGCACGGATCTCGCGGTCGCGGTCGGCGCGGCAGGCCGCGCCGACCAGGGCGCCGTCCTTCTTGTCGGCGCGGAACTCGGCTGGGGCGACGAAACATCCCTTCCACAGCCCGCGCACCGCCTCCTTGGCCGCGGCGACATCGTCCTTGGCGCGATACTTGATCGCCGGATCCGCGCTCATGGCGTAGCCCGCGCGCGCGACCTGTTGGTTCAGGCTGACCTTGTCGCCGTCGATGGTGCAGAGGCCGATCCTGCGCGTCTTGAGCGGCTTGTCGGGGCCGAGATCGTCGCAGCGCACCGAGCGGCCGCCGATCAGCTTGCCAAGCTGCTCGCGTGCCTCGACGCCGCAGCTCCAGGAATCGGCGTGATCGTCGATGCAGAGCTGGTCGACCTCCGGCGCATCGATGCCGTCGAGCCGGAACACCGTGTCGCCGAGCTGGATCGTGTCGCCGCTGCGTACCGTGGCGCTCGCCGCCAACGATGCGCCGGTCATGTCGGCTCCCAGCACCATGGCCCCACACAACGACAACAGCCGGTCTCGCAGCCGCATGCTTCCTCCCGCAATCAGATTCATCAAATACCCAGCCGTAGTCCTATCACAGCGCGCGTGAGTCTCGCCAAGGACGGCGCGGAACGGCGCCGCCGGATCGCCACCTTGCGCGGGGGGCGGCTGCTACCCATCTGACCGGGCGAAGGAAATCTTGCCATGTTGGACTTTACCTCCGATCTCGCCGGCGATGCGCTGTCGCCGGCGCGCGCGTCTGATGCTGCGCCGGCCGACGACCGCGCGCTGCTGGACGCCTATTCCAATGCCGTCATCGACGTCACCGAGCGGGTCGGCCCTGCGGTCGTGCGCGTCGAAACCGGCCCCAGGGCTGGGTCGACCGCCGGCTCCCGCGCCGAGCGCGGCGGGCTCGGCTCGGGCATCGTGATCTCGCCCGACGGTCTCGTGCTGACCAACAGCCATGTCGTCGGCTCCTCCAAGAGCATCCGGCTGCGCGACGTCGAGGGCATCGTCACCGACGCTCAGGTGCTCGGCGTCGATCCCGACACCGATCTCGGCTTGCTGCGCGCCAATCACGCGCGCGACCTGCGCTACGCCGCGCTCGGCAACTCCAAGAGCCTGCGCCGCGGCCAGCTCGTGGTCGCGATCGGCAATCCGCTCGGCTTCGAATCCACGGTGACGGCTGGCGTGGTCTCGGCGCTCGGCCGCTCGATCCGCTCGGTCTCGGGTCGCATGATCGAGGACGTCATCCAGACCGATGCGGCGCTCAACCCAGGCAATTCCGGCGGGGCGCTGGTGTCGTCGGCCGCCGAGGTGATCGGCATCAACACCGCCATCATCCAGGGCGCGCAGGGCATCTGCTTTGCGGTCGCCAGCAACACCGCGCAGTTCGTGCTGTCGGAGATCATCCGCCACGGCTACGTCCGCCGCGCCTATATCGGCGTGTCCGGGCAGACCGCGCCGGTGCCGCGGCGACATGCGTTGCTCGCCGGCGTCGAGAACAAGATGGGCGCGCTGTTGATGCAGATCGAGCCGGACGGGCCCGCGGCCCGCGCCGGCCTGTTGCCGGGCGACGTCGTGATCAAGCTCGACGGCGTCGACATCAACGGCGTCGACGACCTGATCCGCGTGCTCGACCGCGACCGCATCGGCCGTACCGTGCCGATGGACGTGCTGCGGCTGGGCCGCCTGCGCGGCATCGACATCCACCCGGTCGAGCGCAGGCCGGCGGCACGGCAGGCGTCGTGAGATATCGAAAGCCATAAACACCGCGGTCGTCCCGGCGAACGCTGCCGGCTTGTCCGGGACGACAGCAGAAGGTCTGGCGGGATTTTACGTTTCAAACAGCCAACGGATGAGGGACATGTCATCGCATTCTCGCGGCGTAGCACGCCCGAGTCCTGCGATCAGTCCGTCCCTCGCAACTCATGCAGAGGGCGCAGGGAATGCCGGGTGAAGGCCTCACCCATGGCCCGCCTGCGAAAAGAATGCAGGCGGCAGGTACCACAGGCAAAGCCGAAACACGCCGGCATTCCCTGCGCGATGGTCTTCACGCTTATACGCAGTCTCCCTGGTGCACCGGGCTTGTTGGCCACCATTCGCGGCAACGCTTGCGCATTGCGCGGGACACCAGCATCGGGGTGTCAGGACGCTGCGACTTCACGTCCACGACAGATCGTTCGTCCGCGCCCTCGTTACCGAAGACGCTGCGATCTCTCGCGGCCATCGCTTCCCACCTCGCGTGTCGTGACGATCGCGCGCAACGCCCCTCTGCATGAGGCGGGACACGCATAGACAATCACGATTTCCGTAAAAGCGCAAGAAATTTATTTTTATCGGAAATGTCGCCCGATCAGCCGGTACCGGGGCGAAGCCGTTGCCGGTGGATGACACGCTTCGGCGACGGACGCTGAAGGTTCCTCGACAAGGAGTCCGGCGCTCCGGTCACCTCCGCCCGGTGGAGCCTGGAGAGCAGACCCTCTTCCAGCCCAGCAGCGGAAGGTCTGTGACGGGCCAACTGCTGACTTTCGAGGCCAAATGCCTTAGACGGAACATTCAATCCGATTTCAGGACATAAATTATGACCGCCGGTTTGGCTCAGAGGATCGCCGACGCTTACCGGTGGCAGCGTCGGCTCGGTAACGCACAGATCATGGGACCGGCTTGCCACCTCGTGGCCGATCCAGCACACCCGGATGTGTGGGATTCTAATCATGCCGACGAGGTCACCGCTCAGACTGACGCCGAGATCGACGCGGTTTTCGCGGCTATGGATCAACATCTAAATCACACTCCTTGGCGCGTGATCCACACTGATTGCTTCACACCCGATGCGTTTCTCGCCCGCCTCGCCCTCGATGATTTCGAAGAACGTCCCGTCACCATCCAGATGGCCTTACAAGGCGATGTCGCCAACCGGGATACATCAGTCGAGTTGCGGCCTGTCACTAACGATGCTGATTGGCAGATATTGCTACAACTCGTCCTCGCCGACCATGCCGAGGGGCGGCGCACTAGCAACACTCACGTGCTGCCGGAGGTCAGTGCCGGCATCGTGGCCGGCTACCGCGCCAAGAGCGGCGCCTACCATTTCCATATTGCGGAGCAGAACGGTGTTCCGGTCGCGTACGGTGCCCACGCTGCTGCGCCGAATGGCGTCGGCATGATCGAGGATCTGTTCACCCTGCAATCTGCACGGCGTCGGGGCATCGCGAGTGCCATCATAGCCGCATTCACCGAGCGCCTGCGCGCCGGTGGTTGCCACACCATTTTTCTTGGGGCGCTGGCCACCGAACAGCCGAAGCACCTGTACGCTCGTCTGGGCTTCAAGCCAGTCATGCTTGCCCGCACCTGGGTGCGGAGATTGCCTAACAACGGTTGAGATCGGAAGGTCCGCTTTGGGTCTTGGCTGTGTGAAAACGCCAGGACGCTACGCGGCGATAGAACAAGTTATTCGCTCAAGACCGTCTTCGCGGTCGAACGCGCAGGCGCATTGAACTTAGAGAACGAACTGAAGAATGTAATCCTAGCCGAGTTTCGATCTTTCGCGTTTTCACGCAGCCAGGGCCGAGAGCGGACATCCTTGGCGCGACCTGCAGGGTTCGGGACAGGCCCACAACCGACCTTGCGCTCAAATTTTGCTCTTCGCCATATGGGGCACGATCTGTCGGCGCAATAGGAATCGGTCCGGTCAGGTTGGCTGGCCGGCCACTTTCGCGAGGTATCCGTCCCTCTGCATTTGGGTGAGGCCGGGTGACTGGCCTGACGCCCAAAGGGCGGCCAGCGCCTCGGCAGAAGCGAGATGCTCCATCTCCGGCAGAGCGGCCGTCTCAAGCAACATCGCGATCCTCTTTCCCGCCTGAACAGCGTCCTCGCTATTTCGGCATGTCCACCAATAGTCGCTCGGCTTGTCCATAAACTCACCAATTCGCTTCCGCCAGTGCCCATCACCTGGGAAGATGCTCGGGTCGCGGTCCAATTTGCCAAGCCGTATGCTCAGGTTGATCGTGATCAATAGGCGGGGCTTGTCGCTCATTTGGCTGCTCTGGAACTCGACAAGGAGCTTCGCGTCGCCGCGATCGGCCGAGAAGCGCAGCCCGTTCTTTCGGAATCCGCGCTTCTTGAGAAGTTCGCTACGGACGCCGCGATGATCTTCTTCCAATCTTCGAGTGCCATCAGCCGACCTAAGCGCTGCAGGATGGCGCAGCTTCAGTGTTGTTGCGCGTGAGTTTCAGTCACGCCTTAGCAGCCACGACAGATGCCGCGAATTTTTGCGTCAATCTTCTTCTGCTCGTCGACCCACTCAGCAGGCCAATGTCCGCCTGCCCAAGGCAACTGCTTCCCGCCTGCAAAGTTGATGGGTAATGTAAAGGCGAAGCTATCGTCGCTCAACTCTGCGGGCGGCTCCGGAAATGGCTCCGCTCGCTCAATCATACTGAGGGCCGCCGTATCGAGTAACGCGGAGCCGGTGCTTTCCACCAGTTCTCTGGAAATCAGTTTTCCCTGCCGATCGATGACAAACTTGACCTTGGCCGTGCCACTTTGACCGGCCGCCCCGGGCGGAAATGTTCTCTTTCTAACTAACAGTATGACAATCTTCTTTTTCCACGCTTCGAGCGCACTTGCCTGAGCGCCGACACTTTCCGTTTGCGCATATGAGAAAGACGCCGAAGCCAATAGAAGTACGAACAGGCCGGCCAGCAAGGGGATTCTCGCGTTCATAAGCTGATGTCATCACACGCAAGATAATTCATCACCAAGAATGCGATACGGCGCAGTCGCGTAAAGCGCCCGTCCGCTATGGACGGGTGGGCGCTTCGGGTCAGAAGCACACCTACGTGGGGGTGACGGTATCGCGGTTCGTTCGTCAGCCCCCGGGACCGTCTTTCATGATGTAGCCCATCAGGCCGTCCACGTTGTGCTCCAGATCCCGGATGATGTTCTTGACGACGTCTCCGATCGAGATCACGCCCACGACCTTGCCCGCGTCCAATGCGGGCAGATGGCGAAAGCTGCGCTGAGCCATCATCGCCATGCAACCGTCCAGCGGATGGTCCGGCTTGACCGTCACCGGGTCGCGCGTCATTTACCTGGCTCACCGGCGTCTGCTTCGCATCGAACCCGGGCAGCAGCACCTTGATGGCGCAGTCACCTTGGGTGACGATGCCGACCAGCACGCCGTCGTCGATGACCAGCACCGACCGGCCCCGATTGTCGCGCATCTGGCGCAAGGCTTCGACGACCATGTCGCCGGAACGAACATGGATCAGGGCGCCGCTCTTCTGGGCCAGAGCGCTTCTGACTGTGCTCATCGATCTCCCTCTCGTGGGCTCTGCCCGACCCTGCCTTGATCAGGATAGTCGAAATATCTCACCTCGTCAGCACCGCGCCGATGCCGTCGGCCTGCCCACGAACCGAACTCGGTCAAGGGTCAAAAGCAGAGATCGGTGGACGTTTCTCGAAACGCCGGCCTCGGGCCGATCGCAGAAGTCCAGCGAGCCTGGAACGGCACCTTAGCCCGCCGGCGCGGGTTCTTCCCGAGTCGGGCACCCAATGGCGCATGGACGCGCCGCAGCGCGAGCGCTGCATGCATCGACTGCCCAGGAAATGAGCCGCTGCCTTCGCGAAGCCCGCGGCCCGGCGACCGCCCCGTTGTCAGCTGCCCTTTCAAGTCATTGAATGAGTTCGGACTTCGTCCGGCCTGCGGCGATGCCGGGGATTGTACACAATGGCATAGCGCTTGCTTCGTCTGTTGCGAGGCATTCTCGTGGAGAGGCAAGCGGCTGGTATGGCGAACTCATCTGCATCGGCAACCGCTACGATCACGGCCGAGCCGGAGCCGATCACGCTCGATCTCTCCAAGACCGCGCTGGTCATCATCGACATGCAGCGCGACTTCATGGAGCCGGGTGGATTCGGCGAGACGCTGGGCAACGACGTCTCGCAGCTCGCCCGTGCGGTTGTCCCGATTGCCAACGTGCTGGCGGCGGCACGCATGAGCGGCATGCTGGTGATCCATACGCGCGAGGGGCACGCGCCGGATCTCTCCGACGCGCCGCCGGCCAAGGTCGAGCGCGGCGCGCCGTCACTTCGCATCGGCGATCCCGGTCCGATGGGGCGCATCCTCATCCGCGGCGAGGCCGGCCACGACATCATTCCCGCGCTCTATCCTGTCGACGGCGAGGTCGTGATCGACAAGCCGGGGAAGGGCGCCTTCTACGCCACCGAACTCGGTGACGTGCTGAAGCATCACGGCGTCGAAAACCTGCTGGTGTGCGGCGTCACCACCGAGGTCTGCGTCAACACCACCGTGCGCGAGGCCAATGACCGCGGCTATCGCTGCGTCGTCATCTCCGACGGCTGCGCGTCCTACTTCCCGGAATTCCACGAGATGGGCCTGAAGATGATCAAGGCCCAGGGCGGCATCTTCGGCTGGGTCGCTGACTCCGCCGCGGTTCTGAAGGCCATGAGCTGAGAGAGAGCTGAGAGACGAGTCGAGACGAATGAGTTCGGTCATGTAGTCGCTGCAAGCAACAGGGGAGCAAGGCGATGAGCGGAAGCGGGACGGCAAGCTCGGTCAAGGCGGATTTCAAGCCGGTGCTGTGGACACCCGGCGACTGGAACGCGTTCTTCGGTTTCGGCACCAACATCCTCGTCAACATGCTCGTCCTCACCGGGCTGTTGCGCTTCGTGCTGAAGATGCCGGACAGCCTGGTATTCGGCCGCATCCTGCCGGCGCTCGGCCTCATGATGTGCCTGTCGACCTTGTACTACGCCTTCCTCGCCTATCGTCTGGCGCAGAAGACCGGACGCAGCGACGTCTGCGCGCTGCCCTCGGGCGTCAGTGTCCCGCACATGTTCATCGTGACCTTCGTGATCATGCTGCCGATCACGCTCAAGACCGGCGATCCGCTGAAGGGCTGGTCGGCCGGGCTGGTCTGGGTGTTCTTCCAGAGCTTCATCCTGATGATCGGCGGCTTCGTCGCGCCCTATATCCGCAAGATCACGCCGCGGGCGGCGCTGCTCGGCACGCTGGCCGGCGTCTCGGTCACCTTCATCTCGATGCGGCCGGCGCTCGAGATGTACATGACGCCGCAGATCGGGCTGGTCTGCTTCGCGATCATTCTGGTGAGCTGGTTCGGCGGGGTGAAATATCCGAAGGGGCTGCCGGCCGGCCTGGTGGCGATCGCGGTCGGCATGATCATCGCGTGGGGCTCGAACCTGTTCGGCCTCGGTCTCGGCGGGCTCAGCGTCAAGGGCGTCGGGGACGCCTTTGCGAGCTTCGGCTTCTCGGTGCCGCTGCCGGCCTTCGGCACGGTGTTCTCCGGCTTCGAATATCTCGGGATCATCCTGGTGACTGCGATCCCGTTCGGCATCTACGACCTCGTCGAGGCGATGGACAATGTCGAGAGCGCGGAAGCCGCGGGCGACGAATATCCGACCACGCGGGTGCTGACCGCCGACGGCGTCGTCAGCCTGATCGGCTGCATGATGGGCAACCCCTTCATCAACGCCGTCTATATCGGCCATCCCGGCTGGAAGGCGATGGGCGGCCGCATCGGCTATTCGGCAGCGACCGGGCTGATGGTGATCGTGCTGTCCTGGCTCGGCATCATCTCGGTGCTGCTGGCGCTGGTGCCGGTGGTCGCGATCTCGCCGATCCTGCTCTACATCGGCATGCTGATCGGCGCGCAGGCGTTCCAGACCACGCCGGTCAAGCACGCGCCGGCGATCGTGCTCGCCTTCACGCCGCATCTCGCCGCCTGGGCCAAGCTGCAGATCGATACCATGCTGGCCTCGACGGTGGCCGCGGCGCAGAGCGTCGGCGGCCTCGCGGCCGACAAGGTCGATGCGGTCAAGACCGCCGCAATCGCGGCGCTGCCGCAGCAGGGCGTGCTGTATCACGGGCTCGAAGTGATGGGCGGCGGCTCGATCCTCGCCGGCCTCGTGCTCGGCGCGATCGGCGTGTTCGTGATCGAGCGCGACTTCATCAAGGCGGCGGCCTTCGCGCTCGCCGGCGCCGTCATGACCTATTTCGGCTTCATGCATGGCGAGGCCGTCGGCATCGGCGGCGGCTTCGGCGTCACGCCGGCGGTGGCGCTGGCCTATGCGGCTGTCGCAGGCGGGCTGTTCGCACTGGGGCGGCTCGGCACGTCCGAGAGCTACCTGGCGCATGCCGACATGCATGTGGCGCCGGCAGAATAGGTATCTTTTCAACGAGAACGACAACCGGCGGCATGGCCGCCGGTTATGATTTTCACGCGCCCGGCTGATCGAGATAATAGCGGAGCAGCGCCTGGCCCGGCTCGGACAGCCATTCGGCCGCCCCGGTGACATAGCCTTCGATCAATCCCGTCGTGCCGATCAGATAGGTGATCGGCATCGCCGGCGTCGCGAAGATCGAGGCATCGGCATTGGCCGGATTGGTCGCTTGCGCATGCGGATCGGCGTAGGAGGCGCGGGGCATCGCGATCGTCTCGGCATAGCGGCGGATGCTCTTGATGTCGCGCCGGTCGGTGCAGATGGTCCAGACGTCGAGCACCGGACTCCGCATTCGGTCCAGCCCGGCCAGCGTCGGCAGGTCGATCTTGCATGCCGCGCACCAGCTCGCCCAGAGATTGACCAGCGTGACATGGCCGGGCTTGGGCGCGAGCGTCACGTCCTTCCCGCTCATATCCTGCAGCTTCAAAGGCGGCAGCGCCCGGCGCGGCCGCTCGACGATGAACTGGGTGCGGCCGCTGCGGAACACCGGCGGGCTCGGGTCCTGTGCGCCGGCGCAAGCAGGCCTGCTTGTCAGCAGCAGCAGGCTGGCCGCGGCCAGCAGCAGATCGCGCCGTGCGGGCGCGCTCAACGCCTCAGCCATGGACGTAGGCCCAGCCTTTGCGCTGTAGCTCGACGACGCGGCCGATGCCGAACGGCACTAGCCTGGCGCCGTCGATCAGTTGGATCGTGAGGTTCTCCTTGCTCTCCGCGATCGACTTCGACGAGGCGCACATGCTGAAGCCGATATGCGGATACATCTGCCGCAGCGCCGCGAGCGGCTCCTTGAGCGGTGATTTGTCGGCGCGAAATACGTCGATGCCGGTGCCGTTGGCGACGACCTCGATCGCGGGGGTCTGTCCGAGACTGGCGAAATGCCGCGTCAGATTGCCGGAATAGCTGATGGCGTGACCCATCACATGGGGGTCGTTGCGGTCGATCAGCACGACAATGCCGGCGCGATGCTGGGCGACGGCCGGGACGGCGGGGGCTGGGGCGCCGAGGGCTGTCGCGCCAGCGAGAAAGCCGCGGCGCGACACGTCAGGGATCGGTTCGCTCATCATGGCTTCCTTCAAAGCACGCGATGCGCCGGCGCTGGATGGCCAGCGCCGGCGATGCTCGGATCAGCCGCGCGGCGCGATCGGCGCTTTGCCGTTGCGGCCCCACAGTACGAACAGCGACAGCGCCAGCAGCAGGATGTTCAAGGGCGTGACTGCCGCTTCGCCGCGGGAGATGTGGAAGGCGAACGCGAACACCTGTAGCGTGGCACAGCCGATCGCGGCCAGCACGGTCACGCGCGGCATGATGCGGGTCAGCGACGGCAACAGGATGCCGAGCCCGCCAGCCAGATCGATCAGGCCGATGGTGCGGACGAAGGCCACCGAATATTCGCCGGTCCACGGCATCATCTGGGCGAGTTCCTTGATCGGGGTGAAGACCTTGGTGACGCCGGCGAAGCAGAACAGGGCGAAGAGCAGGGTCTGGGCGACCCACAGGCCGATGCGCAGCGCCAGCGGGGGCTGGAGTGGGCTGAGATCGGTGGTCGATGCGGTGCTGGACATGGTCGGAGCTCCAAATGAAAACGTGCCCGACATTGATAATTTCTTCTGGTTTGATCATTATGCTTTTCGTTAAGTCATCATTTTCTATTGGTTGATGATAAGTGGATACGTTGGTCAGTATTCGGGTGTTCTGCCAGGTCGCGGAGCTCAAGAGCTTCGCGGCCGCCGCCGATCGCCTGGGGCTTTCGCCGGCGATGGCCTCCAAGCATGTCATGCAGCTGGAGCAGCGGCTCTCGACCCGGCTGCTCAACCGCACCAGCCGGCGTGTCGGCCTGACCGAGGCCGGCCAAGTCTATTTCGACCAGGTGCGGCCGATGCTGGAGTCTCTCGACGAGGTCGAGGCCGTCGTCAGCAAGGCGACCGTGATCCCGCGCGGCACCCTAAAGGTCAGCGCGCCGGTATGGTTCGCCAATCCGCTGTTTGCCGGCACGCTCGCAGCGTACCGCGCGCGCTATCCGGACGTGGTGATCGATCTCGATCTCAGCGGACGCCTGGTCAATCTCGTCGACGAGGGGTTTGATCTGGCGCTGCGCGTCTCGGCCACGCCCGGCGATGGGCTGATCGCGCGGCCGCTGTCGCCGGTGCTGATGCAGCTCGTCGCCGCGCCGAGCTATCTCGCCGCCGCCGGGCGGCCGAAGGCGGTGGCCGATCTCAATGGCCATGCAATGCTGAAATACGCGTTGTACCCGCTGCGGGCCATGATCCTGCCGACCGGGGACGGCGAGGTGACGGTCAACTTCAACGAGGTGCTGATCAGCGGCAACGAGACGCTCCTGCATCACGCCGCTGTCGCCGGCATGGGCATGGCGGTGCTGCCGCGCTGGCTGATGGCCGACGACCTCGCCAGCGGCCGGCTCGAGACGGTGCTGCCGGAGATGCTGACGATCAAAGCGCCGCTGATGGCGGTCTATCCCAGCCGAAAATATCTCTCCGCCAAGGTCCGTACCTTCATCGACTTCATCGCCGCCGATCCCCTGATGAAGCAGGCCTCGGACGGACCTCTGGCCGCGATCGATCCGACGGCGGCGGGGGTGAGAAAGGGACGGAAGGCAGGATCTTGAGCATATTGGGGCGCCGGAGGTCTCCATGCCGTCATGGCCGGCCACGACGCGTAACCCATGGCACGGCTCGTTCGTAAGCGGCGTTCTGCAAGCTCGAACGACTGCCTGATAGCTCGCGAGACCTTGCCCGCTCACGGCCGCACCGCCGGCGCCTCCACCGGCATCCCTTGCGCCCGGGACATCAGATACAGCTCCAGCGCGATCATGTCGGGGGCGTCGAAATCGTAGGCCTGGGCGCGCACCCCGGTCATGCAGCCGCGCAGGCGGCGCTGCAGCGAGCCCATGCCTTGCCATTCCAGCCGGTAGATCGGATAGCCCGTCGGCTGTCCCTGCGTGATCGCGGAGCCGGCGAGATGCTTGCTCCAATTGTCATCGTGACAATTGGTGCAGGCGAGATTGAGCTGGCCCTGCCGCTGAAAAAACAGCTCGCGACCGCGCGCGATGAAGGGCTGGAGCCGCGGATCGTCGCCAGCGGTGATCGGCATCCCGCGCGATTGCTTCGCGATCAGCGCCGTCAGTGCCAGCAGCTCGCGGCTCTCTGCTGCGAACGGCGCCGCCTCCTGATGCTGTTTGCGGCAGAGATTGACGCGCTGGCCGAGATCGACCGGCGCACCGCTGGCGGCATTGAAGGCGGGATAGCGCGCGGCGACGCCCTTCATGCTGACATCGACCGGGCCATGACAATCGCCGCACGCCTTGTTGGCCGTGCCTGCCTTCGTCGTCCACAGCGCCTCACCGTCGAGCACCGACAGCATCGCCGGATTGGCGGTGTCGTCGTCCTGCATCGCCCTGGTGTCCGACGACATGAAGTCATAGCCGGAACGGCGCTCGGACTCTGCGATCTCGCCGGCAAGCACGGGCAAGGTCACGACGATTGCCGTGACGACAGTGAGAAACGCAGACCGCATCATTCGATCGTGATCGCGGCGGTGGTGGTGGCGACGAACCCGTTGTCGCCGATCCATTCGAACTCGAAGCGGCCGCTCTCGGTAGCCGTGGCGAAGAACGACAGGAACGGATTGGCGGCGATGGCCGGATAGAGGTCGGCGCGAAAGATCTCGGTGCCGTTGAAGCGGCAGGTGAAGCTGGTGATGATGTCGCGCGGGATGGCTTCGCCTGCGGCCGTACGGCGGTAGCCCGGCTCCATGACGTGGCTCATCAGCGTCTTGATCTCGATGACGGCGCCGCGCTTGGCCTTGGCGGGAACGTTGACGAGGGCGGCAGGCATCACGGCATCTCCTCGGTGCAGGCGGCCAAGGTCACGATGACGTCGACGCTCGCCGACCAGAACGAGCCGTCGGAGAGCCTTGCGATCGCCACGACCTTCTGGGTGTCGGCGAGCCGGATGCGCGTCGTGACCTGGGCGCGGCCGGCGCTGGCTGTCAGGTGAAAGCTGGCGACGTTGGGCTGCGGGTTCTTCTCGTTGAAGACGTGGATGCTCTTGACGAAATCGTCAGGCGTCATCGGGTGATCGACGCTGACGGTCATCGGCACGGTGTTGCCGTTCTCGACCAGCGGCGGGATGTCGAGTCGGATCTTGCCGGCGTTCACCTTTGCCTCGCCGACGAGGTTGCGGATCGCGGACGCCAGCATCGCCGGGGTCGCCTGCGCAGGCCGGACCGTGATCAGCGGCAGCGCGCCCGCGGCGGTCAGCGTTCCCGCCAGTTGCAGCAGGTGGCGGCGGGACATGTGGGACGGTTCGAACATGCCGGTCATATGGGCTCACTCGCGCAAGGTCGCGAGATAGGCGACGATGTCTTCGATCTGCTCTGCCGACAGGATCGGC
Organism: Bradyrhizobium sp. HKCCYLRH1034; assembly: GCF_051168375.1. Lineage (NCBI taxonomy): Bacteria > Pseudomonadati > Pseudomonadota > Alphaproteobacteria > Hyphomicrobiales > Nitrobacteraceae > Bradyrhizobium > Bradyrhizobium sp. HKCCYLRH1034. The sequence goes on along the minus strand of NZ_JBNPUW010000001.1, from coordinate 607,903 downwards.
TTGTCGCGCCAGGCGGAACCGACGCGCGTCAGCCCGTCGATGCGATAATAGGACGGCATGATCGTTTCCGGATTGAGCCTGGAGGCATCGACCAGCCGCAAGCGGAGCTGCGGGATCGTCGAACGGCTGCCGGCCCCGGCAAGGCTGGGTGCGAGATCGCCCTGGAAGCGCGCTTCCGGAAACGGGCCGGAGTGACAGAGGATGCAGGTCGAGCTGCGCGCGAGGACGAGTGCGCGGCCGCGGGTGGCGTCGCCGGGCCGTCCGGTGAGGGACGAGGCGATGCCGTCGCCGGTGATCGTAGCGGGCGCGAGCGTCTGCGCCGCGACAGCGGCGGGCAGGGCGGCCACGAGCGCGGCGATGACAAGGCTAGCCGAAGGCATCGTGGGTCAGCGCCTTGAACCAGGCCGTCGCCGCGGCGGCCTCACGCGCGCGCGTCTCGCGCGATGCGTCGACCGGGCTGGCCCGTCCGCCCTCGATCTCGGCGAAGATGTCTCCCTTGGGCTGGTAGATGCCGGCGAGCGAGAACGCGTCGTCCGGCGCGACGATGCTGTAACAGATGCCGGTCAGCGTCGGCGGCTCCGACCGCCGTCCCGTCAGATCGCGCACGATCACGGCCGCGCACGCCTTGCCCTGCGCCTGGGCGGCGCCGGCCGATTTCGGGATGCCGCCGCCGAGACAGGCGTCGCCGATGACATGGACGTCGGGGACGAGCTTCGAGGCGAAGGTCGCGGCATCGATCGGGCACCAGCCGGTGCGGTCGGCCGCGCCGGCGAGGGCGGCAATGCGGCCGGCCTTCTGCGGCGGGATGATGTTGGTCACATCGGGATTGTAATTGCCGAACTCGGTGACGACGGTACGCGTGGCGATCTCGACGCCGGTGACGCGGCCGCCCTGCGACAGCGGAATGCGCTCGATCATGCCGGGGTAGAGCTGCTGCCACGCCTGCTCGAACAGCTTCTGCTGCGAGAAGCTGTCCTTGGCATCGAGGATCAGCACCTTCGACTTCGGCTTGTGCGCCTTGAGATAATGCGCGATCAGGCTGGCGCGTTCGTAAGGCGCGGGCGGACAGCGCGACGGATTGGCCGGGACGGCGATCGCGACGGTGCCGCCATCCGGCATCGCCTCGATCTGCGTCCGCAGCAGCAGCGTCTGCTCGCCGGCCTTGTAAGCGTGCGGCATGACCGCGGAGGCGGCCTCGTCGTAGCCTTGCAGGGCCGTGAAATCGAGGTCGATGCCGGGCGCCAGCACGAGGCGGTCATAGGCCAGCGCGCTGCCGTCGGCGAACGTGACCTTGTGGGCGGGCGCATCGACCGCCGTGGCCGCCCGCAGCACAGTGCTCACGCCTTCGGCTGCGATCTTGTCATAGCCGAACTGCTGGGCACCGATATCGCGCAGGCTGGCGATGACCTCGTTGCTGAGCGGACACGCCGTGAAGGTCGTGTTGGCCTCGACCAGGGTGACGTCGAGCTTGCCATCGGCTTGGCGCAGCGCGCGGGCGCAACTGGCGCCGCCGAAGCCGCCGCCGATCACGACGACGCGCGCCATCGCTTGTGCGCGCAACACGGCAGGGGCGGCGACCATGGCAACTGACGCCGCGATCAGGCCGCCGACCTCTCTGCGCGTGCGCTGTCGGGACATCGTCATCATCATTGCAATAGCACGGCGGCGGCCATTGGTCCCAACGGCCGCCGCCACGCGGGTCATGCGAAGGTGATGTTCTGGTCGCGCAGTGGCAACGAGCGGATGCGCTTCCCGGTGGCGGCAAAATACGCATTCAGCACGGCGGGCGCGGCGACGCCGATGGTCGGCTCGCCGACGCCGCCCCAGAACCCGCCGCTCGGGATCATGATCGCTTCCACCTTCGGCATCTCGGCGATGCGCATCGAGTTGTAGCTGTCGAAGTTGGTCTCGACGATCCGTCCGTCCTTCACGGTGCAGCCGCCGTAGAACAGCGCCGAGAGGCCGTAGACGAACGAGCCGGCGATCTGCCGCTCCACCTGCGCCGGGTTGACGACGTAGCCGGGATCGGTCGAGGCGACGATGCGGTGGATCTTGATCTTGCTGCCGTCGATCACCGAGATCTCAGCGGCACCCGCGACGTAGCTGCCATAGCCGTGCAGTTGAGCGAGGCCACGGGACACGCCGTCCGGCGCCGGCGTGCCCCAGCCGATCTTCTCCGCGACAGCGTTGAGCACCGCGAGATGCTTGGGATGATCGGCCATCAGCTTGCGGCGGAAGTCCAGCGGGTCCTGCCCGGCCGCATCGGCGAGCTCGTCCATGAAGCATTCGAGATAGATCGCGTTCTGGTTCACGTTGACGCCGCGCCAGAAGCCCGGATTGATGTGCGGGTTGCGCATCGCGTGTTCGATCAGCAAATTCGGCACGGAATAGCCGATCGTGGCTTCGCCCGATGGCGCAAGCCCCTGGAAGGTCGCGGGGTCCTTGCCGTTGACCAGCGCGTCGGGCCGCAGGCTGAACAGGATCGACTGGCCGGAGATGCGCATGTGCAGCGCCGTCAGATTGTTGTCCGCGTCGAAGCCGCCGGTCAGCTTGCACTGCGTGATCGGATGATAGCGGCCGTGGGTCATGTCCTCCTCGCGCGACCACAACAGCTTGATCGGCGTGCCCGGCATCTCCTTGGCGATCTTCACCGCCTGGCGGACATAGTCGGTCTGGCCGCGCCGGCCGAAGCCGCCGCCGAGGATCAGCTTGTGCACCTCGCATTTGTCGGCGGGCAGCCCTGAGGCTTCCAGAACCGCGGCGAACGCCGCCTCGCCGTTCTGCGTGCCGCACCACACCTCGCATCGCTCGGGCGTGTAGAGCGCCGTGGCGTTCATCGGCTCCATCGTGGCGTGGTTCTGATAGGGATAGTTGTAGACGGCCTCGACCTTCCTGACGGCGCTCGCCAGCGCCGCCTTGGCGTCGCCGTTCTCGTTGCCGACAAAGGCGGGGCCGGACTCCAATCCTTCCGCGAGCCATTTGGCGATCGAGGCCGAGGAGACCTTGGCGTTCTCGCCTTCGTCCCACACGATCGGCAGCGCATCGAGCGCCGTCTTCGCGTGCCACCAGGTGTCGGCGACCACGGCCACGGCGGTGCCATCGATCGCGACCACCTTCTTGACGCCCTTCATGCCGGCGATCTTGGCCTCGTCATAGCTCTTCAGCTTGCCGCCGGTGACCGGACAGTCCTTGATCGCGGCGTTGAGCATGTTCGGCAGCTTCATGTCGGCGCCGTAGATCATCGCGCCGGTGACCTTGTCGGCGGTGTCGAGCCGTCTCACGCCCTTGCCGATCAGGGTCCAGTCCTTCGGATCCTTCAGCTTGACGTCGGCAGGCGGCGTCAGCTTCGCGGCGGCTTCCGCCACCTTGCCGTAGGTCGTCGTGCGGCCCGACGCCTTGTGGGTGATGACGCTGTTGGCGGCGGTGCATTCGGCCGCCGGAACCTTCCATTCGTCGGCGGCCGCCTGGATCAGCATCATGCGCGCGGCGGCACCGCCCTTGCGGACGTAGTCCTGCGACGAGCGGATGCCGCGGCTGCCGCCGGTGGAGAAATCGCCCCACACGCGCTTGCGGGCGACGTTCTGGCCGGGCGTCGGATATTCGGTCGTGACCTTGCTCCAGTCGCAGGCAAGCTCCTCCGCGACGAGCTGGGCGAGCCCGGTCAGCGAGCCCTGGCCCATTTCCGAGCGGGCGATGCGGATCACCACGGTGTCGTCGGGCCGGACTACGACCCATGCATTGACCTCGGGTGAGCCATCGGCTGCGCGCACCACCTGCGGGCCGCCGAAGGGGATATCGAGGCCGAGGGCGAGGCCGCCGCCGAGCGCGGCGGTGCCGATGACGAAGGACCGGCGGTCGAGGCGCGGCGTCACATGCTGGTTCATGCCGTCCTCCTCAGGCGTTGGCCGCGGCGTGGATCGCCTCGCGCACCTGCGCGAAGGTTCCGCAGCGGCAGATGTTGGTGATGGCGTCGTTGATGTCCTGATCGCTCGGCTTCGGATTGTCCTTGAGCAGTGCCGCGACGGCCATGATCATGCCGCTCTGGCAGTAGCCGCATTGCGGAACGTCGTTCTCCACCCAGGCCTGCTGCACCTTGTGCAGCCCGTTGTCGCTCGCGAGCCCCTCGATGGTGGTGATCTGCTTGCCCTGGGCCTCGGAGACGGTGACGCCACAGGAGCGCACGGCCGCGCCGTCGAGATGCACGGTGCAGGCGCCGCATTGTGCAATGCCGCAGCCATATTTGGTGCCGGTCAGTCCGGCGTTCTCGCGGATCGCCCACAGCAGCGGCGTGTCGGGCTCGACGTCCAGAGTATAGGATTGTCCGTTGATCGTGAGGTTTGCCATCGCAGATCCCTTTCGTTCAACTCGCCAGTTGAACAGAGGGCGGCAATGTGGCGCGAACGTTTGCATCCTTCAAATCAAGAATATGCGTTTGCCGCGCGGGAAGATTTGTGATGAGCCGGGGTTGTAGTTGCTCCGGCTCATGGGCCGCGCGGCGGAGCTACGGCCAGCCGCAGAAAGCTCATCACGCTGCCCAGCGCGGCGAAACCTGCGCCGAGGGCCAAGGCAAGGGTGGCTCCGTCGTGCCCCGCAAGGCTGAAGCACAAGGCGGCCAGCGCCGCGCCGGTGGTCTGACCGGTCAACCGGGCCGTGGCGACGATGCCGCTGGCGCCGCCGCTGCGATGGGGCGGGGCGCTTGACATGATAGCCTTCATGTTCGGCGCCTGGAAGAAGCCGAACCCGATGCCGCAGATCAGCATGCGCCAGACGATGTTGGCGATGCTCGGGTTCTCGGGCAGCATGGCGAGCAGCGCCATGCCGGATCCGAGCATCACCAGGCCGATGCCGCCAAGCAGGCCGGCGGGAAAACGGTCCGACAGCCGCCCGGCGATCGGGGCCATGATCGTGACCGCGAGCGGCCAGGGGGTCATGAAGAACCCGGTCTCGACCTGCGAACGCTGGAGAATGTCCTCGAAATAGAACGGCAGCGACACGAAGCCGAGGCCCTGCACCGAGAAGGAGCAAACCGCGGTCGCCGCCGACAGCGCGAAAACCCCGCGGCGGAACAGGTCGATCGGCAGCATCGGCGCCGGGTGGTCGGCCTGGCGGCGGGTCAGGATGACGCCGAGCACGAGCGCGCCGACAAGCTCTGCCACCACCATGGCCGGCGTCGCGCCATGCGCGGCGCTGCCGATGCCGGTGATGAACAGGCCGAGGCAGAGCGCAGCGAGCCCGGCGCCGAGAAAGTCGAAGCCATGCTCGGCGCGCGGCGTGCGCGGCAGCATCTTCATGCCGATCGCGATGGCGATCAGGCCGAAGGGGAGGTTGATCGCAAACAGCCAAGGCCAGGAGCCGAGCGAGAGAATGGCGGACGCAATGGTCGGGCCGAAGGTGAAGGAGATGCCGACCACGAGCGCGTTGTGGCCGAGGCCGCGGCCGAGCATTTTTCCAGGATAGACGTAGCGCACCAGCGCGGTGTTGACGCTCATGATGCCGCTGGCGCCGAGGCCCTGCAACGCGCGGGCAACGACCAGGGTCGGCAGCGACCACGCCAGCGCGCAGCCGACCGAGGCCAGCGTGAACAGCAGGAGGCCGCCGAGATAGATGCGCTGATGGCCGACGATCTCGCCGAGCGCGCCGAGCGGCAGCAAGGTCGCCACCAGCGCGATCTGGTAGATGTTGACCACCCAGACCACCTCGGCCGGGGAGACGTGGAGATCGGCCGAGATCGACGGCAGCGCGATGTTGGCGATGGCGACGTCGAGCGAGGCCATCGACAGCGCGGTGAAGATCGCCGCGATCGCCCAGGGACGCTGGCCCGGCGGCAGGCCGTCGGCGGTGCCGTCGCCGGCGAGCCTCGAAGCGTGGTGGCGGTTGGACATGGAGACCTTTGGAGACCTTCGGTTCGCGGGGCGCGTCCGGATCAGCATGTACACGGGAGCAGGCGAGCGCCCCAGCCGTCGCGGGCGCATGGCGGTATGCGCCCGGTCGCAAGGAACGGGTTGAAGCCGGCTACACGCCCGGCCTTGCCAGCCGCTCGATCGTCTGGTTGTGCCGCGTCAGGAGCTCGCAGGCGTGGCCGATCTGGCGGGCGCGCAGGGCCTGCAGGATCAGCCGGTGATCCTGGTTGGTGCGCGGACGCCAGCCGGCATTGCGGGCCATCGCCAGCACGAGGCGCGAATTCGCGAGGCGTAGTCCGTCGAGGCTCGCCAGCAGCCGCGGCATCGCGCAGGGCGCGACCAGCGCGCGGTGGAAGGCGCGGTTCGCGGTCTCGAACTCCTGGATGGTCTCGGCATTGTCGGCCTCGATCAGCGCCAGCTCGATCGCGGCGAGATGCGCCGGCGTATAGCGCGGCGCGGCATTGCGCAGCGCGATCACCTCGAGCGCTGTGCGCATCTCGACGATCTCCCTGGTCGACTTCGCATCGAGCGGTGCCACGCGTACGCCGCGTCGCGGCGCGGCGACCACGAGATAGAGCGCCTCGAGCTGCCGAAATGCCTCGCGCACCGGCACGTGGCTGGAGTTGAACTCGCGCGCGACGTGGTCCTGCCGCAACGGCGCGTCGGGCGGCAGCGCACCGCTGACGATGCGATCGGTGATCGCTTCGGCGATCCGCTGAGCGGTGGTGAGATTCTCGTCCGGCATAGTCATAGATTATCTATCGAAAAAACCGATGCAGCGGAAGCTCTCGTCCGATACGGTGCTCGAATACAGAGAAATCATAGATAATGTCTATGATAATCTATAATTTGGCGTGGAGCGAGCATGGCGGATCAAAGCGGCGCGGGCCCTGATCGAATGGCGGTTGGCAATGCCATCCGTCATGACTGGACCAGAGACGAGGCCGAGGCGCTCTATCGCCTGCCACTTCCGGACCTGATGTTCCTGGCGCAGTCGGCGCATCGCCGGCAGTTCGATCCCACCCGCGTCGAGACAGCGAGCCTGCTCAGCATCAAGACCGGCGGCTGCCCGGAGGATTGTGGCTACTGCTCGCAGAGCGCGCATTACGACACTGGGCTCAAGGCGACCAAGCTGATGGACCGCGACGAGGTGGTCGCCACCGCGCGGCGCGCGAAGGCCGCCGGGGCCGAGCGCTTCTGCATGGCCGCCGCCTGGCGCAGTCCGAAGGACCGCGACCTCGATCAGGTCTGCGACATGGTCAGCGCGGTGAAGGGTCTCGGCATGGAGACCTGCGTCACGCTGGGCATGCTGACCCCGCCGCAGGCGCAGCGGCTGAGAGAGGCCGGGCTCGACTTCTACAACCACAATGTCGACACCTCGCCCGAATTCTACGACCGCATCATCACCACGCGCACGCTGCAGGACCGCATCGACACGCTCGCGCATGTGCGGCAGGCCGGCATCAAGGTGTGCTGCGGCGGCATCATCGGCATGGGCGAGGAGGTCGATGATCGGCTCGGCATGCTGGTGCTGCTGGCCAATCTCGCTGAGCATCCCGACAGCGTGCCGATCAACATGTGGAACGAGGTCAAGGGCGTGCCGGTCAACGCTACGGCCGCGCGGCCCGATCCGATTGCGCTCGTGCGATTGATCGCGGTGTCCAGGATCATGATGCCGGCCAGCGTGGTGCGGCTGTCCGCGGGCCGGCAATATATGAGCGACGAGCTGCAGACCCTGTGCCTGCTCGCCGGCGCCAATTCCATCTTCATCGGCGACGTGCTGCTGACCACGGCCAATCCGCAACGCGACCGCGATGCCGATCTGCTCGCACGGCTCGGCATGACATCGTCGCTGTTGGCGCGCCCGGGCGCGCCGATCGCCGCCGGCGAGGGCGCGGAGGCTTCGTCCCCGGCCTGATTCAACCCTCAGCGCGATCTCGGCGCGACGGCGCCCACGGAACTGCCTTGTCGTGCCGGTCCACGTCCGCGGCTGACCGAAAGAGAGCGGAGCCATGCCCATGTCGTCCGACAGATTGGCGATCTATTCCGACGGTCTGCAGAGACTCGCGGCCGATGACCGGTTGCGGCGCCTCAGTCCACGGGCCGGTCTCGATTTCTCCTCCAACGACTATCTCGGTCTCGCACAGGCTCCGCGGATGAAGCGCGCGGTCGCCGCGGCCATGGAGGCCGGCACGCCGGTCGGCGCCGGCGGCTCGCGCCTGCTGCGTGGCAATTGCGAGGAGCACGAACGGCTCGAGGCGGACGCGGCGCGCTTCTTCGGTGCCGAGAGCGCGCTGTTCTTCGGCTCCGGCTACATGGCGAACTTCGCCGTGCTCACCACGCTGCCGCAGCGCGACGACCTGCTGGTGCTCGATGCGCTGGTTCATGCCAGCACCCATGAAGGCGCGCGCGCCGGCCGTGCCGAGACGTGCCAGTTCATCCACAACAACGCCCAGTCGGCCGAGGACGCGATCCTGATCTGGCGCAGGGGCGGCGGGGTGGGCCGGCCCTGGATCGTCGTCGAAAGCCTCTACAGCATGGATGGCGATCTCGCGCCGCTGGCGGATTTGATCGCGATCGCCGAACGCCACGATGCCTTTCTGCTGATCGACGAGGCCCATGCGACCGGGGTCCACGGCGCGCAGGGCCGCGGTCTGGCCGCAGCCTACGAGGGACGCGAGAGCGTCGTGACCGTTCACACCTGCGGCAAAGCGTTGGGCGCAGCCGGTGCGCTGGTCACCGCAAGCCGCGTGCTGCGCGACACGCTGATCAATCGCTGCCGGCCTTTCGTCTTCAGCACGGCGCCGTCGCCGCTGATGGCGGTGGCGGTGATGGAGGCGCTTGCGATCCTGCGGGAAGAGCCGGAGCGGCAGCGGAGGCTGGCGCAGCTCGTTGCCTTCGCCCATGGCGCGATCGCCGCGCGCTTCGGTGAAAGCTGGTCGCCGTCGCAGATCATTCCCTGCGTCGTCGGCGACAATGCGCGCGCGATGAGCCTGGCTGCCGCGCTGCAGGCGTGGGGCTTCGACGTCCGCGGCATCCGCCCGCCGACGGTGCCGCCGGGCACGGCGCGGCTCAGGCTGTCGCTGACCTTGAACATCGACGAGCCGGCCATCGCGGCGCTGCTCGACGCGCTCGCCGATGAGATCGGAAGGCCGCGGCCATGACGCTGCGCATCGTGGTCACCGGGACCGACACCGGGATCGGCAAGACGGTGTTCGCCGCCGGCCTCACGGCGCTGCTCGGGGCCTGCTATTGGAAGCCGGTCCAGGCCGGCCTTGCCGAGGAGACGGACTCCTGCTGCGTCCAGCGGCTCGCCGAGCTCGCCGACGATCGCGTGCTGCCCGAAGCCTATCGGCTGGCCGAGCCGGCCTCGCCGGATCGCGCGGCGCGCCTCGCAGGCATCAGCATCGATCCGCTCCGCCTCCGTCCTCCGCGGGCCGCCGGCCGGCCTGTCGTGATCGAGGGAGCCGGCGGCGTCATGGTGCCGCTCGATTCCGGAACGCTCTATCTCGATGTCTTCGCGCGATGGCAGCTGCCGGTCGTGCTCTGCGCGCGCACCAGTCTCGGCACGATCAATCACTCGCTGCTGTCGCTGGCGGCGCTGCGCAGTCGTGGCATCGACGTGCTCGGCATCGCCTTCATCGGCGACGGCCACGACGACAACGAAGATACGATCTGCCGGCTCGGCGAGGTGAGGCGCCTTGGCCGGTTGCCCTGGGTCACGCCGCTGACGGCGCGATCGCTGCAGCACGTGTTCGCCACCCAATTCCAGCGCACGGATTTCGAACCATGATGCGCAAGGCAACCTCGCCGATCTGGCATCCCTTCACGCAGCATGCGCTCCAGCCCGAGATGACGGCGGTCGCGCGCGGCGAGGGCGCCTATCTCTTCACCGCCGACGGCAGGCGGATCATCGACGCGATCGCGTCGTGGTGGGTGGTCACGCACGGCCATTGCCATCCGCATATCGTGCGCGCGATCCAGGACCAGGCCGAGCGGCTGGATCAGGTCATCTTCGCCGGACATAGCCACGAGCCGGCCGAGCAGGTGGCCGCCGGGCTGCTCGCGCTGGTGCCGCCGAGCCTCACGCACGTGTTCTTCTCTGACAGCGGCGCCACCAGCGTGGAGGTCGCGCTGAAGATGGCGCTCGGCTACTTCAAGAACATCGGCGAGCCGCGCTCGCGCATCGTGGTGATGCAGCATTCCTATCACGGCGACACCATCGGCGCGATGTCGGTCGGCGCGCGCGGCGTGTTCAATGCGGCCTATGAGCCGCTGCTGTTCGACGTCGCCGTCGTCCCGTTTCCAGTGCAGGGCCGGGAACAGGCGACTCTGGATGCGCTCGCTACAATTTGCGAGAAGGACCGGCCGGCCGCCTTCATCGTCGAGCCCCTGGTGCTCGGCGCCGGCGGCATGCTGATGTATCCGGCCGAGGTGCTGCGCGAGATGCACCGGATCTGCAAGGCGTTCGGCGTGCTGTTCATCGCCGACGAGGTGATGACCGGCTGGGGCCGCACCGGCACGTTGTTCGCCTGCGAGCAGGCGGACATCGCCCCCGATATCGCCTGCTACGCCAAAGGACTGACTGGAGGCGCGATGCCGCTTGCGGTCACGCTGTGCAGTCCCGCTATCTACGAGGCGCACTATTCGACCGACCGCGCCTGCACGTTCTTTCACTCCAGTTCCTACACCGCCAATCCCATCGCCTGCGCGGCAGCGAGCGCCAATCTCGAGCTGTGGCGGCAGCCGCAGACGCGGGCCCGGGTCGCCGCCGTCGCGGCCGCGCAGGAGCGCTGCCTCGACCGCCTGCGTTACGACGAGCGATTTTCCGACCTGCGGCGCTGCGGTACCATCACCGCGCTCGATCTCCATGCCGACGAGCCGGGCTACCTCGCCGAGGTCGGCCCGAAGCTGCAGGCCTTCTTCCGCGACAGCGACGTCCTGCTGCGTCCGCTTGGCCACACCATCTACGTCATGCCGCCTTACTGCGTCACCGCCGGGGATGTCGAGACGGTCTATGCCGCCATCGACGAGGCCGTCGATCACGTGCTCTGAGGGGCTGTTCTGCGGCCCGCGATTTGCGCTCCGCGATCCCGCGCACTAGCATCGTGCCAACGTCGTTGCGGAGGAAACAGTCATGAGCGCGCCGGTCAGCGGAGATGGCACCAAGGATCCGAAGGAGGCCAGCGCGGCCGTGAGCGCAGCGCAGCAGGCCGTGCTGGAGGCGCTGCCGTTCGGCGACACCGCCGATTTCGATGATGCCGCCCGCGGCTTTCTCGGCACGATCGATCAGGCCAAGGTGACGACGGCGCAGGGGCGCACCGTCTGGAGCCTCGCGCCTTACTACTTCCTTGACGCGGAGCAGGCGCCGCCGACCGTCAATCCCAGCCTGTGGCGGCAGGCGAAGCTCAACATGCATCACGGCCTGTTCGAGGTCGTGCCCGGCGTCTACCAGGTGCGTGGGCTCGACATCGCCAACATGACGCTGATCGAGGGGGACACCGGCGTGATCGTGGTCGACACGCTGACCTCGATCGAGGGCGCGCAGGCCGCATTGGAGCTGTACTACCAGCACCGCGGCGTCAGGCCGGTCACGGCGGTGATGTTCACGCATACCCACACCGATCATTGGGGCGGCGCGCGCGGCGTGGTCGACGACGACGCGATGGCCAGCGGCCGCGTGCCGCTGATCGCGCCGAACCTGTTCATCGAGCATGCGGTCTCCGAGAACATCATCGCCGGCCCTGCGATGCTGCGCCGGGCGCAATATCAGTTCGGGCCGCTGCTCGCGAAGGGGCCGAAGGGCCATGTCGATTGTGGGCTCGGCAAGACCATGGCGGCGGGAGCCGTTGCGCTGCTGCGGCCGACCGACCTGATCATGGCGACCGGGGACACCCGGGTCATCGACGGTCTCACCTTCGAATTCCAGATGGCGCCGAACAGCGAGGCGCCGGCGGAAATGCATTTCTTCGTGCCGCGCTATCGCCTGCTGAACCTCGCCGAGAACTGCACGCACAACTTCCACAACCTGCTGCCGTTTCGCGGCGCCGACGTGCGCGACGCGCTGGCGTGGTCGAAATATCTCGGCGAGGCGCTGCAACTGTGGGGCGGCAAGGCGGAGGTGATGTGCGGCCAGCATCATTGGCCGATATGGGGCGCGAGCCGTGTCGACGGCATGATCCGCGAACAGCGCGATCTCTACAAATTTGCCCACGACCAGACCGTGCGGCTGATGAATCATGGCCTGACCGCAAGTGAGATCGCCGAGCAGATCAGGCTGCCCCGGAGCCTCGAAGGGGCATGGCATGCGCGCGGCTATTACGGCCACATCCGCCACAACGTAAAGGCGATCTACCAGAAATATCTCGGCTGGTATGATGCCAATCCGGTCAATCTCGATCCGCTGCCGCCGGTCGAGGCCGGCCGGAAATACGTCTCCTATATGGGCGGGGCAGAGGCGCTGCTGGCGCGGGCGCGCGCGGACTTTGCCAACGGCGAATACCGCTTCGTCGCGCAGGTCGTGGGTCATCTCGTCTTCGCCGAGCCGGACAATGCCGAGGCGCGCGCTGCTGGCCGACACGCTGGAGCAGCTCGGCTATGCCGCCGAGAGTGCGACCTGGCGCAATGCCTATCTGTTCGGCGCGCAGGAGCTGCGCCAGGGTATGCCGGAGGTTCCGGCTCGGCCCGGCCTGCCGCGCGAGACGCTGGCGGCGCTGCGCACCGAGCAGCTATGGGACGTGCTCGGGGTCAGGCTGAACGGGCCCAAGGCGGAGGGCAAGCATATCGTGCTGAACTGGACGTTCACCGACACCGGCGAGCGCTTCGTGCTCACCTTGCAGAATTGTGCGCTGACCTATGCGGTCGGCGTGCAGGCGTCGACCGCCGATGCGGGGTTCACGCTGGCGCGTTCGACGCTCGATGCGGTCATTGCCAAGGCCACGAGCTTTCCGGAAGCGGTCGCCGCCGGGAAGATCAGCTTCGCGGGCAATCCGATGCGGCTGGCCGAGCTGATGTCGCTGATGGACGAGTTCCCGCGCATGTTCGAGATCGTCGAGCCGAAGCGGGCTGCCGTCACCTGAGATGAGGCGGAGGCCGGGCTCGCCGAACTTGCCCGGCCTCCTCATGCTATTCGGCGCTGCTGACCAGCCGGATGCGCGGCGCAGCGATGTCGATCAGGCTGCGATAGGCCGCGAGATAGTCGAGCGCCATCCGGCGCGCGGTGAAGCGTCGCTCGAACTGCGCGCGCACGCGGGCGCGGCTCAGCTCGGGCAGGCGACTGACGGCCGCTACCGCGCTGAGCTCGTCCTCGACGATGAAGCCGGTCACACCGTCGTCGATCACTTCGGGAACCGAGCCGCGGTTGTAGGCGATCACGGGCGTGCCGCAGGCCATCGATTCGATCATCACCAGGCCGAACGGCTCCGGCCAATCGATCGGCAACAGCAGGCCGAGCGCGCCGGACAGGAACTCCGGCTTCTCGTGATCGCTGATCTCGCCGATGAACTCGACGAGCGGATTGCCGTGGATCAAGGGACGGATCGTCTGCTCATAATAGTCTTGGTCAGCGCGATCGATCTTGGCCGCGATCTTCAGCGGAATCCCGCAGCGCATGGCGATCTTGATGGCACGGTCGACACCCTTTTCCGGGGCGATGCGTCCGAGCACGGCGAGATAGCTCGGCGTCACCGGCTTGGGAATCAGGAGCGTTGCGGGCAGTCCATGCAGCACGGTGCGCACCCAGTTCGCATTCGGCACCGGCCGGCGCTGCGAGTCCGAGATCGAGACGACGGGAACATCCTTGAAGACCGAGAACACCGGCTGGTGCTCCGGAAGATCGAGCCTGCCGTGCAAGGTGGTCAGGAACGGTGTGGGTTGCCGGTGGAACAGGGAGAACGGGTAGTAGTCGAGGTGGAAGTGCAGAATGTCGAACTGTTCGTCGTCGCATTGCTGCCGCACGTTTTCGAGCATCACCATGTGCAGCGCGTTCGGATCCCTCACCGAGCCGTCGAGGCGCAGTGCTTTCGGCCATGTCGGAGAGAGCTTCGCCGAGGTCTGCGAATCGCCGCTGGCGAACAGGGTGACGTCGTGTCCGAGGGCAACGAGCTCTTCGGTCAACCAATGGACGACCCGCTCAGTGCCGCCGTAGAGCTTCGGAGGCACGGCCTCCGTCAATGGAGCTATTTGCGCAATGCGCATCTCATCGTCTCCTGTTCGTGACCGATCATGGATGAATCCCCAATGGCACCGGCACTGCCACAGCGGGAACGTTGTCGCATGTGCGAAGTTCCATTCACGCGATCACTCTTTCTTCGACACAACGTGTTCCGTGCCGTCTCATTGATGCCATCCCCGCTCTCCAACGCTGCTGCCGCGGCATCGTCGGAGGGCAGGTTGCGCCGCGAAGGCGCACGGAACCCGAGAAACCGTTCGTCGTTCATCTGGCCGCATCAGGTGTCGCCACGACCTCGCTCATCAACGGGAAGACCATGGATCAGCTTTCTGGCTACGCGCACCGACCCTTTCCCTTCGTGATGCGCTATCTGCGCAAGCGCCCCACCGCCCACCTCGTGATTCTGATGGCCGTCATCGGTGCGGTTGCCTGTTCGGTAGGCACGCAATATGGCGTGAAATCGCTCGTCGACAGCCTCTCGGCAGGGCCTGCGGGCGGCGGCAACGTCTGGGCCGCGTTCGTGCTGCTGATGGCGCTGATCGCGACCGACAACATTCTTTGGCGTGTCGCCAGCTGGATCGCGAGCTTCACCTTCGTCCGTGTCACCGGAGATCTCCGGCGCGACATCTTCCGTCATCTCACCGGGCATTCGCCGAGCTATTTCGGCGACCGTCTGCCCGGCATGCTGTCGAGCCGCATCACGGCGACGTCGAACGCCGTGTTCACCGTGGAGAACATGTTCGTCTGGAACGTCTTGCCGCCATGCCTCGCCACGGTCGCGGCGATCTGCCTGATCGGAACCGTGAGCGGCCCGATGGCCATCGGCCTGCTGCTGATCGCGGCGATGATGGTGGCGGCGATGTTCCGTCTGGCGGCCGCCGGCAAGCCGCTGCATGACGATTTCGCCGACAAGGCGGCCATGGTCGACGGCGAGATGGTCGACGTGATCTCGAACATGCCGCTGGTGCGCGCGTTCTGCGGCCTGCGCCACGAGCACGACCGGTTCGACGCGACGGTCGACAGGGAGTTGGAGGCACGCGGGCGCAGTCTCCGCTACCTCGAGAAGCTGCGCATTCTGCACGCGACGGTGACGATCGTGCTGACGATCGCGCTCATGGCGTGGGCGATCTCGCTGTGGCAGCGGGGCGGGGCGACGACCGGCGACGTCGTGCTGGTCTGCACGCTCGGCCTCTGCATTCTCAACGCGACGCGGGATCTGGCGGTGGCGCTGGTCGATGTCACCCAGCACGTGGCGCGCATGAGCGAGGCGATCGCGACCCTGCTGCAGCCGCACGAGCTGCGCGATGACCCGCAGGCCGAGCCGCTGGTCAAGAGCGGTGCGGCCATCGCCTTCGACAACATCACCTTCCACTATCCTGGCGGTCACAAGCTGTTCGAGAATTTCACGCTGCGCCTGCAGCCGGGCCAGCGCGTGGGCCTGGTTGGACAGTCCGGCGGCGGCAAGTCGAGCCTGTTCACGCTGCTGCAACGGTTCTATGATCCGCAAGCCGGGCACATCAGGATCGACGGCCAGGACATCGCCAAGGTCACCCAGCAGAGCCTGCGCGAGGCGATCTCGGTGGTTCCGCAGGACATCTCGCTGTTTCATCGCTCCATTCTGGAGAACATTCGCTACGGACGTCCGAGTGCGACCGACGACGAGGTGTTGCGGGCGGCGATCGCGGCGCGCTGCGACTTCGTCGAGACGCTGCCGGAGGGATTGCAGACAATGGTCGGAGATCGCGGCGTCAAGCTGTCGGGCGGGCAGCGCCAGCGCATCGCGATCGCGCGCGCCTTCCTCAAGGATGCGCCGATCCTTCTGCTCGACGAGGCCACCGCCGCGCTCGACAGCGAGTCCGAGGAGGCCATACGTGAGGCGTTGAGTCGTCTGATGCGCGGCCGCACCGTCATTGCGATCGCGCATCGCCTTGCGACCTTGCGGAATTTTGACCGCGTGGTGGTGCTGAAATCGGGCAGGATCATCGAGGACGGCGCGCCTGACCGGCTGATGCAGGACGAGGGCCCGTATCGTGAGCTCGTCACCCAGGAGATGAACCGGCTCGCCAAGTTCGCCGCCTGATCGTAGCGTCGGGTCGCGTCGAGAACGTGCACTCTCGGTTGTCTGGGCACTTCAACATCGCATGAGGCCAACATGTCCGCCGAAGTCGCAAGCACACTGTCGTTGATCACCCAGACGGACGAGCCTGTCGAGCAGCCGTTCTATATTCCCATGACGGGGCCGGCGTCCCGGCCGCGGCGCTCGCTCAAGCACGACGATACGTTCATCGTCCTCGACGGCCATGGCGACATCGGCGCCTCGGCCGGCGGACCGGACGGTCTCTTCAACGCCGATACGCGCTATCTCGCGCGGCTCGAATTGACGCTGGACGACGTTCAGCCCCTGCTGCTCGGCTCGAGCCTGCGCGACGACAACTCCGCGCTGACCGTCGATCTCACCAATCCCGACATCTACAGCCAGGGCCGCCTGGTGCTGCCGAAGGATATGCTGCACATCGTGCGCACGATCTTTCTCTGGCATGGCACGGCCTATCAGCGCATCGGGCTGCAGAACCATGGCGATCGCCATGCCAGCTTCGATCTCAAGCTGACATTCGACAATGATTTTGCCGACCTTTTCGAGGTGCGAGGCACCGTGCGGCCGCGGCGCGGCATCGGCTCGAGCCGGCTGGTGGACCCGTCCGAGGTGGTCCTGCACTATCGCGGCCTGGACAATGTCCTGCGCACCACCGACGTGAGCTTCGATCCGCGTCCGACGCATCTCACCGTCAATGTCGCAACCTATCATTTCGACCTTGCCCCGCAGGAATCGGCCTCGCTGTTCGTGGCCGTGATGTGCAACGCCAAGGCCGGCGAGCGGCCCCGGCCCTTTTTCCGCAGCCTGCTCGCCCATCGCCGAGAGATGCGCCGATGCACCGTTGGCGCCGCCAGCATCGAGACCTCCAACGACATCCTCAACGAGGTGCTGTGCCAGGCAGCGGCCGATCTGAACATCCTGATGACGGATACGCCGGAGGGGCGTTATCCCTATGCCGGCATTCCCTGGTATTCGACCACATTCGGTCGCGACGGGCTGATCACCGCGATGCAGATGCTGTGGGTCGATCCGCGCATTGCCCGCGGCGTCCTGCGCCGGCTCGCCGTGCATCAGGCGCGCACGACCGATCCGCTGTCCGATGCCGAGCCCGGCAAGATCCTGCACGAGATGCGCGGCGGCGAGATGGCGGCGCTGCGTGAGGTGCCGTTCGGCTGCTATTATGGCAGCGTCGATTCCACGCCGCTGTTCGTGCTGCTCGCCGGGCTTTATATCGAGCGCACCGGCGACATCGACACCCTGAGGGAGTTATGGCCGGCGATCGAGCTGGCGTTGCGCTGGATCGACGGCCCCGGCGATCCCGATCGCGATGGCTTCGTGGAATATCAGCGCGCCTCCGAGCAGGGTCTCGCCAACCAGGGCTGGAAGGACTCCTACGACGCGGTGTTCCATGCCGATGGACGTCTCGCGGAAGGTTTCATCGCGCTTGCGGAGGTGCAGGGCTATGTGTTTGCCGGCAAGCAGCTGGCGGCGCGTTGCGCCCGTCGGCTCGGAAAGGCCGAGATGGCGGACCGGCTCCAGGCCGAGGCCGCTGATCTCGCGGAACGGTTCGAGGACGCCTTCTGGTGCGAGGATCTGAACACCTATGCGCTCGCGCTCGACGGCCACAAGCAGCCCTGCCGCGTCCGGACGTCCAACGCCGGGCAGCTGCTGTTCAGCGGCATGGTGCGCGAGGATCGCGCCCGCAAGCTTGCCGCCGAACTGCTGCGGCCGCATTTCTTCTCGGGCTGGGGCATCCGCACCGTCGCCTGCGGCGAAGCGCGCTACAATCCGATGTCCTATCACGACGGATCGATCTGGCCGCACGACAATGCGCTGATTGCGCTCGGCCTGTCGCGCTATGGCCTCAAGCATGCGGTCGAGCAGGTGTTCGGCGGCCTGTTCGAAGCGGCGTCCTACATGGATCTGCGCCGGCTGCCGGAGCTGTTCTGCGGCTTCCGGCGCGAGAAGCATCGCGGCCCGACGCTCTATCCGGTGGCCTGCGCGCCGCAGGCCTGGGCCAGCGCGACGCCGTTCACCTTGCTCGAGGCGGCGCTCGGGCTCGAGTTCGACGCCGCGCGCGGCGAGATCCGTCTGCGCAATCCGCGGCTGCCCGCGTTCCTGGACTGGGTGGTGCTGCGTGATCTCAGGCTCGGCAGCTCCACGATCGACCTGCGCATTCGCCGCCATGGCGAAGACATCTCCATGGAGGTGCTGCGGCGGCGCGGTCAGATCCAGGTCTCGCTGGTGCTGGCGCAATGATGGCGTTGAAACCCGCTCTCCACCGAGCTGCTTGCGGCTGTCTCGTCACGCTGCCGTTGCTCATCGGTCCGTATGTCGGCGACGGGCATGCGCAGCAGCCGTCGCCGGCACCGCCTGCCAAGGATGCCGCGGCGCCCGCGAAGGAGCCGGCACCGCCGCCCTCGGTCACCATCCTCGGCGCGCGCGATGCGCATGGCGTGCTCGGTCGCGACGTGCGCAGCTCGACCGGCGAGGACATGGGCCACATCGTCGACGTCATCGTCGATTCCACCGGCACGGTGCGAGCCGCGGTGATCGATTTCGGCGGCTTTCTCGGCGTCGGCAGCCGCAAGATCGTGGTCGACTGGACCGCGCTCGATTTCAAGCACATCGCCGAGAAGAGCGACCAGGTCACGCTCGACCTCACCAAGGAGCAGGTGAAGGCCGCGCCCGAATACAAGGAGGACAAGCCCGTCGTCGTGCTCGGCGCGTCCGGCAAGCTGTCTCCCTGGGATTTCGATCATTGAGTTGATGCGTGAGATTGCCGGTCCGGCCTGCGCGTGCAGCGGAACATGGTGGGGATGTTCTGTCCCGTCAGCCTCATGAGTTGAGATGAGTTGAGATGTGAGAGCCATGCCGATTGCACGGCCGTCGAGATCGCCTGACCGGGAGCCCGAGCCTGACGGCGCGGCAGAGGCGGGCGCGCGTCCGGATGCCGGGGAGGATCATGGCCAGACTTCAAGACCGGCGCCGTCGCGGCAGAGCCTGCGCGGGCTGGATTGGTTCATCTTCTTCCTGGCCGACGTGCAGACCGGCTTCGGTCCCTTCATCGCGGTCTATCTGACGACGCAGAAATGGACGCAGGCGCAGATCGGCCTGGTGCTGTCGATCGGCGGCGTCGTCGGGCTGATCGGGCAGATGCCGGGCGGCGCGATCATCGATGCGGCCAGATCCGAGCGCCGCGTCGCCGGCCTTGCCATCGCGGCCATCGGCGGCTGCGCGCTGGCCTATGCGGCTTGGCCGATCTTTCCCGTGGTCGCGGCTGCCGCGACGTTGCATGCGGCGGCGAGCTGCGTGTTGGGACCTGCGATCGCGGCGATCAGCCTCGGCCTGGTCGGGCCGCGCGGCATGGCGGAGCGGCTCGGCCGCAATGCGCGGTTCGCGTCGCTCGGCAATGGTGTGGCCGCGGCCGTGATGGGCACCTGCGGCTATCTGCTGTCCAGCCGCGCCGTGTTCCTGGTCACCTTCATTCTCGCCTTTCCGACGCTGATCGCGTTGTCGCGAATCCGCGAGCGCGAGATCGACGTCGCGCGGGCGCACGGCCGGGCCGATCACGAGGACAAGGAGGTCGCGCGGCTGTCGAATCTGCTCGGCCTGCTGCGCCAGCGCGCGCTGCTCGTGTTCGCGCTCGGCGTGTTCCTGCTGCAACTCGCCAATGCGGCGATGCTGCCGCTGATGGCCGGCGTGGTGACGACGAAATCGAGCGAATGGGCGCCGATGCTGATCGCGTTCTGCATCGTGGTGCCGCAGGCGATCGTGGCGCTGACCTCGCCCTCGGTCGGCGCGGTCGCGCAGCAATGGGGCCGCAGGCCGCTGCTGATGCTCGGGTTTGCCGCGCTCGCGATGCGCGGCGCGCTGTTCGCGGTCGTGCACGATCCCTACGTGCTGGTGGCGGTGCAGATCTTCGACGGCGTCACGGCGGCCGTGTTCGCCGTCATGATTCCGCTGACGGTGGCCGACGTCGCCTTCGGCAGCGGGCATTTCAATCTGGCGCAGGGAATCGTCGGGACGGCGTCCGGAATCGGCGGATCGCTGTCCACCGTCGTCGCCGGCTTCGCCAGCGACCGCTACGGCAGCGCCACCGCCTTCATCGGTCTGTCGGGCGTGGCGCTGACAGGTCTTCTTCTGATCGCGCTGCTGATGCCCGAGACCGGGCACCGCCGGCGCAGGGCGTGAACGGGCAGGGCGCCTCAGGCGTCCATGCTGCGCAGACGCTGGCGGTTGCGCAGCACGATCTGGCGGGCACCGGAGAAGCCGAGAACGCCCTGGCTGTGCAACTGCGACAGCGCGCGCGACACGGTCTCCAGGGTCAGGCCGAGATAGTCGCCGATATCGCGGCGGCACATCGGCAGCGCCATCATGCCGGCGACGGCGAGGCGGCGGTCCATCTCGAGCAGGAAGGTCGCGACGCGCTCCATCGCGGTCTTGCGGCCCAGCAGCAGCATGTGGTCCTCGGCATGGCGGAGATCGCCGGCCGTCATGGTCCAGAGCTTGCGGGCGACCGCGACGTCGACGCCTGCGGCCTGTTCGAGGCTGCGGCGTTTCACCAGGCGCACGGTGGTATCGATGATGGCCTCGGCGGCGAGGCGATGCATGGAGCCGAATTCGAGGCCGAAAACGTCACCGGGAAGATGGAAGGCGCCGATCTGGCGGCGGCCGTCGGAGAGCAGCTTGTAGCTGCGAACCGCGCCGGAGATCACCTGGTAGACGTACTCGGCCGGCTCGTCCTCGCCATAGATCTCCTCGTCCTTCTTGTAGGAGAACTCGCTGGCGATGAGCCCGGCATGGCCGGTGATCTCGGCAAAGGGATTGGCGGCAGGAGAGACGACAGCAGAGGGGACGGCGTGGGGGGCGTTGGTGCTGACGACCGAATTGGTAATCGACTGATTGAGCATGACCATCTCCTTGCGGCGGATGGCGATGTGGTACACGGCGGCTCCCGTTAAGGACATTTCGGCCGTTATCTTAAGGGGGGTTCCTTACGTAGATATACGTAGCCGGCCCGCTCAGGAGACGCGCTGGGCGGTACCCGAATGGTCGTTGGCGATCGCCTTGCGGATCCGCTTCACCAGATTGTCGTCGAGCAGCGGCTTGAGCAGGAAATCCTGGATCCCGACGGCCGCCGCGCGCGCCGCAAGCCGGTCATCGTAGTGCCCCGTGATCAGCACCACCGGCGCGGTCGCCCCCTGCTTGCGCAACCGTTCGGCGAGCTCGACGCCGTTGATCTCCGGCATCTTGTAGTCGACCACGAAGCAGTCGACGGGCGCGTGGTCCGAGGCCTTGAGCAGCGCGGTGCCGCTGCGAAACGTGCGCACGTCGAAGCCATCGGCCTCCAGCAGGAAGCGCAGCGAGCCGAGGACGTCAGCATCGTCGTCGGCTACGTAGACCGTAGGTTTTGTGTGAGCCGACATCGCACGTGCCGCGAGAATGTGATGTTGAACCGAGGCGCAAGATAACACTCGATTCTGTCAAGGTAGCTTGATCTAGCTCAATCCTTCAGCGCGCCTGCGCGCATCGCCAGACGCACCAGCTCGGAGAGGCTGTTCGCTCCCATCTTGGTCATCACGTTGGCCCTGTAGACCTCGATGGTGCGCGGACTGATGTCGTATTCGCGCGCGATCAGCTTGTTGGAGAGACCGGCCATCAGTCCATCCATCACCTGGCGCTCACGGGGGCTCAGGCTGGCGACGCGCGCCAGGATGTCCTGCGTGACCGATTCGTTCTTCGCGGCCGGCTCGGCCTGCTGGATGGCCGTTTCGATCATGGCGACCAGTCGCTCGTCCTCGAACGGCTTCTCCAGAAAATCGACCGCGCCGAGCTTCATCGCCTCGACCGCGAGCGGCACGTCGCCATGGCCGGTCATCACCAGGATCGGAAAGCTGCTGCCGGCGGCCTTCATGCGCTTGAGCAGCTCGATGCCGTCGATGCCGGGCATCCGCACGTCCGAGACGACGCAGCCGAAAGGGAGCATCGGCAGTCGGCCGAGAAAGACCTCCGCGTTCTCGAACAGCGTGACGTCAAAGCCTGATGAATCGAGCAGGAAGTTGAGCGAATCCCGCATCGCCTCGTCGTCGTCGATCACATAGACCTTGGCCCGTTCAGCCATCGTGCTCAACCTTGGTGGAGGCCGCGGGCAGGGTGAAGCGGAACGTCGCGCCTCCCGCTTCGTTGTTCTCGGCCCACATGCGCCCGCCATGGGCCTCGATGATGGACCGGCTGATCGAGAGGCCGACTCCCATTCCGGTGTCCTTGGTGGTGAAGAAGGTCTTGAAGAGATTGGGCATGACGTCGTCGTGGAATCCCGTTCCGGTGTCGGATACCGAGACCTCGATCAAGTCGTCGCTGAGTCTGCAATTTGTCGCACTGAGCTCGCGGCGTTCGGAATGAGACATCGCCTCGAGTCCATTGCGGAACAGATTGACCAGGACCTGCTGGATCTGGACCCGGTCGGCGAGCACGAGATCGGCCTCCGGATTGAGTTGGAAGCGCAACTGGACGTTCTGCTCGCGGGCGCCGGAAAGGCCGAGGGCGCCGGCTTCCTCGATCAGCTTCGACAGGCTCTCGACCCGCTTCTCCGATTCGCCGCGCGAGACGAAATCGCGCAGACGGCGGATGATCTGGCCGGCGCGAATCGCCTGCTCGGCGGCGCGGTCCATCGCGCTCTCGATCTTGGGCGTGTTCGGATCACTGCTGCCGGCCAGCAGCCGGCGCGAGCCTTTCATGTAATTGCTGATCGCGGCGAGCGGCTGGTTGAGCTCATGCGCCAGCGCCGAGGCCATCTCGCCCATGGCGCTGAGGCGCGACACGTGGACCAGTTCCGACTGCAGTTCCCGCAGCCGTGCCTGGGTCTGCTGGTGCTCGGTGAGATCATGGGCGAAGCCGGTGAAATAGGGCTTGCCGCCGGACTGCATCTCGCCGATCGACAGATGCATCGGGAATGTCGTGCCGTCGCGGCGGCGGCCGGTCACGATGCGGCCGATGCCGATGATGCGGCGCTCGCGGCTGGCATGGTAGCGGGTGAGGTAGCCGGCATGGCGCGAGCGGTCCGGCTCGGGCATCAATTCGCTGACGTCAAGGCCGACCGCTTCTGCCTCGGTGAGGCCGAACATCCGCTCCGCCGCGGAGCTGAAGAACTGGATGGTTCCGCTGCCGTCGATCACGATCATCGCGTCCGGCACGGTGTCCAGGATCGAGCGGAAATGCTGCTCGCGCAGCCGCAGCGTCTCCTCCAGCCGCTTCTCCTGGTCGATGTCGAGGGCGATGCCGCGCAGATGGTGCGGCGCGCCGGCCTCGTCGGGGACCACGCCGGCAAGCACGCGAATCCAGTGGCCGCCGCCGGACACCCTGAACGACATGTCGAACCCGGTGCTCCGATGGCGCGAATCCTCGATCGCCGCCTCGACCGGCGCGCGATCCTCGGGCGCGAGCAGCGCCAGGAAGGACCCGTAGGTCACCGGCTGATCGGCCGCCACGCCGAACAGCTTCCGCGTCGTCACCGACCAGTAGAACTCGCCCGAGGCCAGATCGAGATCCCACGCGCCGAAGCCCAGCCTCCGAGCGTCCTCGGGAGCGTCGTCGAGCCTGGCGGATGCATCCGGGAAGGGGTGGGTGAAGTCGCGCAATTCGAGGCCTTTGATCGATTCGCCGTTGTCCGATTCGCCGTTGCCGCCGCGGCCGGGAGGCCGACCACCGCGGTATCCTATACCAGATTGCGCCCCTGCAACCCGGCCCGACTTAAACTTTGGTTCGACAATTCAAGGCCTTCTCCGATCCTGGGCCGGGTTCCAACGGTGTCCTGCCGCCCGTGCTTCACCGCCGCACCTTGATCTATCTCATCACGGCAGGTGATTTCACCTCTAAGAGCTGCATGGAAGCAATGTTTGGAGAGGCGGGATGACGTTCGCGACTGTCATGGTGAGCCTTGCGCTCAGTCAGCCGAATGAGGCCCGCCTTCAGGTCGCGGCCGACTTGGCGGCGCGCTTTGACGCAGGTGTCATCGGCGTGGCGGCCGCGGAATTCGCGCCGCCGCTGTATTTCACGACCGGCGAGCAGGCGCAGGATCTGATCGAGCAGGGTGAGGCCGCGCTGCGGAATCGACTGGCCGAGCTCGAGCAGCAGTTCCGCACCGCAGTGGGTGACCGGGCTGCGTCGTTGAGCTGGCGCAGCGCCGTGGATTTCCCCGCGCGCTACGTGCTGGCGCAGGCCCGTGCCGCCGACATTCTCGTCACCGGCGGCGTGCCGCCCGGGGTGTCCGATGCGTTCGCGGTCGCCAATCCCAAGGATCTCGTCATGCAGGCCGGGCGCCCGCTGCTCGTGGTGCCGGACAACGCCAGTTCGCTCGATCTCGGGACCGTGCTGGTGGCCTGGAAGGAGACACCAGAGGCGCGCCGCGCTTTGACCGATGCCCTGCCGCTGCTCGCCAAGGCGAGCGGCGTCGTGGTCGCCGAGATCCCGGAGACCGCCTCGGAATATGACGCCTGCGCGGCGCGTCTTGCGGACGTCGTCGCATGGCTCGGCCGTCACAAGATCGTCGCATCGGCGCGCGTCGCGGAACCGGGGCAGGGGCGCAACGTTGCGGCTACGCTCGACGCCGTCGCCGCCGATGTTTCGGCCGGTCTCGTCGTGGCGGGCGCCTATGGCCATTCCCGATTCCGCGAGCTCGTGCTCGGCGGGGTCACCGAGCATCTGATGACGCGCAGCGAGCGTTGCGTTCTGCTGTCGCACTGAAATTCGACCCGCTCCATTCGAGAACAGGATTGCCGCCTTGTACAGATTTCTCGAGGAAACCGCCGGCAACTACATGACGCGGAACGTCACGACCGTGACCCGGGAGACGACGATCCGCGAGCTCGGCGAGATGTTCGACCGCGACGATTTCAACACCTACCCCGTCGTCGAGAACGACGAGGTGATCGGCATCGTCACCAAGTTCGACGTGCTGAAATGCTTTGCCTTCACGCCGAATCAGATGCTGCCGCGCTACAGCGACCTGATGAACCGGACGGTCGCCGACGTGATGACGTCCGAGTTCATCTACGTCAGGCCGGATACGAAGCTGACGCGCGTGCTGCAGCTGATGGTCGAGCATCGCATCCGCAGCCTTCCCGTGACCGATGCCGACAACCGCGTGGTCGGGATCGTCGCCCGCGAGGACATCGTGCGAGCGCTGGCGGCTGCCGCCAAGGATTGAGCGCGGCGCGCTGAGTCCGAAGCCTGCTACGAACGTCTAATGACGGCCGGCATGCATCGCTGCATGCCGGCCGTCGCCGTGTCTGCGAGCGAAGCCGCGTCGGGCCGCGTCGTCGTGCAACACTCCGCCTGTTTACCGGCGAACTGGTCGCAAAGTTGATTTCGATCAATTCCACGTGTGAACGATTGTGGTTGCTGGGCTCGTGTTCTTTCAGCGAGATTCCGCATGAGCGCGTCCTCATCCACAAAATCCATGACCATCGGCGAAAGTGGCTTGTCGCTCACTTTTGCCGTCACCGCCTTCCTGTGCGTCTTCGCTGCGGCGAAGGCACTGGATACGGCCTTCGCGTTCCACGCCTCGCTCGCGGCTGCCGCCAGCGCGGCGTCCGTCTTCTTCATCCTCAACCGCTACTTCGAGCGCCGCGAGCTGCCGCCGCAGGAGATCAATGGTCGGCCGAACTACAATCTCGGTCCGATCAAGTTCGCCTCGTTCATGTCGATGTTCTGGGGCATCGCCGGCTTCACGGTCGGCCTCATCATCGCCTCGCAACTGGCCTGGCCCGCGCTGAACTTCGACCTGCCATGGACCAGCTTCGGCCGCCTGCGGCCGCTGCATACCTCGGCGGTGATCTTCGCCTTCGGCGGCAACGTGCTGCTGGCGACGTCGTTCTACGTCGTGCAGCGGACCTGCCGCGTGCGTCTCGCCGGTGATCTCGCGCCCTGGTTCGTGGTGATCGGCTACAACTTCTTCATCCTGATCGCGGGCACGGGCTATCTGCTCGGTGTCACCGAGGGCAAGGAGTACGCCGAGCCCGAATGGTACTCGGATCTTTGGCTGACGATCGTCTGGGTGGTCTACCTGCTGGTCTTCCTGACGACGATCATCAAGCGCAAGGAGCCGCACATCTTCGTGGCGAACTGGTTCTATCTTGCCTTCATCGTCACGATCGCGGTTCTGCACCTCGGCAACAATCCGGCGCTTCCGGTGTCGCTGTTCGGCTCCAAGTCCTACATCGCCTGGGGTGGCGTGCAGGATGCGATGTTCCAGTGGTGGTACGGCCACAACGCGGTCGGCTTCTTCCTGACCGCCGGCTTCCTGGCCATCATGTACTACTTCATCCCGAAGCGGGCTGAGCGTCCGATCTACTCGTATCGGCTGTCGATCATCCACTTCTGGGCGCTGATCTTCCTCTACATCTGGGCCGGCCCGCACCATCTGCACTATACGGCGCTGCCGGACTGGACGCAGACCCTGGGCATGACCTTCTCGATCATGCTGTGGATGCCCTCCTGGGGCGGCATGATCAACGGCCTGATGACCCTGTCGGGAGCGTGGGACAAGCTGCGGACGGACCCCGTGCTGCGCATGCTGGTCGTCTCGGTCGCCTTCTACGGCATGTCGACCTTCGAAGGTCCGATGATGTCGATCAAGGTGGTCAACTCGCTCAGCCACTACACCGACTGGACCATCGGTCACGTGCACTCCGGTGCGCTCGGCTGGGTCGGCTTCGTCTCCTTCGGCGCGCTGTACTGCCTAGTGCCGTGGATCTGGAACCGCAAGGGTCTCTATAGCCTCAAGCTCGTGAACTGGCACTTCTGGACGGCCACGCTGGGCATCGTGCTCTACATCTCCGCGATGTGGGTCTCGGGCATCCTGCAGGGTCTGATGTGGCGGTCCTACACGGCGCTCGGCTTCCTCGAATACTCGTTCATCGAGACCGTCGAGGCGATGCACCCCTTCTACATCATCCGTGCCGCCGGTGGCGCGCTGTTCCTGATCGGCTCACTCATCATGGCCTACAATCTCTGGATGACGGTCCGTGTCGGTGAGGAAGAAGTTCAGTCGCCCGTCGCCCTTCAGCCGGCGGAGTGAGGTATCAACCATGTCTTTCTGGCAACGACACCAAGTCTTCGAGAAGAACTCGATCATCCTGGTCATCGGCATCCTGCTGGTGATCGCGATCGGCGGCCTCGTCGAGATCACTCCGCTCTTCTACCTGAAGAGCACGATCGAGGCGGTCGACGGCGTGCGTCCCTATACGCCGCTCGAGCTGGCCGGCCGCAACATCTACGTCCGCGAGGGCTGCTATCTCTGCCATTCGCAGATGGTTCGTCCGCTGCGCGACGAAGTGGAACGCTACGGCCACTTCTCGCTCGCCGCGGAGAGCATGTACGACCATCCGTTCCAGTGGGGCTCCAAGCGTACGGGTCCTGACCTCGCCCGCGTCGGCAACAAGTACTCCGACGACTGGCATGTCACCCACCTGACCAACCCGCGCGCCATCGTCCCGCAATCGATCATGCCCGGCTATCCCTTCCTGAAGGAGGCCGAGCTGAACGCCGACAACGTCGCCGATCACCTGAAGACGCTGCGGGCGGTGGGTGTGCCCTACACCGACGACCAGATCGCCAACGCCGCCGCCGACCTCAAGGCGCAGGTCGATCCGGATGGTGCCGGTGCCGAGGCGCTCACCAAACGCTATCCGAAGGCGGTGGTGCGCAACTTCGACGGCAAGGCGGGTGCGCCGACCGAGATGGATGCGCTGGTAGCGTACCTGCAAATGCTCGGCACCTTGGTCGACTTCAAGATCTACAACGAAAAAGCCAATCTGCGCTGAGATCAGAGGCGAACATCATGAAGCCCATCATTGCAGTCGAAAACATCGCGTCGTCACTCGTGACGACGCTGTGGACCCCGATCTTCGTCGCGATCTTCATCGCGATCGTGACCTATGCCCTCTGGCCTCGCAACAAGGCCGCTTTCGACGAGGCGGCGAGCATGCCGTTGCGGGAGGATTAATTCATCATGGCTGACCATACCGAAGTCGACAGTGTCTCCGGCACCCCCACCACCGGCCACGCCTGGGACGGCATCAAGGAGCTCAACACCCCGCTGCCGCGGTGGTGGGTGATCACCTTCTACATCACCATCGTCTGGGCGATCGGCTACTGGATCGTGTATCCGGCCTGGCCGACCATCTCCAGCAACACTCAGGGCCTGTTCGGCTACTCGTCCCGTGCGGACGTGGGGGTCGAGCTTGCCAATCTCGAGAAGATCCGCGGCGCCAAGATGGCCGCGCTCGCGACCGCCTCGCTCGCCGACATCGAGAAGGATCCGGCGATGCTGGCCCTGGCGCGTGCCAAGGGCAAGACCGTGTTCGGCGACAACTGCGCCGCCTGCCACGGGACCGGCGCGGCCGGCGCCAAGGGCTTCCCGAACCTGAACGACGACGACTGGCTGTGGGGCGGCTCGCTGGAGCAGATCCAGCAGACCCTGCTGTACGGCGTGCGCTCGGGTCACCCGAAGACGCGTGAGGGCCAGATGCTCGCCTTCGGCAAGGACGGTGTCCTGAAGCCGGCGGAAATCATCACGGTCGCCAACTACGTTCGGGAGCTGGCGGGCCTGCCGACCCGGCCGGGTTATGACGCCAAGGCCGGCGCCAAGGTCTTCGCCGAGAACTGCGTGGCCTGCCATGGCGACAACGCCAAGGGCAATCCGGAGCTCGGCGCGCCGAACCTCACGGACAAGATCTGGCTGTACGGCTCCGACGAGGCGACCTTGATCGAGACCATCACCAATGGTCGCGCCGGTGTCATGCCGGCCTGGGAGGGCCGTCTCGACCCGACCACGATCAAGGCGATGGCGGTCTATGTCCACTCGCTCGGTGGCGGAAAGTAGCGGAAATCCAACGGAACTTTCCCTTCGATTGAGCTGGATCAACTGAGCGGCCGGAGGTGGACATACCTTCGGCCGCAACTGCGAGAAGACCCCCAGCCATGATCCGCCAGCCATGAACCAGACGGTAAGACCGGACGACCTGAAGCCTCAGGACCTGCAGCCCGTGGACGATTACGGTCCGCTCTATGCTGCGCACAAGAAGGTCTATCCGCAAAGCGTCTCGGGCACTTTCCGCCGGATCAAATGGGGCCTGATGGGCTTCTGCCTCGGCGTCTATTATTTCCTGCCGTTCGTGCGCTGGAATCGCGGCCTCGGCGCGCCCGACCAGGCGGTGCTGATCGACTTCTCGAACCACCGCTTCTATTTCTTCTTCATCGAGCTGTGGCCGCAGGAGGTGTACTACTTCACCGGCCTCCTGATCATCGCCGCCATCGGCCTGTTCCTGATGAACGCGATCGGCGGCCGTATCTGGTGCGGCTATCTGTGCCCTCAGACGGTGTGGACCGACCTGTTCTATGCCGTCGAGCGCCTGATCGAGGGTGACCGGCGGGAGCGCATGAAGAAGGATGCCTCCGGCGACCCGATGAAGCTGGAGCGGATTTCGGAGCTCGTGCTCAAGCATTCGATCTGGCTGATGATCGCGTGGTGGACCGGCGGCGCCTGGGTGCTGTATTTCAGCGATGCGCCGACGCTCGTGAAGGATCTCATCACCTTCCAGGGGCCGATGCTCGCCTATGTCTGGATCGCGATCCTGACCGCGACGACCTACACGCTCGCCGGCTTCATGCGCGAGCAGGTCTGCGTTTATATGTGCCCGTGGCCGCGCATCCAGGCGGCGCTGACCGACGAATGGGCGCTCAACGTCACCTACCGCTATGACCGCGGCGAGAGCCGCATGTCGGTCAAGAAGGCCGCCGAATTGCGCGCGCTCGGCCAACCGGCCGGCGACTGCATCGATTGCAAGCAATGCGTGGCGGTGTGCCCGACCGGCATCGACATCCGCGACGGCGCCCAGATGGATTGCATCCAGTGCGGCCTCTGCATCGACGCCTGCGATACCGTCATGACCAAGATCGGCCGCCCGACGCGGCTGATCGGCTATGACAACGACATCAACATCCATCGTCGACAGGAAGGCAAGCCGCCGATCTACAAGCTCGTGCGCCCGCGGACCATCGTCTATGCCGCGATCATCGCCGTGGTCGGCGGCGCCATGGTCTACAAGCTCGCGACCCGGTCGCTGCTCGAGGTTAACGTGCTGCACGATCGCAATCCGATCGCGATCAAGCTGTCCGACGGCTCGATCCGCAATGCCTATACGGTGCGCGTCCTCAACAAGCACGGCTTCGATCGCGTCATCGCCATCGACATCGAGGGGCCTGCCAATTCGACCGTCCACGTCGTCGGTGCGGATTCGGTGACGCCGGACCGGCCGATGATCGTGATCGGGCGCGACCAGACCGAGGAGCTGCGCCTCCTGGTGACTGCTCCCGAGGAGAACAATCCCGCGAAGTCCATCCCAGTGAAGTTCCATGTGACGGATATCGGTCTCGGCGTCGTCGCCTCCGCCACCGACAATTTCGTCAGCCCGTAGAGCTAAGGAGCCTGTCAATGGCCAGCCGTTCCAATCCTTCTTTCCAGCTGACCGGAGGCATGGTGCTCGCGATGCTCCTCGCCTTCTTCGGGACCGTGATCGGCGTCAACGTCTACATGATGAAGATGGCGATCTCGACCCTGCCGGGCACCGAGGTCGACAGCGCCTACAGCGCCAGCCTCGGCTACGAGAAGGAGATCGCGGCGGCGCGCGCCCAGGAGGCGCGGCGCTGGCAGGTCGAGGCGCATATCGAGCGTGGCGCCGGCGGCGCCGCCATCCTGCAGGTCAACGCGCGCGACGCGAGCGGCAATCCCGTCTCGGGCCTGACCTTCCAGGGCCGGCTCGAGCGTCCCGCCGACAAGCGCGCCGATCAGGACGTCGCCCTCGCCGAGGTCGGCATCGGCATCTATCGCGGCACGGCGGAGGCGATCGCGCCGGGCCAGTGGGACCTCGTGCTCGAAGGTGATTCCAGCGGCCGCCGCCTGTTCATGTCGAAGAACCGCGTGCTGCTGAACTGAAGGGACTTCCGATCATGCATGTGACGCGTGACTTCTCCCATTACGTCAAGGATCTCGGCGCCGGCCTGAAGCACATCGATCTCGCGGTCGAGGGTGTCAGCTGCGCCGGCTGCATGGCCAAGATCGAGCGCGGCCTCTCGGCACTGCCCGACGTGACGCTCGCGCGGGTCAACCTGACCGACCGCCGCGTCGCGCTGGAATGGAAGCAGGGCACGCTCGATCCGGCCAAGTTCATCGACCGCCTCGCCGAGCTCGGCTACAAGGCCTATCCGTTCGAGAAGGCAAGCGCCGAGGCCACCGAGGCCGAGGAATCGCGCTTCCTGCTGCGCTGTCTCGGCGTCGCCGCGTTCGCGACCATGAACGTGATGATGCTGTCGATCCCGGTGTGGTCCGGCAATGTCAGCGACATGCTGCCGGAGCAGCGCGACTTCTTCCACTGGCTGTCGGCCGTCATCGCATTGCCGGCCGCGGCCTATGCCGGCCAGCCGTTCTTCCGTTCGGCATGGCGCGCGCTCAAGAGCGGCAACGTCAACATGGACGTGCCGATCTGCATCGGCGTGATCCTGGCGCTGGGCATGTCGGTCGTCGAGACCTTCCACCACGCCGAGCACGCCTATTTCGACGCCGCGATCATGCTGCTGACCTTCCTGCTGGTCGGCCGCTATCTCGACCAGAACATGCGGCGGCGGACTCGCGCCGTCGCCGGCAATCTGGCCGCGCTGAAGGCGGAGACCGCGACCAAGTTCATCGGCCCCGACGAGATTTCGGAGGTACCGGTCGCCGTCGTTCGCGCCGGCGATCTCGTGCTGCTGCGGCCCGGCGAGCGCTGCGCCGTCGACGGCGTCGTGGTCGAGGGCCGCTCCGAGATTGACCAGAGCCTGATCACTGGCGAGACGCTGTACGTGCCGGCCGAGCAGGGCACCGCGGTCTATGCCGGTTCGCTCAACATTTCCGGCACGCTGCGCGTCCGGGTGTCGGCCGCGGCCGAGGGCACCTTGCTCGCCGAGATCACGCGCCTGCTCGACAACGCGCTGCAGGCCCGCTCGCGCTACATGCGCCTCGCCGACCGCGCCTCGCGGCTCTATGCGCCGGTGGTGCATGCGACCGCTGCGCTCACCGTGCTCGGCTGGGTGCTGATGGGCGCGAGCTGGCACGACGCCATCGTCACCGGCATTGCCGTGCTGATCATCACCTGCCCCTGCGCCCTCGGGCTCGCGATTCCCACCGTGCAGACCGTGGCGTCGGGCGCGATGTTCAAGTCCGGCGTGCTGCTCAATGCGGGCGATGCGATCGAGCGCCTCGCCGAGGCCGATCACGTCATCTTCGACAAGACCGGCACCTTGACGCTGCCGGAGCTCGAGGTCGTCAACGCCGCCGACATTCCTGCAGACGTGTTCGCACTGGCCGGCCAGCTCGCGCTATCGAGCCATCATCCGGTGGCCGCGGCTGTGGCCCAGGCCGCCAATGCGCGGTCGCCGCTGATGGGCGCGGTCGAGGAGCCGGGCCAGGGTGTCCGCGCCGTCGTCGACGGCGTCGAGATCAGGCTGGGACGTCCAACCTTCTGCGGCGCCGAGGCGCTGGTTGCGCAGACCGGCAGCGTCGATCCCGAGGCCTCGGTGGTGGCCTTCAGCCGCGGCGACAGCAAGTACCTGTTCTCGGTGCGCCAGGGCTTGCGCCCCGACGCCGCCAAGATCGTCGCCGGCCTGCAGCGGCGCGGCATCAAGGTCGAGATCCTCTCGGGCGATCGCGAGGCGGCGGTGGCTGCGGCCGCCAAGGCGCTCGGCATCGTCGAGTGGCGCGCCGGCGTCACGCCGGCCGACAAGATCGCGCGCATCGAGGAGCTGAAGCGCGCGGGCGTCAAGGTCATGATGGTCGGCGACGGCATGAACGACGCGCCGTCGCTCGCGGCCGCGCACGTCTCGATGTCGCCGATCTCGGCCGCGCATCTGAGCCAGGCCACCGCCGATCTCGTCTTCCTCGGTCGTCCCCTGGCGCCGGTGCTGGCCGCGATCGACTACGCGCGCAAGGCGCTGCATCTGATGCGGCAGAATCTGTGGCTCGCAGTCGGCTATAACGCTTTGGCGGTGCCGCTTGCGATCAGCGGCGTCGTCACCCCGCTGATCGCGGCAGCCGCGATGTCCGGCTCGTCGATCATCGTCATGCTGAATGCGCTGCGTGCCCGCAAGGTGGCCGGGGAGGCCGCGTCATGGAAGTGATGATCATTCTCGTCCCGCTCGCTCTGGCGCTCGGCCTTGCCGGCCTGGTCGGCTTTCTCTGGTCGCTGAAGAGCGGCCAGTATGAGGATCTCGAAGGGGCGGCGTGGCGCGCCATCGCCGACGACGATGAGCAGGCCCCGCCGGCTCAGCCCGAGGCCGCGCCGAGCCGGTCCTGAACGCCTGGCAGCGTCAACCGACGCGCCAGGTATCCCGCGACCGCGAGCGCGGCGGCGATGCCTGCCACGCAAGCCGTCCAGCCGAACCGGTCGAACCACTGGCCGAGCACGGCCGTTCCGATGATGCCGCCGGCGAAATAGCTGGCGAGGTAAAGACCGCTTGCAACGCCCTGATCGTGGGCCGCGGTCTTTCCGACGAAACCTGTGGTCACGGCCTGGGCGAAGAACGTGCCCGCGCCGACCAGCACCATGCCTGCGAGCACCGCCCCGAGCCGTGACGACAGCATCAGGACGAGGCCGAGGCCTGCGGTCGCGAGTGCGCCCCAGATCGCGCCCTGTGTGCCGATCCTTGCGACCGTCCGGCCGGCGAGCAGCGTGGTGACGATCGAGGGCAGGAAGACGAAATACACCAGTCCGACCTCCATCATGCCGAGCGACAGCGGCGGCCGCACCAGCACGAAGTTCACGAAGGTGAAGGCGCCGATGAAGGCGAACAGGACGCAGAAGCCGACGCCGAAGGCCGCGCGCAGGCGGCGGTCGCGCAGGTGATCGGCGATGGCCCCGCCGCGCAGCCGCATCGTTCCCTGCACACGCATGGCCGCGCCTCCGACCGCGAATGCGGCGAGAAGGGCACCGCAGACATTGAGCGCGGCGAAGACGTAGAAGGTCGGCTTGAGGCCCAGGGCACCGGTGAGACCGGCCGAGAGCAGGCGCCCGACCAGATTGCTGGCGACGTTGCCGGTGATATAGGCCGCGAAGGCGCCGCCGGCCTCGCTGGCGGTGCACTGCTCGCCGAGATAGGCAAGGGTGAGGGCGAACGCCGAGGCCATGCACAGGCCCTGCAGGATGCGCAAGCCTGCGAACACCGTCAGGTCGGGCGCGCTGCCGAGCAAGGCGGTGAAGCCGGCGAGCAGGGCAAGGCTGGCGACGATGCCGATCCGGCGATCGATCAGCGGGCTGAGCAGGCCGATGACCAGGCTCGCGATCGCCATTCCCAGCGTGCAGGCGTTGACGGCAAGCCCCATCTCGGCCGCGCTGACCTGATAGTAGCGCGCGAGGACCGGCAGCATCGCCTGCGCCGCGAACAGATCGACGAGGCTGAAAAAGGCGAGCAGGCCGACCAGGACCGCGCGCCGCGCCGCCCTTCGTGCATTCACATCGGCGGCTCCAATCGGCAACCGTGCGGACAGATCCGTCATGGCAATCTCCTCGGCTCCACAGGCAACGCGGCCGTATCCGGATCGCCTGCCTGAAGGGGGCGATCCGAAGGCGGCTGGCGGAGGCGCGCGATCTACATGTTGTGATCGTGCGGATCCTTGCGAACGTCGCCGACATAGAGGATGACCGTCTCCTTGCCGTCGTTCTTCCACCAATGCGACGTGCCGAACACCTCGGCTCTCAGATCGCCGGCCTTGTGCAGGATCGGCTCGGCGCAGTTGCTGGCATATTCGATGATCTCGCCCTGCTGAACGAAGATCAGCGCCGGGCGATCGTCATGGCTGTGCCACGGCACGATGCCGCCGGGCGCGATGGTCAGCTTGCGGAAGCGCAACTCGCGGTCCTTGATATTGGCGGGCTGCTTGGCGAGATCGATCGCGCCAAGCGTGACGTCGGTAACGCCGACCGCCTTGACGTCGGCTTTCTCACGTACGCCGGCCTTGATCTTGTCGGCCGGACACTCGCCGGCGCGGGCGCCGGACGCCGCGATCACCGTCGTAGCAACGGCCAGGACGAAAGCAGCGCTCAGGCGGCGCGCGCGTGTAGGTGCGATCTGCATCAACATGTCATTGTCTCCTCTGATGGAACAGCGGCCCGCGCCGAGCGGGCATCGCGAGGCGCACCATCGGGGAGCAGGGGACATGATGGAAATGCATCCTTTCTCTGGAGCCGATAGACCGCCGCTATCGATAGGCGGACGCTATCCTCGCGATTGGACAACGGCATTTCTCAAGCAGAGCAGGTCGCGCTTGTAATGCGAACGCCCGATGACGGGCGACAGCATTCATGAGGAGGAGATATCCATGACCCGCCTGTCCAAGACCTTGATCGCCGCGGCCGTGGTCGCGGTCTCTGCCACCGCAGCCATCGCGCAAGGCGGCCTCGATCTCGCGCCCGGCATGGCCTATGTCTACAGCGCCGGCAAGACCAGCATGATGACGATGGCCGCCGGCGACGCCAATCATCGGGCGATGATGCGCCACGCCAGGAAGGTGCCGAACAACACCGTCTTCTTCATGAGCGACGGGCAGCTCTATTCGACGTCCGGTATGCTCGATCCCACCGGCAATTTCTATCGGCCCTGAGCGCGACAGCCGGGCAGGCCGCCCTTGTGGTCGGCTTGCCCGGGAAACTATCATGGTTGGGGTCCTGAACTTGCCGGAGCTGCTCATGACAGTGCTTTCACCCGCGGATGCCGAGCGGCTCAGACAGGCCTTCCTGCAATGCAGGGAGATGCAGGGCACCCTGCGGCAGCAGCTCGAGGCCTATGCCGCTGCGGGTCGTGAGATCTTTCCGGCCTACGCGTCCGCCGTCGACCGCCTGGTGGCGCGGCTCGGAGACAACGGCGGCGGCGAGACTGCGCCGCGGCCCGGTGAGACGATGCCGCCATTCGTCCTGCCCGATGAGGCTGGCCGGCTGGTGAGCCTGCAATCCTGCCTCGTCCGGGGGCCGGTCGCCGTGATGTTCTTTCGCGGCCATTGGTGCCCCTATTGCCGGCTCAACGTTCGCGCGGTGATCAAGGCGCAGGAGCGCATCGACGCCGCGGGCGGCGCGATCGTCGCGATCATGCCGGAGCTGCAGGCGTTCACGCAGCAGTTCAAATCGGACGCCGGCGCCACCTTCCCTGTGTTGACGGATCTCGACAACGGCTATGCCTTGTCGCTCAACCTCGCGATCTGGCTCGGTCGTGAGATCCAGCAACTACTGGCGCACCAGGACCTGGCGAGCTTCCACGGCAATGACGGCTGGGTGTTGCCCATCCCGGCTGCCTTCGTGGTTGGGCGTGACGGTCTCGTGAAAGCGCGCTTCGTCGATCCGGATTTCCGCAAGCGGATGGAGATCGACGATCTGGTCGAAGCGCTTCGCCAGGCCGCGGCTCAGGACAGCTGAGCGAGCCATTCCTGCCAGTTCCTGCCGCGCAGCATGCGCATCACGGTCGAGGCAACCGCCGTGCGTTCACGGCCAGCAACACCGTAGAGATGAACGGTGCGCCGCACGTCGAGTCCGTCGACGGTGGCCCGATGCAGGGTCTCCGGCAGCGTGGTCGTTTGCGGCACCACACCGATGCCGACCCCGGCTTCCATCAGCGCGATCAGGTCGCGTTCGGAGTGGACATCATGAGTTCGTCCGAGGTCGACGCCGCGTTCGCGGAGCAGCGTGCGCAACCTGTCCGCATGTTCGCAATAGTTGCGGCACAGCAACGCGTCACCGCCCAGATCATCGATCGCGATCGGATCCTGCCCGGCCAGCCGGTGCCGGCTGCTCACGGCGAGCGCGAAGTCCTCCGTGAAGAGAGGCCAGACATCCAGCCGATCCCAGGTCTCGTCGATCTCCGAGGCGATGCCGAGCTCCGCTTCGCCGCTCTTCAGATGCTCTGCGATCATGCGGCTGCTGCCGCGTAGAAACCTGAGCTCGAGCTGGTTGAACTGGCGCTGCAGCTGATCGAGCAGCGGGATCAGCAGCGCAAGGTCGACCGAGTCGGCGAGCGCGATCCGGAGCGTGCCGAGCTCTCCGCTCTTGAAGGACGAGGCGAGGGTTCGCGCGCCAACGGCAGCCTCGTAGCATTGTTTCAGCAGTGGATGCATGCGCTGGCCGAGCTCGGTGAGTTGCGCGGCCGGCCGCTCACGCCGGAACAAGTCGCCACCGAGCTCGGCTTCGAGCTGCTTGATCGCACGCGTCAGCGACGGCTGCGTCACGTTGCATTCCTCGGCCGCGCGCGTGAAGTGCAGCAGCCGGGCAACGGCAAGAAAATACCGAACCTGATGCATTTCCATCGAGGTGCTCCGTTCGATCGGGCCGACGTCCCCGGGTGCAATATCCTACCAAGCGGGGCTTGGCACCAGCGATTGCGATAGCGAACACCTATCGTGTGGTGAGCCAAACGGCATTTCCATTGGTCATGGCGGCCCGGCAATTTGTGCAGGCACGGGGCTCAACTGCTCGGACGAAGGCGACGCCATGGCTGTAGATTCACTGAAAGCCCGATCTACATTACCTCCGTTGTCCGGCAGGGTGGCGGTGATCACCGGCTCGACCAGCGGCATCGGTCTGGGGATTGCGCAGGCACTTGCCGGTGCCGGGGCGCACGTGATGCTGAACGGCTTCGGAGCTCCCGAGGAGATCGGCCGCATCAGGTCGCAGATCGCTGCGGAGTTCGGTGTTCGCACCGGCTATGCTGCGGCCGACATGACGCAGCCGGAAGCGATCGCGCGCATGATGGCCGGTACCCTGCAGGAATTTGGCCGTATCGACATCCTGGTCAACAACGCCGGCATTCAACACGTCGCGCCGCTCGAGCAGTTTCCCGTCGAAAAGTGGGACGCCATCGTTGCGGTCAATCTCTCGTCGGCGTTCCACACGATGCGGTTGGCACTGCCGTCGATGCGGCGGAATGGCTTCGGTCGCATCATCAACATCGCCTCGGCGCATGGCCTCGTCGCGTCGCCGTTCAAATCGGCCTATGTCGCTGCCAAGCATGGCATCATCGGCTTGACCAAGGTCGCGGCGCTGGAGGCGGCCGAGATCGGCATCACCTGCAATGCGATCTGTCCAGGCTACGTCTACACGCCGCTGGTCGAGGCGCAGATCGACGGACAGGCCAGGGCGCACGGCATCTCCCGCGATCAGGTCATCCGCGATGTCCTGCTGGCGCAACAGCCGAACAAGCGCTTTGCAACGGTGGAGGAGATCGGTGCGCTCGCCGTCTTTCTCGCCAGCGATGCCGCCGCATCGATCACCGGTGTTGCCCTGCCGGTCGATGGTGGTTGGACCGCACATTGACGGTTGGGCGATGTAACAGCGACGGGAAAACTGCGAACAGGACAATGCATCAGGAGGGAGACATGAGGAGGGAGACATGGCCGACGTCGACGACACGATGTGCGCGATGATCGATCGCAGCAGGCTGCCTGGGCAGGTGGTTCTCGTCCTGCAGGGCGGTGGTGCGCTCGGTTCATACCAGGCCGGCGTCTATCAGGCGCTGCACGAGGCTGGTCTGGAGCCGGACTGGGTGATCGGGACATCGATTGGCGCCATCAATGCCGCTCTCATCGCCGGCAGCCCGGTGCAGGAGCGCATGACGCGGCTGCGGGAGTTCTGGAAGCGGATGCACCGGCGGCCAGCCTGGACAGTGCGCACGGCCTTTCCGGATTTCAACGAGCGGCTGTCCTATTGGACGACCGTGACGCATGGGATTCCGGGCTTCTTCCGTCCCAACGCCCTGGCGCATGCCGGGGAGTCCTATCCGCTCGGTGCCGAGCAGGCCGGCTATTACTCGACCGCTCCGCTGCGCGAAACGCTGCAGGAGCTCGTCGACTTCGATCGTCTCAACAATGGCGGTCTACGCCTCACGGTCGGGGCGGCGCATGTCAGGACGAGCCGGATGCGCTATTTCGACAGTCGCGACGAGGTGCTGGATGTCCGCCACATCCTGGCATCGGGCGCGCTGCCTCCCGCGTTTCCGGCAGTTCGCATCGATGGCGAACTGTATTGGGACGGCGGCATCCTGTCGAACACGCCGACCGAGGTCGTGTTCGACGACAATCCGCGAAAGGACTCGCTGATCTTCGCCGTGCATCTGTGGAATCCCGAGGGAGCCGAGCCGACGACCATGGCGGAGGTGTTCAACCGCCACAAGGACGCGCAATATTCGAGCCGGATCTCGAGCCATATCGCGCGCCAGCAGCAGACGCATCGGCTGCGGCATATCATCAATCAGCTTGCGGTTCATTTGCCGGAGTCGGCCCGCAATGATCCGGCGATCCGCGATCTTGTCAGTCACGGTTGCCAGACGCGGATGCATGTCGTCCGGCTGCTGGCCCCGCAACTCGCTCGCGAGAGCCATACCAAGGATATCGATTTCACCGAGCGAGGCATCATCGCGCGCTGGACTGCGGGCTATCAGCACACGCGATCGGTCCTGCAGCGCAGGCCCTGGTCGGGCGAGCACGATCCGCTCTCCGGCGTGGTGTTGCACGATCCCTCGGTTACGCTTGCAGCGGCTGCGGAGTAGAGGGCCCGATGGGCCGAGTCGATCCGATTGGCGCGGTATCGCGGCATTCCGATACCGCTCGGATCAGCTCAGTTTAAGGGATTAGTCGCCATTCGTTCTTAATCATTATGGCGCGGCAGCATCGCCGCGATTCGTGTTTGCCGACCGCGCGGGGACGTCGCCGGAGGCCGCTGCGCCAGCGCGTATCGGCCGACGCGAGCGTGACCGGCCGGGCAGCGATATTTGATTGGGAACGGCCGATGTCCGAGCGCTCGGTGCTGCAGAATGAGACGATCAAGCCGGAGACCGGTGCGGTCAGTCTCAAATGGAAAATTCTTGCCGGCAATCTGCTGACCGGCTTCTTCGCGATGGCCTTCGCCTTTGCGCTCGCATGGAGCGGGTGGGGCGACTTGCGCAAGCGCGAGCGGGCGGAGCAGGTTCTGGACGCCTTCGAGCTGGCACTGAAGGTCAATGCGCAGATCCCGCTCGAGCGCGGCCAGTGGAATCTGCTCGCGGCGGCCGGGTCCGCGTCGGCGGATGATGTCGCCAAGCTCGACAAGGCCATCGCCACGACGGACGAGTCGCTGGCACGGGCCAAGACCGCCGCGCAAGTTGCGGGCCTGCCGACCACCAACATCGATGCCGCAGCGACGACACTGCGTGGCGTCCGTTCGGCGGCGCGCAACGCTGTACCGCTTCCGGCCGCGCAACGTCCGGCGAACATCCAGGCGACGACCACGGATGGCCTCGGTCGGGCGGCCGAGTCCCTGAATGCCGCCATCGACGAGACCGCGATCGAGCTGTCGGGGGCCGGCGGCGAGGTCGAGAACCTGTTGCCTTCGGCCCAGCTTGCGCAGCTGTCGCAATCGATGCGCACGATCAACGGCGCGCGCTCCGCCGTGCTGCGCTTCTTCATCCAGAACGTCAGCTGGACCCCGGCGCGTCTTGCCGAGGTGACCGAGCAGAGCGGACAGGTGACCCTGCTGTGGCAGCAGATCGAGCTCGCGGCGCGCAGCGTTCGCAATACGCCGGAGGTGTCCGCCGCGCTGGAGCACGTGCGCACGACCCTGATGGGTGCTGGCGAACAGCGCTACCGTCAGATCGTCACGGCGGGGCGCGACGGACAGCCGTCGCCGGTCACGGCTGAGGAATGGGGCCGCTGGACCACGCCGATGCTGAACAACGTCATCGTGCTGCGCGATGCGGCGCTGAAGTCCGCGCATCAGGCCATCGATCAGGCGATCGGCGCGGCGCGGCTGCGGCTGTTCATCGCGCTCGGCGTTCTGCTGCTGGTGGCGATCGTGTCGGTCGCCGTGGTCATCGGCGTCGTCCGCGGCGTCATCGGCCCGCTGGTCGGGCTGACCGGCGTGACCCTGCGCCTCGCCAATGGCGAGCTGAGCGCCGACATTCCGAACGAGTCCCGCAAGGACGAGATCGGCGCGATGGCGCGCGCCCTGAAGATCTTCAAGGACGCGCTGATCGCCAAGAAGGCCTCGGACGAGGCCGCGCAGCGCGACGCGCAGGCGCAGATCGATCGGGCCCAGCGGCTGGATGCGCTGACGCGCAACTTCGAGTCGACGATCGCCGACATCGTCAACACCGTGTCGTCGGCGGCCTCGGGCCTCGAGACGTCGGCGGATATGCTGACAAACACCGCTAGCCGCTCGCAGGAGCTCAGCACGGTGGTGGCGGCTGCGTCGGAGGAAGCGTCCGCCAACGTTCAGTCGGTCGCCTCCGCCACCGAGGAGCTCTCCTCGTCGGTGACCGAGATCAGCCGTCAGGTCCAGGCGTCGGCCCGCATGGCCGGCGACGCCGTGCAGCAGGTGCGCCAGACCAATGGGCGCGTCGCCGAGTTGTCGCAGGCCGCAGCCCGCATCGGCGACGTCGTCGAGCTCATCAACAGCATTGCCGGACAGACCAATCTCCTCGCACTCAACGCCACCATCGAGGCGGCGCGCGCCGGCGACGCCGGCCGCGGCTTCGCGGTGGTCGCGACCGAGGTGAAGGCGCTCGCGGAACAGACGGCGAAGGCGACCGAGGAGATCTCACAGCAGATCTCGGGCGTGCAGGCCGCGACGCAGGAATCGGTGAATTCGATCCAGGCGATCAGCTCGACGATCGAGCGGCTTGCCGAGATCGGAGCAGCCATTGCGGCGGCGGTCGAAGAGCAGGGCGCGGCAACGCAGGAAATCTCGCGTAACGTGCAGCAGGCCGCCCACGGCACCCAGCAGGTCTCGTCCAACATCACGGACGTGCAGCGCGGCGCCTCGCAGACCGGCTCGGCCTCCGCCGAGGTGCTGTCGTCGGCCAAGTCGCTGGCTGGAGATTCCAACCGCCTCAAGCGGGAGGTCGGCAGCTTCCTGGAAGCGGTCCGCGCAGCGTAAGAAGCTGGCCTTTCAAGCGCCCAAGAAAAAGCCCGGACGACGTCCGGGCTTTTGTTGTTTGACCGTAGCCCGGATGAGCGAAGCGATATCCGGGGCCTGTTCGACAGGATGAGATAAACCCGGATGTCGCTTCGCTCATCCGGGCTGCGGGAGCGGGCTACGACGCCAGCATCTTCCGGTACAGCGCGTTGTAGCAGGCGGCCGACAGGTTCCAGCTGAATGAGCGTGCCATCGCCGACAGCCGCATCTCGTTCAGCCGTTCGGTGCTGGTGAACGCCGAGAACGCGCGCTTCACCCCGCCGAGGAAGGATTCCGCCGACGGCTTCTCGAACAGGAATCCGGTCTCGCCATCGGTGATGGTTTCGGCGAGGCCGCCGGTCTGGTGGCCGATCGGCAGCGAGCCGAAGCGCTGGGCATACATCTGGCTCAGGCCGCATGGCTCGAAGCGCGACGGCATCAGGGTGAAGTCGCTGCCGGCGAAGATGCGCCGCGCTTGCGCATCGTTGAAGCCGATGGCGACCCCGATCGCGTCCGGCCGACGGCGGTGGGCCTCCATCAGCGCGCGCTCGATGGCGGGCTCGCCGGTGCCGGTGACCACGATCTGGCCGCCGGCGCCGACGATCTCATCGGCGGCTTCCAGCACCAGGTCGATGCCCTTCTGATGGACGAGGCGCGCGACGATGCCGAACATCGGACCGCGCGACACGGCGAGGCCGAACTGCTTGCGGACGTAGTCGGCGTTGGCCTTCTTGCCCTTCCAGTCGCCCGCGGCGAAGGGCTGCGCCAGCTGCTGGCAGTAACGGGGATCCCAGCTCTCGTCGATGCCGTTGAGAATGCCGGTCAGCTCATCGGCATTGGAGCGCTGCCGGAGCAGGCCCTCCAGCCCGCAGCCGAGCTCGGGCGTCGTGATCTCCTGGGCATAGGTCGAGCTGACCGTGGTGAGATGCGACGCATAGACCAGACCGCCCTTGAGAAAGGACAGTTTGTCGTAGAACTCCAGACCGTCGATGTGGAACGAGGATTCGGGGGCGCCGATCCGGCGCAGCGACTCGCGCGGGAACAGGCCCTGATAGGCGAGGTTGTGGATGGTCAGGATCGACGGCACGTCGACCCCGCGCCACGCCAGATAGGCCGGCACCAATGCGGCCTGCCAATCATTGGCGTGGACCAGATCGGCTGCCCAGTTCTTGTCCAGCGTGCCCGCCGCCAGCTCGGCGGCGGCGGCGGCGAGACGGCCGAAGCGGATGTCGTTGTCCGCCCAGTCCTGCCCGTTCTCGTCGCCGTAG
Source organism: Bradyrhizobium sp. HKCCYLRH1034 (assembly GCF_051168375.1). Lineage (NCBI taxonomy): Bacteria > Pseudomonadati > Pseudomonadota > Alphaproteobacteria > Hyphomicrobiales > Nitrobacteraceae > Bradyrhizobium > Bradyrhizobium sp. HKCCYLRH1034. The sequence continues at coordinate 564,470 of NZ_JBNPUW010000001.1, read as the reverse complement.
GGGTTGCCCGGCCGGTCGTAGAGCTCGTCGCAGAGCAGGACGTAGACCGGCAGGCCGTCGCGGGTCGACGACCGTCCCAGCGCGCAGCCCGGCATCTCTGCCAGGGGCGCGCAGTGACCGACGATCTCGATGTGAGTGAGTTGCTCGATCACGTCCCGGTAGCCGGGCAGCATGATCCTGACGTCGGTGTGTGAGCGCAGCGCCCGGGGAAGTGCCGCCGAAACGGCAGCCAGTCCGCCCACCCGGACGAAATCGTCCATTTCGGTCGTAACGAACAGAACCCGCAAGAGATGTCCTCGATCAAGCCCCATGTTCGTCCTATGCAAGAAAAGGTCCAAATCAGTCATGAAGAAAGGCGCTGCCGCACCGCGGCGGAACGCCAAACGCTTTCGACATCGAATGGTTCGATCTAGAAACGACCTGCACGACGATCGATGGCTTACGCTTCGTGAATCAGCGACGGCAAAGCGGACCTTCGGCCTCGGTGCCGAGCGAGAAGAGTTCAAACCAGGGAGCTGCCAGGGTGAGTCTAGTGGGAAACGATGAGAGCCGTTTGACAGGATGTTTCGAGGGACTGCGCGTCCTCGACTTCTCGACCACCATCGCCGGCCCGCACTGTGCCCGCATGCTTGCCGATATGGGAGCGGAGGTGATCAAGATCGAGTCAGTCGAAGGTGAAACCATGCGCACCCGGCCTCCGATGCGTCATGGCTGCTCTACCGCTTTCGGTCAGCTCAACGTCGGCAAGAAGAGCGTCGTGCTCGACCTCAAGTCGCGCGACGGTGTCGCCGCGGTGCGTCGGCTGGTCGCATCGGCCGATATCCTGGTTGAGAACTTCCGCCCTGGAGTGATGCAGCGGCTCGGGCTCGACTATGCGGCCTTGAGCGCGCTGAATCCGCGGCTGATCTACTGCTCGATCTCGGGCTACGGCCAGACCGGCCCATCGGCGGAACTCCCGGCCTACGCCCCGGTGATCCATGCGGCTTCGGGCTACGACATGGCGCATCTCGCCTACCAGCCGGGGCGCAGCCGACCCGATTATTGCGGCATCTACCATGCCGACGTCGTCACCGGGACCTACGCGTTCGGCGCCATCGCCTCCGCTCTGTATCAGCGCGAACGCAACGGGCGCGGCCAGCACATCGACTGCTCGATGCTGGAATCGATGCTGAGCCTGACGCTGAACGAGATCCAATGGTCGCAATTTCCCGTCACGCAGCCGTCGCGGCCGACCTTCGGCCCGGCGGAGTGTCGCGACGGCTATGTGATGATCGCCATCGCCAGCGAGAAGACGTTCCAGAACCTGATGACCGTGATCGGCCATCCGGACTGGGTCGATGATCCCAGATTCGCAAAATATTCCGACCGGCGGGCAAACTGGGGGGCGCTGATGGATGGCGTGGAAGCCTGGTCGCGCCGGCTCGACGTCGCCCAATGCCTGGAGGCATTGAATGCGGGCGGCGTGCCAAGTTCGGCCTACCGCAGCGTGGCCGATGCGCTGGCTGATCCGCAGATCGCGCATCGCGGCGCGCTGGCCGATGTGGAGGATGCAGCCGGCAGCTTCAAGGTCGTCAACCTGCCGTTTCGGATGTCGGAAGCGAAGGTTGCGGCCGGCCCGCGGGCCGCAAGCCTCGGAGAGCACACCGTGGAAATCCTGCGGGGGGCTGGCGTAGGCGACGCTGCAAAACCTTGAGCTCGCTGAGGCAAAACGCTGCAGGGCTGCCATGACCGCAGGCGCTGCGCGCAGCCTTGCCGCTCCTCGCGTTTCCAGCCAATGTCGCGATATCGCAAGAACAGTCCGGACCAGCCGGACGCGCTCATGCCGGGGAGGAGGTCCAAGGCGACGTTGCCGCGCGCAGCCTCGCCGCTCGTCCCGTCGATGCGCCGTCCGGTCGCGCCCGCACCGGACTACGGGAGTGAAACCATGAAGAGCTTCAAGGTCACCGATTTCAATGCGCCGCTGACCGAGGTCGACGAGCCGACACCGCAACCATTCGGCAAACAGGTGCTGATCAAGGTGAAGGCGGCCGGCGTCTGCCACAGCGATCTGCACATCTGGGAAGGCGGCTATGATCTCGGGCACGGCCGCAAGCCGCTGTCCCTCAAGGATCGGGGCGTGTCGCTGCCGCGGACCATGGGCCATGAGAGCGCCGGCGAGATCGTGGCGTTCGGGCCGGAGGTCACCGAGGCGGAGAAGGGCGGGCTGAAGGTCGGCGACGTCGTGCTGGTCTATCCCTGGATCGGCTGCGGCAAGTGCGCGACCTGTCTCGCCGGCGACGAGAACATGTGCCTGAAGCCGGCCTCGCTCGGCGTCTATTGCGACGGCGGCTATGCCGACCACATGACGGTGCCGCATCCGCGCCACCTGATCGATCTCAAGGGGCTCGATCCGGTGACGACCGCGCCTTACGCCTGCTCCGGTGTCACGACCTACAGCGCGCTCAAGAAGGTCGAGAAGGATTTCGACACGCCGATCGTGATCTTCGGCGCCGGCGGCCTCGGGCTGATGGCGCTGTCGCTGTTGAAGGCAATGGGCGGCAAGGGTGCGATCGTGGTCGATATCGACGCGCGCAAGCGCGAGGCGGCGCTGGCGGCCGGCGCGCTGGCGGCGGTCGACGGCAAGGCGCCGGATGCGCTGGAGCAACTGAACAAGGCCGCAGGCGAGCCGATCCGGGCCGTCATCGACCTGGTCGGCAATGCCGCCACCGCGCAGCTGGGCTTCGACTGCCTCACCAAGGGCGGCAAGCTGGTCATCGTCGGCCTGTTCGGCGGCGGCGCGCCGTGGGCGCTGCCGCTCATTCCGATCAAGGCGGTGACGATCCAGGGCAGCTATGTCGGCAATCTCCGCGAGACAAAGGAGCTGCTCGACCTCGTCCGTGCCAAGCACATCGCGCCGATCCCGGTGACGCCGATGCCGCTCGCCAAGGCCAACGATGCTCTGCGTGAGCTGCAGAAGGGTCAGCTGGTCGGCCGCGCCGTGCTGACGCCGTAGGACACACCCTCTCCATCGTCATTGCGAGGAGCGAAGCGACGAAGCAATCCAGAGTCTCAACCTGGGCCCTGGATTGCTTCCGCCGTCGCCCTTCGGGCTAAGGCGGACAAGTCGCTTCGCTCGCAATGACGGCGCTAAATCCCTCGTGTGACGAAGAAAAAAGCATGCCCTCCACCAACGCACTCCACATCGCAGTCCTCCCCGGCGACGGCATCGGGCCGGAGGTCATGGCGCCGGCACTTGAAGTGCTGCGCAAGGTCGAGGCCAAGGCCGGCCTGTCGTTCCGGTTCACCGAGACCCAGGCCGGTGCGAACAACTATCTCGCGACCGGCGTCTCGATCGCCGACTCCACGATCCGGCTGTGCGAAGAGGCGGACGCGATCCTGCTCGGCGCCTGCGGGCTGCCGTCGGTGCGCTATCCCGACAACACCGAGATCGCGCCGCAGATCGAGCTGCGCTTCCATTTCGACCTCTATGCCGGCGTGCGGCCGGCGCGGCTGATTCCGGGCGTGCCGAGTCCGATCGTCGGCGCCGCCGAGCGCGGCATCGACTTCGTCGTGATCCGCGAGTCCACCGAAGGCCTGTTCGCTTCGATGGGCAAAGGTGTCGTGACACATGAGGAGGCGCGCGAGACCCTCGTCATCACCCGCAAGACATCCGAGCGGCTGTTCAACTTCTCCTTCAAGCTCGCCGCCCGGCGCCGCGCGCGCGGCCGCTCGGGGACTTTAGCCTGCGTCGACAAGGCCAACGTCTTCAAGGCCTTCGCCTACTTCCGTAAGATCTTCGACGAGGTCGCTCAACTTCATCCGGACGTGAAGACGGACCGCCTCTACATCGATGCTTGCGCGCTCATGCTGGTGAAGCGCCCGTGGGATTTCGACGTTCTGGTCACCGAGAACATGTTCGGCGATATCCTGTCCGATCTCGCCGCCGGTCTCGTCGGCGGCATGGGCATGGCGCCGTCGGCCGACATCGGCGATCGCCAAGCCGTGTTCCAGCCCTGCCACGGCACCGCGCCCGACATCATGGGGCAGGGCAAGGCCAACCCGACCGCGATGATCCTGTCGGCCGCGATGATGCTGGACTGGCTGGCGGACACCCATGGCATCGAGGGGGCAGCCGAGGCGGCCCAGCGGATCGAGCAGGCCGTCGACCAGGTCTACGCATCCGGCCTCAAGCCATTCGAGTTCGGTGGCAATGCCGGCACGATCGACGTGACCAGGGCGGTGCTGGAGGCGCTCTAACGTCCCTTGAAGGCTGGCTTGCGCTTCTCCATGAAGGCGCGGCGGCCCTCGCGGAAATCCTCCGAATCCATGCAGATGTCGCCGATCCGCTTGATGGCTTCCATGTCGCGGCGGCTTTCGTCCTTCAGCACTTCGGCGATGGTGATCTTGGCGGCCTTGACCGCCAGCGGCGCATTGACGGCAATGGTGCGGGCGATCTCCAGCGTGGCCGGCAGCAGTTCGTCGTTGCTCATCATCCGGTCGACGAGGCCGATCCGCAGCGCCTCCGCGGCATCGATCCGCAGGCCCGTATAGAGCAGCAGCCGCGCCTGCGACGGGCCGACCAGTGACACCAGGTTGCGCAGGCCGTCATAGCCATAGGCGATGCCGAGCCTGGCGGCGGGGATGCCGAACTGGCTGTCCGCGGCGGCGAAGCGCATGTCGGTCAGCATCGCGATCTGCAGGCCGCCGCCGAGGCAGAAGCCGCTGACGCAGGCGATCGTCGGCTTCGGGTAGCCGGCGAGCAGCGCCCGCTGGGCGGCGCTTCGCTCGGCATAGGCCTCCGAGGCCGCGGCATTGTGGCGGCTCTGCTCGAACTGGCTGATGTCGGCGCCGGACACGAAGGCCTTGCCGCCGGCGCCGGTCAGCACCACGACCCGGATCGCGTCATCGTCGCGCAGCGCGACCAGTGCCTGGCCGAGCCCCTCCCACATCTCCAGCGACATCGCATTGCGCTTGTCCGGGTTGTTGAAGGTAATGATGCCGACGCCATCGTCCGCTCTGGTCATGAGGATCTTGTCCCCGGCGAAGGTGGTGGGGAGCTCGGAGATGGTCGGCATGTGGGTCCGTCCGCAGGAGGGCAGGCGACCGGCATGGTTCACCGCGCCGGTGACGGCGTCAATGCAAGTTCAGGACACGATGGGCAGGCAAAGGGACGTTCGGGCCGAGGCTCTCGACCTGTGCACGGGTGGCCCAGGAGAGGACGCGCAGCGTTCATGATCAGCGTCGGCCGGACAGGACCGAAACGCCGGCATGCCGCCACTTCCTATGACGGCAGAGAGCACGAGATTATAAAAGCGACGAAGCCTCAGACCGCGCAGCGATCGCTGTGCGGACGAGAAGGGCCGGTGTGTCGGCCGCGCCGATCGCTCGGCCTTGAGCCGAGGCAGTGAACTCGCCCGAGCTGGCAGAGCGCCTGGCGCCCCCAAGTTGCGCCCTCGAGCGAAGATGGCCCATATCCATCACGGGCAGACCTGTCTGACGGATCAGACAGCCTTGCCTATTCTTCGTTCGCTGCGATCGATTCCATCAAGGATACCAGCTGACGTTGCACGGTCTGGTCCTTGATCTTGCTGTAGGCGCGCAGCAACCGCAGGCTGAAGGCTGAGTCCAGGAACAGGAGGCTCTCGACCTCGCGCGCCTTGCTGTCGCCGTCGTAGAAGAACGTCACAGGCACGTCGAGCGCGGTGGCGATCTGCTGCAGACGCGCAGCGCCGACCCGGTTGACGCCCTTCTCGTACTTCTGGACCTGCTGGAAGCTCACGCCGAGCTTCTCGCCGAGCTCGGCCTGCGAGATCTTCTGCTCTACACGCCGCAGGCGAATCCGCTTGCCGAGCTCGATGTCGGGCTTGCCCGCACTGCGCTGCTTCATTTTCTTTGCCGCTGATTTGTTCATACTGATTTTACCGTCCTTCCATCGGAAAGCCCCCGAATAGATGGGTCAGGGGTTCACCCATATATACTGTTTTAAGTTGCTGTGGATGAATGAATTCGTCTTTAAACCACGGGTATTTGCCAGGGTTAAAAGCCTCGACCAGCCAGTCGATCATGTGACGCACCCTAGGGATGCGTCCGGTGGTGGCATGGTAAGACAGCCAGATGTCGTAGGACCACTTGAGATCAACCTCAAGTGGTACGATCTTCCCGCCCAGGGCACTCGCATAGGTTGGGAAGACCCCGATGCCGGCGCCGTGCGCCACGGCCCAGTAATTGGCGCTCGAGACATTGGTGGTCATCGCGATCAGGTCCCGCTGCTCGAAACCAGGGAAGATGGTGGCGAAGGCGGCATTGGCGGCGGCTTCGTCCGCCACCTGCAGAACCAAGCGGTGTTTGACGAGATCGTCAATCGTCTTTGGGATGCCAAATATCTCCAAATATTTCTCGCTCGCAAAGCACATCAGGTGCATGCGGCCAAGCCGGACCAGCTTGACGTCGAGCGCCGCCGGCCGGGAGAGGTGGATGGCGACGTCGGCCTCGTGACGCGACACGTCGGCCGAGCGCATCGCGCAATAGAGATCGACCATGACGTTGGGAAAGCTCTGCTGAAATTCGACCAGCCGGGGCGCCAGCCAGAACGTGCCGAGCCCCTCGGTCACCGCGACCCGGACCTCGCCCGACGCAGCGCCGGCGAGACCATCGCCCGCGCGCAGCAACTCGAATGACGCGGCCTCCATGTGCTCGACGGCGGAGACCACCAGCGCGCCTTCGTCGGTCAGCCGAGCGCCGTGGACATCGCGCGTGAACAGCGTCGCGCCGATCTGCCGCTCGAAATCATCGATGCGTCGCCGTACGGCATTGATCGAGAGCGTCAGCCGCTCGGCCGCGGAGCGAAAGCTGCCGGCCCTGACAACCTCGAGGAATATCCGCGCTGCATCCCAGTCGGTGAGGCTTGCCTGCGCCGATTTGCTCACGGTCGACTTGGCCGGGGCGGCCCGGCCCGTCGCAGTTCTTGCCGGCTTGCTCGCCGTTGCGCCCTTGGCGCCGCCACTCTCTCGGCTCAGTTCAATGCTCGATCCTGCCCCAGCAGACGAGCCGCCGTGCTCCCCTGGTGCCAGCGTCGCAGGGGTCTCGGCTAGTTCCCGGCGTTCCTTCTGAGGAACGCCCCGTTCCGCCGCAACGCGCATACAAGCTCTCTCCGCCTGCTAGAGTGATTCCGATAAATTACGGGCAGGGCACGTTCGTGCCATGATTTGGTTGAGCGATCGAGGGCCGATGAGTCTGCCACCTTCAGTTCTCTGCAGCATGGTCTTACCGCCAGCAGATGCGCGGTCTGACACATCATGTAGGACAGGGACACGCTTAACGCGAGTCGAACCTAAGATCGATGGTTTTTGCCTCGACCGCAATGAAATGGTATTCGAAGATGGGCCGTTGTCATGCTATCGTGATGAACGGATCGTGGCGCTAATTCATCGAATGCCGGGGAGCGGTGATGTCTCTTCACCCTGCGTCATGCCAGGACGCCGTCGTGCCGTCCCAGGGGGTAGGTGCATGGCTCGGCTGAGCCGCATCGGCAAAGCGCAGGGGAGCAACGACATGACGTATTTGGAAGCCATCCGCGAGTCGGGAGTTGCTCGGCTCCATCTCGTCGCACGCTACTAGAACGGAAACGACGCCTGTGGCCAATTCAGACGAACAAATGCTTGCAGTGCTTGCGTCCCTCGAGCAGTGCCGCGCCATGCTCGCGGCGACGGGCAATCGCGAATCGGCGCATTTGGTCTCGGTTGCCATCCTCGACCTGCGCATGAAGCTGAACCGTCTGAGCGAGGACGATCTGAAATCGCTCTGCGATGAGATGGTTCAAGCCGACAATCCCGACAAGCTGCGCGATGCGAAGCTGCAGCCGGGTCAGCGCCGGCCACCGTTGCTTCGAGTGGTGAAATAGCACAGTTCGATGTGTGCACAAGGGTGCATTTGGCGCATTTGTGATATGTCGTGATCCCACGGTGAGGCGCGCGCCGGCTCGCAGACGAGCCGGTTAAAGCGAGGCGACACTCCCTATCGGGGCGGGGGACTTCGCCAATGAGGCCCCGATCCGGGGACGTCGGGCTCTATCCTGGCGAAAGCCCGCAGGCCGTGATCATCGTTGACCGCCGTAACTTCGGCACGTCTGTTGCGTATTCCCCGCATCGGCGGCAAGAAGCGTCGTGCCCCGGCTTGCGCCTGGAGGGGCGTATCGCGGGACTCGCATGATCCAGAACGTATCGATTCCGGCCGCGTTCATTGCTGGCTTGGTCAGTTTTCTTTCGCCCTGCGTGCTACCGCTGGTTCCTCCGTATTTGATCTATCTCACCGGCGCCACGATCGAGCACATCGAGAGCGACGAGCCTCCGGCCGCGTCGCGTCGCGCCGTGATGATCTCGGCCGCACTGTTCGTGCTGGGCTTCTCCACCGTGTTCGTGATGCTGGGGGCGAGCGCCTCGCTGATCGGCGGCCTGATCCGGGCCTGGTCGGAGCAGTTGTCCATCCTCGCCGGCGTCGTCATCATCGTGATGGGCCTGCACTTCCTCGGCCTGACGCGGATCTCGTTCCTGATGCGCGAAGGGCGGCTGCCGATCCCCAAGCCGGTCGGCCTGTGGGGCGCCTATGTCATGGGGCTCGCCTTCGCCTTCGGCTGGACGCCGTGCATCGGGCCGATCCTGGCGGCGATCCTCTCGATCGCAGCTGCGGAGACGACGGTCGCCAAGGGGGCCGGGCTTCTTGCCGTCTATTCCGCCGGCCTCGGCATTCCGTTCCTGGTCGCGGCGTTCATGATCGAACAGTTCTCGGCGCTGTTCGTCCGCATGCGTGGCCATCTCGTGAACATCGAGCGCGCGATGGGCGTGCTGATGATCGCCACCGGCATCGGCTTTCTCACTGGCGCGGTCTCGACCTTCAGCATCTGGCTGCTCGAGACGTTCCCGGCGCTGCAGAGGTTCGGCTGACGCGGCTCAATCGTCGAGCTTGCAGGTGATGGTGTAGACCACGCCCGGCGGCAGGAAGTCGACCGTGGCCTCGCCGCCGAGCTGATCGCGCGCGCTGCGCTCGATCAGGCGGGAGCCGAAGCCGCGCTGGATCGGCGCCGAGACCACCGGGCCGCCGGTTTCCTGCCACACCAGCCGCAGCCGTGCCGGCAGCTTCTTCGCCGCGTCGGCCGCGCTCGCCAGCTCCCAGGACAGATCGACCGTGCCGGTGTCGTTGGAGAACGCACCATATTTGGCGGCGTTGGTTGCGATCTCATGCACGATCATCGACAGCACGACGGCGAGCCGCGGCGACAGCGCCACCTTCGGGCCGGAGATCCTGATGCGGTCGGGCGTGTTGAGGCGGTAGGGCTTGAGCACGCGCTCGATCACGTCCTGCAGCTCAGAACCCTGCCATTTCTCCTTGCTGAGCAGATTATGCGCCTCGGCGAGCGCGCCGAGCCGGCCCTCGAACTTCTCACGCTCAAGGCGGCTGGCGCTGCGGAAGGTCTGCACCGCGATCGCCTGCAGGATCGCCAGCGTGTTCTTGACCCGGTGATTGAGCTCCTCGATCAGCAGGTCGTGCAGCATCTCGGCGCGCGCGATCGTCGTCGCCATCCGCACCGCGAAGGCCAGACCGATCGCCAGCATGATGCCGCCGAGCAGGCTGGTGACGGCGAGGTTGCGCCACAACGGCGCAACCAGCGAATCCTCGGCGATGCCGGCGCCGATGGTCCATCCGGTGAGGGTGGAATGGGTGAAGCTCGACAGCAGCGGCACGCCCTCGAGCGATACGCTCGACAGCGTCGCCTCCTGCTCGCTGCGCATGCGATCAAACACCGAGGGCGAGGCCTGCTTGCCTATCGTCTCCGCCGGATTTGGCACGCGTGCGAAGACGGTCGCCTGGCGGTCGAGCAGCGACAAGGTCCAGTCCGGATTCGGCCGCTGCTTTTCCAGGATGGTCTGGAACATCTCGATCGGCGGGCTGAACGAGATGTCATAGACGACCTCGCCGTCGCGAAAGACGGGCACCTCGACGGTGACGATCAGGCTCTTCTTCACGACGCCGTAGAACAGGTCGGAATATTGCGGCTGCCGGGTCTCGAACACGCGGCGGGTGATCTCGCTGTTGTTGCGCGTCGGCAGGTGAGCCGTATCCGTCGTCGCCGACGAGAACAGCTGGCGTCCGTTGCGGTCGGCGACCACGATCGTGCCGTTCTTGCCGTACTGCTCGAGGAAGCCCATCGCGATCGGCCGGAAGCGTTCGAAATCGCCGGTGGTCAGAGCATCGGTCAGCGCCAGGACCTGGACGCCGCCGGTCATGCGCTGCATTTCGGCATCGAGCGTCAGCCGGATGCTGCGCACCGTCTCCAGCACGCGCTGACGGGCGTCGCTGCGATCCTGCATGTAGCTGTGCAAGACGATTCCGCCTGCGAACAGGATGAGCGGCAGTGTGGTCCCTGCGACCAGAAGAGCAAGCCGGATCGGCAGGGAGAGTTTTGGCACGGATGCCCCGTTTGAGCTGGCGCTGCTGATCGCCGTTGGGACTGACGCAGGCGGGAGACGCGTCGGGCGGAGGCGAATTTGTGCGGCGAGCGCATATCAGGCTGGAGCGGCTGCCTCCGCAAGGGCTCGGCGGTTGCAGCCGTTCACATGACTGTCAGCATAGGAGAGCACCGCGTGCACGCCAAGCGCAACGCGCGGGGATCGCCGGTTCCCTGAGCGGCTTTACCGCCACGACGCCGCTCCTAGACGTTGCTTTCGGTGATCGCCGCGTACACCATCGTGCGCAGCTCGCGGCGGATCGGGTAGGCGCTCGACGGCAAGACCTGGGTCATGAAGATCGTGATCAGCTCCTCGGCCGGGTCGATCCAGAACGCCGTGGAGGCCGCACCGCCCCAGGCATATTCGCCGGCGCTGCCGGGAATCAACGTCTTGGCCGGATCCATCGTCACCGAGAAGCCGAGACCGAAGCCGATGCCGTTATAGGCTGCTTCCGCGAACATCGAGCGCGACAGCGCCGGCAGGTCGACGCCGCCCGGCAGATGGTTCGAGGTCATCAGCTTCAGCGTCTTCGGTCCGAGCAGCCTGACGCCGCCGAGCTCGCCGCCATTGAGCAATGCGCGGCAGAACGTCAGATAGTCGGCGGTGGTCGAGCACAGGCCGCCGCCGCCGGAGATGAAGTCGGGCGGGTTCAGGAACGAACTGGTCGCCGGGTCGTCCTGCAAGGTCAGGCCGCCCTTGCGATCGGCGGCGTGGAACGACAAGGCGCCGCCGGCATCGGCCGAGTAGCACGCCGCCAGCCGGTGCGCCTTCGCCGCGGGCACGTGGAAATCGGTGTCGCTCATGCCGAGCGGATCGAAGATGCGCTGCTTCAGGACTTGCTCGAACGGCTGGTCGGCGATCTTGCCGACGAGATAGCCGACCACGTCGGTTGAGACCGAGTAGTTCCAGGCCTCGCCCGGCGAGAATTCGAGCGGAATACGCGAGAGATCATCGATCATCGACTGCAGCGTTCCCGCCTTTTCGACTGCGCCGATCTTGGCGTCGCGATAGGCGGCATCGACGTTCGATCGCTGCTGGAAGCCGTAGGTCAGGCCGGAGGTGTGGCGCAGCAGGTCGACGATCAGCATCGGCCGCGACGGCGGCCGGCTGACAAAGGCCGGCGCGGTGCCGGCGACGAACACGCCGAGATTCTTCCACTCCGGAATGTATTTCGCGACCGGCTCGTCGAGCGCGACCTTGCCTTCCTCGACCAGCATCATGAAGGCGACCGAGGTGATCGGCTTGGTCATCGAATAGATGCGGTAGATCGTGTCGTCCCTGACCGGGACCTTGCGCTCGACGTCGGCATAGCCGAGCGAGCTCGCATGCACGATCTTGCCGCGGCGATAGACCATCAACTGCGTCCCGGGAAAGCGGCCGGCCTCGACATAGCGCTGCCGCAGATGGGCATCGATGCGATCGAGCGCGGCTTTCGACATGCCGACGGTTTCGGGCGAGGCGGGTGTCGGGGCGAGCATCGGGCGTCTCCGCTATAATCGGTTTCTGGCGGCCTGCGCGAGGATCGGCCGCGCATCCCGTTTGTTCCGGGTGATAGCCGAAAATCGCGCCGCGTCCAATGGCAGGCCAGGCATGCGTCGTGTACCCTTTGCGCCGGGAGGAATTGGCAATGACACAATTCAATGAAGGCGAGCTCACGGAGGCCGTCGTCGCGAGCCTCGAACGGACACCCGATCCGCGCGCGAAATTCCTGCTGCAGGAATTGGTGAAGTCGCTGCACGATTATGTGCGCCGGACGGAGCTCACTTTCGACGAATGGGCCGCCGCCATCGACTTTCTCACCCGCACCGGACAGACCTGCACCGCAAGCCGGCAGGAGTTCATCCTGCTGTCCGACGTGCTCGGCGTGTCGATGCTGGTCGACGCCATCAATCATCGCGACCGGGCAGGGGCGACGGAGACGACCGTACTCGGCCCGTTCTACGTCGGCGAGCACAAGGTGACGCCCCACGGCACCGACATCTCGGCGGATCTCAAGGGCGAGAAGATGTTCGTCCAGGGACGGGTGACCGATCTGGCGGGTGCCCCGCTGGCAGGCGCCGCGGTCGATGTCTGGCATGCCGACGACGAGGGCTTCTACGATTCGCAGCGGCCGTCCTATGAAAGCGATGGTCCGTCGTCGCGGGCGCGCTTCATCACCGATGCGGATGGCCGCTTTTTCTTCCGCACCATCCTGCCCTGCAGCTATCCGATCCCGACCGACGGTCCGGTGGGACGGATGATCCTCGAGACCAAGCGTCATCCGATGCGCCCGGCCCATGTGCATTTCCTGGTGGACGCCAAGGGCTACGAGCCGCTCATCACCCATGTCTTCGTCGGCGGCGACGAATATCTCGACAGCGACGTCGTCTTTGGCGTCAAGGACGAGCTCATCGCCCAGGTCGAGCGGCGCAGCGACGCTGTGATGCCGGACGGCAAGCTGGCCATCGGGCCATGGCACTTGATGACCTACGATTTCCGCATGAAGCCGGGAGCGGGCGTGGCGCCGAGGCCGCTTGGCGCGATCGCGCCTGAACCCGCCTGATCCGCAGCCGGCAGGTCCGCCTACCAGCCGCCGTGGCGAGCCGCGAGCAGGATGATCACTGCGATCGCGAGCAGCGCAGTCGTCGCCTTCCAGAACAGCAGCGGATTGCGCTCGATCAGGGGCGTCCGGCCGCCGCCGATATAGGCGGGATTGGGGTGCCGAAGGTCGAAGACGAATTCCGAGAGGCTCTCGTAACGTTTGGCGGCGACGGGATGGACGGCGCGCCGGAGTGCGCCATCGATCCAGAGCGGGACGGTTTGGTCATCGCCGGAGGCCGGGTGATAAAGCACCTTGCGAAACTGCGCCCGGGTTCGTGCACGTGCCATCTGCGCGCCGTAGGGCAGCCGGCCCGTCAGCATCTGGTAGGCGATCACGCCGAGCGAGAACTGGTCTGACCATTCGGAGCCGCCCTCGCCGAGAAAATATTCCGGCGCCGTATACTGCTGGGTGCCGAGGATGCTGTCGTGGTCGGCAGCCGGATCGGCCTCGACCACGCCGCTGACCCGCACCGATCCGAAATCGATGATCTTCACCGTCCCGGTCCGGTCGATCATGATGTTTGCAGGCCGCAGATCCTGGTGCAGCACTTCCTTGCGATGCAGCGCCTGCAGCCCCCTGGCGATCTGCTCGATGATGTCTCTGACGGCATCGAGATCGGCTTTGGGATGGTCGATCATCCATTGCGCCAGGGTCTGGCCTTCGACGAATTCGGTGACGACGTAGAGATGATCGCGGCGACGCGTCGATGGGAAGGCCTTCAGCACGTGCGGGTTGTCGATCCGCCGCGCAATCCAGTCTTCCATCAGGAACCGTTTGAGATAGGCCGGGTCGCCGCGCAGGTCGATCGAAGGCACCTTGAGGGCGACGGCGAGCTCCGTCTCGACGTCGACGGCCAGATAGATGTGGCTGCGGCTGCTGGCGTGGATCTCGCGCACGATCCGGTAGCCCTCGAAGATCATCCGCGCGTCCAGCACCGGCGCCGGCGGCAGCTGCTCGGCCTGGACCGGAATCTCGGCGGCATCGCCGGCACCGAGTTCGTCGATCCGCACGATCTGGATCGTGAGATTGTCCGCGCTGCCCTGCGCCAGCGCCTCAGCGACGATGATACGGGCCGCCTGGTCGAGGTCGTGGGAATTCTCTTTCAACACGTTGGCGACAAAACGCTTGCCCACGTGTTCGTGAACGCCGTCGGTCGCGAGCACGAAGATGTCGCCGCGCTCGATCCGAATGGCCTGATAGTCGATTTCGACCTCGGGATTGACCCCGAGCGCACGCCCCAGATAGCTCTGCTGCGACGAGATGATGACGCGATGATCGTCGGTGAGCTGTTCGAGCGAATGGCCTGCGGGGCGATAGATGCGACAATCGCCGATATGGAAGAGATGCGCCGTGGCCGCCTTGATCACCATCGCGCTGAGCGTGCAGACGTAACCCTTGTCGCGGTCATAGGCGTATTGGCTGGCTCTGGTCTGGGCGTAGAGCCAGGAGTTGGCCGCGGCGATCACGCGTCGCGCCGAGGTCTTCACCGACCAGGCATCCGGCGTGCAGTAGTAGTCGGTCAGGAAGCTCTTGACCGCCGACTCGCTCGCAATGTGGCTGACCTCGCTGCTGCTGATCCCGTCCGCGATGGCGATCGCGATGCCCTTCAGGCTGAGCGCCGGCTCATCGGGAATCAGCGCGCCGTGGAAGTCCTGGTTGCCCGGCTTCTGCCCTTTGTCGGAATGCGCTCCGATGGTGATCCGCAATGGCATTTGGGCTATCGAGCGATTTGAGGAGAGCCCGACCTTAACTGAAGCCGGGCTCTCCAAGGGAGACGGAAATCAGGCCGCGACGCGGGCTGCGATCTTGGCATCACGCTTCGGCTGCGTCCTGACATGGGTGGCGTACAGCGTCAGGCCGGTGAACGAGAGACCGCCGACGAGATTGCCGAGCACGGTCGGGATCTCGTTCCAGACCAGGTAGTCCATGATCGAGAACTTCGCATGGAGCATCAGCCCCGACGGAAACAGGAACATGTTCACCACCGAATGCTCGAACACCATGTAGAAGAACACCAGGATCGGCATCCACATCGCCAGCACCTTGCCCGGGACCGTCGTCGAGATCATCGCGCCGACCACGCCGGTGGAGACCATCCAGTTGCACAGCATGCCGCGGATGAACAGCGTCGCCATGCCGGCCGCGCCATGCGCCGCGTAGCCGAGCGTCCTGCCTTCACCGATATTGCCGATGACAGCGCCGACCTTGTCCGGCTCCTGCGTGAAGCCGAACGTGGTCACGAATGCCATCATGAAGGCAACGGTCAGTGCCCCGGCGAAATTGCCGATGAAGACGAGGCCCCAGTTGCGCAGCACGCCCGCGATGGTCACGCCCGGACGCTTGTCGATCAGCGCCAGCGGCGACAGCACGAACACGCCAGTCAGCAGATCGAAGCCCAGCAAATAGAGCATGCAGAAGCCGACCGGAAACAACAGCGCGCCGATGATCGGCTGGCCTGTGTTCACATTGATGGTGACGGCAAACCAGGCCGCGAGCGCCAGGATCGCGCCAGCCATGTAGGCGCGGATGACGGTGTCCCGGGTCGACATGAAGATCTTGGACTCACCTGCGTCCACCATCTTGGTCACGAATTCTGAAGGCGCGAGGTACGACATTCAAACGTCCTTTGTTGGCTCTCGGGAATAGATTGCGCGCTGCCTTGCGAGAGGTTCTGGCTCTCGCGGGACATCGCCACGGGCAGGCGGATCGGATGTCGAATGCGGGGAAGGGCGTCACGACGACCGCGCCGAGGTGACCCCGGTCGCGAGCGCGCGTCCGTCCCGGAGATCAGGCGCCATCGGCCTCGACAGTCCGGCGAACCGCAGTCATCGTTGACTTGTAGTCGTCGAAGCAATGCCTGTGCCAATTTTGACGCCAATCAAAAGATCATCGATTTCAATCGATTACGTTCGGATGTCGGCGCCGCGGCTGCTTGAAAGGCTGATTTGCTGCCCTGGTGCTCATGGAACAATCGCGCCATGCTCACTTTGTGTGCGGCGCACACAAAGTGAGCGAATCGCAAATTTTGGATGCGGCCTTCTGCCTCTGATGGATTGCTGTGCACGGCTAAGCGATTGAATCAGTTTCTGAATTCAAAATTGATGCGTTGGCACGAAGCTTGAAAGAGCATTTGCGACGCCATCGATGCCGTCCGCGCAATCCTCATCCGAATCGTGACGCTGCCCCTTCCGAGGCCACCTCGGAACACGCGCCTTCGTGCGTGGCGCAGCGACCCGCAACGGACGGCCATTTCACCCATCGAGCGCTCTTCAGACAAAGGACGACAGCACTCATGACGAAGACTGCCAATCCTGCTCGCCGCAACGGCTTCAGCCGTCGTCAGCTTCTCAAGGCCGGCGCCGGCACGGCTGCGCTGCTAGCAGCCGCGAAGCTGAACTTGCCGGGCGGAGCGTTCGCCCAGGGGGCGGGGCCGGAAGTCGCCAGCGCCAAGCTCGGCTTCATCGCGCTCAGCGATGCCGGTCCGCTGTTCGTGGCCAAGGACAAGGGCATCTTCGCCAAATACGGCATGCCCGACGTCGACGTACAGAAGCAGGCCTCGTGGGGCACCACGCGCGACAACCTCGTGCTCGGCTCTGAAGGCAACGGCATCGACGGCGCGCACATCCTGACCCCGATGCCGTACCTGATCTCCTCGGGCAAGGTGACGCAGAACAACCAGCCGACGCCGATGTACATTCTGGCGCGGCTCAATCTCGATGCGCAGTGCATCTCGGTCGGAAAGGAATATGCAGACCTCAAGCTCGGCCTCGATACCGCGCCGTTCAAAGCCGCGCTGGAGAAGAAGAAGGCCTCCGGCAAGTCCGTGAAGGCCGCGATGACCTTCCCGGGCGGCACCCACGATCTCTGGATCCGCTACTGGCTCGCCGCCGGCGGCATCGATCCCGACAAGGACATCGAGACCATCGTGGTGCCGCCGCCGCAGATGGTGGCCAACATGAAGGTCGGCACCATGGACTGCTTCTGCGTCGGCGAGCCGTGGAATGCGCAGCTCGTGAACCAGGGTATCGGCTACACCGCCGTCACGACGGGCGAGATCTGGAACAAGCATCCCGAAAAATCCTTCGCGATGCGCGCCGCCTTTGTCGACAAATATCCGAAGGCCGCGAAGGCGTTGACGATGGCGGTGATGGAAGCGCAGCAGTGGGCCGACAAGATGGAGAACAAGCAGGAGCTTGCGACCATCATGGCCAAGCGGCAGTGGATGAATTGCCCGGTCGAGGACGTCGCCGGACGCACGGCCGGCAAGTTCGACTACGGTACCGGCAAGGTCGTCGAGAACTCGCCGCACATCATGAAGTATTGGCGCGACTTCGCGTCCTATCCATTCCAGAGCCACGATCTCTGGTTCATCACCGAGGACATCCGGTGGGGCAAGTATGAGGCCGGCTTCGACGCCAAGTCGCTGATCGCCAAGGTCAACCGCGAGGACATCTGGCGCGAGGCCGCCAAGGAGATGAACGTCGCCGCCGCCGAGATTCCGACCTCCAAGTCGCGCGGCAAGGAGACCTTCTTCGACGGCAAGGTGTTCGATCCGGAAGATCCCGCCGCCTACCTGAAGTCGCTGTCGATCAAGCGCGTCGACGCCTGATCAGGACCTCCCGCCGCGCGCGCAAGGCGCGCGGCCTCTCTCATTGCACGGAGAAAGATTTCCGATGTCCATGCCAGCGTTGACCAACGATAGCGCTCCCCAGGTCGTGCCGACCGCGGCGGCGTCCACCTCGGCGTCCATCGTGACCATGACGCCCAAGCAGGCGCCGAAAGCCGAACGCTATGGAAAGATCGCCCGCGAGGCCGCGGTGCGCGTGGTGCCGCCGTTGATCGTGCTGGCGCTGTTCCTGCTGATTTGGGAGCTGGTCTGCCGCCGGGCCGGCTCGGCGCTGCCGCCGCCCTCCCGGGTGTTCAGCGATACCCGCGAGCTGATCTTCGATCCGTTCTTCGATCATGGCGGCATCGACAAGGGACTGTTCTGGCATCTCGAGGCCAGCCTGCGCCGCGTCGCCTTCGGCTACGCGATTGCTGCCGTCGTCGGCGTCGGTGTCGGCACGCTGATCGGCCAGTCGGTGTGGGCCATGCGCGGCCTCGATCCGATCTTCCAGGTGCTGCGCACGATCCCGCCGCTCGCCTGGCTGCCGCTGTCGCTGGCGGCGTTCCGCGACGGCCAGCCGTCGGCGATCTTCGTCATCTTCATCACCTCGGTATGGCCGATCATCATCAACACCGCGGTCGGCATCCGCAACATTCCGCAGGACTATCGCAACGTCGCCGCGGTGGTGCAGCTCAATCCGCTGGAGTTCTTCGCCAAGATCATGATTCCGGCGGCCGCGCCCTACATCTTCACCGGCCTGCGCATCGGCATCGGCCTGTCGTGGCTCGCGATCGTCGCGGCCGAGATGCTGATCGGCGGCGTCGGCATCGGTTTCTTCATCTGGGACGCGTGGAATTCCTCGCATATCAGCGAGATCATCCTGGCGCTGTTCTATGTCGGCATCATCGGCTTCGTGCTCGACCGCCTGATTGCGGTCGTCGGCAAGATCGTCACCCGCGGCACCGCGACGAATTGAGAGGTAGAGATCATGGCCTATCTGAAGCTCGACCACGTCGACAAGACCTTCACCCGCGGCACCGCCACCACCGAAGTGCTGAAGGACATCAACCTCTCGATCAACAAGGGCGAATACGTCTCGATCATCGGCCATTCCGGCTGCGGCAAGTCGACAATGCTCAACATCGTGGCGGGGCTCACCACGGCCACGACCGGCGGCGTGCTGCTGGAGGAGCGCGAAGTCAATTCGCCGGGACCCGACCGCGCCGTGGTGTTCCAGAACCACAGCCTGCTGCCCTGGCTGACGGTCTACGAGAACGTGCGGCTCGGCGTCGACAAGGTGTTCGCCAAGACCAAGACCCGCGCCGAGCGCGACGCCTGGACCATGCACAATCTGAACCTGGTGCAGATGGCCCATGCCAAGGACAAGCGGCCCAACGAGGTCTCCGGCGGCATGAAGCAGCGCGTCGGCATTGCCCGCGCGCTCGCCATGGAGCCGAAAGTGCTGCTGCTCGACGAGCCGTTCGGCGCGCTCGACGCGCTGACGCGGGCGCATCTGCAGGACTCGGTGATGGCGCTGCACCAGAAGCTCGGCAATACCATCCTGATGATCACGCACGATGTCGACGAGGCGGTGCTGCTGTCCGACCGCATCGTGATGATGACCAACGGCCCGAGCGCGCATATCGGCGAGGTGCTCGAGGTCGCCCTGCCGCGGCCGCGCAAGCGGCTCGAGCTGGCGACCAACGCCACCTACGTCAAGTGTCGCCAGCGCGTGCTGGAGTTCCTGTATGAGCGGCATCGCTACGTCGAGGCGGCGTGACGATTGGAAAGCGGAGAGCGCATCGAACCGCTCTCCGCGTCGGGCGACTAACGGGTTCTCGTTTCCATCATAAGGATTTCCCATGACGCCGTCTCAGATCGCATTGGTTCAGGATAGCTTTGCCAGGGTCGCGCCGATCTCCGATCAGGCCGCGACCATCTTCTACGATCGGCTGTTCGAGGTCGCGCCGCAGGTGCGCGCGATGTTTCCCGACGATCTCACCGAGCAGCGCAAGAAGCTGATGGCGACCTTGGCGGTCGTCGTGAATGGATTGACGAACCTGCCCGCGATCCTGCCGGCGGCAAGCGCGCTCGCCAAGCGCCACGTCGATTACGGCGCCAAGCCGGAGCACTATCCGGCGGTCGGCGCCGCGCTGCTGTGGACCCTTGAGAAGGGACTTGGCGACGGCTGGACACCCGAGGTCGCCGATGCCTGGACCGCGGCCTACGGCACGCTGTCCGGCTACATGATCGCGGAAGCCCATGGCAAGGCGCAGGCGGCGGAGTAGGCGCTTTGAGTGAACCGCTCGTCATCGTCGGCAACGGCATGGCTGCCGCAAAGCTGGTCGAGGAATTGTCGCAGACTGCGCTCGGCCGCTACGCGATCGCCGTCATCGGCGAGGAGCCGCGGCTCGCCTACAACCGCGTGCTGCTGTCGTCGGTGCTGGCCGGCGAGGCCGCGTCCCACGAGATCGAGCTCAAGCCGGCGGCCTGGTGGCGCGAGCGTGGGGTGACGTTGAAATACGGTGCGCGCGTCACCGCCATCGATGTCGGCCGTCGCGAGCTGCAGATCGAGAACGACGAGAACGTGGCGTTCTCGCGCCTGGTCCTCGCCACCGGCTCGCTGCCGCTGCGGCTGCCGGTGCCGGGCGCCGATCTGCCGGGTGTGCGCACATTCCGCGACAGCCGGGACACGGACGTGCTTCTGGCGCTGGCGGCGAAGAAGGGGCGCGTGGTGGTCGTCGGCGGCGGGCTGCTCGGGCTGGAAGCGGCCTATGGCCTGGCGCGTGCCGGCGCCAGGGTGACGCTGTTGCATCTGATGGACCGGCTGATGGAGCGGCAGCTCGATGCGCCGGCCGCCGCGTTGCTCAAGTCGCTGGTGGCGCGCAAAGGGATCGAGGTTCTGCTCAATGCCAGCACCGCGGCCATCCATGGCGATGGTCGCGTGGAAGGAGTCGAGCTGGCCGATGGGCGGCGCCTCGCCACCGACGCCGTGGTCTTCGCGGCCGGCATCCGGCCGAATGTGACACTGGCGAAGGAGGCGGGGCTCGCGGTCAACCGCGGCATCGTCGTCGACGACGCGATGCAGACCTCGGCGCCCGGCATCTTCGCGCTCGGCGAATGCGCCGAGCACCGCGGCACCTGTTATGGGCTGGTCGAACCTGCTTATGAGCAGGCGCGGGTGCTGGCGCGGCATCTCGCCGGCCGCCAGGCGGCCTATGGCGGCAGTGTCGTCTCGACCAATCTGAAGGTGTCGGGTGTGTCGGTGTTCTCGGCCGGCGACTTCATGGGCGCCGAGGGCAGCGAGGCGATCGTGCTCAACGACGCCAGGCGCGGCATCTACAAGAAGCTCGTCATCGCCGAAGGACGCCTCACCGGCGCCGTGCTGATCGGTGAGACTCAGGACGCGTTGTGGTATCGCGACCTGATCCGGAGCCGCGAACCGGTCGCAGCGATCCGGACAGCGATGATGTTCGGCCGCGCGGGGGCGCGGCCGCAGGCAGCGTGAGAAGGGGCCACGCACGACGATGACGACGCTCGATCCGAAGCTGCAGATGGTGCGCACCGCTTGTCCTTATTGTGGCGTCGGTTGCGGCGTGCTCGCCACGCCCGACGGTCGCGGCGGCGCGGCGATCTCCGGGGATCCTTCGCATCCGGCCAATCTCGGCCGACTCTGCTCCAAGGGCTCGGCGCTCGGCCAGACGCTCGGGCTGGAGAGCCGGCTGCTGTACCCGATGATCCGCTGCAAGGGCGGCATGCAGCGGGTGGCCTGGAGCGATGCGCTCGATCACGTCGCGACCCGCCTCAAGCACATCGTCGCCCGCGACGGCGAAGACGCTGTGGCGTTCTATCTCTCCGGCCAGATGCTGACCGAGGACTACTACGTCGCCAACAAGCTGATGAAGGGCTTTCTCGGCTCGGCCAATGTCGACACCAATTCGCGGCTGTGCATGGCCTCGTCGGTCGCCGGCCACCGCCGTGCCTTCGGCGCCGACACCGTGCCCGGCACCTATGAGGATCTCGATCAGGCCGATCTGCTGGTCTTCGTCGGCAGCAACGCCGCCTGGTGCCACCCGGTGCTGTACCAGCGCATGCTGGCCAACAAGCAGGCGCGCGGCGCCAGGTTCGTCGTCATCGATCCGCGCCGTACCGACACGGCAAGCGAGGCGGACCTGTTCCTCGGTCTGAAACCCGGCGCGGATGCGGCGCTGTTCTCCGGCCTGCTGGTGCATCTGGCCGACACCGGTGCGCTCGATCACGACTACATCAACGCTCACACCAGCGGCTTCGACGAGACCCTGGCCCGCGCCCGGAGCCTCGCCGGCAGCGCCGCGGCGACCGCGCTCGCCACCGGCCTGTCCGAGGTCGACGTCGCCGCCTTCTTCAAGCTGTTCCGCGATACTCCCAAGGTCGTCACCCTCTATTCGCAGGGCGTCAACCAGTCGGCGCAGGGCACCGACAAGGTCAACGCGATCCTCAACTGCCATCTCGCGACCGCGCGCATCGGCAAGCCGGGCATGGGGCCGTTCTCGCTGACCGGCCAACCCAATGCGATGGGCGGCCGCGAGGTCGGCGGCCTCGCCAACCAGCTCGCGGCCCACATGGGCTTCACGCCGCCGGACATCGACCGCGTCCGCCGCTTCTGGAAGGCCAAGGACATCGCCACCCATGAGGGTCTCAAGGCGGTGCAGATGTTCGAGGCGATCGCGCGCGGCGAGATCAAGGCGCTGTGGGTGATCGGCACCAACCCCGCGGTGTCGCTGCCGGACGCCGATCTGGTCCGCGCCGCGCTCAAGAAGCTCGAGCTGCTCGTCGTGTCCGAGAACGTCCGCTCCAACGACACCGTCGATGCTGGCGTCCACGTGCTGCTGCCGGCGCAGGCCTGGGGCGAGAAATCGGGTACGGTCACCAACTCCGAGCGCCGCATCTCGCGCCAGCGCGCCTTCCTTGCGCCGGCCGGCGAGGCCATGCCGGACTGGTGGATCCTGAGCGAGGTCGGCAAACGGCTCGGCCACGCGGGCGCCTTCAATTACAACTCTGCGGCAGACGTGTTCCGCGAGCACGCGGCGTTGTCGGCCTTCGAGAACGACGGCACGCGCGACTTCGACATCGGCGCGCTGGCGACGATCACCGACGACGAATACGACGCGATGGCGCCGGTGCAATGGCCGGCGCGCGCGGGCAAGCCGCCCGAGCCGCGCTTTTTCGCCGACGGCGCCTTCTTCACCAACGATCGCAAAGCGCGCTTCGTCGCGCCGGAGGTGCCGGCGTTGCGCGGCGAGACCACCGCCGCCCGCCCGCTGCGCCTGAACACCGGCCGCATCCGCGACCAGTGGCACACGATGACGCGCACCGGCTTGAGCCCGCGGCTATCAGCGCATCTGCCGGAGCCGTTCGTCGAGGTGCACCCGGATGACGCGCTGCGCTATGGCCTGATGCATGACGGTTTCGCCAAGGTCACGACCGAGCACGGCCAGTGCATCCTCAAGGTCGTCGTCAGCGAGCGCCAGCAGCGCGGCATGCTGTTCGCGCCGATCCATTGGAACGCCACCAACTCATCGCATGGCCGCGTCGGCGCGCTGGTCGCCTCCCACACCGATCCGTTCTCCGGCCAGCCCGAGGCCAAGGCGACGCCGGCCGCGATCAGTCCCTATGAGTATGTATTCCGTGGCTTCATCCTGTCGCGTACCGAGCTCGAGCTGCCGACCAATCTGTGGTGGGCGCGCGCGACGGTCTCGGGCGGCTTCGGCTATCTGTTCGCCGACAACGGCGATCTGTCGCGCTGGCCGGTCTGGTTCAAGGCGCGCGCCACCGACGACGTCACCGATTACATGGATGTCGGCGGCGGCATCTATCGCGCCGCGTCGTTCGCCGACGATCGCATCGAAACCTGTTTGTTCGTCGGCCCCGGCCATGATGCTGGCGACTGGAACGTCGTGAAGACGATGTTCGCCGCCGACCGCCTCGACGACGACCAGCGTCGCACGCTGCTGTCCGGCCGCGCGCCCGACGGCGTCGGCGGCGGCCCGATCGTCTGCGCCTGCTTCGGCGTCGGCCGCGACACCATCTGCGACGCCATCGCCGGCGGCGCGCGCACGCCCGCCGCCATCGGTGCGCAGCTCAAGGCCGGCACCAATTGCGGCTCGTGCGTTCCGGAGATGAAGCGGCTGATCGCGCAGACGGCCACGGACGCCCCGCCGATCGCGGCGGCGAGCTAGCCGAGAACACTGTCGTTCCGGGGCGAGGCCAACGGCCTCGAACCTGGAATCTCGACATGGTGGAAATGAAACAGCAAGACAAGCTCGGGATTCCGGGTTCGACGCTGACGCGTCGCCCCGGAATGACGTGGGTGTGGAAGCGTGTCAGATGCCTTGAGCAGGGAGGGCACCCAATCGACGCCGTGCGCCTCATCCACTATGCTCCCGCGCATGAAGCACAAGACATTCGGAACCGGCGGCGGCGGCGTCTCCGTCATCGGGCAGGGCACTTGGTATCTCGACCACGCCGATCGCAGCCGCGCCATCGCCACGCTGCGGCGCGGCCTGGATCTCGGCATGAGCCACATCGACACCGCCGAGATGTATGGCGATGCCGAGCTCGTCATCGCCGAGGCCATCGCCGGCCGACGCGACGAGGTGTTCCTGGTGTCGAAGGTGCTGCCGAGCAACGCCTCGCGCAAGGGCACTGTCACCGCCTGCGAGCGCTCGCTGCAGCGGCTGAAGACCGACCGGCTCGACTGCTATCTCCTGCACTGGCCGGGCTCCTATCCACTCGCGGAGACGGTGGCGGCGTTCGAGGAGCTCAAGGCCGCCGGCAAGATCGCGTCCTGGGGCGTCAGCAATTTCGACGTCGACGATCTCGACGAACTGCTGGAGGTCGCAGGCGAGGGCAAGATCGCCTGCAACCAGGTGCTCTATCATCTGCAGGAGCGCGCCATCGAGCATGCCGTCATCCCGTGGTGCGGCCAGCATGGTGTTGCCGTGGTCGCCTACTCGCCGTTCGGCCATGACGACTTTCCGGAACGCCGCAGCGCCGGCGGCGAGGTGCTGCAGCGGATCGCGGAGCAGCATGGCGCAACGCCGCGCCAGGTCGCGCTCGCCTTCCTGACGCGGGCGTCGTCGCTGTTCGCGATCCCCAAGGCGTCGCGGCCCGAGCATGCCGAGCAGAATGCGGCGGCCGGCGACATCGAGCTCACCGCGGCCGAGATCGCCGCGATCGATCGCGCCTTTCCGCGCGGGCCGAAGCCGCGTGGGCTGCCCATGCTGTAATGCAGCATCACGGAAAATTACGGATGTTTGCTACCCCGGCGCGTAGCAACGCATAAGTGCTGCCCGCTTCGATGGGTTGTCGCGGCGTCGCGATTGGCGTCTTGTCGCCACTCACCGAATCGTCCTGTTCCAAACTTCCGAGTTCGACCGTGACCCCGCCACCGAGTGCGGCTGCCGCCGCGCGGCTCGACGACATGCCGACCTCCCTCCAGGAGAAGCCGCAGGCCACGGGCAAGCGCGCGCCTGCACGGGCCGACCGGCCGTTTCGCGGCATCGCGCTGATCCTGCTGTCGACCGTGTTCCTCGGCACCTCGGACGTCACCGCGAAATATCTCTCGAAGACGCTGCCCTCGATCGAGATCACCTGGATCCGCTTCGTGGTCTTCTCGCTGATCATGGTGCCGGCGATGATCCCGGGCTCGCCGCTGTTCGCGATGCGCACCGAGCAGCTCAAGTTCCAGCTGCTGCGCGGCGTTGCGCTGCTCGGCTCGTCGCTGATGTTCATCACCGGTTTACGCTATCTGCCGATCGCCGAGGCCTCCGCGACCGGCTTCGTCGCGCCGCTGTTCGTCACCGCGCTGTCGATCATCTTCCTCAGTGAGAAGGTCGGCCTGCGCCGCTGGGTCGCAACCGCGGTCGGGCTGTGCGGCGTGCTGATCATCCTCCGCCCCGGCACCGGCGCGTTCCATCTTGCCGCGCTGTTCCCGATCGTCTCGGCGTTCGCCTGGGCCTGCACGCTGATCATGACGCGGATGATGAGCGGCCGCGAGCACGCCATCACCATCATGACCTATTCCTCGATTGCCGGCGTCTGCGTGCTCACGGCAATCGTGCCGTTCGTGTGGACCACGCCGTCCTGGCAGGACATCGGCTTCGGCGTGCTGGTCGGCGTCGCCTCGACCATGGGGCAGTGGATCGTCGTGCTGGCATTCCGCTATGCCGACGCCTCGGTGCTGGCGCCGTTCTCCTACACCCAGCTCCTGTGGGTCAGCATCCTCGGCTTCCTGGTGTTCGGCGAGGTGCCGGACGTCTGGACCATCGTCGGCGCCGCCTTCATCGTCTCCAGCGGCCTCTATACCGCCCATCGCGAGCGCGTCCGCCGCTCGCAACTGCTCCAGGTCGCCGGCGAGAGCTCGCCGAATCCGTGAGCCATCGGTCGCACGCCCCCGGGCCATTACGGGGGAGCGACTTTTTGGGTGGATGCGTTGCGTGTCCGCTACACCTGCGATCAAACGCGTAACGTGCTGATTTCAAATAAGAAACAGGAACGCCGTCGATCTCGGCGGGCGCTGTGCGCCTGCTAGGTCTTGGATTGCATCACGGGGTGCAGAGCAAGATCGGGGGATTGCGTGCAGAGGCGGGTCGAAACGGCGGTGTGTCGGACGGCGCGGGCCGTGTGGGGCGCGCTGGGACTCATGCTCGGGCTCTGTGGGCTCGGGCTGACGACGTCGGCGCAGGCCCAGACCGACTACACCTGGGGCGGCACCGGCTCGTCCACTGCGACTTCCGACTACAATCTCTCGACCAACTGGGAGAGCCCGCCGGCCGGCGCGCCGCCGGCATCGAGCGGCCAGGAGGCGCTGTTCGGCGCCACCGGCGCATCGACCATCACGGTCACCGCGCCGATCAATCCGGATTCCTGGATCTTCCTCAGCAACGCCCAGTCCTATTCGATTGGCGGCGCCGGCGTGAATTTCGGCGTCGCCGGCTCCGGCTGGGGCTTCATCAACAACGCCAATTCCGGCCAGACGATCACGATCGGCAACAATCTCGGCGAGACCGTTGCCGGCGTGCGCGCCGAGCTGCTCGGCAACAGCACCACGATTCTGCTCGGCACCAACTCCTATTCGGGCGGCACCTTCATCGGCAGCGTCGCGACGCTGCAGCTCGGCGACGCCACCCACACCGCCCGCATCATCGGCGACGTGTCGAATTTCGGCATCTTCAACGTCGTCAGGGCCGACACCTCCGGCATCACCTCGCTCACCAATGACGGCGGCACCACCAACTTCCTCGGCGCGAGCTCCGCCGGCACGATGACGATCGTGAACCAGTCGATCGCCACGACCGCGTTCGGTGTCGCCGGCGGCACGGACACGGCCACGGCGGGGAACGCCGTGATCACCAACCATCAGGGCCGCACGCTGTTCAACGCCAACACCAGCGCCGGCAATGCGACGATCACGAACGATACGTTCAGCCTGCTGGCGTTCGTCAATGCCGCCACGGCCGCCAATGCGGTCATCACCAATGGCGGCAATTCGTACGTGATGTTCGGGATCGGCTTCGGCAGCGACACCCCGTCGGCCGGCAATGCCACCATCATCAACAACATGAACGGCCAGGTCCAGTTCAACGCCCATTCCACCGCGGCGAACGCGACCGTCACCACCAATGACGGCGGATCGACGCTGTTCTTCGATCACGCCAGCGCCGGCTCCGCCACGATCATCACCAATGATGGCGGCCGCACCCGCTTCCTCGACAATACGACCGGCGGCACCGGCCAGTTCGTCACCAATGGCACCGGCGTGGTCGATTTCTCCGGTAGCATGGGTGTCAATGGCGACGGCCGCATCACCGCCGGCTCGCTGGCGGGCTCCGGCAACTACTACATCGGCGCCTTCAACACGCTGGTGGTCGGCGGCAACAATCTCTCCACCGAGGTCTCCGGCGTGATCGGTGACACCGATCCTTGCGGGTGCGGCACCATCGGCCCAGGCTCGCTGACCAAGGTCGGCAGCGGCAAGCTGATATTGTCCGGCATCAACACCTACACCGGCACGACCACGGTCGATGGCGGCATCCTCGCCGTCAACGGCGCCATCGCCGGCAGCAGCGTCGTAGTGAACGCCGGCAGCACGCTCGGCGGCAACGGCATCGTCGGCAGCACGCTGGTCAATGGCGGCGCGCTCGCGCCGGGCAATTCGATCGGGCTGCTCACCGTGCAGGGCAGCCTCACCTTCACGGCGGCCGCGAGCTACATGGTCGAGGTGTCGCCGGCCAATGCCGACCGGGTCAACGTGACGGGCACGGCGACGCTCGGCGGCGCCACCGTGCAGGCGAGTTTCGCGCCCGGCAGCTATGTCAACAAGCAGTACACGATCGTCAACGCCGCCGGCGGCATCAGCGGCACCTTCAACACGCTGATCAACACCAACCTGCCAGCCAACTTCTCTTCGAGCCTGAGCTACGACGCCAACAACGTCTATCTGAACCTGACGCTCGGCACGGCCGGGACCAACACCAACCAGCAGAACGTCACGGATACCACGACCGGCTATTTCAACCGCACCGGCGGCATCCCGCTCGCTTTCGGCGCGCTGACCCCAGCCGGCCTGACGCAGGCGTCCGGCGAGATCGCCACCGCCTCGCAGCAGGCGATGTTCGACTCGATGAAGATCTTCCTTGGCCTGATGACCGATCCCTTTGTTGCCGGGCGCAGCGCGAACGCATCTAGTCCGGCAGCGGCGTTCGCCGACGCAGGGCAGGGCGCTTCGCCTCGCGATGCCTTCGCGCGCATGCCGGTGAAGGCCACACCGGCCCAGCGCTTCGATGAGCGCTGGAGCACCTGGGCGGCGCCGTTTGGTGGCGGTTCGTTCGCCGACGGCAATGCCGCGCTCGGCTCGAACAACGCCACCATCCGCGAGGTCGGCTTCGCCGCGGGCGCCGATTACATCGTGTCGCCGAACTGGCTGGCCGGCTTCGCGCTGTCGGGCGGCGGCACCAGCTTCGGCGTCAATGGCGGCGGCAGCGGCCGCTCCGACCTGTTCCAGGCCGGCGCCTTCGCCCGCTATCGCAGTGGTCCGGACTATCTCTCCGCGGCGCTCGCCTATGGCTGGCACGACGTGACCACCGACCGCACCGTGACCGTCGCCGGCGTCGACCAGCTCCGCGCCCGCTTCGATGCGTCGGCCTATTCGGCCCGCCTCGAGGCCGGCCGCCGCTATGCCACGCCGTGGGGCGGGATCACGCCCTATCTCGGCGGCCAGGCGACGGCTTACGTGCTGCCGTCCTATGCCGAGCAGGTGCTCTCCGGCGCGGGCACCTTCGCGCTGAGCTATGCCGGCAAGACCGTGACGGATGCGCGCACCGAGCTCGGCGCGCGCGTCGACCGGTCGTTTGCGCTCGCCGACGGCGTGCTGTCGCTGCGCGGCCGCGCCGCCTGGGCGCACAATTTCAACCCCGATCGCACCATGACCGCGGGCTTCCAGGCGCTGCCGGGCACGAGCTTCGTCGTCAACGGCGCCGCGCAGTCGCGCGACCTCGCGCTCACCACCGCCTCGGCCGAAGTCGCCTGGCGCAACGGCTGGTCGGCGGCCGCGACCTTCGAAGGCGAGTTCTCGTCCATCAGCCGCTCCTACGCCGGCAAGGGCGTGGTGCGCTACAGTTGGTGATTGCGCGACGTCGTGTGGCTTGGAGCCGGCGTGCACCGATGCTAGGGGTGCGCTGAGCAACAAGAACAACAGGGAGCACGACGCCATGATCAACCTGACGCCCGAGACCGTCCTGCCCGACGACGGCACCAGCGGCACGCTGGTTGGCCGGGTCTGGCGCCCCGA
Source organism: Bradyrhizobium sp. HKCCYLRH1034 (assembly GCF_051168375.1). Lineage (NCBI taxonomy): Bacteria > Pseudomonadati > Pseudomonadota > Alphaproteobacteria > Hyphomicrobiales > Nitrobacteraceae > Bradyrhizobium > Bradyrhizobium sp. HKCCYLRH1034. Next base: position 534,972 of record NZ_JBNPUW010000001.1, on the reverse strand, counting down.
CGTGGACGGACCGGCCGTGGTCGCGGTGCGCGATGACGGTGTTTATGACGTCACCTCGGCTTTCCCCACCGTCAGCGCGCTGTGCGAGCAGGATGATCCGGCGACGGCGCTGCGCGGCATGGGCGGGCAGCGCATCGGCGACCTCGCCGCCATCCTCGCCAACACCCCGCCGGATCGCCGCGATCCGGCCAAGCCGTGGCTGCTGGCACCGGTCGACCTGCAGGTCCTGAAGGCGGCCGGCGTCACCTTCGCGATCTCGATGCTGGAGCGCGTCATCGAGGAGCGGGCGCGCGGCAATCCGGCCTCGGCCGAGGCGATCCGGAAAGAGGTGGTGCGTCTGGTCGGCGACGATTTCTCCAAGCTCAAGCCCGGCTCCGACCAGGCGATGCACCTCAAGCAGGTGCTGATCGAGCAGAACGCCTGGAGCCAATATCTCGAGGTCGGCATCGGCCCCGATGCCGAGGTCTTCACCAAGGCGCCGACTTTGTCGTCGGTGGGGACCGGCATGGATGCCGGGCTGCATCCGAAATCGACCTGGAACAATCCGGAGCCGGAGGTCGTGCTGGCGGTGTCGAGCCGCGGCCGGATCGTCGGCGCCATGCTCGGCAATGACGTCAACCTGCGCGACTTCGAGGGCCGCTCGGCGCTGCTGCTGTCGAAAGCCAAGGACAACAACGCCTCCTGCGCCATCGGCCCCTTGCTGCGCCTGTTCGACAAGACCTTCACGCTGGATGACGTCCGCAAGATGGACGTGGCGCTGAACGTGACCGGCAGCGACGGCTTCGTGCTCGATGGCCATTCCTCCATCAGCAAGATCAGCCGCGATCCGACCGACCTCGTCGCCCAGACCATCGGTGCCGTGCATCAATATCCCGACGGCTTCGCGCTGTTCCTCGGCACGATGTTCGCACCCGTCAAGGATCGCGACGCGCCGGGCCAGGGGTTCACCCACAAGCGCGACGACATCGTCACCATCTCGGCGCCCCAACTCGGCCGTCTCGTCAACCGTATGCGCAATAGCGACGAATGCGAGCCGTGGACCTTCGGCGTGGGTGCGCTGATGCGGAGCCTGGCGCGGCGCAAGCTGATCTGAGGCACGCAGCCTCCACACCCACGATGTCATTCCGGGGCGCGCGACAGCGCGAACCCGGTATCCATACGCCGCAGCGCTCGTGAGGCAGACGGCCTGAGTTACGATCGCGCTCCATCACGCAGGCTGGTGGTTATGGACTCCGGGCTCGCTCGCTTCGCGAGCGCCCCGGAGTGACGAAGAGACTGGGGGGCTCCTGCGTCACCTCACACGTGCCCCGATGCCATCTGGCTGGCGGCGCGGCGCGGACGCTCCTGCAGCGATGAGGCGTCGCCCAGCGCGCGCTCGCGCACCAGCGACAGCGCGTGGTCGCGTTCGGCGGCCGTGCTGCGCCGTGGCTCCGACCGGCGCAGGCCCAGATCATCGTCGATCGGATCCTTCGGCACCAGCGACAGCGCCCGCTCGAACGGATCGAGCGACGCGTCACGCCCCCTGCCGCCGTCACGGCCCGGCTCAGGCTCGGGCGGACGTCGCGCCACGAGCGTCTTGATGCGCCCGATCAGGCCAGATGGCGCTTCCGGTGGCGCGGAATCGAACGGGTCGGCATAGAACGTCGCGCCGGCCTTCTCGACCATCCCGGCGAGCGCGGTCACCATGCGCGGCGAGCCGCAGGCATAGACGACGTCGGAGGCCGTCAGCGTCGGCATGTGCGGCTCGATCCGTCCGGTGCGGATCGAGGGATGATTGACCGGACCTTCCTCGACCGTCGGGATGATCGTGACGTTCGGCAGCCGCGCCAATTGCGCCAGGATCGGCGTCATGTAGAGCTGCGGCAGCTTCTTGGCGCCGGCAATGATCACCATCGGCCGGTTGCGGGACTCGCGCAGCGCCATCGCGGCGATCGCCCAGATCGGCGCGAAGCCGGTGCCGCTGCCGGCGAGGACGAGACGGCCGGTGCCGCCAGGGCGCAGGAACGCATGCCCATACGGCCCCTGGATGCGCAGCCGATGGCCGGGACGGATGCCGCTGCCGAGCGCGGTCGTGACGCGGCCGCCACGCACGCGCTTGATGTTGAGATGGATGACGCGGCCGCCGATGCGGCCGTCGAACGACGCCGTCGGGCTGTAGGCGCGTGCCGGATAGCCGTTGAAGGTGAACTTGAAGTACTGCCCGGGCAGATAGCTGATGCTCTTCTCCGGGGCGATCATCAGCTCCATGATGTCGGGCGCGACCTCGCGCAGGCCGACCAGCCGCGCCTTGCTGGTGTCGATTTCCGGCACGTCCTCCAGCTCGACGTCGAGATCGGAGACGACGCGCGCCTGGCAGGCGTAGATCATGCCCTGCGTATGCGTCTCGCCGCACACCGTCTGGCCCTTGGAGACGTGAACCATGCAGGTGCCGCAGGTGCCGGCGCGACAGTCGAACGGAATCTCGACGCCGTTGGCGAGCGCGCCATCGAGCAGCACGTCACCCGCGCGGACGCGGAACTGGCGGCCCTTGACGGTGACGGTCCTGAAGTTCGACATGGTTCACTCCTCGATCGGATACGCTGTGACGATGGTGGGATGAGACCGCGGGGATTCACGCCTTGCCGGGCGACACGCGGATGAGATTCTTGTTGGCGGTGCTCTCGAACCGGCTCGACCAGTAGTTCGACGCCATCACCGGCCGCTTCAGCCAGCTCACCTTCGGCGAACGCAGCACCAGGAACCAGAAGAAGAACGGCGTCGTGATGAGATGCGAGACCAGCGGAAACCAGTCCGGCAGCAAGGATGCCGGGCCGGGCAGGCGATACCAGTAGTAGGTGCTGATCGCGGCCGCCGCGAAGATGCGATGCATCCGGGTGCGGGCGGCGGGCCTGTAGCGCAGGATATGCTCGCCGATCCTGAAGACGACGTAGCTGACGAGCGCGGCGCCCAGCGGCCACACATAGGCGGTGATGATCGCGGCCTGGTCGACCTGCTGCGGCGGATAGTCCGGCACTTGATACCAGCCCCAGACGAAGCCGGGGAAGCTGCCGATGAGGAAGTTGCCGAGGGACTGCTGGACTTTGGTGGGCACGCCCGCCGTCGGCGTCAGTTCGGGCGTGGAGTCGGGACACGGATTGCTGCAGGCCTCGCAGATGTTGCAGCGGGCATTCTTGAAGGTCAGGGCAGGGTTGGTGCCGTAGAGCCGCTCGACGGGGTGGATCGGACACAGCGAGGTGCACCAGCCCGAGCGCATTTCGAACACAGAGCCCATCGCGAACGCCATGACCGCGGCCGACAGCAGCATGACCGCCGTCAGCGGACCGTCGACATTGAGTCCGATTCGTCGCATCGGCACGACGATGAACAGCAAGGTCACGCTGATCACCGCGAGCGTCGCCGCGCCCCATTCCGGCATCCGGATGTTCTGCGAGATGCCCATCTTGTTGGGCAACAGATGGAAGGTCGCCATTGGACAGATGTTGCGCCACAGGCCGGGCGAGATCGTCACCAGCGCGGGCGCGATCGGAATCAGGAGATTCCACATCAGGGCGATGCCGAGGGGAGGGAAGAACAGCAGCAGATTCACCAGCAGCACGCCGACGACCAGCATGACCGTCTGCATCGTCAGCCAGAATCGCCGCTCGGCCCGTCCGGTGCTGCGGCTGCCGGCCTGTGCGGCCGGCTGATATCTGGCGGGGGCCACCTTCACCGCCACGTGCGCGAGCGGCCGGGCATCTCGATGTTGCGAAGCGTAGTCGTGTCGGGGCGAACGTTGAGCGCTGTTGTTCTGCATTGCTTTCCAGGACGCGAGTTGGTCTTCACGATCGCGCCGACGTCACGTTCACAGGCGCGGAGTTGTTAGTCCCGCAATCCCTGTGACTTCGTGTCGCAGCGCATGCTGTGACGCAGAATCTGACGGCGAGATGTGGCGCTTTTTGACGGCCAATATGGACGTCCCTGGGCCATGCTGCGGTCGGCCTGCGGCCGTTTGATCTGGATCAAATCGAGGAACATCAAGGATTTGATCGGGGGCTGGAGCAGTTTTTCCAGATCGTTTGATCTGGATCAATGACGGCCTCGGCTGTGACGTAGTTCGGGCGTGATCAGGGCAGTGCGCAGATGATTTCGACGCTGCCATAACGACCCGACGGGCAAATCAGATCGCGCGCTAAAATCCTGTCCAGCCGTCAGGCAAAAAATAAATCGCTTGCCGATTTCGTATAATCAGCATTACAGTCCAGCCCGTTCCGTTGCGTCGGAGGGGACGTATCGCGGTCGTCATGGACGTCGGCAGCGGAATGCGATGGGCGTGTGTCGTTGCAGCGTGATCATTCGCGCCGACGAACAATGATGCACGCACGGTCAAGTCGCGCGGTCCTGGCACCCCGATGCTGGTGTCGCCGCGGCGGCGCGCGGACAGCGCGTCGTCGCGCACGGTGGCCAAAAGCCGGCGCACCGGGGAGAACGCGAAGCAGCCGTCAAAACCATCGCGCAGGGAAGGCCGGGTGTTTTCGGCCAGACCTGTGGTACCTGCCGCCTGCATTTTTTCCGCAGGCGGGCCACGGGCGCGGCCAGCGCCCGGCCTTCCCTGCGCCCTCTGTTATGAGGGCGATGAGATCAGCATGACCCGGGCGCAACGCGCCGCGGGAGTAAGAACGCATGTGACCATCCCGGTCGGTCCTGGACTCATGATTGTGGCAAACCCGATGACACAACAAGGGTCGTCATTCCGGGACGCGTCGCGCAGCGGCGCGGGCCCGGAATCCATACGCACGATCGTGGTTATGGATTCCGGGCTCGCCCTGCGGGCGCCCCGGAATGACGGCGCAGGGAGAGGGGCTCATGCGAGGTCTCTCATGGCCGAGCGCCAGAGATGGCCGAAAGTCTCGCTTGGCTCTCCGCTGTCGTCCCGGACAAGCGCGCGCAGCACGCGCAGATCCGGGACCCATAACCCCAGGGAGATGTTGTTGCGCACGATGTTGGACCAGTCGTTCTTCGCAACGTCTGCCGCGGAGTATGGGTCCCTGCGTTCGCAGGGACGACAGCTGAGGTCGTGGCGATGGCCTGCCTCACACCGGCAATGCGATCGAGTACTTCACCTGGCTCAGCGCAAAGCTCGACTCGATCGAGGCGATGCCGTCGAGCCTCGTCAGCTTGGTTTTCAGGAACGCTTCATAAGAGGAGAGATCGGCCGCGACCACGCGCAGGAGATAGTCGCGATTGCCCGTCATCAGATAGCACTCCAGCACCTCGGGCCAGGCCGAGATCGCCTTTTCGAACCGCTTCAAATCCTCCTCCTTCTGCCGCGCCAGCTTGATGGAGATGAAGACCGAAACGTGCAGCCCGAGCGCCTTCTGGTCGACGGTCGCGAGATAGCGGGTGATGACGCCGCGCTCCTCCAAGAGCTTGACGCGGCGGTGGCAGGGCGAGACCGACAGCCCGACCTTGTCGGCGAGCTCCTGCATGGTGATGCGGCCATCGGCCTGGAGATGGCCGAGGATCTTGCGGTCGATGGCGTCGAGGTCAGGCATTGGGATAAAATCGCTCAAAGTGGATTCTGAATGGGAAAATATCTCAACAATCGGCAACTGCACGCGAAAAATTGAGAATTATGGCCGGTGCGACAGGATTAAAATCGGCGAATCCAACAAGGCCCCGGGGAGCAGCGCGCCATGGCCACGCCATCCGCATCGTCAGACCGTCTCGACATCCTGAACGCGCTGACCCGCAAGGCGCTGTGGCTGTCGTCCTGGACCATCCACCACGCCAACCACATCCGGCCGAACACCGACGGCCTGAAGGTCGGCGGCCACCAGGCCTCCTCCGCCTCGCTCGCCACCATCATGTCGGCGCTGTACTTCTCGGTGCTGCGTCCGGAGGACCGGGTTGCGGTGAAGCCGCATGCGAGCCCGGTGTTCCACGCCATCCAATATCTGTTCGGCCGGCAGACGCGCGAGAAGCTGGAGAATTTCCGTGGCTTCAAGGGCGCGCAATCCTATCCGTCGCGCACCAAGGATGTCGACGATGTCGACTTCTCGACCGGCTCGGTCGGCCTCGGCGTCGCGCAGACTTTGTTCTCCTCGCTGGTGCAGGACTACGTGCACGCGCATGGCTGGATGAAGGACCGCCGCGAGGGCCGCATGATCGCGCTGGTCGGCGATGCCGAGATGGACGAGGGCAATATCTTCGAGGCGCTGGCCGAAGGCTGGAAGCACGGCCTGCGCAACACCTGGTGGATCGTCGACTACAACCGCCAGAGCCTGGACGCCGTCGTGCGCGAGGGCCTGTGGGAGAAGTTCGAAACCATGTTCCGCAATTTCGGTTGGGACGTGGTGATCGTGAAATACGGCCGGCTGATGCGCGAGGCGTTTGCCGAACCCGGCGGCGAGGCGCTGCGGCGCTGGATCGATAACTGCCCGAACGCGCTCTATGCGGCGCTGTGCTTCCAGGGTGGGGCTGCCTTCCGCAAGCACATCCAGGACGAGATCGGCGATCAGGGCGACGTGACCCGGCTGCTCGACAAGCGCACCGACGACGAGTTGCTGGCGCTGATGAGCAATCTCGGCGGCCACGACATGGCCAGCATGCTTGATGCCTTCGAGTCCATCGACCACGACCGCCCGGTGTGCTTCATCGCCTATACCATCAAGGGCGTCGGCCTGCCGTTCCAGGGCCACAAGGACAATCACGCCGGCCTGATGACCGTCGCCCAGATGGAGAAGTGGCGCGCGCAGCAGAACATTCGCCCGGGCCATGAGTGGGACAAGTTCGAGGGACTGACGCAGGATGCTTCGACGCTGGAGTCGTTCCTCGCGTCGGTGCCGTTCAATCGCGATGGCCGCCGGCTCGATGATGCGGTGTTCGACGTGCCGGAGCGGCTGACCTTCACCGCGGCGGCGCAGATGTCGACGCAGCAGGGCTTTGGCCTGATCCTCAACGATTTCGCCCGCAGCGACACCGCGCTGGCCTCGCGCATCGTGACCTCGTCGCCCGACGTCACCGTCTCGACCAATCTTGGCGCCTGGGTCAACCGCCGTGGCCTGTTCGCCCGCGCGGAGAAGGCGGATTTGTTCCGCAGCGAGAAGATCCCGTCGACCTTCAATTGGGCGGCCTCGCCGAAGGGCCAGCATATCGAGCTGGGGATCGCCGAGATGAACCTGTTCATCATGGCCTCGGCGCTCGGCCTGTCGCACGCCATCAACGGCGCGCGGCTGCTGCCGGTGGTCACGCTCTACGATCCCTTCATCGAGCGCGGCCTCGATGCGCTGAACTACGCCTGCTATCAGGATGCGCGTTTCATGGTGGCGGCCACGCCGTCGGGCGTGACCTTGGCGCCGGAGGGCGGCGCGCATCAGTCGATCGCGACGCCGTTGATCGGCATGGCGCAGGACGGGCTGTCGTCGTTCGAGCCGGCCTTCGTCGACGAGCTCGCCGCGATCATGAAATGGGGCTTTGCCCACATGCAAGCCGAGGCAGGCGAGGGCGGCTCGCTCTATCTGCGGCTGTCGACGCGCACCATCGATCAGCCGCAGCGGATCATGACGCCGGAGCTGGAATCCGACATCGCCGCCGGCGCCTATTGGCTGCGCAAGCCGGGACCGAATGCCGAGGTGATCGTCGCCTATACCGGCGCGGTCGCGCCGGAGGCGATCGAGGCCACCGGCCTGATCGGCGAGTCCCGCCGCGACGTCGGCCTGCTCGCGATCACCTCGGCGGACCGGCTGCATGCCGGATGGACGGCGGCGCGCAGCCTGCGGCGGCATCGGCGCGGTGTGCAACATCTCAGCCACATCGAACAACTGCTGGCGCCGCTGCCGCGCGATTGCGGCATCGTCACCGTGATCGACGGCCATCCGGCGACGCTCGGCTGGCTCGGCTCGGTGCGCGGCCATCGCGTCGAGGCGCTGGGGGTTGAGAAATTCGGCCAGACCGGGACGATCGACGACCTCTATCGCCACAATGGGATGGACGCCAACGCGATCATCGATGCGGCCGAGAGCCTCACTGGCGCGCCGGTCCGGCATCGCAAGATGGCAGTGTGAGGGCGGGCCAAGAACGGGGACGCCGTCTCCCTCACCTGGATGAAGGAGACGGCGTCGCAACTTGGATCAAATGTCTACGTACTGAAAGGCTGCGCAATAAGAACTGGCGAAAATATCGGTTCTGAAATCTTATCCGGCGTCCTTTCGAGATGCCGGGATGTCTATGAAGAGGAGATTAGCCAGAGCGATCGAACGGCGATGTGAAGCAGTTCACATCTTGGAAATGAATCTTCGACGGCGGGAATTCTGCCATCCGGAATGATGGCGATCTGGAGGGGGCGAAGGGGACACGCGGTTGCTGCGATGCAAAATGGAGCGGCGACGAAACGCAGGCCGGTCGGCTTGCGCCGGTCGCGGCCTTGCTCCTATATCCGCGGGACGCAACCCCGGTCCCCGCATGTGGCGGGTTCATCCCGCGGATCGCGCGTGCCAGGATGCCGGCCGCGTGCTGCCGCCCCCTCCAGATGCTTCCACGTGAAGAGGTTTTCCGATGGTCAATCGCCTGCAATTCTACATCGACGGCGCCTGGGTCGATCCGGTCGTCAAGAAGTCCACCCAGGTCATCAATCCGGCGACCGAGGAGGCGATGTACGAGGTTGCGCTGGGCTCCAAGGCCGATGTCGACAAGGCCGTCGCCGCCGCCAAGCGCGCCTTCGAGACCTTCTCACAGACCTCGCGCGAGGAGCGCGTCGCGCTGCTCGAGAAGATCATCACGATCTACAAGGGCCGCATGAAGGAGATCGGCGCCGCCGTCTCCGACGAGATGGGCGCGCCGCTGCCGATGGCGGAGAAGCTGCAGGCCGGCGCCGGCCTCGGCCATCTGATGTCAACGCTCGACGTGCTGAAGAAGTATGAGTTCGAGGAGACGCTGCCTGCGTCCGTGGTGGTGCGCGAGCCGGTCGGCGTGGTCGGCATGATCACGCCCTGGAACTGGCCGCTGAACCAGATCGCCTGCAAGGTCGCGCCGGCGCTGGCCGCGGGCTGCACCATGATCCTGAAGCCGTCGGAATTCACTCCGACCTCGGCGCTGATCTTCGCCGAGATCCTGCATGAAGCCGGCGTGCCGAAGGGCGTGTTCAACCTGATCAACGGCCTCGGGCCGGAGGTCGGCGCTGCGATGAGCGAGCATCCGGACATCGACATGATCTCGTTCACCGGATCGACCCGCGCCGGCATCGACGTCGCCAAGCGCGCGGCGCCGACCGTGAAGCGCGTCAGCCAGGAACTCGGCGGCAAGTCGCCGAACGTGATCCTGGAGGGCTCCGACCTGGTGAAGGCAGTGACCGGCGGCGTCATGCATATGTTCAACAACTCCGGCCAGTCCTGCAACGCGCCGTCGCGCATGATCGTGCCGGCCGCGCGCATGAAGGAAGTCGCTGCCATCGCGAAGGGCGTCGCCGACAAGACCAAGGCGGGTGACCCGCGCGGCGAGGGCACCACGATCGGCCCGGTCGTCAATCGCGGCCAGTGGGACAAGATCCAGGCCCTCATCAATAAGGGTATCGAGGAGGGCGCGACCCTCGTCGCCGGCGGCCCGGGCCTGCCGGAGGGCGTCAACAAGGGCTTCTATGTGCGGCCGACCATCTTCGCCGACGTCAAGCCTGAGATGACGATCTCGCGCGAGGAAATCTTTGGACCAGTGCTCGTGATCATCGGCGCCAAGGACGAGAACGAGGCGGTGCGTATCGCCAACGACACGCCCTATGGTCTTGCCGGCTATGTCACGGCGCCGACGATCGAGAAGGCCCGCGAGGTCGGCCGCAAGATCCGCGCCGGCAACGTCAACCTGCAGGGTGTCCCGAACGACCGCACCGCGCCGTTCGGTGGCTACAAGCAGTCCGGCAACGGCCGCGAATGGGGCCGGTTCGGTCTCGAGGAGTATCTCGAGGTCAAGGCCATCGCGGGCTACAACGCGGCTTGATTGGTCTCCGTCATTGCGAGCGCAGCGAAGCAATCCAGGGGCCGGGAAGGAAGTCTGGATTGCTTCGTCGCTTCGCTCCTCGCAATGACGGCCAATTATCCCCCCAGCGCGCCCTGCGTGTTGACGTAGAGCGCGTAGATCGACTGGCTGGCGGCCATGAACAGGCGGTTGCGCTTGAGGCCGCCAAAGCAGAGGTTGGCGCAGCGCTCGGGCAAGGCGATGCGGCCGATCGGGGCGCCGTCGGGTGCGAACACCATGACGCCATCGAGCTCGGGCGAGCCCATCCCCCAGCCGCACCAGAGATTGCCGTCGACGTCACAGCGCATGCCGTCCGGCGTGCCCGGACCGGCATCGATGTGGACGCGCTTGTCGGCGAGCTTGCTGCCATCGGCGGAGACGTCATAGGCGAGGATCTTGCGGTTCGGCACGCCGCGGGATTCGACGATGTAGAGGATGGATTCATCGGGCGAGAAGCACAGCCCGTTCGGTCCCAGCACGCCCTCGGCGACGATGGTCGCCCGGCCCGTGGCCGCGTCGATCCGGTACACGTTGGCGTCGATCTCGGACTCGGCCTTGTAGCCCTCGTAATTGCCGAGCAGGCCGAAGGTCGGATCTGTGAACCAGATCGAGTCGTCCGATTTGACGACGACGTCGTTTGGCGAGTTCAGCCGCTTGCCGTCGAAGGAGTCGATCAGCACGGTGATGGAGCCGTCATACTCGGTCCGCGTGACGCGGCGGCCACCGTGCTCGCAGGTGACGAGACGGCCCTGGCGATCCCGGGTGTTGCCATTGGCGAAATTGGAGGGCTTGCGAAACACCGAGACCGCGCCGCTTTCCTCCTCCCATTTGAGGATGCGCTGGTTGGGGATATCGCTGCACAACAGATAGCGCCCGTCGCCGAACCACACTGGCCCCTCCGCCCAGCGCAGGCCGGTCGCCAGCCGCTCCACGGCCGAGAGCTTGAGCCAGTATTTCTCGAAGCGCGGATCCAGCGCCTGGATCGCCGGATCGGGATAGAAGGTGGCAGGGCGCCAGCCCTGCGCGTGAGCGTTTCCGTCGGACATTTGGCCGGTCCTGTTATTGCGCGGTTGCGATCTCTGCTATCATTGGCTCGCCACAACCGCAAACCTGCGGACCCAACACGAGGGATGAAATGCCACGTATCTTGATGACCGGTGCGAGCGGTGGAATCGGCACTTCCTTGCGGAAGCTGCTGCCGCCGATCTATCCGGACCTTCTGCTCAGCGACCTGAAACCGCCTGCCGATCTTTCCAGCCAGGAGACCTTCAAGGCGGCCAATCTTGCCGACCTCGCTCAGGTCGAGGCGCTGTGCGAAGGCGTCGACGGCATCATCCATTTCGGCGGCTATTCGGTCGAGGGACCGTGGAACGACATCCTGCAGGCCAACATCATCGGCGGCTACAACCTGTTCGAGGCGGCCCGCCGCAAGGGCGTCAAGCGCGTGGTGTTCGCGTCGTCGAACCATGCGGTCGGCTTCTACCCGCGGCACCGCAAGATCGACAATGAGGTGCAGCCGCGCCCCGACGGCCGCTACGGCGTCAGCAAGGTGTTCGGTGAGGCGGTCGGCTCGCTCTATGCCGACAAGCATGGGCTGAAGGTGACCTGCATCCGCATCGGCAATTTCGGCGACAAGCCGCTCGACAAGCGCCGGCTGTCGATCTGGCTCAAGCCGGAAGATCTGGTGCAACTTTGCCGCATCGGCCTTGAGCATCCCGACATCCATTTTGAAGTGCTCTATGGCGCATCGCTGAACGAGCGCGCCTGGTGGGACAACCAGCGTGCCTATGACCTCGGCTATCGCCCGACCGGCCGCGCGGAGGATTTCCGTGAGCACGCCTTGGCCGAGCAGGCCAAGCTGCCCGCCGATCCGATCGGCGACTATTTCCAGGGCGGCGCGTTCTGCACCACTGAGTTCGACGGCGACACCAGCCGGATCATCGACTGGGGTTGATCCGACCTCGTCATTCCGGGGCGCGTCCGCAGGACGCGAACCCGGAATCTCGATGTGAGAGCGCAAGACAATGTCTGGATTCCGGGTTCGCGCTTCGCGCGCCCCGGAATGACGTTGAGAATGAAAGAAGAGAAGACCATGACCGATGGATTGCGCAAGGGACTGACCGCTTACGGCGATGCCGGCTTCTCGCTGTTCCTGCGCAAGGCCTTCATCAAGGCGGCCGGCTATTCGGACGACGCGCTCGATCGCCCGATCGTCGGCATCACCAACACCTACAGCGACTACAATCCGTGCCACGGCAACGTGCCGCAGATCCTGGAGGCGGTGAAGCGCGGCGTCATGCTGTCGGGCGCGATGCCGTTCGTGTTTCCGACCATCTCGATCGCCGAGAGTTTTGCGCATCCGACCTCGATGTATCTGCGCAATCTGATGGCGATGGAAACCGAGGAGATGATCCGCGCGCAGCCGATGGATGCGGTGGTGGTTATCGGCGGCTGCGACAAGACCCTGCCCGCGCAGATCATGGCTGCGGTGTCGGCCGATCTGCCGACGGTGGTCATTCCGGTCGGGCCGATGGTGGTCGGGCATCACAAGGGCGAGGTGCTCGGCGCCTGCACCGACTGCCGACGTCTCTGGGCGAAGTATCGCGCCGGTGAGATGGACGGCAGCGAGATCGACGCAGTCAACGGCCGGCTCGCTCCTTCGGTCGGCACCTGCATGGTGATGGGCACGGCCTCGACAATGGCCTGCATCACCGAGGCGCTCGGACTGTCCTTGCCGATGAGCGCGACCATCCCGGCGCCGCATGCCGAGCGCTTCCGCTCGGCCGAGGCCAGCGGCCGGGTCGCGGCCGAGATGGCCAAGGTGAAGGGACCGAAGCCGAGCGAACTGCTGACCCCTGCGGCGTTCCGGAATGCGCAGGTGGTGCTGCAGGCGATCGGCGGCTCGACCAACGGGCTCGTGCATCTCACCGCCATCGCCGGCCGGACGCCGCATAAAATCGACCTCGATGCATTCGACAGCATCGGTCGCGAGGTGCCGGTGCTGGTCGATCTCAAGCCGTCCGGCGATCACTACATGGAGCATTTCCATCACGCCGGTGGCGTGCCAAAGCTGATGAAGCAGCTCGGCGATCTCATCGATCTCGATTGCCGCTCGATCACCGGCCAATCGCTGCGCGACATCGTGGCCGCCGCCGAGGACGTGCCGGGGCAGGACGTGATCCGCGCGCGCGACGACGCGATCAAGCCGGAAGGCGGCCTTGCCGTGCTGCGCGGCAATCTGGCGCCGCGCGGCGCGGTCATCAAGCATTCGGCGGCAAGCCCCAAGCTGCTGCAGCACACCGGGCGCGCCGTCGTGTTCGAGTCGATCGAGGACATGACCTTGCGGGTCGATGCTCCCGATCTCGACGTCTCGGCCGACGACGTCCTGGTGCTGCGCAACGCCGGGCCGAAAGGCGCACCCGGCATGCCGGAGGCGGGGTACCTGCCGATCCCGAAGAAGCTCGCGCGCGGCGGCACGAAGGACATGGTGCGCATCTCCGATGCGCGCATGAGCGGCACCGCCTTCGGCACCATCGTGCTGCATATCACCCCGGAGTCCGCGGTTGGAGGCCCGCTGGCGCTGGTGCGGAGCGGCGACATGATCCGGCTCGATGTTCCCAAGCGCAGCATCGACCTGCTGGTCGACGACGCCGAGTTGGACCGGCGTCGCGCTGCGCTGAAGCAAGCCGCAACGCCCGAATGGGCGGAGCGCGGCTATGCGCATCTCTTCCATGAAACGATCCTGCAGGCCGACGACGGCTGCGATTTCGATTTCATGCGCCGGAAAGGGAAGGGGTGAGCGCAGTCCTACTTTCCCTTGCTGGTGAACCGCTTCACGGTGGCGCGGAATTCATCCGTGTGCATGCAGTTGATGATGGCATCGCGCTCGGCGGCGAGCTGGTCTTCGACCGAGCTGGTTGGCGCGCGATGGATCAGCGCCTTGGTCGCCGCGATCCCCGCCGGCACATTCTGCGCCAACCGCTGCGCCAGCGCGTCGGTGGCTGCCGCGAGCTCGGGGGCGGGGACGACTTTCGCGACCAAGCCCCATTCACGGGCCTGCGCGGCCGTGAAGCTGTCCTCCGCCAGGAAGATCTGCAGCGCCCGCCTGATGCCCACAGTGGCGACCACGCCAACTGTACCGCCGCCGTCGGGCGACACGCCGAGCTTGGCATAGGCCGGCGTGAAGCGCGCGTCCTCGGCGGCAATGCAGAGGTCGGCGGCGAAGGCGAGCGACATCCCCGCGCCGGCGGCGGAGCCGTGCACGCTCGCCAGCACGATCTTGGGCATGCGCCGCAGGCTCGCGATGAAGGCATGGTAGTGATGCAGCAGTTCGCTGACGACAGGCGTGATGGCGTCGGCCTCGGCGGCAGCGCCGATCGTCTGCAGGTCGCCGCCGGCGCAGAAGGCGCGGCCTTCGCCTTTCAGGATCAGCACGCGGATGGTCTCGTCGGCCTCTACTTGGGCCGCAAGCAGCTCCAAGCGCTTCGCAATCGCAAGGTTGATGGCGTTGAACGCTGCCGGGCGGTCGAGCGTGATGGTCGCGATCGGACCTTCGATAGTCAGGCGGGCAGGTTCCGCTACGGCGTCCGACATTCATACCTCCCGGGCGTGGTTCTTGTTGCCGCATTTAAACCGTACGGCGGGACCGGTGACAATGCCGGGCAAGTCTGCCAAAACCCGGTTCCGTCGGCATGGACAGTGGCAGAATGGGGCAGGGTGCAGTGACGAAGGGACCGGTGGTGATCGTGGGTGCGGGGCATGCGGGATTCCAGCTCGCGACCTCGCTGCGTCAGGCAGGCTTTGCCGATCCGATTCATCTGATCAACGACGAGTCGCATCTGCCGTATCAGCGCCCGCCGCTGTCGAAGGCGTATCTGAAGGGCACCGGCGGTCCCGAGACCCTGATGTTCCGACCGCAGAAGTTCTACGCGGACCAGACCATCGATCTCGTCTACGATCGTGCCGTCGCTGTTCAGCGCGATCAGCGCCGGGTGCTGCTCGCCTCCGGTAAGACGCTCGACTATGGGCACCTCGTGTTCGCGACCGGTGCGCGCAACCGGCTGCTCGACATTCCCAACGCCAATCTCCCGGCGGTGCGCTATCTGCGCATTCTCGACGACAGCGAAGCGCTGCGAGGCTTGCTCGCCGATGCCAAGCGGGCCGTCGTCATTGGCGCCGGCTTCATCGGTCTTGAATTCGCAGCGACCGCGCGGATCAAGGGCCTCGAGGTCGACGTGCTCGAGCTCGGCGCCCGGGTGATGGCGCGGGCAGTGACCGCCGAGATCTCGGACTACTTCCAGAAGCAGCATGCGGAAGCCGGCGTGCGCATCCATCTCGGCGTGCAGGCCACCAGCATCGAGGCCGACGGCAACAAGGTCACCGGCGTCAGCCTCAGCGATGGTCGGCATATCCCCGCTGACCTCGTCGTGGTCGGCGTCGGCGTGCTGCCGAATGTCGAGCTCGCCGCCGAGGCTGGATTGCAGGTCGCCTCCGGCATCGTCGTCGACGAATATCTGCTCACCGGCGATCCGCACATCTCGGCCATCGGCGACTGCGCCCTGTTCGTCAGCCAGCGCTTCGGCGGGACGCTGCGGCTGGAGTCGGTGCAGAACGCCACCGATCACGCCCGCTGCGTCGCGGCGCGGCTGACGGGCGACGTCAAGCCCTATGACGGACAGCCGTGGTTCTGGAGCGACCAGGGCAATGACAAGCTCCAGATCGCGGGGCTCACCACCGGCTATGACCAGGTCGTTCTGCGCGGTGACCCGGCGCAAAAGGCGTTCTCCGCGTTCTGTTACAAGGAGGGCCGACTGGTCGGCATCGAGTCGGTCAACCGCGCCGGCGACCATATGTTCGGCCGCAAGTTGCTGGCTGCGGGCGGCACCTTGGATGCAGCCAAGGCCGCTGATCCCAGCTTCGACCTGAAGAGCGCTCTGGCCTAGAGCCACGCGCGAACCTCCTCCTCGGTCGGCATCGACGGGCCGGCGCCCATGCGCTGCACCGAGATCGATGCGGCGACGTTGGCATAGCCGATCGCATCCGCGATATCAGCGCCCTGCGACAGCCGTGCGGCGAGCGCACCGACGAAGCAGTCGCCGGCGCCGGTGGTGTCGACAGCCTTCACCGCGCGGCCTTCGACCAGCCTGGCTTCGGTACCAGAAACCGCGACCGCGCCACGCGCGCCGAGCGTGACGCAGACCGTCTGGTCGTCGCGAGGCTTGAGCGCGCGAACCGCCTCATTCACCTGCTGCGGCGTCGGCGCGTCGCCGAGCTCGATGCCGGCCAGGAAACCGAGCTCGGTTTCGTTGAGCACGAGGACATCAACCAGCGCAAACAGCGTGCTGTCGAACGCGCTCGCGGGGGCGGGGTTGAGGATCGTGGTGGCGCCGGCCGCTTTGGCACGCTGGAAGAACGCGGCAATCGTCGCTTGCGGGATCTCGAACTGGCTGACGGCCACGTCTCCCGAGGCGAGAGACACCCGCGCCACATCGTCGGCGCTGACCTCGGCGTTGGCGCCTGATATCACCACGATCGTGTTGTCGGCCTTGGCCAGCGTGATGATCGCGGTGCCGGTCGACGCGCTGGCGCTGTCCTTCACGGCCGTGAGATCGATGCCCTGAGCCGTGAGAAATGCGCGCAACTGCTCCCCGAAGGCGTCGCGGCCGAGCCGGCCGATCAGCGCCGTCGGCACGCCGAGCTTGGCCGCGGCGACGGCCTGGTTCGCGCCCTTGCCGCCCGGAAAGTACATCACCGACCGGCCGGCGACGGTCTCGCCGATGCGCGGATGGCGCTCGGCCGCAGCCACCACATCCATGTTGATGCTGCCGGCGACGACGACCCGCCCCATCCGCCTGCTCCCCACAACCGCTAGACGCGAGCCTCGAATTCCTGCCGAACCAGCTCGATATCGGCGAGCGTCGGCAGGCCGGCCTCGTTGCCGAGCTTCTGGATCTTGAACGTCGAGGCCGCGCGGGCGAACTCGAAATGCTCCTTCCAGCCCTTCGCAGGATTGGCGAGATACGAATACACATAGGCGCCGTGGAAGACGTCGCCGGCGCCGTTGGTGTCGATCACGCGCTCGCGCGGGATCGGATAGGCGGGCAGCGTATGCACGGCGCCGACCTCGTCATACCAGAGCAGGCCCTTTTCGCCCTGGGTGACGCCGCCGATGCGGCAGCCGCGGCTCTTCAGGTAGTCGAGCATCTTCTCCGGCGTGAGGTCCATCTGCTCGCACAGCCGCTCGGCCACGATCGCGACGTCGATATATTCCAGGAGCTCATGGGTGTTGGTGCGCAGGCCGCCGCCGTCCAGCGAGGTCAGGATGCCGGCCTCGCGGCACAGCTTGGCATAATGCAACGCCGCGTCGGGCTGGTGGCCGTCGACATGCAGCGCCTTGCAATTGCCGAGATTGAGCAGCGGGAACGGGTGGATATGCGCATCGTCGCGGCAGCGCACGATGGCGCGCTTGCCGTCCTTCGGCATGATGAAGGACAGCGAGGAGGCATTGACCTTCCGGGGATGGACGGAGATGCCGTATTTCGCGGTCATGTCCTGGAACATCCGCCCGAGCCAGTCATTCGCGACGGTGGCGATCAGGTCGGGCACGATGCCGAGCTTGGCGCAGCAAAATGCCGCAGTCACCGCATTGCCGCCGAACGAGACGGCATAGTCGGATGCCACGTGCTTCTCGTCCCCCGTCGGCATGTGGTCGGTGATGAACGTCACGTCGATGTAGGTCTGTCCGATGAAGAGGGCCTGCATTGCCATTTCTGTCTCACTAAGGGGTGATCGCGGCCCCGGCGCCGCAGATTAGCAAGCGGTCAAAGCGGATCAACGCTGAAATTCTTCGTCAAATCGTCACCTTGGTGGTTGAGATCGGCCGTCTGCTACCGGTGGCCCCCTGCCGCCGGCGCTCGGGTCGCGCTATGGTTGCCGGCCTGCAGAAGCGCAGATTCGGGAGTGGAATATGACTGTCTATGCGGGTCCGGTCTTCGAGATGGCCACCAATCAGTTCAACGTGATCGCCGACCACCTTGGCATCCCAGCCGACGAGCGGGACCGGCTGCTCTTGCCGAAGCGGGCGATCACCGTCTCGTGTCCGATCCACAAGGATGACGGCACGATCGCGGTCTATGAAGGCTACCGGGTCCAGCATCTGCTGACGATGGGGCCGACCAAGGGCGGCACGCGGTTCGCTCCGACGGTCGACATTGGCGAGGTCGCCGCGCTCGCGATCTGGATGAGCTGGAAATGCGCGCTGGTCGGGTTGCCCTATGGCGGCGCCAAGGGCGGCATCAACGTCGATCTCTCCAAACTGTCGAAGCGCGAGCTCGAATCGCTGTCGCGCCGCTATATGCAGGAGATGATCCCGTTCGTCGGCCCGCATACCGACGTGATGGCGCCCGACATGGGCACCAACGAGCAGGTGATGGCGTGGTTCATGGACACGTATTCCATGTACCAGGGGCAGACGGTGATGGAGATCGTGACCGGCAAGCCGGTGTTCTCCGGCGGCACGTTGGGGCGCCGCGAGGCGACCGGCCGCGGCGTCGCCCATGTGTCGAGGCGGGTGATGGATGAGCTGGGCATCGACCCGACCAAGTCCACCGCGGTCGTGCAGGGCTTTGGCAACGTCGGCTCGTATGCCGCGCTCGGCTTCCACCAGATGGGCATGAAGGTGATTGCGGTCAGCGATCACACCGGCGCCCTCCATGATCCGCGCGGCCTCGACATCCCGGCCTTGATGGCGCACGCCGCCAGGCACGGCAGCATTGCCGGCTTCTCCACCGAGCTCGCCTTCGATCCGCGGGAGATCCTGACCCTGGCCTGCGACATCCTCGTGCCGGCCGCGGTCGAGCGGGTGATCGACGCCAAGGTGGCGGCGAACCTGAAATGCCGCGTCATTGCGGAAGCCGCCAACGGCCCGACCACGCCGGATGCCGATCTGGTGCTCGACCAGCGCCGCAACGAGATCTTCCTCATTCCCGACATTCTCTGCAATTCCGGTGGCGTCATCGTCAGCTATTTCGAATGGGTGCAGGACCTGCAGCAGCTGTTCTGGGAGGAAGAGGAGGTGATGCGCAGGGAGTACCAGATCCTTGACCGTGCCTTCGAGCGCATGCTGACGCGCGGCAAGACCGACGGCATCTCCCACCGGACCGCGGCGATGGCGATCGGCGTGGAGAAGGTGCGCGCCGCCAAGAACTCGCGAGGGCTGTTTCCGTGATCACCGGCCTCGACCACGTCGTCGTCCTGCTGCAGGACATCCAGGCCGGCAGCGCCGCGTTCGAGACGCTGCTGGCGCGCAAGCCGTCCTGGCAGAATTCGGGCGAGGGCGCCGATCGCGTCCTGTTCACGCTCGACAATATGAGCCTGGAGCTGATGGCGCCGGCGGGCCAGGGCGTGGCCGCCGACCGCATCCGCAAAGTGATCAAGATCTGGGGCGAGGGGCTCGCCAGTATCTGCTTCGCCACCGGCGATATCGGCAAGATGCATCGGCGGCTCGAGCGGGTCGCGCTGAAGCCGGATCCGATTGCCGAGGTCGACAGCACCGACCGCATCTCGGGCCAGACGCTGCATTGGAAGCGCACCCGCGCCATGACCGATCTCACGCGTGGCGTGCGCATGTTCTTCCTCGAGCTCGCCGAGCCGCGCCCGCCGTCCATCAAGACCGCCGATACGGCCGTGCTCGGCCTCGACCATATCGTGATCTCGACCGAGGATCCCGAACGCGCCGCCGCGCTCTACGGCGCGCGGCTCGGCCTCGACATGGCGCTCGACCGCAGCCATCAGGAATGGGGCCAGTTGATGTTCTTCCGCTGCGGCGACCTGATCGTCGAAGTGGTGAAGCGGCCGGTCGCCGGCAACGACAAGGCCCATGACAAGCTGTGGGGCCTGAGCTGGCGCGTCGCCGACATCGAGGCGACGCGCGCGCGGCTGCTCGCCGCCGGCCTGCAGGTCTCCGAGCCGCGCGCCGGCCGCAAGCCGGGCACACGGGTGATGAGCCTGTACAGCGGCACCTGCGGCATCCATACGCTGATCCTGGAGAAGACGCCGCGCGCGGCGCGGTGAGGTCGAAGCGGAGCCGACGGCGTCATGGGCCAGCCGCCCGTGATATAGGTCGGAACGGCATTCGGAGTCTTTGCCACGCCGATGATCTCTCCTTCCGAACCGGCTCCCGCCACTGTGTCCCGTCCACGCCGCGTCTTCATGCTTGGCGCGACGGGAACGATCGGCCGTGCCACGGTACGCGCGCTCGTCGCGCGCGGGCACGAGGTGGTCTGCTTGGTGCATCCGCGCCATGACGCCGTGAAGATCGCGGGCGCCACCGTCAGGACGGGGGATGTCACCGATCCCGCCTCCCTCGCACGTGACGGCTTTGGCGGTGAGCGGTTCGACGCCGTGGTGTCCTGCATGGCCTCGCGGACCGGCGTGCCCAGGGATGCCCAGGCGATCGACTACCAAGCCCATGTGAACGTGCTGGATGCCGCGCGGAGTGCCGGTGTGAGTCACTTCGTCCTGCTGTCCGCCATCTGCGTGCAGAAGCCGCTGCTGGCGTTTCAGAGGGCCAAGCTGGCGTTCGAAGCGCATCTGATGGAGCAGGGGCTGACCTACTCGATCGTCCGCCCGACCGCGTTCTTCAAGTCGCTGTCGGGACAGGTCGCGCGGGTGAAGCAGGGCCGGCCCTATCTGGTGTTCGGCCACGGCCGGTTGACGGCGTGCAAGCCGATCAGCGACGGGGACCTCGGCGACTATTTGGCCGGATGTCTCGATGACGAGCGCCGCTGGAACCGGGTGCTGCCGATCGGCGGCCCAGGCCCCGCCATCACGCCGATCGAACAGGGCGAGCATCTGTTCGCGCTGCTCGGACACAAGCCGCACTTCCGGCACGTCCCGGTGGCGCTGCTCGATGTCATCATCGGCGGGCTCGATGTCG
This sequence comes from Bradyrhizobium sp. HKCCYLRH1034, assembly GCF_051168375.1. Classification (NCBI taxonomy): domain Bacteria; kingdom Pseudomonadati; phylum Pseudomonadota; class Alphaproteobacteria; order Hyphomicrobiales; family Nitrobacteraceae; genus Bradyrhizobium; species Bradyrhizobium sp. HKCCYLRH1034. The sequence continues at coordinate 514,055 of NZ_JBNPUW010000001.1, read as the reverse complement.
CCAAGCGGATCGTGCCGTCGCTGGCCGACAAGGCGGAGCTCGCCCGCATCGGCCGCTACTACGCGACCGAATCCATGCTGGTGCTCGATCCCGCCACCGGCCGCTACGACGCCGACGCCACGCCGTCGACGGGATCGGAGACGCTGTTCGACTACTACGCCAGGCTGATCCGCGGCGAGGCGACCGCCGAGCGCGGCGATCACGCTGTGTTTTAACCTCGATCTCTCCGCGTCATTGCGAGGAGCGCAAGCGACGAAGCAATCCAGAGTCGCGGGCGCGGCCCTGGATTGCTTCCGCCGTCGCCCTTCGGGCTTTGGCGGACAGGTCGCTTCGCTCGCAATGACGGAGAGATGAGACATGCGGTCTTCTTCTCGCGGCGCGTTTCGCGTCCGAGCTTTACCGTTCGTCCTGCCCTCTTCGAGAAGAGGGCACGGGGAATGCCGGGCGCTGGCCGCACCCATGGCCCGCCTGCGGAAAAAATGCAGGCGGCAGGAACCACAGGTTCAGCCGAGAACACCCGGCATTCCCCGCGCGATGGTTTGACGGCTGCTTCGCGTTCTCCCCGGTGCTCCGGGCTTTCTGGCCACCGTTGCCCGCGCGGCGCGTGAGCGCCGGCACGGGCGTGACACCAGCGTCGGGGTGTCAGGACCACGCGACTTGACCGTGCGCATCGCTGCCGTTCGTCCGCGCGAGGTTCACTCGCGCGCAGCACCGACACGCCCACCGCATCCCGCACCCGACGTTCGTGACGACCGCGAAGCGCCCCTCGTGTGAGGCGGGACGGGAGAACGTATACACGAATTCTGAAAAAAAGAAAGAAAATTCTTTCGACGGGTGAGTGTCGGCGGAAGCGGGCGGGTATCACCCTCTTTGTGTCGCTGGTCGGACCTTCCGACAGCCGCGCGTAGAGCGGATTGCGGACTGAATTGCTCCGGTCACGCCGCGCAACGTGATCCTCGCCTCAGCCGACCACACACGGCACACTCGCAAACCCGCGAAACCGCACCCGGCCGCCGCGCACTGGCTCGCCCTCGAGCTGATAGTTCGGAAACCGCGCCAAGAACCGCCCAATTGCCACGGCGCCCTCCAGCCTTGCCAGCGCCATCCCTGCGCATTGATGGGCGCCGGTGCCGAAGGCGAGGTGGCGGTTGGCGAGGCGGGTGATGTCGAAGCGTTCGGGATCGTCGAACTGGGCGGGATCGCGGTTGGCAGCGCCGATGCACAGCGTGACCGATGTTCCGGGCGCCAACGCGATGCCGCCAAGCTCGACGGCTTCCGTCGTCATCCGATTGCCGAGCTGGTTGGAGCTCTCGTAGCGCAGGATCTCTTCGACCGCGGTGCGGATCAGGTTGGGGGCCTCGATCAGCCTCCTGCGCTCGGCCGGATGCTGGCCCAGCAGCACGAGGCCGTTGCCGATCAGATTGGTGGTGGTCTCGTGGCCGGCATTGAGGAGGAAGATGCAGTTGTGCAAGAGCTCCGTCTCGCTCAGCCGCTCGCCGTCGGCCTCGCCCTGGATCAGCCGGGTCAGCACGTCGCGTTCGGGATTGCCGGGAGCCGCGCGCCGCCGCGCGACCAGGTCTTTGAGATAGGTCAGCATGTCGCCGACCGCCTGGTTGCCACGGGCGAATTGCTCGGCCGACAGCACCGGCTCGAGCGCGCCGAGGATGGCGAGCGACCAGTCGCGCAAGGGGGCGCGCTCCTCGTGCGGCACGCCGAGCAGGTTGCCGATCACTTCGATCGGAATTGCCGCGGCGAAATCCTCGATCAGCTCGAAGCGGTCCTTGGCGGCGATCCGGTCCAGCAGTCCGTCGACCAGCGCGATCAGCGCCGGCTCCATCTCGGCGATCGCGCGCGGCGACAGCGCGCCCATGATCAGGCGGCGCACCCGGGTGTGCGCCGGAGGATCGTTGAAGACGAGGCTCGTCGTGTGATGCTCGTACAGCAGCGAGTTGCCGTATTTGGGCGCGAACTCGCGCTTCTTGTCCGACGAAAACGTCCTGGTTGCCTTATAGGCGGTGATCAGATCGTCGTAGCGGGTGAGGAAATAGGAGCCGTTGCGCATGCGCTTGACCGGGGCGTGCCGGCGCAGCGCGCGATAGGTCGGGTAGGGATCGGCGTAGAACTCCGGCGTCAGGCTCTCGAGATCGAACTGGCTGGCGAGCGCTGCGTCGTCGGTCATGTCTGGTCCTCCCGGCCGATTCTTGTTTTTGTCCCGGCGACCGTCGCACGGCGAGCGGCGGAAGAAAATGTGCCCGCCGCGGTGGTCTCCGCGCGGCCTTGCGTCCACCGATGGAGCGGTGCCCCAGATCCGCCGCTTTGAGAGGTATAAAATTGCCTTTGGCGCCGGTGAAATCCCGCCTGCAATTTCAGGGACTTGGCCGCCGACCCTGCTGCGCCGCGGCATCTTTCTTGACACAGATCAAGTGAGTATTTACTCACGGCCGATGTCCACTTTGCGCATGACAAGCGATCTCCGCAGGCAGCTGATCCTCGGTGCAGCCAAGCGCTGCTTCGCGCGTCATGGCTATGCCGGCACCACGACCAAGAGCGTGGCCGCCGCGGCGGCGATCTCGGAAGCGCTGCTGTTCAAACATTTCCCCTCCAAGGCGGCGCTCTATGCGGAGATCCTCACCGAGGAGTGTGAGACCGATCCGGATTTCGAGGTGCTGCTCAGCCAGGAACCTTCGACCGCGACGCTGGTCATGCTGATGGCCGGGATGGTCCGGCATTTCCTCGGCATTGCCGACGGCCCCAATGAGGAAGAAGAGCAGCGGCTGCGGCTGATGGCGTCGAGCCATCTCGACGATGGCGAGTTCGCAAGGCTGCTGTATACGAAGATCGATGATCTGATCGGCGCCAAGTTCGTTAACTCTCTGGACAGCGCCGTTGCCTCCGGTGACGCCGTGCGATTGGCGGCCGCGCCGCGCGATCTGTTCTGGTTCGCGCATCACACGGTATTGATGGCGGCATTGACGCGGCTTCCATCCATTCCCTGTGTGCCGTATGGAACTGCGGCGAGCTTGGAGCGCCAGCTCAGCGAATTCATCCTGCGCGGCATCGGACTGACCGACGCCGCCATTGCGTGCTACCTCGATCACGAATTGTCGCAACCTCCGGCCCGGCCGGCGACGGCAGAAAGTGCATGACATGAACATTGCGACGGAACCCAAGCTCTCAGGAAAGCCGGTCGACGGCAAGCCGCGCAAGCGCACCCGCCCGGTGCTGTGGTTCATCGTGGTTGGCGGCCTGCTCGTGGCGCTGGTCGGCGGTCTCGTATGGTTCAACATGTTCCGCGACAAGATGATCGCGCAGTTCTTCGCCAACATGAAGCCGCCGCCGCTCAACGTCAGCGTCGCGACGGCGAGTTCGGAGACGGTGCCGAACCTGTTGACCGCAGTCGGCGATCTCGCCGCCGTGCATCAGGTCAACGTGACCTCGGACGTCAGCGGCCGCATCACCGACATCATGTTCACGCCGGGCTCCACGGTGAAGCAGGGCGCGCCGCTGGTGCAGCTCTATGACGCGCCGGATCAGGGCGATCTCGCCAACTACAAGGCCCAGGTGACTGTGGCGCAATTGTCGCTTGATCGCGCCAAGCAGCTGGCGTCGCGCCAGTTCGGGCCGCAGGCGACCGTCGACCAGGCCCAGGCCGCCTACGACCAGGCCCAGGCCGGCATCGCCAAGACCGAGGCGCTGATCGCGCAGAAGCTGGTGCGCGCGCCGTTCGACGGCGATCTCGGCGTCCGCAAGGTCGAGGTTGGCCAGTATCTCAGCGCCGGCACGCAGATCGTGTCGCTGACCGATCTGTCGGAGCTGTGGGTGAACTTCACCGTGACGGAGAAGGACAGCGGCCAGCTCAAGGTCGGCCAGACCGTCCGCATCGGCGTCGATGCCTATCCGGGCCGGACCTTCGAAGGCAAAATCACCACGATTGAGCCGCAGATCGCGACCGACACGCGCAACATCCGCGTGCAGGCGACGATCGCCAATCCGGAGCGCATCCTGAAGCCGGGCATGTTCGCCACCGCCACCGTGGTGCTGCCGGAGAAGCCGCCGGTGCTGACGGTGCCGGAGACCGCGGTCGACTACACGCTCTATGGCGACTCGGTGTTCGTCATCAACGAGAAGAAGACCGACGACGGCAAGACCGCGCTGACGGCCGACCGCATCTATGTGCAGACCGGCGACCGCATCAACGGCCGCGCGGTGATCCTCAAGGGCCTCAAGGAAGGCGATCGCGTCGTCGCCGTCGGCCAGCTCAAGATCCAGTCCGGCGCCGCGGTCGCGATCTCCACCGATCCGCTGCCGCCGGTCCCGGCGAAGCCGCCGCGCTACTGAGCGACCTCTGATCCAATGCTGGGCCGCCCTGAGGCGGCCCGCCCGGACCTCATCTGACTTCTGCTGACGGGATTGCCGCGATGCGTTTCACCGATATCTTCATCAAGCGCCCGGTGCTGTCGGTCGTGGTCAGCCTGCTCATTCTGCTGCTCGGCCTGCGCGCCGCCTTCGTGCTGCCGATCCGGCAATATCCGAAGCTGTCCAACACCGTCGTCAACGTGACGACCGTCTATCCCGGCGCCTCCGCCGACCTGATGCAGGGCTTCATCACCACGCCCTTGGAGCAGGCGGTCGCATCCGCCGAGGGCGTCGACTACATCACCTCGTCCTCGGTGCAGGGCACCAGCACGATCCAGGTGTTCATCAAGCTCAATTTCGATCCGAACCAGGCGCTCACCGAGGTGCTCGCCAAGGTGAACTCGGTCCGCTACCTCATTCCGAAGGAATCCAACGATCCCATCGTCACCAAGACGACGGGACAGACGACCTCGGTGATGTATCTCGGCTTCTCCAGCGAGGAGCTGTCGGGCTCGGCGATATCAGACTATCTGACGCGCGTGGTGCAGCCGGTGCTGTCGACCGTCGATGGTGTCGCCGCGGCGAACATCCTGGGCGGCCAGACCTTTGCGATGCGGATCTGGCTCAATCCGGAGAAGATGGCCGGCCGCAACGTGTCGCCGACCGATGTGGCGGCGGCCATCGCCGCCAACAACTTCCAGTCCGCGGCCGGCCAGGCCAAGGGCTATTTCATCGTCTCCAACGTCACGACCAACACCGGCCTGACCGACGTCAACCAGTTCAAGCGGATGATCGTCAAGGCCAAGGACGGCGGCTTCGTCCGCATGGAGGACATCGCCACCGTCGAGCTCGCCGCGCAGAGCACCGACGCCAGCGTCGCCTTCAACGGCGAGCGCGCGATCTTCATCGGCGTCGACGCGACGCCCCAGGGCAACCCGCTCAACATCGTCAAGGGCGTGCGCGCGCTGTTCCCGGACCTCGAGCGCAATTTGCCGCCGTCGATGAAGATGAAGGTGGCCTACGATTCCACCAAGTTCATCCAGTCGTCGATCGACGAGGTCGAGCACACGCTCGGCGAGGCCGTGCTGATCGTCATCGTCGTGATCTTCCTGTTCCTGGCGTCGCTGCGTTCGGTCATCATTCCCGTCGTGACGATCCCGCTGTCCTTGATCGGCGTCTGCACGATGATGCTGGCGCTCGGCTTCAGCATCAACCTGCTGACCCTGCTGGCGATGGTGCTGGCGATCGGCCTCGTCGTCGACGACGCCATCGTGGTGGTGGAGAACATCCATCGCCATCTGGAGGAGGGCAAAGCACCCGTGCAGGCCGCATTGCAGGGCGCCCGCGAGATCGTCGGTCCCGTCGTCTCGATGACGATCACGCTGGCTGCGGTGTATGCCCCGATCGGCTTCCTCGGCGGTCTCACCGGCTCGCTGTTCCGCGAATTCGCGTTCACGCTCGCCGGCTCGGTCATCGTCTCCGGCGTCATCGCGCTGACCCTGTCGCCGATGATGTGCTCGGTGCTGCTGCGCAGCGCGGAGGAGGGCCGCTTCACGCGGCTCGTCAACCGGGTGTTCGGCGCGATGACGCGCTGGTACGGCCGCCAGCTCGACCGCTCGCTCGACTACCGGCCGGTGACGGCGCTGTTCGCGCTGACGATCCTCGGCCTCGTCGGCTTCCTCTACATGCACACCTCGAAGGAGCTGGCGCCGGAGGAGGATCAGGGCATCGTGTTCTCGATCACCAAGGCACCGAAATACGCCAACATCGACTACATCAACTTCTACACCGACAAGGTCGACAAGGCGTTCCAGAAGTTCCCCGAGACCGACCTTCGCTTCGTTCTGAACGGCATCCTCGGCCCGCAGGGCGGCTTTGCCGGCATGCTGCTCAAGCCCTGGGACGAGCGCACGCGCTCCTCGATCAAGCTGAAGCCGCTGGTGCAGGCGGAGCTGTCCAAGATCGAGGGCATCAACGCCTTCGCCTTCAACCTGCCGGCGCTGCCGGGCGGCCCCGGCGGCCTGCCGGTGCAGATGGTGATCAGCTCGACCAGCGGCTTCCAGGCGGTCTATGAGCAGATGGCCAAGCTGAAGGACGCCGCCCGCAAGAGCGGCATGTTCATCGTCTCCGACAGCGACCTCGAGTTCAATCAGCCGGTGGTCAAGGTCTGGATCAATCGCAGCAAGGCGAGCGATCTCGGCATCACCATGCAGTCGATCGGCAACACGCTGGCCGTACTGCTCGGCGGCAACTACATCAACCGCTTCAACCTCGAGGGCCGCTCCTATCAGGTGATTCCGCAGGTGCCGCGCGACAAGCGGATCTCGCCGGAATCGCTGTCCGGCTACTATGTCGCGACCTCGGCCGGCCAGCAGGTGCCGCTGTCGACCGTCGTCAACATCGAGACCGCGACCGACCCGAACTCGCTGACGCATTTCAACCAGCTCAACTCGGCGACCTTCTCCGCCGTGCCGATGCCGGGCGTCACCGTCGGGCAGGCGGTCGACTTCCTGGAGAAGCAGGCCAAGAACCTGCCGTCCGGCTTCAGCCACGACTATCTCGCCGACGCCCGTCAATACGTCCAGGAGGGCAATCAGCTCGCCATCACCTTCGGCTTCGCGCTGGTCATCATCTTCCTGGTGCTGGCGGCGCAGTTCGAGAGCCTGCGCGATCCGCTGGTGATCATGATCAGCGTGCCCATGGCGATCGTCGGCGCGCTGATCCCGCTGTTCTTCGGGCTGGCGACCATGAACATCTACACCCAGGTCGGCCTGCTGACGCTGGTCGGCCTGATCACCAAGCACGGCATCCTGATGGTGGAGTTCGCCAACGAGCTGCAGCTCAACGAGGGGATGGACCGCCGCACCGCCATCGAGACGTCCGCGCGCATCCGCCTGCGGCCGATCCTGATGACCACGGCGGCGATGGTCACCGGCCTGATCCCGCTCTTGACCGCGACCGGCGCCGGCGCCGCCAGCCGCTTCTCGATCGGCCTCGTCGTCGTCGCCGGCATGTCGATCGGCACCTTGTTCACACTGTTCGTGCTGCCGGCCGTCTACACCGTCATCGCCACCAACCACCAGGCCGCCGCCAAGTCGCTGCGCGCCCGGCAGATCGCCCAGTTCGACGCCGAGACCGACCACGCGCTGAAGGCGACGTGAGCGGGCAGTTTCTTTGGGGGGCTGAAGATCAACGGCGGCTGCTCCTGGCAGTCGCCGTTTTTGTCGGGCCGTCTCTTTCTCCCCTTACTGTCGTCACGGCCGGCGGCGCCCGCCGCGGCGCTCAGCACAGCGGCCTCTTAAAGAACAGATGGTCGAGCAGGATCAGCAGAGCGGCGATGCCGATGATGATGAAAAACGCGAAGGCGTAGTGCAATGACCGATGGAAGTGCGCGCGATAGGCGCGGGAATATTCGTCGGCAGTCACACGGCGGAGCGTGAACCAGCCGCGCCATTCCGGTGCATGGCTCGCCATCAAGACCCGCTCGCGAAACGCCAGCGCCCAGATCACGACGCCAGCCCCCATGTCGACGATCGTCAACAATCGCAGGAGATCCTCAGCCATTCGAGCTAGCATGGAGAGACCTCGCTCACTCCTCCTGCTGCGGATCGAGCGCGTCGCGCAGGCCGTCGCCGAGGAGGTTGAGCGACAGCACGACGAGGAAGATCGCAAGACCGGGCCAGATCGCCATCCACGGCGCGTTGGTGAGGAAGCGCTGGGCGGCGTTGAGCATGCTGCCCCAGGACGGGGCGGGCGGCTGCTGGCCCAGGCCTAGGAATGACAGCGCGGCCTCGGCGATGATGGCGGCGGCGACCGACAACGTCGCCTGCACCAATAGCGCCGGCATGATGTTCGGCAGGAGGTGCCTGACCGCGATCTGCAGGTCGGTATCGCCGACGCTGCGGGCGGCCTCGACATATTCCTCGACCTTGACGCTCATCACCTCGCCGCGGGTCAGCCGGACGAAGATCGGCGTCGCCGAGATGCCGATCGCGATCATGGCATTGCCGAGGCTCGGCCCCAGGAACGCCGCCAGCGCGATCGCCAGGATCAGGAACGGGCAGGCCAGCATCGCGTCGGTGATGCGGCTGATCAGGGCATCGAGGAAGCCGCCGCGGTAGCCTGCGATCATGCCGATCGGGACGCCGATCGCCAGCGCGATGGCGACCGAGATCGCTCCGGCCAGCAGCGAGGCCCGCGCGCCGTAGATGACGCGGGCCAGCACGTCGCGGCCGAGATCATCGGTGCCGAGCCAATGCGCCGCCGACGGCGCCTTGCGCACCAGCGCCCAGCTCGTCTTGATGGGATCGTAGGGCGCCACCACCGGCGCGAGCACGGCGAGCAGGATGAAGGCCGTGATCAGGCAGAACCCGACCATGGCGCCTTTGCGCCTCACCAGTCGGCGCAAGGTGCGCTGCATCGGCCGTTCGAGCGGGGCGAGGGCGCGTGCCCCGTGCGGAGCTGACAGCGTCGTCTCGGCCATCTCAGCTCCTCAGCCGCGGATTGACGAGGACATAGGCGAGATCGGCGATCAGGTTCAGCATGATGTAGACGGTGGCGGTGACCAGCACGACGCCCTGCACGACGGCGTAGTCGCGATTGAACACGGCATCGACGATCAGCTTGCCGAAGCCGGGGATCGAGAAGATCTGCTCGGTCAGCACGGCGCCGGACAACAGCGTCCCGAGCTCGAGCGCGCCCAGCGTGATCACCGGCGTCAGGGCATTGCGCAGCGCGTGGCGCAGGATGACCTGGCGTTCGGAGATGCCCTTGGCGCGCGCGGTGCGGATGTAGTCGCTGCCCAGCACCTGCAGCATCGCGCTGCGGGTGTGGCGCATCAGGATCGCGGCGATGGCATTGCCGAGCACGAAGGCCGGCATGATGGTGGCGGCGAGGCTGGCCCGCCAGTCCTCTGCGGGCGAGACGTAACCGGAGGCGGGGAGCCAGCCGAGCTGGATCGAGAACAGGAAGATCAGCATGATGCCGAGCCAGAAGTTCGGCGTCGAGATGCCCCACAGCGCAAACAGGTTGGCGGCATAGTCCCAGGCCGTTCCGCGCTTCACGGCGGAAACGATGCCGGCGGGAATGCCGATCAGGAACGCGATCACGATCGCCATCGAGGCGAGCTGCAGGGTCACGGGCAGCTTCTGCAGGATGAGGTCGCGCACCGGCATCTTGATGCGCAGCGACTCGCCGAAATCGCCCGAGAGCACGCCCTTGATCCAGTAGCCGTATTGAACGGGCAGCGGCTGGTCGAGACGATACTGCTTGCGGATCTGCTCGATCACCGCGGGATCGCGCTCCTCGCCGGCCATCACCAGCGCGGGGTCGCCGGGCAGGAGCTGTTGCAGCGAGAAGATGAGGATGGAGACAAAGATCAGCGTCGGGATGATCTGGGCGATGCGGCGGGCGAGGAACGTCAGCATGATCTGCGTCCCTCGCGGCAGTCACCCGGCGCGTCATCGGAAACCGGTCGTGCTCCCAGCGTTCCCTCCCCCACAAGGGGCGAGGGAGCGCAGCGCGCGCGAGGCGTCGCGGTCGCGTCCCAACGAAGGGGGGCCAAGTGACTGCTCACTTCAGCTTCAGGCCGATCACGCGCACCAGGCCGTCCGGCATCTGCTTGTAGCCCTCGAGCTTCTTGGTGTGCGCGATCAGGATGCGTCGGTGGTAGAGGTAGAGAATCGGCTCGTCCTCGATCTCGAGCTTGGTCAGCTTCTCGTAAAGCGCCTTGCGCTGGGCCATGTCGGTCACCAGCCGTGCGTCGCTGAGCGCCTTGTCGGCCTCGGCGTTGGCCCAGACGCTGTAGTTCTGCGGCGCGTTGCTGTGCAGGAACACGTAGCTGTTGCCGTCGGGATCGATCCGGCCGCTCCATGACAACATGAACGCCTGATAGTCGCCGGCCTCGGCCTGCTTCAACGAGGTCGCAAACTCCGTCACTCGGATCTTCATGTCGAAGCCGGCCTCGGCGGCCATCGACTGTACGACCTGGGCGGCCGCCTCGGTCTCGGCGCCCTTCGGTACCATGAAGTCGACCGCGACAGGCGTCGTCACGCCGGCCTCTTTCAGCAGCGCCTTTGCCTTCTCGACATCGCGGGCACGCACCGGGAAGGCCTTCTGATAATAGGGATGCGAGGGATTGCCCCACTGGTTGCCCGGCATGAATTCGCCGTTGAAGACCACCTGGTTGAGCGCCTCGCGGTCGATCGCGAGATCGAGCGCCTGGCGCACCTTCGCGGACTGGCTGAGTGGGCCCTTGGCCTTGTCCTTGCCGATGTTGAGCGTGATGCCCTGATAGCCGAGCTCGATCGCGGTCGACAGCGCAAGCTTGGAATCGGCGCGCACGTCCTTGATGTCGGTGGCGAGCACGCGCTCGATCAGGTCGAGGGCTCCGGACTTCAGGTTCGCCAGCCGCACCGTGGCGTCGACGATCGGCTGGTAGACGATCCTGTCGATGAAGACGTTGTCCTTGTTCCAGTAGTCGGCGAACTTCTCGAACACGATGCGGTCCTGCTGGACGCGCTCGACGAACTTGTAGGGACCGGCGCAGACCGGATGCAGGCCGAACTTGTCGCCGGCCTCCTTGGCCGCCTTCGGCGACACCATCATGCCGGCGCGGTCGGTGAGCTGGGCGATCAGCGGCGAGAACGGCGCTTTCAACACCAGCTTGATCGTCAAGGGATCGACGACGTCGACATGATCGAGCGAGGCCAGCTCCGGCTTGCGGAACGAGCCGGGGAGGGTGAGATGGCGGTCGAGCGAGAACTTGGCGGCCTCAGCGTCGAACGGCTCGCCGTCATGAAACTTGACGCCGGGCCGGAGCTTGATGGTGACCTCCTTGCCGTCGGCCGAGGTCTGCTGCGACAGCGCGAGCTGCGGCACGATGTTGAGCTTGTCGTCGATGTCGAACAGCTTGTCGCAGGTCGCGGCGAAGACGATGCGGCCGACATAGGTGCGGGCCATGGTCGGATCGAGAACGTCGGGGTCCTCGGCAAGGCCGATGCGCAAGGTGGTCTGCGCCTGCGCGACCGGCCCCCAAGAGGCGACGACAACGGCCGCGACCGCGGCCAAGCACCAGTTCCTCATCATCCGATGTCCCTCACGCGAATGCAGCCTGCGTTGTTGCACTATCAATACCAACCCCGATCACGCGCCGTGCTTCCGGCTCGGTCATGTCTGGTTCGCGAGCGCGGCGGCGATGCCGGCATCAATCGTGGCGCGATCCGTGATCCCTGCCGGATTGTCGCGCGTCGGCATGAACTGCCGGAACACGGCCCAATGCTTGCGGCTAACGCCCTCCAGTCGTTCGAGCTCTGCCAGCGGATCGGGGTGATCATCGACACGCAGATCGAGCTCGGACCATTCCTCCTTGCCGTGGACCAGAAGAGCGGCCGACTGTTTGCCGCGCTTGTCACCGCCGGCGGCCTCGCCGGCCTTCATGGCCGCGATCAGGCGCAGGGCGAGGGGCAGGGCGCTGTTGGCGAGAAAGGCGTTCGCGGTTTCGTTCAGCACCTGCGGGCCGGCCAGCATGTTGCCGGCAATCGAAAAGCCACGGCCTTCGAGATGGCCGCACCAGTCGATGCAGTCGCGGCCGGTGTGGGCGGCAATCTGGCCGTTGTGATCGAGGATGTGGAGCTGGCGGCTCTCGCGGCCGGGATCGGCAGATGTCAGCAGTTGCACGATCTCGCGCGGATGCCGGCCGTCGTGCAGCAGCGTGACGCCGTCGATGCCGTAATAGGGATTGACCAGCGCCTGTGTGGCGATGCCGCCGTGGCCGGCGACGATGAAGGGCACGCGCGCGCCGACGGCGAAGAAGCGGGTGGCGACGGCGATGCCGATCCGGCCGGTGAGATCGTCCTTGGCAATGATCGACCAGGTCATCGTCGCGTTGCTCTCTTATCGTCCGGCGGCGTAACCCTGCATGCCCCGTGGATTGGCCGCGGCGCGGCGGCGGCGGCCGACGCGTGAGGCCGCGGTGAGCCGGCCTTCCGACCAGTCCGGCCTGACCTCGACGACATGGCCGCGGCGGCGCAGCTCCTCGACGGTCGCCTTGGGCACGCGGCCCTCGACCACGAGCACGCCGGGGCGCGCGGTGCGCGGCCAGAACGAGATCGGGAAATGCTCGGAGTGCCACGCCGGGGCGTCGATCGACTCTTGCAGGTTCATGCCGGCATGGACGTGGCGCAGGAAGAACTGCGTGTTCCACTGGTCCTGCTGATCGCCCCCCGGCGACCCCCAGGCGACGTAAGGCTCGCCGTCGCGCAGCGCCATGCTCGGGGACAGCGTGGTGCGCGGCCGCTTGCCCGGCACCAGCGCGGCCGGATGATCCTCCTCGAGCCAGAACATCTGCGCGCGCGTGCCGAGGCAGAAGCCGAGCTCGGGGATGACCGGCGATGATTGCAGCCAGCCGCCGGAGGGCGTCGCCGAGATTATGTTGCCTCGGGAATCGATGATGTCGAAATGCACGGTGTCGCCGCGCACCTCGCCGAAGCGGCCGACGGTCGGCTCGCCCGAGCCCATTGCGCCGACGGCCTCGCGGCGGCCTTGGGCCTCGCGCAGCTTCACCTTGGCGCCGTAGCCGTCGAGCGTGCCGGGACGCAGCTCGAGCGAGGCCTTTTCGGTAATCAGCTTGCGGCGCTCGTCGTTGTAGGCATCCGACAGCAGCGTCTCGATCGGGATGTCGGCGAAAGCAGGATCGCCGTAGAAGGCCTCGCGATCGGCGAAGGCGAGCTTCGCGGCTTCGATCTGCCAATGAATGAAATCGGGGCCGGTCGGATCGAGGCCGTCGAGCACAAAGCCCTTGAGCAGCGCGAGTTGCTGCAGCAGCACCGGGCCTTGGCTCCAGACGCCGGCCTTGCACACGGTGTAGCGGCCGTACTGATAGGTCAGCGGTGCCTCGATGGTCGGCTGCCAGCGCGCCATGTCGTCGGCTGTCAGCACGCCCTTGTGGCGCGAACCCGAGACGTCCATCACTTCCTGCGTCCGGCAGAAGCGGTCGATGGCCTCGGCGACGAAGCCCTGCGACCAGGCCTTGCGCGCGCGCTCGATCTGCGCGTCGCGATCAGCACCCGCGCTTTCGCCTTCACTGAGGATGCGTGCGTAGGTTTCCGCGAGCTGTGGATTGGTGAACAGCGTGCCCGGCCTCGGCACCTCGCCATTGGGCAGATAGAGCGCGGCCGAGGTCGGCCAATGCGTCTTGAACAGCTGCTCCACGGTCTGGATCGTCGCCGAGATGCGCTCGACAAGCGGATAGCCGTCGCGCGCGTAGGAAATCGCCGGCTCCAGCACGTCGCGCAGCCGCATCGTGCCGTAGTCGCGCAGCAGCAGCATCCAGGACTCGAACGTGCCGGGCACGCAGGCCGCGAGCAGGCCGGTGCCGGGCACCATGTCGAGGCCTTCGTTCCTGTAGTGCGCGATGGTGGCGCCTGATGGCGCCGGGCCCTGGCCGCAGATCACCTCGGTGCGCCCGCGCCTGACGTCGTGCAGGATGATCGGCACGTCGCCGCCAGGACCGTTCAAATGCGGCTCCACCACCTGCAGGGTGAAGGCCGCCGCGACGCCGGCGTCGAAGGCGTTGCCGCCGCGCTCCAGCATCGCCATGCCCACCGCGGTGGCGAGCCAGTGCGTGGAGGTGACGACGCCGAAGGTGCCGTCGATCTCGGGGCGGGTCGTGAAGGGATCGGGGTTGATGAAGCTCATGTGACTTTCATTCTGATGATCGGTCCGTCCGCACCACGACTCGTTGCCTCATGCAGGAACGGCCGCGCTCGCCGGCTGGTTCACCGCATGGCAGGCCACGCCGCCGATGAGTTCGGGCGACTGCTGCCGACAGAGATCGAATGCAAGGGGACAGCGTGGGTTGAAGGTGCAGCCCGAGGGCGGATTGATCGGGTTCGGGATCTCGCCTTTGACCGGAATGCGCTGGCGGCCGGACATCGACAGGTCCGGCACTGCGCCGAGCAGCATCTTGGTGTAGGGCATGCGCGGGTCGCTGAACAGCGTGCGGCCATCGGCGATCTCGACGATGCGGCCGAGATACATCACGCCGATGCGGCTCGCCATGTGGCGGACGACTGCGAGATTGTGGCTGATGAACAGATAGGTCAGGCCGAACTTGTCCTGCAAATCGCGCATCAGATTGAGGATCTGCGCCTGCACGGAGACGTCGAGCGCCGAGGTCGGCTCGTCGCAGACGATGAACTCGGCCTCGGAGGCGAGCGCGCGCGCGATGGCGATGCGCTGACGCTGCCCGCCAGAGAATTCGTGCGGGAATTTCTGGCCGTCGTCGGGATGCAGGCCGACCAGCGTCAGCAACTCGCCGACGCGGTCCTTGATCTGGCGCTCACCCTCGATGATGTCAAAGGCGCGGAGCGGCTCGGCGATGATGCTATCGACGCGGAAGCGCGGATTAAGGCTCGCGTAAGGATCCTGGAACACCATCTGGATGCGGCGGCGCAGCTTGCGCCGCACCTGGGCCTGGCGCGCTTCGCTCATCGACACGCCGTCGATGATGACCTCGCCCGACGTCGGCGCCAGCAGCCCGACCACCATGCGCGCGACCGTGGTCTTGCCAGAACCGGATTCGCCGACCAGCGCGAAGGTCTCGCCCTTCCTGATGCCGAAGCTGACGCCGTCGACCGCCTTCAGGAACTCCTGCGGCTGACGCTCGATCACGCGGTTGAGCCAGGGTTTCGAGACGTCGAAGACCCGGCGCAGGTTCTTGACCTCGACGAAATCGGTCATGCCGCGGTCTCCGTCGCGCGATCGTACAGATGACAGGCGACGGCCTGCGTGCCCTGGCGCAGCGGCTCCGGCCGGTCGACGCGGCAGCGGTCGAAGGCGAAGCTGCAGCGCGGATTGAACGAGCAGCCGGGCGGGATCGCGGACAGCCGCGGCATCGAGCCTGGGATCTGCACCAGCCGCTTCTCCTCGCCCGCGAGCGTCGGGATCGCGCCCATCAGCCCCTTGGCGTAGGGGTGCAGCGGGTTGTTGATCACCTCCTGCACCGGGCCGATCTCGGCGACGCGGCCGGCATACATCACGGCGACGCGGTCGCAGGTCTCGGCGATCACGCCCATGTCGTGGGTCACCAGCATCACGGCGGTGCCGTGGTCGCGGCCGAGCCGCTTGATCAGCGAGATGATTTGCGCCTGCACGGAGACGTCCAGCGCGGTGGTCGGCTCGTCTGCGATGATCAGCTCCGGCTCGGCGCACAGCGCCAGCGCGATCACGACACGCTGGCGCATGCCGCCGGAGAATTCGTGCGGATAGCCGTCGATGCGCTTCTCGGGCGCCGATATGCCGACCTCGGCGAGCAGGTCGATGGCTCGCTTGCGCGCCTGCTGCTCGGTGAGGTTGGTGTGGGTCCTGATGGTCTCGATGATCTGGTCGCCGACGCGATACAGCGGATTGAGCGAGGTCAGCGGATCCTGGAAGATCATGCCGATGCGCCTGCCGCGCACCTTGCGCATCTCCTCCGGCGGCAGGTTGTCGATCCGCAGGCCGGAGAGCTGGATCTCGCCGCCGGAGATGCGGCCCGGAGGATCGATCAGGCCGATCACGGCGAGGCCGGTGACGGATTTGCCGGCACCGGATTCGCCGACGACGCCGAGCACCTCGCCCTTGGCGATGTCGTAGGAGACGCCGTCGATCGCGCGCAGGGTGCCGCGCCGGGTCGCGAACTCGACCTGCAGGTTGCGCACGGACAGAACGGGGGCGGTCATGAGCTCAAGCCTCGGAAGGACGCATTCACGCGGGTCATCGCAGTTTCGGGTTGAGGGCGTCGCGCAGCCAGTCGCCGAGCAGGTTGATGGCGAGGATCAGTCCGGCCAAAGCGATGCCGGGGAAGGCAACGATCCACCATTCGCCGGCGAACAGATAGTTGTTGCCGATCCGGATCAGGGTCCCGAGCGACGGCATCGTTTCGGGCATGCCGGAGCCGAGGAACGACAAGGTCGCCTCGGTGATGATCGCCAGCGCGAGGTTGATGGTGGCGATCACCAGCACGGGACCGGTGGTGTTGGGCAGCACGTGGCGCAGCATGATGACGGGCGCGGGCAGGCCGATCAGTTGTGCCGCGGCGACGTAGTCCTTGTTCTTCTCGACCAGCACTGAGCTCCGCACCGTGCGCGCATATTGTACCCAGAAGGAGAGGCCGATCGCCAGCACGAGCACGACCAGCATGCTGAGCCAGTCCAGCCGGTTGCCGGACACCGACTTGGCGATGCCGTTGACCAGCAGCGCAATCAGGATCGGCGGAAAGGTGAGCTGGACGTCCGCGATGCGCATGATCACTGTGTCGACCCGGCCGCCGAAATAGCCGGCGATCAGGCCGAGGCCGATGCCGAGCGCGCCGGAAAAGGCGACGCCGAGAATGCCGACCAGGAGTGAGATGCGCAGGCCGTAGAGGATGGCCGAGAGCACGTCGCGGCCCTGCTCGTCGGTGCCGAGCAAGAACGGGCTCTGTCCGTCGGCGGTCCACAGCGGCGAAATCCGCGAGTTCAACAGCTGCAATTGGGCCGGGTCGAACGGGTTCTGCGGCGACAGCAGCGGCGCGAAGATCGCCAGCAGGAAGAACAGCAGCGTGATCACGGCCGCGGCGACCGTCAGCTTGGAGCGGCGGAACGAGTAGAACAGGTCGCTCGCAAGCGCACGCTTCAGCCATCCGTCGGCGGCGCGCGGCGTCTCGACGGGCGTGGGGTGGGGAAGGGCTGCGTCGCTCATGATCAGGCCGGACGGCTGATGGTCGCGCGCAGGCGCGGATCGACCACGGTGTAGAGGATATCAACCACGAGATTGATGGTGACGAAGATCAGCGACACCATCATCAGGTAGGCCGCCATGATCGGGATGTCGACATTCTGCACCGCCTGCACGAACAACAGGCCCATGCCCGGCCATTGGAACACCTGCTCGGTGATGATCGAGAACGCGATCACCGAGCCGAACTGCAGGCCGACCACGGTGATCACCGGCACCAGCGTGTTGCGCAGGGCATGGCCGAAATGAATCGCGCGCGTGGTCAGCCCACGGGCACGAGCGAAGCGGATGTAGTCGGTGCGCAGCACCTCGAGCATCTCGGCGCGAACCAGCCGCATGATCAAGGTCATCTGGAACAGGCCGAGCGTGATGGAGGGCATGATCAGCGCCTTCCAGCCGGAGACGGTGAACAGGCCCGATGTCCACCAGCCGAACCTGACGGTGTCGCCGCGGCCGAACGACGGCAGCCAGCCCAGCGTGACCGAGAACAGGTAGATCAGGAGGATGCCGATCAGGAAGGTCGGCAGGGAGATGCCGATCAGCGACAGCATCTGGAACAGCTTGGCGAGCAGGGAGTCGCGGTGCAGCGCCGAGAACACGCCCATCAGGATACCGCAGAACAGCGCCAGGATCGTCGCGCAGACCGCGAGCTCCAGGGTGGCGGGCATGCGCTCCTTGAGCAGATCGGAGACCGGCTGCCGGAACTGATAGGAGACGCCGAACTTGAACTGCGCCGCGTCGAACAGATAGCGACCGAACTGCACGATGAAGGGATCGTCGAGCCCGAGCGACTGGCGGATGCTGGCCCGTTCCGCGGCCGACGCGTCGATCGGCACGATCTGGCTCACCGGGTCTCCGGCGAAGCGGAACATGGCGAACGCGATGATTCCGACGGCGATCATGACGCCGATGGCCTGAATTGCTCGGCGAAGCGCGAAGGCGAGCATCTGATCCTTTCAGGTCCTTCGAGATGCGGCGGCGCGTAGCATCTGCCGCAGGAAATGAAAAGTCCCGAAAAGCAGTTCTGCTTTCCGGGACTTGTCGTTGCGTCTGGACTACTCGGTCTTGGTGGCGAGGAACAGCAGCACGGCGTTGTCGGCGCGCAGCGGAATCTTCACCTTCTTCGAGACGCCCCAGGCCACCGCCTGCTGATGCAGCGGGATGTAGCCGTAATCGTTGATGCCGATCTCGAAGGCCTGCTTGATCAGTTGATTGCGCTTGGCGGTATCGGTCTCGACCAGGACCTTGTCGGTCAGGGCGTCGAACTCCTTGTTGCAGTAATTGCCGAGATTGGCCTCGCCCCGGGTCGGGTCCTTGGCATCGTCACGGCAGCCCATGATGTCGTGCATCACGTTGTGCGCGTCCATCGAGGAGGGCGTCCAGCCGAGCAGGAAGAACGAGGTGTTGTAGCCGCCGGGCTTCAGCACCTTGGCGAAATACTGCGCCTTGGGCTGGGCGTTCAGGTTCACCTTGACCCCGATGCGGGCGAGCATGCCGACCACGGCCTGGCAGATCGCGGCGTCGTTGACGTAGCGGTCGTTCGGGCAATCCATGCCGACCTCGAAGCCGTCGGGATAGCCGGCCTCGGTCAGCAGCTTCTTGGCGGCGTCCGGATCATATTTCGGCCGGGTGAAGTCCTTCGACAGCGCATAGAGCTGCGGAGCGATCATCAGCGCCGACGGGGTCGACAGGCCGCGCATGACGCGGGTCTTGATCAGCTCGACGTCGATCGCCTTGTAGAAGGCCTCGCGGACGCGGATATCCTTGAACGGGTTCTTGCCCTTGACGTTGGAGTACAAGAGCTCGTCGCGCGTCTCGTCCATGCCAAGGAAGATCGTGCGCAGCTCCGGTCCCTTCAGGACCTGGGCATTCGGGCTGGAATCGACGCGGCCGATATCCTGCACCGGGACCGGCTCGATGACGTCGACCTCGCCGGACAGCAGCGCGGCGACGCGCGTGGCGTCGGAGGCGATGGTGGTGAACACGATCTCCTTGAGATTGTGCTCGGGCTTGCCCCACCAGTTCGGATTGACCTTGAACACGGTCTTCACACCGGGCTGATGGCTCTCGATGATGAAGGGGCCGGTGCCGTTCTCATGCAGCGCGGCGTAGCTCGGCGTGGTTGCCGACACCGGCGTCGGCGCGACCGAGTTGTTGTCCTCGCACCACTTCTTGCTCATGATGTACCACGTATCCCATTGCGAGATCAGGATGGGATTGGGGGCATCGAGCTTCACGTCGACTGTGTAGTCGTCGACCTTGATGAATTTTGCGTCCGGCGGAACGTTGGAGAGGAAGTTGGAACCGGTGGCGCGGACGCGATCGGCGGAGAAGATCACGTCGTCGGCCGTGAAGGGTTCGCCATTGTGGAACTTGACGCCCTTGCGCAGATGGAAGCGCCAGCGGGTCGGCTCGGGCGTTTCCCAGCTCTCGGCCAGCGCGGGGATGATCTTGAGATCCTTGTCGCGCGCGGTCAGTCCCTCATAGACGTGAGCATGGTGCGCAATCGTGGTCGATTCCTTGAAGGTGTAGGGATCGAGCGATTTCAGGGTGCCCTGGTTGGCATAGCGCAGGGTCTGGGCCGAAGCCGGCATGACGGCGAGGCCGAATGCGACCGCTGCCGCGATGAGCAGGGATTTGCGTCCCGACATATGTCCAAATTCTCCGCGTTTGACGCTTGGTTTTTCGGCAGGCGCGATTGTGTCCGGCCTGTTTTGCTTCGAAGTTCGTGTTGTCTGCAGCGCCTCTTGCACGAACTTCAAGAAGCAACAAGACGCCGGGCGATATGCCTGCAAGTCTGATGCCGCGCCGGAATGAACTGATCCCGTTGGCTCTGGCCTGGCGGTGCGTCGTGCGACCCGCGGCAGATCGATCCGAATATGTTGCCAGAGTTCAGCGGCGGCACACAAGTGCAGTTTGTTTAAGCCTAAACGATATGGTTATCCCCCCGCCGCCGCTGTGCGGCGCACGCGAGCGGCGGCTTCCGGGATGGGGCTGAGGGCTCGCCGGATTGACCATGTCCCGGGAATTGCGCACCTGCAGCAACGCGCCGCTTGCTAGAGGGGGGCCGGCGCGGTGATACTGGACCCCCCCTGCCGCGAGTCCGGGATGGTCTTCCTGGTGAAGGGAGCCCGGCCCGGGGCTCGCGTCGGGATGGTTCGAACAGCGGAGCGGACATGAAAGTCAATATCGAGATCGATTGCACACCGCTCGAAGCGCGGCAGTTTTTCGGACTTCCCGATGTCGGTCCGATGCAGGCTGCGGTCATGGACCGGCTGCAGAACCAGATGACGAGCAACATCGACAAGCTCACGCCCGAAGCCATCATGCAGAGCTGGTTCACGTTCGATCCCCGCTTGGCCGAACGGTTTCAGGACCTGATGCTGACCATGACAGGCCTCGGCGGCAGCCGCTCGAACGACAAGAAGTCGGCCTGACGCGGCCGACGGCCGCACGGATTACGCTTGCGCGGAACTCCGAAGGGACGTGGCGTGACGTCACGGCATGGAGCAGGCTCCATGCCGGAGCCGAAGACCGGTCGAAAAAGACCGGCTGAACACTTCAGGGGAGGACGCATGACCGATCCGTCTTGGATGCCGGCGCTGCAGTTCGCGACGACCAACGGCATCCGCATGGGCTATTACGAGGCGGGCCCCGTCAGCGACCGGCCGCCGATGATCCTCTGCCACGGCTGGCCGGAGCTGGCCTTCTCCTGGCGGCATCAGATCAAGGCGCTGGCCGAGGCCGGCATCCGCGTCATCGCACCCGATCAGCGCGGCTATGGCGCGACCGACCGGCCGGAGCCGGTCGAGGCCTATGACCTCGAGCATCTCACCGCCGACCTCGTCGGCCTGCTCGATCATCTGAAGATCGACAAGGCGATCTTCGTCGGTCACGATTGGGGCGGCTTCGTCGTCTGGCAGATGCCGCTGCGATACCCCGACCGAGTCGCGGGCGTGGTCGGCATCAACACGCCGCATCTGCCGCGCGCGCCCGCCGATCCCATCGCCATCATGCGCAAGCGGTTCGGCGACATGATGTACATCGTGCAGTTCCAGGATCCCGCACGCGAGCCGGACCGCATCTTCGGCAGCCGTGTCGGGGAGACCTTCGATGCCTTCATGCGCAAGCCGCTGCCGCGCAGCGATACGCCGCCGACGGAGCCGCCGGACGGCGGGATCGCAGCCTCGCCATCGCTCAACCTGGCGTTCCCGCAGATGATCGCAGCCTATGACGCCGCCAAGGACACGCGGCAGCCGATCCTGTCGGAGGCGGAGAAGCAGGTGTTCGTCGACACCTTCACGCGCACCGGCTTCACCGGCGGCATCAATTGGTATCGCAACATGACGCGCAACTGGCAGCGCGCCGAAGGGCTAGATCAAACGGTGCGCGTGCCGTCGCTGATGATCATGGCGGAGAACGACGCCGTGCTGCCGCCCTCGGCCGCCGACGGCATGGAGAAGCTGGTGCCGGACCTGGAGAAACATCTCGTCCGCGACAGCGGCCATTGGACGCAGCAGGAGCAGCCCGCGGAGGTCAGCGCCAAGCTGATCGAATGGCGGCGGCGACGGTTCGGTTGAAGAACGGCCGAGGCAGATTGCACGTCCGAGTGAGAGGCTGCGGCCGAGCCAAACAACAACAGATGTCGTCAAGCCTGCCGACGCAGCGCGTCGGCTCTCCTAAGCCGCCTGCGGATTCGCGCCGTGCGCGTGCTCGGCGATTGCGTCGATGATCTGCGGCCACATCGGCCGCGGAGTAGCGTGACCCATGCCGTCGATCATCAGGAGCTTGGCATTCGGAATCGACTCCGCCGTGTCCTTGCCGGCGGTGGGATGGACCAGCGGGTCGACCTTGCCGTGGATCACGAGTGTCGGCGCCGTCACCAGATGCAGCCGCGGCTTGCGGCTGCCGGAGGCCAGGATCGCGCGCAACTGACGTCCGACGCCGGCGGGATTGATGCCGCGCGCGAAGCAGCGTTCGGCGAGTGCCACGTCATTTACCTCGTCCTCGGGAAATGAGCCGACGCGCAGCGCCTTCCAGGTCTTCTGGAAGCGCTTGATGTAGTCGTCCTTGGTCTTCGGCGGCGGCGCCATCAGCAGCATCGCGACCTCGCGCGTCGGCGGCGGGATGCGCGGATTGCCGGTCGTCGACATGATCGACGTCAGCGAGCGCACGCGATGCGGAAAGGAGATCGCGATCTCCTGCGCGATCATGCCGCCCATCGACGCGCCGACCAGATGCGCCGACTTGATGTCGAGCGCGTCCATCAGGCCGACCGTGTCCTTGGCCATGTCGAGCAGCTTGTAGGGCGCGGAGACGGGAATGTTGAAGAAGCGCAGCTTGATCAGCTCGAACGGGGTCAGCCGGCGGCCGCCATGCAGCTTGCTCGATTGGCCGATGTCGCGGTTGTCGAAGCGGATCACGCGGAAGCCGCGGCTTGCGAGCTGTTCGCAGAACTCGTCGTACCAGATGATCATCTGGCCGCCGAGGCCCATGATCAGCACGAGGGGAGGGGCCGCCGGGTCGCCGAAGATCTCGTAGCAGATGTCGATACCGTTGGCGCGCACAGTCTGCGGCGGCTGATGAGCAGTTGCAGTCACTTGATCCCTCGTTCAAGGCCTTGGAACCCTCTATGGCATGGTTCTGTTGGTCGAGAGAAGCAAGCTACAAGTTCTCCCGCACCGCAGCGAAGGCGTGCTATGATAAGTTGTGTTTGAGTCTTGTATTGGTCTGAAGGAGCGTGCCGATGGCGAACAAAGCTGGCGACCCGATCGCATTCTGGCAGCAGATGGTCGGAGAGATGCAGAAGAGCTTCAGCGCCTTCACGCGGCTGCGCCCGATGGGTGCGACGCCCCGTCCATCCTCCGATGGTCCCGCAACTGGTTCAGGAAACGGACAGAAGCCCATGGTTGATCTGATGGAAAACTACTTCGCCGGCATGAACGTGCCGAGCCGTGGTCAGCTCACCGCCTTGAATGAGCGGCTCGCCTCCATCGAGGGCGAACTGGCGGAGACACGGGTGTTGTTGAAGGAGCTGCTGGCTTCCGCGCAGGTGCCCGCGACGACGCCCGCCGATCTCGCTCCGCAGTTGAATGAGATCAAGAGCGTGCTGGATTCGCTTCTCTCCGCGTCCAAGGCGCCGGCGCCAGTCGTGGCGCCGCCGCGCGACGTCACGCCGGACTTGAAGGCGATCAAGGACTTGCTCAACGAGCTTCTTGCCGCGACCAAGGCTCCGCAACCGGCGGCAAAACCCGCCGTCGACGTCACGCCCCAGTTGAGCGAGATCAAAGCATTGCTCGACCGGACGCTGAACGCCGCCAAAGCACCCGATCCGTCACCGACAGTCGCGATCGAGGCAGAGCTGCGCGAGATCCGGGCCATGCTCGACACGTTGATGAAGCCGTCTCAGCCCGTCGACGCCGCGCCCAAGGCTGATGAGGCGGCTCCAAAGCCGGCCGAGCCGGCCCGGCCGGGGAAGAACCGCAACAAAAAGCACGGCGGCGCCCCTGCCGAGCACTGAGGCTCACCCGAACGTTCCGACGTGCGGCGGGTCGCTCAGCGGTTGCCAGTCCTTTCCTCCCATCCAGGATGGTGCGTTGCAACATTTATGTTGCGTCGCACCATCCAGAATGATATAGCTGAGTCACTCCGGTTTCATAAGGGACGGAGCGAGCCATAGCTCAGAAGCATTGAGGATGGAGACAGCCATGACCACCGAGACCAATACCGTGTTCGACACCGTCAAGGACGCCTTTGCACCGGTGACCGACGCGTTCAAGAATCTGCAGACGATGGAAGTGCCGGAGTCCGCGCGGGAGTTCGTCAAGAAGACCGCGTCGACCGCCAAGGAGCGCGCTGCGGAGGCCCTCGCTGGCTCCGAGAAGGTGACGTCGGCGATCGAGACCGCCGTGTTCGACGGCGTGACCGAGGCCGGCAAGATCAGCCGGAACATTCAGCAGGCGCTGTATCAGGACACCGAGGCCTTCTTCGACGGCATCGACCGGCTGGCGTCCGCCAAGTCGATCAGCGAAGCCGTTCAGATCCAGGGTGAGCTGGCCCGTGCCCGTGGCGAGGCGCTCGTCGCCCGCGCCAAGTCGACCAGCGAGTATGTCGGCAAGCTCGTCACCGAGGGTGCAAAGCTCGCCCAGGAGAACATGGCCAAGGCCTACAACAAGACCGCCTGATCGCCTCGCGCATCAGCCGATCGACCTGCAAGGCCCGCATCGTGCGGGCCTTTTCTTTTGTGACCAGGCGAAACCGGATAAAGCGGAGACATGGCGCAGCCTCTGTCCCGCATCGTCAATCAACTGAAGAGCGAGCCGTCGCGCACGGGCTCGCTGATCATCACCGTGTTCGGCGACGCCATTGTGCCGCGGGGCGGCAGCGTCTGGCTCGGCAGCTTGCTCGCCTTCTTCGAAGGGCTCGCCATCGACGGCAGCGTGGTGCGCACGGCGATGTCGCGGCTGACGGCGGAAGGCTGGTTCGAGCGCAGCAGAATGGGCCGCAACAGTTTCTATCGCCTGACCCGGCGCGGCGAGCAGACCTTCGCCGGCGCCACCCGCCACATCTACGATTCGCCGCCGGCGGAATGGAACGGCAGCTTCGAACTGCTGCTCATCGGCAGCGCCGAGGATCGCGAGCAGGCGCGGACTGCGCTGCGCGATGCGGGCTTCGGCAGCCCGCTGCCCGGTGTGTTCGTGGCCCCCTCGAGCATCGCCGTCCCTGACGCAGTGGAGGGGGCCATCCGCCTGCAGGCGTCCGCCGGCTCCGACATGGCGCGACGGCTGGTCGCCGAGAGCTGGGCGCTGGAGCGGACGGCGGAGGCGTACCGCAAGTTCAGCGCCTCCTTTGCGCCGCTCAAGGACAGCATCGCGCGCGGCGAGGTGTTGTCCGACGGGCAGGCCTTCACCGCCCGGATCCTGCTGATCCACCACTATCGGCGCATCGTGCTGCGCGATCCGCTGCTGCCGGCCGAGCTGCTGCCGGGGAATTGGCCTGGACGGCAGGCCCGGGCGCTGTGCGGCGAGATTTATCGGTTGCTGCTGCCGGGTTCCGAGCGCTGGCTCGACGCGCATGCGACAAATGAGGAGGGGCCTCTGCCGGCGGCCGGAGCGGCGCTGCTGCGGCGTTTCGCCGTTGAGAATGAGGGCCGTTGATATATTACAGAATTCGATTGCACGGATGAAATCTCGTTATATATTGGCGTCAACCAAGTCCTGGGAGGACGCCGCCGCATGTACACGCAGGCGCTCAATTCGCCCGAGGAGGGCAGCTTCGCCGAGGACGCTGGACGCGCCTCGCGCTTTCAGGCGCGCATCGATGCCGAAGAGCGCATCGAGCCGAACGATTGGATGCCGGCGGCCTATCGCAAGACGCTGGTCCGGCAGATCTCGCAACACGCCCATTCCGAAATCGTCGGCATGCTGCCCGAGGGCAACTGGATCACGCGCGCGCCGAGCCTGCGCCGCAAGGCGGCGTTGCTCGCCAAGGTCCAGGACGAGTGCGGCCACGGGCTGTATCTCTACGCCGCCGCCGAGACGCTCGGCGCCTCGCGCGAGGAACTGGTCGATGCGATGCTCGCCGGCAAGGCCAAGTACTCCTCGATCTTCAACTACCCGACCCTGACCTGGGCAGACATCGGTGTGATCGGCTGGCTGGTCGACGGCGCCGCGATCATGAACCAGATTCCGTTGTGCCGCTGTTCCTATGGTCCCTATGCTCGCGCGATGATCCGCGTCTGCAAGGAGGAATCGTTCCATCAGCGGCAGGGCTACGAGATCATGCTCACGCTCTGCCGCGGCACGCCCGAGCAGAAGGCGATGGCGCAGGACGCGCTGAACCGCTGGTGGTGGCCGGTGCTGATGATGTTCGGCCCGCCCGACCAGGCCAGCCAGCACAGCGACACCTCGACCAAGTGGAAGATCAAGCGCTTCTCGAACGACGAACTGCGCCAGAAGTTCATCGATGCCACCGTGCCGCAGGCGCAGTATCTCGGGCTCACCATTCCCGATCCCGAGATGACGCAGGACGAGCAGGGCCATTGGGTGCACGGCCCGATCGACTGGAACGAGTTCAAGCAGGTGCTGGCCGGCAACGGCCCGTGCAACCGCGATCGCATGGCCGCGCGCCGCAAGGCGCATGCCGAGGGCGCTTGGGTGCGCGAGGCCGCGACCGCCTACGCCGAGAAGCGCGCGCGGCGCCGGATGGCACAGGCTGCCGAATAGGACAGGGAGATCGAAATGGCGACGCCGAACACGCCGTTGTGGGAAGTCTTCATCCGCAGCCGCAACGGGCTTGCGCACAAGCATTGCGGCTCACTGCACGCGCCGGATGCGACCATGGCACTGCAGGCGGCGCGCGATCTCTACACCCGCCGCGGCGAGGGCCTGTCGATCTGGGTGGTGCCGTCGAGCGCGATCACCGCGTCCGATCCTGCCGACAAGGGCATGATGTTCGAGCCGGCGGAGTCGAAGATCTATCGGCATCCGACGTTCTACGAGGTGCCCGAGGAAGTCGGGCATATGTGAGTGCGGACGGCCGTCAGCCGTCGTCATTGCGAGCGCAGCGAAGCAATCCAGACTGCCGGCTCGGATGAATCCCTGGATTGCTGCGCTCGCAATGGCTGAGTTCGTGGCGGGCCTGATCGGATCACAACCATGACCGCTCCCTCGATCACCGTCTGCGAAGCGCCGCTGGTGCTCTACACCTTGCGCCGCGCCGATGATGCGCTGATCCTCGGCCATCGCCTCTCCGAATGGTGCGGCCATGCGCCTGTTCTCGAAGAGGACATGGCGCTGTCCAACATGGCGCTCGACCTGATTGGCCAGGCGCGCGAGCTCTACGGCTACGCCGCCAAGGTCGAGGGTCGCGACAATGACGAGAACAAGCTCGCCTATCTTCGTGATGTCAGGCAGTACCGCAACCTGCTGCTGGTCGAGCGTCCCAATGGCGACTTCGCGCACACGATGGTGCGGCAGCTGTTCTACGCGGCGTTCGCCGATCTGTATTGGCGCGGCATGATGGACTCGACCGATGCGACGCTGGCGGCGATCGCGGCCAAGTCGGAGAAGGAATGCGCCTATCATTTGCGCCACGCCAGCGAATGGGTGATCCGGCTCGGTGACGGCACCGACGAAAGCCACGCCCGCGCGCAAGCCGCGATCGATGACCTCTGGGCCTATACCGGCGAGATGTTCAGCGTCGACGAGAGTGAGCGCGGTCTGATCGACGCGGGTATCGCGATCGATCCGACGATGCTGCTGCCGGAATGGCTGTCGAGCGTGTCGCATGTCGCGCGCGAGGCGACCCTGGTGCTGCAGGAGAACGAGTGGATGCAGCAGGGCGGCCGCGACGGCCGCCACAGCGAGCATCTCGGCCATCTCCTCTGCGAGCTGCAATATATGCAGCGCAGCTTTCCCGGTGCGACATGGTAGTTGCGGATTTCAGCCCGGCCGAGCTGCGCCAGCGCGCCTGGGACGCCGCGGCATCGGTGGCCGATCCGGAAATTCCGGTGCTGACGATCGACGATCTCGGCGTCCTGCGCGAGGTCGAGGTCGTCGGCGACCGCGTCGAGGTCGCGATCACGCCGACCTATTCCGGCTGTCCGGCGATGAACATGATCGCGCTGGAGATCGAGCTGGCGCTGGAGCGCGCCGGCTTCCGTGATGCCCACGTTCGCACGGTGCTGTCGCCGGCCTGGACCACGGACTGGATGAGCGAGCAGGGGCGGCGCAAGCTGCGGGAGTACGGCATCGCGCCGCCGCAGCCGTCGAGCGGGCGCCGCGCGCTGTTTGGCGTGGCCGAGGTCGCGTGTCCGCAATGCGGATCCGTCGACACCGAGCAGCTCGCCGAGTTCGGCTCGACCTCGTGCAAGGCGCTGTGGCGCTGCAGATCGTGCCGCGAGCCGTTCGACTATTTCAAGTGTCACTGATGCAGCAGCCGTCATCGCGAGCGCAGCGACTTGTCCGCCGAAGCCCGAAGGGCTTAGGCGGAAGCGATCCAGAGTCCCGCGCGCGGTCCTGGATTGCTTCGTTGCTTCGCTCCTCGCAATGACGGGAGGATGAACCCGATGTCGACCACGCCACGCTTCCACCGTCTCGCTATCCGTGACCTGCGCCGCGAGGCGCCCGATGCCGTGTCGCTGACCTTTGCGATTCCGAACGAGCTGGCGGCGGACTATCAGTTCGCGCCGGGGCAATATCTCACGTTGAAGACCACGCTCGGCGGCGAGGAGGTGCGGCGCTCCTATTCGATCTGCTCCGGCCCCGATGATGACGAGATCCGCATCGCGGTGAAGCGCGTCGATGGCGGCGCGTTCTCCAGCTTCGTCACTGACGAACTGAAGCGCGGCGACGAGATTGACGTGATGACGCCAACTGGACGTTTTGGCGTGGCATTGCAGCCGGAGGCCGCGCGCACCCACGTCGGCTTCGCGGCGGGCTCCGGAATCACGCCGATCCTCTCGATCGTGAAAGCCGTGCTGGCGCGGGAGCCGCACAGCCGCTTCTTCCTGTTCTACGGCAGCCGCACCACCGCAGGCATGCTGTTCCGCGAACACCTCGAGGAGCTGAAGGATCGCTTCCTCGACCGCTTCTCGCTGTTCCACGTCATCTCCGGCGAGGAGCAGGATCTGCCGATCCTGCACGGCCGGCTCGACGGCGAGAAGGTGCGCGTGCTGCTGCGCTCGCTGGTGCCGGCCGAGAGCGTCGATCACGTCTTCATCTGCGGTCCCACCGGGATGAGCGAGGATATCGAGGCCGCCTGCCGCGCGCTCGGGATCTCCGACGACCGCGTCCATGTCGAGCGCTTCGTCTCCGGCGCCGGCGGCAAGCCGCGGCCCAAGATGGTCGTTCCGGACTCGGCGCCGCCGAAGGCCATCGCCGCCCTGATCATCGACGGCAAGCGCCGCGAGGTTCCGGTCGCCGACGGCGAAGCCATCCTCGACGCCGCGCTGCGCGCCGGCGTCGACCTGCCGTTCGCCTGCAAGGGCGGCATGTGCTCGACCTGCCGCGCCAAGCTGGTGGAGGGGAGAGCGGAGATGGAGCTGAACTACTCGCTGGAGCCATGGGAGCTGCAGGCTGGTTTTGTGCTCACGTGTCAGGCCAGGCCGGTGACGGAGCGGGTGGTGGTGGACTACGATCATGTGTGAGGAACTACGCTCGCCGTCATTGCGAGGAGCGAAGCGACCAAGCAATCCAGAATCTTCGCGCTGCCCTGGATTGCTTCGCTTCGCTCGCAAGGACGAGCCGCGACCATTTGCCGAACCTCACACTCGCGACACCAACAATTACCCCACCGGCCGCTTGTCCTTGATCCGTTTCGCTTTGCCGGCCGAGCGCTCCAGCGTGTCGGGTGGGACGACTTTCACCTTTGCCGTGAGGCCGATGGTGTTCTTGATGTGGATGGAGATGCGCTCGGCGTGCGCGCCGAGGCCGGTCTCGTCCCAATGCTCGGGGCGCGACTCCGCGTAGATGGTCAGCTCGTCCATGCGGCCCTCGCGCGTCAGCTCCAGCATGAAATGGCCGCCGCACCACTCGGTCGACAGCAGGATCTCCTCGATCTGTGACGGGAACAGGTTGACGCCGCGCAGGATGATCATGTCGTCGGAGCGGCCCGTGACCTTCTCCATCCGTCGCATTCCCGGCCGCGCGGTGCCCGGCAGCAGCCGCGTCAGATCGCGGGTGCGATAGCGGATGACGGGAAAGGCCTCCTTGGTCAACGAGGTGAACACCAGTTCGCCCATCTCGCCGTCGGGCAGCACCTTGCCGGTGTCGGGATCGACGATCTCCGGATAGAAATGATCCTCCCAGATGTGCAGCCCGTCCTTGGTCTCCAGGCATTCCTGCGCCACACCAGGGCCGATCACCTCGGACAGGCCGTAGATGTCGGTGGCGTCCATCGCGAACGCATCCTCGATCTCGGCGCGCATCGCATTGGTCCACGGCTCGGCGCCGAAGATGCCGATCCTGAGCGAGCTCTGCCGCGGATCGAGGCCCTGACGCTTGAACTCGTCGAGGATTGCCAGCATGTAGCTTGGCGTCACGGTGATGATGTCAGGGCGGAAATCATTGATCAGCTGCACCTGCCGCTCGGTCATGCCGCCGGAGATGGGCACCACCGTGCAGCCGAGCTGCTCGGCGCCGTAATGGACGCCGAGGCCGCCGGTGAACAGGCCATAGCCGTAGGCGTTGTGGATGATCATGCCGCTCCTGCCGCCGGCGGCGCGGATCGAGCGGGCCATCACGGCCGACCAGGTCGCGATGTCGTTCCTGGTATAGCCGACCACGATCGGCTTGCCGGTCGTGCCCGAGGAGGCGTGTACCCTTACCAGTTGCTCGCGCGGCACGGCGAACATGTTGAACGGGTAATTGTCGCGCAGGTCGGTCTTCACCGTGAACGGAAACTTGGCGAGGTCGGCGAGCTCGCGGAAGTCGGAGGGATGCACCCCCGCCTTGTCGAAGGCGCGGCGGTAATGGGCGACGTTGTCGTAGGCGTGCTTCAGCGACCAGGCGAGCCGGCTCGTCTGCAGCGCCATGATCTCGTCGCGCGAGGCTCGCTCGGCTGCGTCCATCTCGGGAACGTAGCTGCCGGTCGATTGAAGCTTGGTCGATGTCATGGTCAGGTCCTCCGGCAGGGGCGCGGGGCGATAGGGAAGCGGATCAGCTCGCGGCGGCCGGGACCAGCGTGCCGCCGATGCTGCGGGAATGGCCGCGGAATTCGGCGATCACCGTGTCGCCTGCCGTAACGCGGACATCATAGATGCCTGAGCGCCCGCTGCGGGATACCTCGTGCGCGCGAGCAAGCAGAACGTCGCCGAGCTTGCCGGGGCGGATGAAGCTGATGCTGCCCTGCGCCGCCACGGTGCGGTCGTTGTGCGAGTTGCAGGCAAAGGCGAAGGCGGAATCGGCCAGCGTGAAGATGAAGCCGCCATGGGCGATGCCATGGCCGTTGACCATGTGCGGCTGCACCGTCATCTGCAGCGTGGCGCGTCCGGGGCCGATCTCGACGATCTGCATGCCGAGCCCCTGGCTGGCGCGATCATCCTGCCACATCGCGTCGGCGCAGGCGCGGGCGAGAGCGTCGGGGGAAAGTGTCGCCACGCCGCTCACCGTGCGGCCTCCATGCATGCGCAATGCGTCGGCCACCCCTGAGGATGCGCTTCTGAAATCACGGCGTTCTCTCCCGTCGATGCTTGTTGGAACAAGCATTCTCATCTAGTTAGGTGCGACATCGTGGCAAATATTCTGCGCGCGTCAAGCGAAAGCGCTGCCTGCGCAACGCGCGTGTTGTCTGCAACCGGAAGGATTCCCGAACGTGCCCGAAGCCGCCAATCTGGCCATGATGGCCGGTCTCGTGATCGGCCTGGTCTATGGCGTGGTGGGGCTGCTCAGCGGCTTCTGCATGATGAGCAGCCTGCGCGGCTGGTGGGCCGACGGCGACCGCCGGCT
Source organism: Bradyrhizobium sp. HKCCYLRH1034 (assembly GCF_051168375.1). NCBI lineage: Bacteria > Pseudomonadati > Pseudomonadota > Alphaproteobacteria > Hyphomicrobiales > Nitrobacteraceae > Bradyrhizobium > Bradyrhizobium sp. HKCCYLRH1034. The sequence goes on along the minus strand of NZ_JBNPUW010000001.1, from coordinate 482,496 downwards.
GGTGCGAACTTACGCCCTGGCGATGGGCATCGCCATCATCGCCACACAGCTGCTCGCGGCCAACGGCGCCGTCGATCTCGGCAAGTCGATCTATCTGCAGCCGACGTTCTCGGTGCCACTGATGCTCTTGGGCGGTGTTCTGTTCGGCTACGGCATGGTGCTCGCCAACGGTTGCGGTTCGCGCGCGCTGGTGCTGCTCGGCCGCGGCAATCTGCGCTCCTTCGTCGTCGTGACCGTGCTCGCGATCGCGGCGGAGATGACGTTGAAGGGCCTGATCGCGCCGCTGCGCATCGCGCTGATGCAGGGCTCGCAGACCACGGCGACCGCGACGTCGCTGCCGGCTGTGCTGTCGGTCGGTGGCCTGCATGGTGCAGCGGCGCGGCTGCTGCCGGCCCTCGGGCTCGGCGGCGCGCTGATCGTCTTCGCCCTTGCGCATGCGCCATTCCGGCGCGCGCCCGGCCAGATGCTCGCCGGCCTCGTCGTCGGCCTGCTGATCGCGGCCGGCTGGTTCGCGACCGGCACTCTCGGCGCGGACGATTTCAACCCCGTGCCGGTCGCGTCCCTGACCTTCGTCGCGCCGATCGCCGATGCCCTGCAATACATCATGCTGTCGACCGGCTCGACCGCCAATTTCGGCATCGCCACCGTGGCCGGGGTGCTCGCCGGCAGCCTCGTCACCGCGGTGGCGACGCGGCGCTTCAAGCTCGAAGGCTTCCACTCTCCGCATCACATGCTGCGCTCGGTTGGCGGCGCCGCGCTGATGGGCATCGGCGGCGTGATGGCGCTGGGCTGCTCGGTCGGGCAGGGCCTGACAGGGCTGTCGACCCTGGCGCTGCCGTCCTTCGTCGCCGTCGCGGGAATCTTCATCGGCACGGCGGCCGGCCTGCGCGGAGCTTTGCGCGTCAGGCCGCTGAAGAGCGAGCCGCAGGCCGCGCGTTAGTCTCATTGTGTCACGACCACCGTCGTTCCGGGGCAATCGTCGATGCGAAGTCGCGAAGCGGCTGCGCGTCGGCGATTGAACCCGGAATCTCGACATTGCCGGAAATGGACGCAAGACAATCTCGGGATTCCGAGTTCAAGGCCTCACGGCCTTGCCCCGGAATGCGGTGGTTGTGACTCAGTCGAATGAGCTCACTCCGTCGCGCGCGTGACGATACGGATCTCCGACGTCAGCGTCCGGTGCACCGGGCATTTGTCGGCGATCTCCATCAGCTTCCTGCGCTGCTCCTGATCGAGCGCGCCGTCCAGGTGGATCTCGCGGTCGAGCTGATCGATCAGCCCGACCTTGGTCTCGCACTCCGCGCAGTCCTCCGCATGGATCTTGCTGTGGCGCAAGGTGACCGTGATGCGGTCGAGCGGCAGGAATTTGCGGTCGGCATAGAGCCGCATCGTCATCGAGGTGCAGGCGCCGAGCGCCGCGAGCAGGAGGTCGTAGGGGCCCGGGCCGGTGTCCTGGCCGCCGACCGAGAGCGGCTCGTCGGCGGTGAGATGATGCGGGCCGAGCGCGATGGCCTGCTGCAGCTTGCTCGACCGGGTCTCGCGCACGACCACGTCGCGCGGACCATCCTTGGCTGCCGGCTCGGCGGCCGCCGGCGCGACGTAACGGCGGGCCCAGCTCGCGATCACCTCGGCGATGTAGGCTGCGTCCTCCTTCCTGCTGATGAGATGATCAGCGTGATCGAGCGAGATGAAGCTCTTCGGATGCCTAGCGGCGACGAAGATCTTCGTCGCGTTGTCGATGCCGACGGTGTCGTCGACAGGCGAGTGCATCACCAGCAGCGCCTTGTGCAGATGCTTGACCCTGTCGAGCAGGCGCTGCTCGACGACGTCGTCGAGGAACGAGCTGCTGATGCGGAACGGACGGCCCGCGAGCGAGACCTCGGCCGAGCCGTCGCGGCGGATCGCCTCGAGGCTGTCCTTGAATAGCGCGGTGACGTGGCCCGGGTCCGAGGGCGCCGCGATCGTCACCACGGCTTTCGCATCGGGAATGTCGCCGGCGGCGGCCAGCACGGCAGCTCCGCCGAGGCTGTGGCCGATCAGGATCGCCGGCGCCTGTCGGGTCTCGCGCAGATGATTGGCGGCGCGGACGAGGTCGGCGACGTTGGAGGAGAACGTCGTATTGGCGAAGTCGCCTTCGCTGGAGCCCAGGCCGGTGAAGTCGAACCGCAGCACGGCGATGCCATGCGCCGTCAGCGCCATGGCGATGCGCCGCGCCGCATGCGTGTCCTTGCCGCAGGAGAAGCAATGCGCGAACAGCGCATAGGCCCGCGGCGCGCCATCAGGCAGATCGAGCGCCGCGGAGAGCTTGTCGCCGCCTGCGCCTTCAAACTGGAAACGTTCGGTCGGCATGATGTGGTCTCCATCCGTTGCGTCTTAACCGCCGTGCGAGGCGATGACACGGCATCGTTCCCCGTTGTCATACAACAGATCTGGCCATACACGCAGACATGGTGGCGTACCCTCGCGGCCTGCACGGCCCGAGCTCTGCGGATATTCCGCCCTCTTGAAACAAGAGGGCGCAGGGAAGGTCGGGAGCCTGCCGCCCCCATGGCCCGCCTGCGGAAAAAATGCAGGCGGCAGAACCACAGGTACGGCTGAGGACATCCCGGCCTTCCCTGCGCAATGGTTGGAACGGCTTATACGTGCTCTCTCCGGGGAACGGCCTTCTTGCCCCCGTCATCGCGATGCGCGTCATCCGCACCACGACTTGACGCCAGCACCGCGGCGCCGAGACCACACGATTTCACCGTGCGCACCGGATCGTTCGTCCGCACGGAAGACCATGCTGCGACCCGTCGCGCCCACCGCATCCCGCGCTCCACGTCCGTGACGATCGCGATACGCCCCTCTGCAACGAGGCGGGATGGCGAGGAATAAATCACGATTTTCAGAAAAACGCAAGGGGAGATTATTTAGGGGGCGAGGCTGGACGTGGGACCACATGATTGACGCCAACACCTTCCGGTCAGACCGAGGGCTGTCGCATTTGACGAACGGAGTTTTGTGCCGCCTGTCTCCAGGTCGTCATGGCCGGGCTTGTCCCGGCCATCCACGCCGTTCGGCATGCTGGGAACGACGTGGATGCCCGGGACGAGCCCGGGCATGACGGAGTAACTGGTGTGATGGTTCGTTACGACGTAGGTCAATATGCGATTGGACTGCGGTCGGCCCGGACCAGCGATCGATCTCACGACCAGGCGCCGATCAGTCTCGCGGAGGCAGGAGCTCGATCTCCTGTTCGCCATGCCGGATCGCGGTCGGCAGGTCCTGCGAGACGAGATCGGTAATCCATCGGACGAGCGCCGGCAGCGCTTCGTCCTTCGCTTGCCGGCGGAGTGGGGGTAAATCCCGCTCGTGCGCGGTGCCGACCTTGATGTTGAGACGCTCGTAAGGAATGTCGCCGTCCGGCGGCCGATATCGTGCATCGAACAGACGCCTGCCGTGGCTGCGAACGAGGTGGATGCGAATGCCGCCGAGATCTCTTGCGGTCAGTGCGGCGAGGATGACGCTCGGCTTGAGAAGGTACCCATAGCCTTTGGGGATCTTGCCGGTTTCTGAGGTGAACTCCATGCTGCATCTCTGGCACGTTCGGATATCGCGGTGACCGCGCTTCGGGTCGGAAGCGATAGCATGCAGTCCGTAGGGTGGGCAAAGCGAAGCGTGCCCACCAATCTTTTCTCATCGGCGGGGCGATGGTGGGCACGACGCGTTCCGCGTCTTTGCCCGCCCTACGGCTCCGCGGGCGTGTCGATACGCGAGCCCGTCAGTCCGAATAGCGCTGCTCGGCCCATGGATCGCCGCGGTTGTGATAGCCTCGCACCTCCCAATAGCCGGGTCTGTCGGCCTCGAGAAACTCGATCGCCTTCAGCCATTTCGCGCTCTTCCAGAAATACAGATGCGGCACGACGACGCGCACGGGGCCGCCATGCTCTCCAGTCAACGGCGCGCCGGACCAGCTATGCGCGAGCAACGCATCCTCGGTCGCGAAGTCTTCGAGCGTCAGGTTCGTCGTGTAGCCGTCATAGGAATGCAGCACGACGAATTCAGCGCTGTCACGCGGCCGGCAGGCGGCGAGCAGGTCACGTGTGGCGAGCCCTTCCCATTGATTGTCGTAGCGCGACCAGGTCGTGACGCAGTGGATGTCGGAGACGAACTGGCGCTGCTCCTGGGCGAGGAAGGCGCGCATGTCCCAGAACAGCGGGTTCTCGACGGCGCCATAGACATCGAGTCGCCAGCGCTCTGATGTGACCGACGGTGTCAGGCCGAGGTCGAGCACCGGCCAGTCGCGGGTCAGATGCTGCCCCGGCGGCAGGCGCTGGTCCTCCGGCCTGATGATGCGGCCGGTCAGGAATTTGCCCTCGCGCGCCCAGCGTTCCTTGCTGCGGGTCAGCTTGCTCTCGGGCGGCAGGCTGGACTCGTCGGCCATCTCGACACCTCGTCAATTCGTGCGGGCTTTTTCGTGCGGGCTCATTCGTGCCGGTGCATCGCGGACGCATGCTTGGTGTCGCGCATGGTCGCATAGATCAGCAGCGACAGGAAGATCACGCCGGTGAGATAATAATAGAACCACGTCTCGTGCCCTATACTCTTGAAGTAGAGGGCGATCGCCGGCGCGGTGCCGCCGAACAGCGATACGGTGATTGCATAGGGCAGGCCGACACCGAGCGCGCGGACATTGGTCGGAAACAGCTCGGCCTTCACCACCGCATTGATCGAGGTGTAGCCCGCCGTGAAGATCCAGGCGCCGCAGATCAGCAGGAAAGCTGTGAACGGCTCCTTGGTGCCCTTCAGTACCGTCAGGATCGGGATCGTCGACAAGGTGCCGGCGACGCCGAAGAAGATCAGCAGCGGCTTGCGACCGATGCGGTCGGAGATCGCGCCATACAGCGGCTGCAGCACGCAGGCGAACAGCAGCGAGCCGAAGATCACCATCGTGGTCTGGTCCTCGGTGAGGCCGACCGAGAGCTTCACGAAGGTCTGCATGTAGGTGGTGAAGGTGTAGAACGCGGCGGTGCCGCCCGCGGTCAGGCCGACCACCAGCAGCAGCTCCCGCGGATATTTGAACAGGGCGGTGATCGAGCCGGAAGGGCCTACGGTCTTCTTGGCCTCCACGAAGGCTTCGGTCTCGTGCAGGTTCCGCCGCATCACCGCGACGAAGATTGCGAGGCCGGCACCGATCGCGAACGGAATGCGCCAGCCCCAGGCTCTCAATTCTTCCGGGGTCAGGAACACCTTCTGCAACAGCAAAAGCACGATGATCGCGGTGAGCTGCCCGCCGATCAGGGTGACATATTGGAAGCTCGAATAGAAGCCGCGATGCTTGGCGTCGGCGACCTCGGAGAGATAGGTGGCGCTGGCGCCATATTCGCCGCCGAGGCTGAGGCCTTCGATCACGCGGGCGAGCGCCAGGATGATCGGCGCGGCGATGCCGATGGTGGCATAGGTCGGTGTCACCGCGATGATCAGCGAGCCGAAGCACATGCAGAGCACCGAGACGGTCAGCGACAGCCGCCGGCCATGGTGATCGGCGAGATAGCCGAACAGCCAGCCGCCGAGCGGGCGCATCAGGAACGTCGCGGCGAACACGACAGCGGCGTTGAGCTGCTCGACCACCGGGTCCTTCGACGGAAAGAAGGCCGGCGCGAAGTACAGCGCGAACGCCGTATAGGCATAGAAATCGTACCACTCGACCAGGTTGCCGGCCGAGCCGATCAGGATCGCCTTGATGCGCCGCTCGACGTCGGTGAATGTGGTAGTGTCCGCGGCAGGCAGCAGCGCCTCGTCTGTCATATCCGGTCTCCGGCAAGCATGATTTGCGGCCCTTCTACGGCAGCTGCCCGGATTGCCAACAGCCGATAACGGACATGGGTCCCCTGTTCAGAGCATGGAACTCGGCGGATGGCGGCCTTGAAGAAAAGCCCCGTTCGTCGGCCATCGCGCCACGAAAGCAAGTCCCGATCCTCATGGTGAGGCGCGCCGCAAGGCGCCTCTCGAACCATGAGGCCGCCGACCAAACTAGCCCTTCGGCGCGCGCGGATCGATCGGGGTCGAGCTGGCCACGCCAAGAACATCTTCCAGCAACTTGGCGCCAGCGAGCAGCTTGGCGTCGGCGCGCGGCGCCGCGATCATTTGCAGGCCGATCGGCAGGCCCGTTTCCGTGAAGCCGCAGGGCAGCGACAGGGCTGGGCAGCAGGCCAGCGTGATCGCATAGACGATGCCGAGCCATTGCACGTAGTTGTCGAACTTCTGCCCGGCGCATTCGGCGACGTAGCGGTTCTCGACCGGGAAGGGGGGCACGATGGTCGCCGGCGCCAGCAGCAGATCATACGTCTCGAAGAACTTCACCGCGCGCGCGGTGATCGCGACGCGCTGCGCCTCGGCGCGCGCGATCTGCGCGACCGTGAGCTTCAGCCCTTCCTCGATGTTCCAGATCACCTCGGGCTTGAGCAGGTCGCGCTTGGTGCGCAGCAGCTCCGCCTTGCTCATCGCGAAGTCGAGCGCGCGCAGCACGTGGAAGCATTCATGCGCCTCGCTGAAATCGGGATGCGCCTCCTCGACGATCACGCCGAGCTCGGCGAAGCGCTGCGCCGCCTTGCGGGTGACGGCAGCGACTTCGGGATCGACGGGCGTGATGCCGAGATCGGGCGAGTAGGCGACGCGGACCGGCTTCTGGCCGGAGCGCGCGCCGGCCAGGAACGACGTCGCAGGCGAGGGCAGCGAGATCGGATCCGCGACGTGCTCGCCGCTCATCGCGTCCAAGAGCAGCGCGAGGTCCGCGACGTTGCGGGCCATCGGGCCCTGGACGGCGAGATTGCGGTCGATGGTCACCGTCGGCGTATTCGCGACGCGGCCGAAGCTCGGGCGCAGGCCGACGATGCCGCAGAAGCTGGCGGGGTTGCGCAGCGAGCCGCCCATGTCCGAGCCGTGCGCCAACCAGGCCATGCCGGTGGCGAGCGCCACCGCGGCGCCGCCGGAGGAGCCGGCCGCCGAGCGGGACGTGTCCCAGGGATTGCGCGTCGCGCCGAACACCTCGTTGAAGGTGTTGGCGCCGGCGCCGAACTCCGGCGTGTTCGACTTGGCGTAGATCACGCCGCCATTGGCTTCGAGATGCTCGACCATGAGATCGGAGCGTTCCGGAATTCGGTCCTTGAAGATCGGCGAGCCCTGGGTGGTGAGCACGCCGGCGACGTCGGTGAGATCCTTGATCGGCACGGGCAGCCCGGCCAGCACGCCGCGCTCGGCAGCCGGCTTCTGCATCAGCGCCTTGGCGTGATCGCGCGCGCGATCGAAGCACAGCGTCGGCAGCGCATTGATCTTGCCGTCGACGGCTGCGATGCGCGCTTCCAGCGCGTCGAGGCAATCCAGCGGCGTGACCTTGCCGGACTTCAACTTGTCGACGACGGCGCAGGCGCTCTCGCGGATCAATCCCTGGTCGGCCAAAGCTTAGTTCTCCTGATGGCAAGCGTCCCGGCGCTTCGCTGTAGATCACGTTTCGGCTGAGGTGGAAAGGTCGCGGCGATCAACCCCACCCTGCGCTGATGCCGCCATCGACGGTATAGATCACGCCGGAGGTGTAGCCGGCACGGTCCGAGGCCAGGAACGCCATCAGGTCGGCGATCTCGCTGACATGCGCGGGACGGCCGAGCGGCAGGCTTTTCTGGAACTCCGTGTAGCGGCTCTCGTCACCGAACAGATCGCGGGCCCGCGTCTTCAACAGGGTGACGTGACGATCGGTGCCGACCGGCCCGGGATTGATGCCGACGACGCGGATGTTGTCGGCGAGGCTCTTGGAGCCGAGCGCGCGGGTGAAGGCCATCAACGCTGCATTGCCGGCGCTGCCGCAGATGTAGTTGGCGTCGAACTTCTCGCCGGCCGCGCCGATGTCGTTGATGATCACGCCGCCGCCGCGCGCCTTCATCTGGGCATAGACCAGCCGGGTCAGGTTGATGAAGCCGAACACCTTGAGGTCCCAGGCATGCCGCCAGGCCGCCTCGTCGATCTTGTCGATCGCGCCGCCCGGAATATCGCCGGCATTGTTGACGAGAATGTCGATCTCGGACGCCTCCTGCGCCAGCCGCGCGACGTCTTCGGATTTCCGCAGGTCCACCACATGCGCGGCTGCATCGATCTGGTGCTTCGATCGGAGCTGCTCGACCAGGGCGGAAAGGCGGTCGCCGCTGCGCGCAGCGAGCCGGACGTGGCAGCCTTCCTCGGCAAAGGCTTCGGCCGCCCCGGCGCCGATTCCCTTGGACGCGCCGGTGATGAGAACGCGCTTGCCGCGCAGATGAAGGTCCATGGAGGCTCTCGCTGAGGGGAGGGAGACCGGATTGTCGGGGGCGTCAGCCATGCGGTCAATCTTGCACCGCAGCGTTGCGCTGGGCCGTCGTTTGGTCCATTCAGGCGTCGACGATTTCAGCCGGGACAGTCCGGCAGCACCATCTGAGGATCCGCTCGATGAGCAAGAAGCCCTATCGCATCGCAGTCATTCCCGGCGACGGCATCGGCAAGGAGGTCATGCCCGAGGGCATTCGCGTGATCGAGGCCGCCGCCAAGAAGCATGGCGTCGCCGTGCAGTTCGACCATTTCGACTTCTCGAGCTACGACTACTACGAGAAGCACGGCCAGATGATGCCGGACGATTGGAAGGCGCAGATTGGCGGCCATGACGCGATCTATTTCGGCGCCGTCGGCTGGCCGGCCAAGATCGCGGACCACGTCTCGCTGTGGGGCTCGCTGATCAAGTTCCGCCGCGAGTTCGATCAGTACGTGAATCTCAGGCCCGTGCGCCTGATGCCCGGCGTGCCGTCGCCGCTGGCTGGCCGCAAGCCCGGCGATATCGATTTCTGGGTGGTGCGCGAGAACACCGAGGGCGAGTATTCCTCGGTCGGCGGCCGCATGTTTCCGGACACCGACCGCGAGTTCGTGACGCAGCAGACGGTGATGACCCGCACCGGCGTCGACCGCATCCTGAAGTTCGCCTTCGAGCTTGCACAGTCCAGGCCGAAGAAGCATCTGACCTCGGCGACCAAGTCCAACGGCATCTCGATCACGATGCCGTATTGGGACGAGCGCGTCGAGGCGATGGCGAAGAACTATCCGAGCGTGAAGTGGGACAAGTACCACATCGACATCCTCACCGCGAACTTCGTGCTGCACCCGGACTGGTTCGACGTCGTCGTCGGCTCCAACCTGTTCGGCGACATCCTGTCCGATCTCGGCCCGGCCTGCACCGGCACCATCGGCATCGCGCCGTCGGGCAACATCAATCCCGAGCGCCGTTTCCCGTCGGTGTTCGAGCCGGTGCACGGCTCGGCGCCCGATATCGCGGGGCAGGGGATCGCCAATCCGATCGGCATGATCTGGTCGGGCGCGATGATGCTGGAGCATCTCGGCGAGAAGACCGCGGCGCAGTCGATCGTCGGCGCGATCGAGCGTACGCTCGCCGAGCGCACCTTGCGCACGCGCGATCTCGGCGGCAATGCCGACACGGTGGCGTGCGGCAAGGCGGTCGCGGAGATGGTGGACTAGGAACGCTGTTTGTTGTCGCCCCCGGCGAACGCCGGGTTGCATAGCCACGGTTCTTAGGGCGGGTTAGCGGAGCGTAACCCGCCTTACTCATCGTTGCTGGACGACGGCGGATTACGCTGCGCTAATCCGCCCTACGCGATTGCCACCGTCCGCTCTCGATCAATCACGCGGTATGATCCCGGCATTCGCCGGGACGACAGTGGTAGTTTAGGCGACAGCTCGACCAACAACCTCACTGCGAGGAGCGCAGCGACGAAGCAATCAGGGTCGCCGCGGGACTCTGGATTGCTTCGCTGCGCTCGCAATGACGGAGGAGAGAGCGTTTACTCTGCCGCCACCCGCCGGCAGTGCTCCCACGCGGCGTGGATCAGGTTTTCGCTCGCCTCCGGGGTGCGGAAGGCCGAGTGCGCGGACAGCGTCACGTTCGGGATCGTGGTCAGCACGTGACCGGCGGGCAGCGGCTCGGTGTTGAAGACGTCGAGGCCGGCGTGGCGGATGTGGCCGGAACGCAGGGCGTCGATCATCGCGGCCTCGTCGATGATGGCGGCGCGGGCGGTGTTCACGAAGATCACGCCCTTGCGCATCTGCGCGATGCGCTCGCGCGACAGGAAGCCGCGGGTCTCGTCGTTGAGCAGGAGGTGCAGCGAGACGACATGGCTCTGCTGCAGCAGCGTGTCGAGGTTGACGAAGTCGACGCCCGGATGGCTCTTCGGCGAGCGGTTCCAGGCGATCACCTTCATGCCGCTGCCCGACGCGATGCGCGCGACCTCGGCGGCGATGCCGCCGAAGCCGATCAGGCCGAGCGTCTTGCCGGTCAGCTGCATGCCGTCGTCGCGCAGCCAGTTGCCGGCGCGCATCTCGCGGTCCATCTGCGCGATGCCGCGCGCCGAGGCCCACATCAGCGCAATGGCGGCTTCGGCAACCGCCGTGTCGCCATAGCCCTTGATCAAATGCACGGTGATGCCGAGCTGGCTAAGCTCCTCGGGGTTCATATAGCTGCGCGCGCCGGTGCCGAGAAAGACGACGTGCTTGAGGCCCTTGCACTGCTTCGCGACCTCGGTGGGCAGGGCGGTGTGATCGACCACGCCGATCTCGGCGCCGTCGAGGATCGCCGGCCAGTCCTCCGGCTTGATGTCGGGGTTGAGATGCACGCGCATCTCGGGATCGCCCGATTTGCGCTGCCGCTCGAAGATCTCGGCCAGCGAGTCGTTGGCGTCGATGAATACTCCGCGCACGGATACCTCCTAGTTGTCCTGCCTGGCTAGTGCGGCAACAGAGGCGAACTCCCTCCCCCCTTGTGGGGGAGGGTTGGGGAGGGGGTAGCCCCGGGCGACACCGCCGTTGTGGACCCCCACCCCCGACCCCTCCCCGCAAGGGGGAGGGGAGCCCAGCGTGCCCGCGCTATTCAGGCTTGTGATTGATCATTGATATTGGAGTAGATTGAAGCAGTAGATCACGACGCCACGCCCGCCAGCGACAGGACGGTGTGCAGCAGGACATTCGCGCCGGCGGCGCAGTCGGATTGCGTCGCGTCCTCGAGCTCGTTGTGGCTGATGCCGTCCTTGCAGGGCACGAACACCATGGCGGCCGGCATGATCGTGTTCAGATTGCAGGCGTCGTGGCCCGCTCCCGACGTGATGCGCCGGTGCGAATAGCCGAGCGTGCCGGCGGCGCGCTCGACGGCATCGACCAGCTTCGGATCGAAATGCGTCGGCGGCTTGCGCCAGACCTGGTCGATCGCGATCTCGACGCGGCGCTTCTTCGCAATTTCACCCGCGGCCGCGCGCAGGCTGGCATCGAGTGCGTCCAGCGTATCGGCATTGGCGCTGCGGCAATCGATGGTGAAGGCGATCTCGCCGGGAATGACGTTGCGCGAGGGATTGGCGATGACGGCCTCGCCGATGGTCGCGACCGCGTTCGGCCCGAGCTTGAGCGCGATCTGTTCCAGGGTCAGCGCAAACTCCGACAGCGCCAGCAGCGCGTCGCGGCGCAGCGGCATCGGCGTCGAGCCGGCATGGCTCTCGAAGCCCGTGACCTTGCCGTCGTACCAGAACACGCCCTGGCCGTGGTCGACCACGCCGATGGTCTTGTTCTCGGCCTCCAGGATCGGACCCTGCTCGATGTGCAGCTCGACGAACCCGGAGAATTTCTGCGTGCCGACGGCCGTCGCGCCGCGATAGCCGATCTCGTCCAGCGCCGCGCCCACGGTCATGCCTGCGGCATCTGTCCGCGACAAAATGTCCTCGACCGTGAAGTCGCCGACATAGGCGGCCGAGGCCATCATGGCCGGCGCGAAGCGCGAGCCTTCCTCATTGGTCCAGTTGACGATGCACAGCGGCGCGTCGGTCTCGATGCCGGCGTCGTTGAGGGTGCGGATCACCTCCAGCGCGCCGAGCGTGCCCAGAATGCCGTCGAACTTGCCGCCCGTGGGCTGGGTGTCGAGATGCGAGCCGAGCCCGACCGGCGGCTTCGCCATGTCGCGCCCCTTGCGAAGTGCGAACATCGAGCCGAGCGTGTCGACGCGCACTTCGAGCCCGGCATCCTCGCAGGCTTTACGGAACCAGTCGCGGACCTGCTTGTCCTCCTGGCTCAGGGTCAGCCGCCGCACGCCGCCCTTCGGCGTGGCGCCGAACCTGGCGGTCTCGTGGATGCTGTCCCAGAGGCGGGCGGAATCGATCTGCAGATTGGTGACGGCGCGGCTCATGCTTGAATTCCCTGTACTCCGGCATCCTGTCCATCGCGCGCCGCGACGAGCCCGTCAACCGATGCAGAGGGATGGCTGGCCGTCTGCGCCGTCCGGACTGCGAGCTCGGCGACGCGCTCGATCGCGATCATCTCGGGCGACGACAGCCAGCTCGCGGTGAAGGTCAGCGGTGGAATCCTCAGGTCCGTCTTCAACTCCTGCAGGCGGCCGCTCTCGATCTCGTTGGCGACAATCGCGGCCGGAATGACGGCGACGCCGAGCCCCTCGACCGCCATGTGGATCACGGTCGCCAGCGAGGCGCTGGCGTGCAGCCGCATCGGCGGCAGATGCGGGCGGTTGAACAGCGAACGCACATTGTCATAGGGCTGGGTGTTGCGCGGAAAGGTGATGATCGGAAACCGCGCCATCTGCTCGGCGGTGACCACGCCCGTGCCGAAGCCGAGGGCAGGGCTGGCGAGGAAGCTGATCGGATAGTCGCACAGCACGCGGCTGCGGATGCCGGACTCGGAGGGCGCGCCCAGCGCGAAGGCGAGCTCGATCTCCTGCGCCAGCAGCCGCGCGTGCAGATGGGGCGTGACGTCGACCTCGATCTCCAGCGACAGATTCGGATAGCTCTCGTTGACGCTCTTGATCAGCCGCGGCAGCCAGTCGTGCACGATGGTCTCGGCGACGCCGAGCCGGAGCACGCCGCGCATCGCCGAGCGGTCGCCGACCTCGGCCAGCATCTCCGCGCGCAGGCCGATCAGCTTCTCGGCATAGACCAGCATCTGCCGGCCGCTCGCGGTCGGGGACGCCACGCGATGATCGCGGTTGAGTAGCTTGACGCCGAGCTCGCGCTCGAGCTGGGCGATGCGCTGGGAGATGGCGGGCTGGGTCGTATTGAGGCGCTGCGCCGCGCCGCGGAAGCTGCCAAGCTTCACGACCCAGAGGAAGGTCTCGATGGAACGGAAATCCAGCATCGCGCCCCGCTCGGATCAATTTGTCTTATCGATCCTGATTAAAAACGAAGATTAGACTTTATAGCATGGCTGATGTTCAGTGGGTTTGTCGAGATATTAGGCAAGTGGCACAAATGACTGTTTCTGCGGCAGTGCAGCAATCAGCCGGCGAGACGGATCTTCTCCCGAGCCATCGGGCCCGCCTGGATTATCGCGCGGGCAGGGGCTGGAGCACGGCGGGCGTCGCCAACGGCTTCGTCCAGGGCAATCTGGCTGTTATCCCCGAGCAGTACGCCGGCGCCTTCCACCGCTTCTGCCAGCTCAACCCGAAGCCGTGCCCGATCATCGGCATGTCCGATCCGGGCAATCCTTTCATTCCGGCGCTCGGCGCCGATCTCGACATCCGCACCGACGTGCCGCGCTATCGCGTCTGGCGCGATGGCGAGATGGTCGAGGAGCCGACCGATCTCATGGCGCATTGGCGCGACGACCTCGTCGCCTTCGTGCTCGGCTGCTCGTTTTCCTTCGAGGAGGCGCTGATGGCCGACGGCCTGCCGATCCGCCACATCGAGCAGGGCTGCCGCGTGCCGATGTATCGCACCAACATCGCCTGCACGCCGTCGGGGCCGTTCGCGGGGCCGATGGTGGTGTCGATGCGTCCGTTCAAGCCGGCGCAGGCGATCCGCGCGGTGCAGATCACGACGCGCTTTCCCGCCGTGCACGGCGCGCCGGTGCATCTCGGCCATCCCGACCAGATCGGCATCGCCGACATCAGCAAGCCGGACTACGGTGACCCGGTGCCGGTTGGCGCCGACGAAATTCCTGTCTTCTGGGCCTGCGGGGTGACGCCGCAGGCGGTCATCGCTGCGGCCAGGCTGCCCTTCGCCATCACCCACGCACCGGGCCTGATGCTGATCACCGATCTCAAGAACAAGGATCTCGCCGTTCTCTAATCAGGCAGCCATGCTGCTCATTGAGCCTTTACCGTCGACCTCAACCGCTTCATCGATGCGCTTTCATCAGAGGATCTTGCCATGACCATCACGCGCCGAAACGTCCTGCTTGGAGCCACCGCCGCCGCTGCGCTCGGTCCGATCGCCGCCCGCGCCCAGACGTCGGAAGTGAAGATCGGCGTCATCTATCCGTTCTCCGGCGCCAGCGCCCAGATCGGCGTCGACGCGCAGCGGGCGTTCGAGACGGCGGCCGAGATCATCAACGGCAAGTTCGACTACGACCTGCCGCTGGCCCGTACCGAGGGTCTGCCGGGCCTCGGCGGCGCCAAGATCAAGCTGGTGTTTGCCGACCACCAGGCCGACCCGCAGAAGGGCCGCGCGGAGGCCGAGCGCCTGATCACCCAGGAGAAGGTCGCAGCCGTCATCGGCTCCTATCAGAGCGCCGTCGCGGTGACGGCGAGCCAGATCTGCGAGCGTTACCAGATTCCGTATCTGTCGGCCGACAATTCCTCGCCGAGCCTGCATCGCCGCGGCCTGAAGTATTATTTCCGCGCCGCCCCGCATGACGAGATGTTCTCGCAGGCGATGTTCGACTTCTTCGACGCGATGAAGAAGAAGGGCACCAAGATCGACACGCTGGCCCTGTTCCACGAGGACACCATCTTCGGCACCGATTCGAGCAATGCTCAGCTCAAGCTCGCCAACGAGCGCGGCTACAAGATCGTCGCCGACATCAAGTACCGCGCCAACTCGCCGTCGCTGTCGGCCGAGGTGCAGCAGCTCAAGGCCGCCAATGCCGACGTGCTGATGCCGTCGAGCTACACCACGGACGGCATCCTGCTGGTCAAGACCATGGCCGAGCTCGGCTACAAGCCGAATGCGATCGTGGCGCAGGATGCCGGCTTCTCCGAGAAGGCGCTGTATGACGCGGTCGGCGACAAGCTCGAAGGCGTGATCTCGCGCGGCTCGTTCTCGCTCGATCTCGCCGCCAAGCGGCCGATGGTCGGCAAGATCAACGACATGTTCAAGGCCAAGTCGGGCAAGGACTTCAACGACTACTCGTCGCGCCAGTTCATGGGCCTGATCGTGATGGCCGACGCCATCAACCGCGCCAAGTCCACCGACGGCGAGAAGATCCGCGACGCGCTGGCCGCGACCGACATGCCGGGCGAGCAGACCATCATGCCGTGGAAGCGGGTGAAGTTCGACGAGAACGGCCAGAACAACGACGCCGATCCGGTGCTGCTGCAATATGTCGGCGGCAAGTTCGTCACCATCTTCCCGACCCAGGCCGCGGTGGCCCAAGCCACCTGGCCGATGAAGTAAGCGTCTTCGGCCCGAGGGGCGGGGAGACCATGGCGGAGCATCTGTCGTGCTCCGTCATTGCGGGGAGCGCAGCGACGAAGCAATCCAGGGGCCGCAAAGAAGGTCTGGATTGCTTCGCTTCGCTCGCAATGACGGGGAGCAAGTGAAGTGACAGCAGAAACAATCATCCAAAGTCTCGCCAGCGGCCTCTTGATGGGCCTGCTCTACGGGCTGATCGCCGTCGGCCTGGCGCTCATCTTCGGCCTGATGGACGTCGTGAACTTCGCCCACGGCGAGTTCCTGATGATCGCGATGTACGCGACCTTCTTCCTGTTCGCCTATTTCGCGCTCGATCCGCTGCTGTCGGCGCCGATCGTCGCCGCTGCTCTCTTCGTGTTCGGCGCGGTGGTCTATCTTCTGATTGTCAGATTTGCGGTCAGGGCGAAGGCCAATACCGGCATGGTGCAGATCTTCTCCACCTTCGGTCTCGCCGTGCTGATGCGCGGTGTCGCGCAGTACTTCTTCACCCCTGACTATCGCAGCATTCCGCACTCCTGGCTGGGCGGCAAGACGATCTCGATCGCCGGCATCTATCTGCCGCAGCCGCAGCTGGTCGGTGCCCTCATTGCGATCGCCGCCTTCGCCGGCCTGTACTTCTTCATCCACCGCACCGATTTCGGCCGCGCGCTGGAGGCGACGCGTGAGGATGCCGGCGCGGTGGCGCTGGTCGGCATCGACAAGAACAAGGTGTTCGCACTCGGCTGGGGCCTTGGTGCGGCGCTGGTCGGCCTTGCCGGTGCGGTCATGGCGATCTTCTTCTATGTCTTTCCCGACGTCGGCGCGTCGTTCGCGACCATCGCCTATGTGACGGTGGCGCTCGGCGGCTTCGGCAGCGTATTCGGCGCCTTTGCCGGCGGCATCGTGGTGGGCCTCGTCGAGGCCATCACCACGCTGATCCTGCCGCCGTCGCTGAAGACTGTCGGAATCTACGGGGTCTATCTCCTCGTCGTCTTCATCCGCCCGCGCGGCCTGTTCGGATCGATCTGATGGACAAGGCATTCATCCAACGCCGTCGGCGCGACCTCGTCCTCGCCGCCTTCCTTGCGGCCATCGCCGCCGTCGTGCCGTTCTTCGTCAAGGACGTCTACGTCCAGAACATCATGGTGCTCACCCTGATGTACGCGGCGCTGTCGCAGAGCTGGAACATCCTGTCCGGCTATTGCGGCCAGATCTCGCTCGGGCACGCGCTGTATTTCGGGCTCGGGGCCTACACCACCGCAATTCTGTTCACCAAGTTCGGCGTGCTGCCGTGGTTCGGCATGCTCGCCGGCGGTCTGATCTCGGCGCTGATCGCCATGGCGCTCGGCTATCCCTGCTTCCGGCTCGGCGGCCATTACTTCGTCATCGCGACCATCGTCATCGCCGAGATCACGCTGCTCTTGTTCCAGAACTGGGATTGGGCGGGGGCGGCACTCGGCATCGACATTCCGGTGCGGCGTGACTCGTGGCTGACCTTCCAGTTCACCCGCTCCAAGCTGCCGTACTTCTACTTTGCACTCGTGCTCGCCTGCGTCGCCTGGTTCGTGACCTGGTGGCTGGAGGATTCGAAGTGGGGCTATTGGTGGCGCGCGGTGAAGGACAACCCGGTCGCCGCCGAGAGCCTCGGCGTCGACGTGTTCAACTCCAAGATGGGCGCGGCGGCCGTCTCGGCCTTCCTGGTCGCGATCGGCGGCAGCTTCTATGCGCAGTTCGTGTCCTACATCGATCCTGAAAGCGTGATGGGATTCCAGTTCTCGCTCTTGATGGCGCTCCCGGCCGTGCTCGGCGGCATCGGCACGCTGTGGGGACCGATGCTGGGCGCGGTCATCCTGATCCCGCTGACCGAGTTGACCCGCTCCTTCATCGGCGGCTCCGGCCGCGGCGTCGACCTGATCGTGTATGGCGGCCTGATCGTTGCGATCTCGCTGGCGCGGCCGCAAGGTCTGGTCAGCCTGTTCTCCCGCAAGCCGAAGCCGGCCGTTCAGCCCGCGAGAGAGGCGGTGGCGTCATGACCGCGCTGCTGGAAACCCGTAAAATCACCCAGCGCTTCTCGGGCCTGACCGCCAACTCCGACGTCTCCATCAAGGTGGGGCATGGCGAGATCGTTGGCCTGATCGGTCCGAACGGCGCCGGCAAGTCGACCTTGTTCAACCTGATCGCCGGTGCGTTCAAGCCGACCGAAGGCGCCATCATCTTCGACGGCGAGGACGTCACCGCGCTGCCGGCCGCCGAACGCTGCCAGCGCGGCATCGGCCGCACCTTCCAGGTGGTGAAAAGCTTCGAAAGCATGACGGTGATCGAGAACGTCATCGTCGGCGCGCTCGTCCGCACCACCAACATGCGCGAGGCGCGGCGGAAGGCGCATGAGGTCTTGGAGTTCTGTGGCCTCGGCGCCCGCGCCGATGTGCTCGCCAGCGATCTCGTGCCTTCGGAGAAGCGGCGCCTGGAAGTGGCGCGTGCGCTCGCCACTGAGCCGAAGCTGCTGCTGCTCGACGAGGTCCTGACCGGCCTGACGCCGGTCGAGTCACAGAAGGGCGTCGAGCTCGTGCGCCGCGTGCGCGACACCGGCATCACGGTGCTGATGGTCGAGCATGTCATGGAGATCGTGATGCCGCTGGTCGATCGCGCCATCGTGCTCGATCTCGGCAAGGTGCTGATCGAAGGCAAGCCCACGGACGTCGTCCGCGATCCCAAAGTCATTTCCGCCTATCTCGGAGACCGCCATGCTGTCGGTGCGTGACATCACCACCGCCTATCAGGGCCTGGTTGCGATCTCGAATATCTCGATCGATGTCGAGAAGGGCGAGATCGTCTGCGTCGCCGGCGCCAATGGCGCGGGCAAGTCGACCTTGTTGAAGTCGATCGCCGGGGCCGAGCGGCCGCGTGCCGGCAGCATCACCTTCGACGGCAGCCGCATCGACGGCATGGCGCAGCACCTGATCACGGCCAGGGGCATCGCCTATGTGCCGGAGAACCGCCGGCTGTTCCCGCGGCTCTCGGTGCGCGACAATCTGCGGCTCGGCAGCTATCTCTATCGCGGCGAGGCCAACCGCGAGGAGCCGCTCGACTTCGTATTCACACTGTTTCCGCGGCTGTCCGAGCGGCTCGAGCAGCGCGCCGAGACCTTGTCCGGCGGCGAGCAGCAGATGCTGGCGATCGGCCGCGCTCTGATGACCCGGCCGCGGCTTCTGATGCTCGACGAGCCGTCGCAGGGCATCATGCCGAAGCTGGTCGACGAGATCTTCCAGGCCGTCAAGCGCATCCGCGACGCCGGCATGACCGTGCTGATCGTCGAGCAACGCATGGCCGAATGCCTGGAGATCGCCGACCGCGCCTACATCCTCCAGACCGGCCGCGTGCTGATGCAGGGCACGGCAGCGGAGATCAGCGGCAACAAGGATGTGCGGAAGGCGTATTTGGGGCTGTGAGGCGATATGTTCAATTGCCTGCTCTGCGTCGTTGTGTTCGCGGCGCGTAGCGAAGCCATCTAGAGTCCCGTCCGAGGCCCCTGGATCGCGTCGCTGCGCTCGCGATGACAGCGTTCGTGGAAGGCGCGGTGTCCGCCACAACCGTCATTGCGAGCGCAGCGAAGCAATCCAGGGGCCAAGGCAAAGTTCTCTTTGGCTAAGATGTCGAGCAACAGCGGCGACTGTTCGGTCAGCCGCCGCGGCTACACCATCCCCTTGCCGGCGTCGGACCCCTGGCGGCGCTGCCGCGCCTGCAGCATCAGGATCACCGACAGCGCGGCGAAGATCACGACGAAGGACACCGCCGATGTCAGCGTGCCCAGCGCGTAGATGTCGGGCTTGGTGACGGTCGTCGTCAGGCCCTGCAATTCCAGCGGAAGCGTATTCACCGAGCCGATCGCCTGGCTGGAGCGGGCGAGTTCGTCCCAGGACAGGGTGAAGCCGAACAGGCCGATGCCGACCACGGATGGCAGGATGATCGGCAGCACGACGTGGCGGAAGGTCTGCCAGGGCGTGGCGCCGAGGTCGCGTGCGGCTTCCTCCAGCCGGCCGTCGAAGCGGTTGAAGATCGCGAACATGATCAGGAGTCCGAACGGCAAGGTCCAGGTCAGATGCGCGCCGAGGCCCGAGGTGAACAGGCCCATCGCGGTGGTGTAGCCGTCTGCGAGCCAGCCGAGCCCGACATCGGCGCCGTGCTTGTTGATGAAGTCGTCGATCAGCCGGAACTCCAGCGCGATGCCGAGCGAGGTGATGATCGAGGGCATGATCAGGCTGGCGATCGCTGTGTAGAACAGGATCGAGGCGCCACGGAACGGCTTGCGGAACGCCATGCCGGCCGCGACCGACAGCACCACCGTGATTACCATCACCACGAGGCCGAGCGCCAGCGAGCGCTTGAACGCGGCGCCGATGTCGACGATGCCGCCGCCGGAAAACACCTTGCCGAACCAGGTCAGCGACACGCCGTTCATCGGAAACGTCAGGCCGCCATCCGGTCCTTGGAACGACAGGATGTAGATCGCGATCATCGGCCCGTACAGGAACAGCACATAGGCTGCGAAGAAGGCCGCAAGGATGTAGAAGGAGCGGGGGCGCTTGTCTCCCATCTCAGAGCTCCTTGCGCACGTCGACGATCCGCGTCAGCGCGGAGATGATGATGATGGTGATGCCGAGCAGGATCACGGCATTGGCCGCGGCGGCCGGGAATTGCAGTGCCGACAGCCGGGACTCGATGATCTTGCCGGCGGAGGCGATCTGCTGGCCGCCCATCACGCCGACGGTGATGAAGTCGCCCATCACGATGGTGATGACGAAGATCGAGCCGATCACGATGCCGGGCTTCGACAGCGGAATGACGATGTTGACCAGTGTCTGCCAGCCCGATGCGCCGGCATCATAGGCGGCCTCGATCAGGCGCTTGTCGATGCGGATCATCGAATTGAAGATCGGCACCACCATGAAGAACGTGAACAGGTGCACCAGCGCCAGCACCACCGAAAATTCGGAGAACAGCAGCCATTCGATCGGCTTGTTGACGATGCCCACACCTTGCAGGCCCTGATTGACGAGGCCGTTGCGTCCCAGCAGCGGGATCCAGGCGATCATCCGGATCACGTTGGAGGTCCAGAACGGGATCGTGCACAACAGCGACAGCACGATCTGCCAGGTCTTGCTGCGAACGTGGAAGGCGAGGAAATAGGCGACCCAGAAGCCGATCATCAACGTCAGGCCCCAGGTCAGCAGGCACAGCTTCAGCGTCTTCAGATAGGTCTTCAGGATCGTGCACAGTTCGGGCAGGTTGGCGACGCAGCCTTCGAAGGTGTCGGTATAGCCGCGGAAGCTGAACGCCGGGATCATCTCATATTCGTTGTAGTCCCAGGCGCTGACGACGACGACGAGCACCAGCGGCAACAGGAAGAACAGCGCGAATACCAGCATCATCGGGCCGGCCTGCAGCCACGCGATCGAGCGCTGGGTCAGCTTGCGGAAGGTGCTCTCCGCGGGCGCTACGGTGTCGGGCGAATTGTCGATCGTCACGGCCACGTGGGAAACCTGTCGTCCGGTGCGGATGTTTCGAAACGTCTGAGACGAGCTGCCGCGCCCACGACGTCGCGGGCGCGGCAGCAATGGCGGTCACATCAGGCGGCGATGAACTCGTTCCACTTGCGGACCATGTAGTCGTTCTCGTCCATGACGGCGTTCCAGCAGACGACGTTGCCCATGCGGTCCTCGTAGGAGCCGCCGTCGCGCACGGCGCCGGCCTTTTCCATCAGGGTGCCGTCGGGGGCCTTGATGTCGTTCTTCGCCGGCTTGCCTTCCATCCAGTAGCCCCACTCGTCCTCGGTCATGTTGGCCTTGGCGGTGGAGAGCACGGCCGAGTAGTAGCCCTGGCGGTTGAGATAGGCGCCGGCCCAGCCGGACAGGTACCAGTTGACGAACTCATAGGCCCAGTCGAGCTTCGGGCTGCCGCCCACCGCCTTGGAGACGCAGAAGCCCGAGGCCCAGGAGCGATAGCCTTCCTTGAGCGGCTGGAACACGCAGGGGATGCCCATCGAGCGCACCTTGGTGACGGCCGGCGACCACATCGACTGGATCACGGTCTCACCCGAGGCCATCAGGTTGACGGACTCGTTGAAGTCCTTCCAGAACGCGCGGAACTGGCCGGCCTTCTTGGCCTCGGTCAGCACCTTCATCGTCAGGTCGATCTCGGCCTTGGTCATGTTGCCCTTGTCGGCATATTTGTATTGGCCGGTCGCCTCGACGACGAGGGCGGCATCCATGATGCCAATCGAGGGAATGTTGAGGATCGAGGCCTTGCCCTTGAATTCGGGGTTGAGCAGCTCGGCCCAGGAGTTGATCGGGCGCTTGATCAGGTCGGGGCGGATGCCGAGCGTGTCGGCGTTGTAGACGGTCGGGATCAGCGTGACCCATTCGGTCGGGGTTGCCGAGAAGGTCTTGGAGTTTGCGCCGTCGAGATAGAGCACCTTCCAGGGCGCGGTGCCCTGGCCGCCGATCTTCTTGCCGTTCGGCAGCTCGCCCTTGGTGAAGACGGGCGTGATGTTGTCGAATTCCTTGATCTTGCGCGCGTCGAGCGGGAAGATGTTGCCCGACGGCACCAGCTTCTTGAGCGAGAAATATTCGGTGTCGAGCACGTCGAAGGAGTTCGGCTGGGTGATGACGCGCTTGGTGACGTCGTCGGTCGTCGCCGTGATGTATTCGATCTTGATGCCGGTGTCGGCGAGGCACTTCTTGGAGATCTCGTCGCCCTCGTTCACGGCGGTGCCGAGATAGCGCAGCACCTTGGCGTCGGCGGCGTGGACGTAGGGCGCGCTGAGCAGCGTGCCGGAGCCGGCGAGACCGGCAACGCCCGCCGCGCCCTTGAGCAGCGAGCGGCGGCTGATGGATGTCGTCTTCGATCGATCAGTCATGATCATCTCCTTGGGAAAGAACGAGCAAACGAAAATCAGGTGACCAGCTCCGCAGCCGGAGCGGCTGCGGCAGGGCGGGGCGTCAGTGCGTCAGCGAAGGCCATGTTCCAGGTGACGACGACGCGCTCGCCGATGCTGTGGGTCTGTGCATCGAACTGATCGTCGCTGAGCTGCGCCGAGATCTCGGGGCCACCGTCGGTCGCGACCGCGACCAGCACATAGGTGCCCTGATATTCGATCTTGCTGATGGTGCCGGGCACCACCGGGCCGTCGATCGCCGCATTCGGCGCCTTGAGCTGGATGCGGTCGACGCGCACGGCGAAGGTCTCGCCGTTCAGCGGGATCACGTTGTGGCCGCCGATGAAGCGGGCGGCGAATTCGGTGCGCGGATGATTGAAGATGTCGCGCGGGCTGCCCTGCTGCTCGATGCGGCCGCCATTCATCAGCACCACGAGGTCGGACAGCGCCATGGCCTCGTCCTGGCCATGGGTGACGTGAACGAAGGTGAGCCCGAGCTCGCGCTGCAGTCGCTTCAGCTCGGCGCGCATGCGCAGGCGCAGGAACGGGTCGAGCGCCGACAGCGGCTCGTCGAGCAGCAGGATCTGCGGCGAGGTGATCAGCGCACGGGCCAGCGCCACGCGCTGCTGCTGGCCGCCGGAAAGCTGCGCCGGCAGGCGGCCAGCATAGCTCTGCATGTCCACCAGCTCGAGCAGCTCGCGTGCCTTGGCGTGGCGCTCGGGCTTGGACACGCCTTTCATCTTCAATGCAAACGCGACGTTGTCGATCACCGACAGATGCGGAAACAGCGCATAGGACTGGAACATCATCGCGGTGCCGCGTCCTGCGGGCGGCAGCTCGGTGACGTTCCTGGCGCCGACGATGATGTCGCCCGATGTCGCGGATTCGTGGCCGGCGATCATGCGCAGGGTGGAGGTCTTGCCGCAGCCGGACGGGCCGAGCAGACAGCAATAGGAGCCGGCGGGAATCCGCAGGTCGATTGCGTCGACGGCGGTGACGTGACCGTACATCTTCGTCACCTTCACCAGTTCCAAGCTCGCGCCCGCCGCCATCCGCCCTCCGTCGTCCTGTCCCGTGTCGGTCATGATCGCAGCTCGCTCCGTCGGGCGCCCGCGATCCGGCCCGTCTGATGTCTGCAACGGATATGCCAAGGGTCGCCGTGGGCGCGGAGCAGCGCGTGAAGATTGCGCGTTGGATGAGATGCGCATGCAACGCTCGAAAGGGCATTCCCCGGTCCCGGCGTCAGTCCGCTCAGATGGGCCGCCGATCCGGCCAAACAGCCGCGCCCACGCCGATGTGGAGGCATTTTGCCCTGTCCTTTCGTGCTCCGGGCGTGCTCAGCGATAGGCTGCAATCGATGGTGGAAGAGCGGGGCGCATCCTCGCGCCGCGGCAGCGACGAGCTGCCGGTGTTGTCCTTGCTCGACCGATCCGTCCCTGATTGCTGCCGCAGTCGCACTTTGCCTGAATATTAGGCATCGTTGTCCTCCCGAGGCAAGGCAGCTTGATGAGCGACAAGGCGGCGCAGGCTACCTCGCATGCAGGCCAGGCTGGCGGGACGCTAGATCCGCCGCGCCCGCGATCTCGCCTGCGCGGCGGCCACCAGCATGCGCTCGGCAATGCCGCGCAGCTCGCTGACCGCGATCGGATCAGAGGCGGCGAACGCGTCATAGGAGTCGGCTGCGATCGGAAACCAGCGATAGAAGCGGGCCTCCTCGTAGAGCACGCGGACAGCGGCATCGATCTCGGCCGGCGTTGTTGCCAAATATTGCATGCCCATCCATCCGCCGGCGGGATCAGTGATGACCGTTGTGATCGGGCAGGGTGAGGCCGAAGACTTTGACCAGATCGTCGACCTGCTGCGGCGACAGCTGACGCGGGTTGAGCCCGCGCAGCAGCAGATAGAGCTTTGCGGTCTCCTCGAGCTCCTCCATCGCGAACACGGCGGCTTCCAGCGTGTCACCGGACACGACGGGCCCGTGATTTGCGAGCAGGACCGAGGCGTATTTGCCGGCGAGACCCTTGATGGCATCGGCTACCGCGGGATCGCCCGGACGATGATAGGGCACCAGCGCGGTCTGGCCGCAGCGCATCAAGTAATAAGGTGTCAGCGGCGGCAGCGCGGCGCGCGGATCGATCTCCGGCAGCATCGAGATCGCGACCGAATGGGTCGAGTGCAGATGCACGACGGCGCGCGCGACGTCGCGCGTCTGGTACAGCGCCGTGTGCAGCGGCACCTCCTTGGTCGGTGCATCGCCCGAGACCAGTCGCCCTTCGGCGTCGAGCCGCGACAAACGGGCCGGATCGAGGAAGCCGAGCGAGGCATTGGTCGGCGTCACCAGCCAGCCGCCATCATCGAGTCGCACGCTGATGTTGCCGGACGAGCCCGGCGTCAGCCCGCGCTCGAACAGCGAGCGGCCGAACCGGCAGATGGCCTCGCGAATCGCAGTTTCCGCCACGGGTCTTTCCTCGCATGTCGCTGTTTTGCCGCTTTGTCTCACGCTTTGGCAACGCGGCCAAGCCGTGATACCCAGAGTGCAGTCCGGGGCAACCGGACGTCTCCGGGAAACGCTTCAGGGATCTGCCGCATGCCGTCGCCATCGCAATTGAAAGTCGCCGTGATCGGGCTTGGCTCGATGGGATTCGGCATGGCGACCTCGCTGAAGCGCGCAGGCTTCGAGGTGACCGGATGCGACGTCTCGGCGGACGCGGTGGCGCGTTTCGTGGCCGACGGCGGCAAGGGCGCGACGACTCCCGCCGAGGCGGCTGATGGCGCCGATATCGTGGTCAGTGTCGTCGTCAATGCGGCGCAGACGGAAGCCATCCTGTTCGGCCCCGGCGGTGCTGCCGAAACCATGCCGAAGGACGCCGTGTTCGTCTCCTCCGCGACCATGGATCCTGACGTTGCGCGGCGGCTGGCGAAGCAGCTCGAAGCCGCCGGCCGGCACTACCTCGACGCGCCGATCTCCGGCGGCGCGCAGCGCGCCGCGCAAGGCGAGCTGACGATCCTGGCCTCGGGCAGCGCGGCGGCGTTTGCCAAGGCGCGGCCGGCGCTCGATGCGATGGCGGCCAAGCTCTATGAGCTCGGCGATGCCGCCGGGCAGGGCGCTGCGTTCAAGATGATCAACCAGCTTCTCGCCGGCGTGCACATCGCAGCGGCGAGCGAGGCCATCGCCTTCGCCGCCAAGCAGGGCCTCGACATCCGCAAGGTCTATGAGGTCATCACCGCCTCGGCCGGCAATTCCTGGATGTTCGAGAACCGCATGCCGCACGTGCTCGACGGCGACTACACGCCGCGCAGCGCGGTCGAGATCTTCGTCAAGGACCTCGGCATCATCCAGGACATGGCACGCAGCCATCGTTTTCCGGTGCCGGTCTCGGCCGCCGCGCTGCAGATGTTCCTGATGACGTCGGCCGCCGGCATGGGCCGCGACGACGACGCCTCTGTGGCGCGGATGTATGCGCAGGTCACCGGCACGACGCTGCCGGGCCCCTCCAAGTAGCAGCACGACGAGTATTCACGCCATGCCCCGCTTCGCCGCCAATCTCTCGATGATGTTCACCGAGCATCCGTTCCTCGACCGCTTCACGGCCGCCGCCAAGGCCGGCTTCACTGCGGTCGAATTCCTGTTTCCGTATGACCATCCGGCCGAGGAGGTCGGCCAACGGCTGCATGGCAACGGCTTGACCCAGGCGCTGTTCAACCTGCCGCCCGGCAATTGGGATGCCGGCGAGAAGGGCTTTGCGGCGCTGCCGGAGCGCTTCGACGATCTGAAGGCGAGCCTCGAGACCGCGCTGCCCTATGCCATGGCGACCGGCGTGAAGCGGCTGCACATGATGGCGGGGATCGCCGAGCGCAGCGATCCGAGGGCGGTGGAGGCGTACTACAAATCGGTCGCATGGGCGGCCGAGTTCTTCGCGCCCCACGGCCTCGACGTCGTGATCGAGCCGATCAATCCGCGCAACGTGCCCGGCTACTTCCTCAACGATTTCGGCTTCGCCCGCGATCTGATCCGTGAGCTGAAGATTCCGAACCTGAAGCTGCAGTTCGACATCTATCATTGCCAGATCATCCATGGCGACGTCACGATGCGGCTGCGCGAGATGATGGACATCATCGGCCACATCCAGATCGCCAGCGTTCCCTCGCGCAACGAGCCCGACGGCGAGGAGCTCAACTATCCGTTCCTGTTCGGGGAGCTCGACCGGCTCGGCTATGCCGGCTTCGTCGGCTGCGAGTACAATCCGCGCGGCCGCACCGAGGACGGGCTCGGCTGGTTCGCGCCCTACAAGGGAGTGAAGCCGTGAGCCTGAAGCTCGGCTGCATCGCCGATGACTACACCGGCGCCTCCGATCTCGCCAACACCCTGACCCGCGCCGGCCTGCGCACGGTGCAGACCATCGGCGTACCGGCTGATGACCTCACGCTGCCCGAGGTCGATGCCGTCGTGGTGTCGCTGAAGAGCCGCTCGATTGAGGCGTCGCTTGCCGTGGCCCGCTCACGCGAGGCCGACACATGGCTGCGCGCACGAGGCGCCGACCACGTGCTGTTCAAGATCTGCTCGACGTTCGATTCCACCGACGCCGGCAATATCGGTCCTGTCATGGACGCGCTGGCGGGCGATGCCGGTGAAACGATCGTGCTGGTGACGCCGGCGTTCCCGGAAACCAGGCGGACCGTCTATCAGGGCAACCTGTTCGTCGGCGGCGTGCCGCTCAATGAGAGCCCGCTCAAGGATCATCCGCTCAACCCGATGCATGACGCCAATCTGGTGCGCGTGCTCGGCCGGCAAAGCCGACGGAAGATCGGTCTGGTCGATCTCGCCACCGTGGTGCATGGGCCGGAGGCGATCAGCCACCGGCTGCAGGAACTGGCCGGGCAGGGCATGGGTGCCGCGATCGTCGACGCCGTGTTCGATGCGGACCTGACCGCGATCGGTGCGGCCGCCTTGAAGAGCCGGGTCTCCGTCGGCGCGTCCGGCATCGGGCTCGGTCTGGCGCGCGCTTTGGTCGAGGCCGGGCGCGTGCATTCCCACGGCTTGGCGCATCACGCCGATGCCCCCGTCGGCGGCTTGGCCGCCTGCCTCGCCGGCAGCTGCTCGCAGGCGACGTTGCAGCAGATCGCGCAGGCCGAGACCATCATGCCGGTGCTGCATCTCGATGCGGCGGGCCTGGTCGCCGGTCCGGACGAGACGCAGCGCGCGCTCGCCTGGGCGCGTGAGCTCATCGCCAAGGGGCCCGTGCTGATTGCCTCCAGCGCGACGCCGGATCAGGTCAGCGCGCTGCAATCCAGGCACGGCCGCGAGGCGGCGGGGCACGCCATCGAGCAGGCGATGGCCGATCTCGCCGAGGGGCTGATCCAGGCCGGCGTGCGGCGGTTGATCGTCGCCGGCGGCGAGACCTCGGGCGCTGTCGTTGACCGGCTGGGGATTCCCGGCTTCCTCGTCGGTCCGGAGATCGCGGCCGGCGTGCCCGTGCTTCGCACGATCGGCGCCGATGCAGGCGACATGCTGCTGGCGCTGAAGTCCGGCAATTTCGGTGGGCCGCAGTTTTTCGCCGACGCGCTCGGGCTGATGCGCTAACTGCGCGTCAGCCGACTCCCGGCTGCGTCGGCCCGTGCCGGATTTTGGAACGACGTGCTTGGCCTCGGTCCCGATCTCATCATCTGCTTAGTTTGTGAGCCGTCGCTCGGCGCGGCAGCGCCGTCGTGCCGCCATAAGCATCGGGACGCACACTGAAAAAGCAGAAGTTTTTTGCGTGTAATGCCCGATAACTCCCGTAAATTAACGGTCTCTAGGGACCTCACCGCTATACCTCCAGTACGGACCGTCGCGTGACGCGTTCATCTGTGGGTAGGGCAATGAAACTGAATCGGATCGGCTACAAACTCGGGCTCGCTGGCGCCATCGGCGCATCTCTCGCCGTCGGCATGATCGCTAACCAGTTGATGGCGGAAAGAGCGGTCAACCACGCCAATCAGCAGGCCGAGCGCGCGCGGCGCGTCGTCGAGAGCGTGCTGTCGGCCAGCATCAACATGCAGCAGACCCAGCTCGGTGGCCGTTCGGCACGGCTGGCGCGTGCGCCGGCCGAGGCAGAGAAGGCCGCCGCCGACATTCAGCAGTTCTCGACCGGGATGGTGACGGACATCGACGCCGCACTCGCCAACGTGTCGACCGCCGACAATCGCGCCCGGCTGACCCGGATCAAGGAGCTGATGACGAGCTATGCCGCAGGAGCGGTCGATCTCGCCGAGGCGCAGAAGAAGTTGCTGACGCAGATCGAGAAGCGCAGTGCTGTCTCCAACGACTGGAACACCAGCCTGAAGGCGCTGCTCGCCTCGCCGTCGCTGCCGAAGCTCGCCTTCCGCGAGCGGGTCGAGCGCCAGCTTCACGCTGCCGATGCCAAGTTGAACTACATGCGGTCGCAGGCCTGGCGGTTCGGTATGACTGGCGATGCCGCGACGATCCTGACGGTGAAGCAGACGGTGCCGGGGCTGAAGAGCTCGCTGACCGATGCCCGCATGCTGGCCGACGACCGCGAGATCCAGGCCACGATCACCAAGCTCAATGGCCTCGCCTCGGACTTCGTCGCCGCGAACGACGAGGTGGTGAAGACCGAGGGGATCAAGGAGGCCGTGCTGCGCGACCGCACGCTCATCTATCTCGGCGAGGCCGGCGAGCTGATGTCCTCTGCGATCCAGGACGCGCGCGCGCGCAACGCGAGCGCGCGGTTCGAGGCAGACCAGGTCGCCGCGCAGGCGAGCTATATCACGCTGTTTGTCGGATTGGCGGTTCTGTTGTCGGTGATCGGTTCGGTCGTGTTCTCGTTCCTCGGGATCGCGCGGCCGTTGACGCGGCTGAACGCGGCGCTCGGCGAGATGGCGCGCGGCCGGCTCGACATCGCCATTCCCGGCGCATCGCGGGGTGACGAAATCGGCGATCTCGCCAAGACCGTAACGGTGATCCGTGGCAATGCGGAGGAGAAGGCGCGCGCCGAGGCCGAGGAAAAGAGCGCGCAGGACGCGATCACGGCGCGCCAGCGCAAGGCCGACATGCAGCGGCTGGCCGAGCAGTTCGAAGCCGCGGTCGGCGAGATCGTGAACACCGTCTCGTCGGCCTCGAGCCAGCTCGAGCAGTCCGCCACCACGCTGACCCAGGCCGCGACGCGCTCGCAAGGCTTGACGACGGCGGTTGCGTCCGCCTCGGAGGAAGCCACGACCAACGTCCAGTCGGTGGCGTCTGCGACCGAGCAGATGGCCTCGTCGGTCACCGAGATCAGCCGCCAGGTGCAGGAATCGGCGCGCATCGCCAACGACGCCGTCGGCCAGGCCCGCACCACGACCGGGCGCGTCAGCGAGCTGTCCAAGGCTGCCACCCGCATCGGCGACGTCGTCGAACTGATCAACACGATTGCCGGCCAGACCAACCTGCTGGCGCTCAACGCCACCATCGAGGCCGCACGCGCCGGCGACGCCGGCCGCGGCTTCGCGGTCGTCGCCTCGGAGGTCAAGGCGCTGGCGGAGCAGACCGCGAGGGCGACTGGCGAGATCGGCCAGCAGATCTCGAGCATCCAGGTCGCAACGCAGGAGTCGGTCAGCGCGATCAAGGAGATCTCCTCCACGATCGAGAAGCTGTCGGAAATCTCCTCGACCATCGCAGCCGCCGTCGAAGAGCAGGGCGCGGCGACGCAGGAGATCTCGCGCAACGTCCAGCAGGCGGCGCATGGCACGCAGCAGGTCTCGTCCAACATCGCCGACGTCGAGCGCGGTGCGGCCGAGACCGGGTCGGCCTCGGCCCAGGTGCTCTCAGCGGCACAGGCGCTGTCCGGCGACAGCAACCGTCTCAAGCAGGAGGTCGCGAGCTTCCTCGGTTCGGTGCGGGCGGCGTAACGCCGAGACGCGGAAGCGGCCAACTCGGATTGCGCAGGGGATTAAAAGGCCGGAGCATCGAACGCTCCGGCCTTTTGCGTTGTCTCGCGTTGCATCGACGCCGGCAAACTAACCTGCGTAGTCAATCTGCGTTTTTAACTTGTGTTAAGAATCGGCGCGTAGGGTCTGGACGTTCGCGGCCAACGCGCAGTCGAGTCCCACGGGCAGACGGCGCTTCTCTCGTTCGGTCGCACGGCACGAGACGACGCGTCGCACGGCAAGCCGGAGCGCGTTACCGATCTGGACGGGCAACGATCAGTTTTCGATCGTTGCTCCGTATTTGCACGGACATCGTCTTAACCAGACTTAATATTGGGTTCCGTAGCTTCCACGCGTGGGCTGCGGGCCCGTTTGCGTGACGACGAGGGCGAGCCCCCCGACCGTCGACGTGATCTGTCCCCGAGCGCCCCAAGCATGAGTCGCGCCCGTGGAGACTGACATGTCGTTTGCAATGCCTCATCGCCTCAAGCTCACCATCGGGATCAAGATCTACGCCCTGATCGGTCTGAGCTTCCTCGGTCTGATCGGCCTGACTGCCTTCAATTCCCGTGAGCTCGCTGCCGGCCTCAAGCAGCAGAAGCAGCTCGAGCTGCGGCATCTGACCGAGCTCGCGCTCGCCATCTTCGCCGAGGAGCATGCTGCCGCGCAGAAGGGGACGATCTCGGTCGCCGACGCGCAGAAGCGCGCTCTGGAGCGCGCCTCCCAGCTCCGCTATGGCGGCAACGAGTATTTCTTCGTCACGGACATGACCGCGAAGATGCTGATGCATCCGATCTCGACCAAGCTGATCGGGCAGGACGTCGCGGACATGAAGGATCCGAACGGCAAGAAGCTGTTCCAAGAGATGATCGACGTGGTTCGCCAGCATGGCCGCGGCTTCGTCGACTACGATTGGCCGAAGCCCGGCTCCGAGACGCCGCAGCCCAAGCTCACCCATGTCGCAGGCTTCGCACCCTGGAATTGGCTGGTCGGGACCGGCGTCTATATCGATGACCTCTCGGCTCAGGCCTGGGCCTCGACGCGGCAGTCGTTGATGGCGGCCGGGATCGTGCTGCTGATCCTGCTCGTCGTGTCGACGCTCGTCGGGCGCGGCATCACCAGCCCTCTGCATCGCATGACCAGCGCGATGAAGAGCCTCGCCGGCGGCCGTCTCGACGTCGAGGTCCCCGGCGTAGGACGCGGCGACGAGATCGGCGAGATGGCCGGCGCCGTCGAGGTGTTCAAGAGCAATGCGGTCGCACGTCACGCGCTGGAAGCGGAGCAGAAGGAAGCCGAGCAGCGGGCGCTGGCCCGCCGCAAGGCCGACATGCACAAGATGGCCGACGACTTCGAAAGCGCCGTTGGCGAGATCGTCGAGACGGTCTCGTCGGCTTCGTCCAGACTGGAAGTCTCGGCGGATACCTTGAGCAAGACGGCGGTCCGCGCCGGCGAGCTCGCAACCACGGTGGCGGCTGCGTCGGAGGAAGCGTCGACCAACGTGCAATCCGTCGCCTCGGCCACCGAGGAGATGACGTCCTCGGTCACCGAGATCGGCCGCCAGGTGCATGAATCGGCGCGCATGGCCAACGAAGCGGTCGAGCAGGCGAAGAAGACCAACGAGCGGGTGAGCGAGCTGTCGCGCGCGGCGAGCCGCATCGGCGACGTGGTCGAGCTGATCAACAGCATTGCCGGGCAGACCAATCTGCTGGCGCTGAACGCCACGATCGAGGCGGCGCGTGCCGGCGAGGCGGGGCGGGGCTTCGCCGTGGTCGCCGCCGAGGTCAAGGCGCTGGCGGAGCAGACCGCCAAGGCGACCGATGAGATCGGCCAGCAGGTGGCCGGCATCCAGGCGGCGACACAGGAATCGGTTGCGGCGATCAGGCTGATCTCCGGCAGCATCGAGCGGCTGTCGGAGGTTTCCTCGACGATTGCAGCCGCTGTCGAAGAGCAGAACGCCGCGACCAAGGAGATCTCGCGCAACGTGCAGCAGGCGGCGCACGGCACGCAGCAGGTCTCCGTCAACATCACCGACGTGCAGCGCGGCGCCACCGAGACCGGCTCGGCCTCGACCCAGGTGCTGGAGGCGGCCCAGGGGCTGTCGACAGACAGCAACCGCCTCAAGCGCGAGGTCAGCCGCTTCCTGCAGACGGTCCGCGCGGCCTGACAGGCCGCGGCAATCTCACTAGCTCAATCAACGATCCGACCAGCGTGTCTCAACGAGTTCAAATCCCGTCATGATGGCCTTCCTTGACCTCCGGCCCCGCCACGAGGTGGTGAACCGGATCCGACCGCTCGCGACTTCCTCGGTGATCATCATCACCCTCATGCTCACGACCTCGGTCGATGCCGCGCCCGGCGACAACCTCGCCGTCGTGCGCGACCTCGGCGGCAGGATCGGTCCCGCCATCGGGGCGGCCCTTGCCTGCAGCGAGATCCCGCGGCCGCGGATCCAGGCCATCATCGGCAAGTTCCAGGCCGTCATCCGGGAGGCGTCGAGCGACGACGGCGATCGCAACGAGCTGACGCGCGAGTTCGACCGCTCCATCGCCGACGGTCGCGCGGCCGTGGCGAGTGGCCGCCAGGACTGCCGGCGGGCCGAGCTTCAGCTCGCAGACATCGAGCGATCGATCGGCGCGCCCGCAACGGCGGCCGGCGCGCTGCCGGACTCTGCGCCCTCCATCGCTGCAGCTGGTGCGACGAGCGCCGTGCCTGCTCCATCGGCTCGCGGCGTCACGGAGCGCGACATCACGTTCGGCAGCGTCTTGCCACTGTCGGGCGCGAACAAGGAATCGGGCCGGCTGCTCAAGGTCGGCATCGAAGCCGCCTTCAACCGCGCCAACGACGCCGGCGGGGTCAATGGCCGGATGCTCAAGCTCGTCGTCGCCGATGACGGCTATGATCCGAACCGCACGCTCGACGCCATGAAGCAGCTCTACGAAAAGGAGCGCGTGTTCGGCTTCGTCGGCAGTTTCGGGACCGCGACGGCGGCCGTCGCGATCCCATATTCGCTCGAGCGCCGGATGCTGTTCTTCAGCCCCTATACCGGTGCGAACGTCTCGCGCCACGATCCGCCGGACCGCTACGTCTTCAACTATCGTCCGAGCTATTCGGAAGAAGCCGATGCGCTGGTCCGTTACCTGGTGAAGCTGCGCCGCGTGCCGCCACGCCAGATTGCGCTGTTCGCGCAGGACGATTCGTTCGGCGATGCAGGCTTTGCCGGCGTGGCAAAGGCGTTTCGCGTCCTCGGCCTCAGCGACGCCGCGATCCTGCGCGTCAACTACACCCGCAACACCGTCGATGTGGAGCCGGCGATCAACCAGCTCAAGGCCCAGAAGGTGCCCGTCCGCGCGGTCATCATGGTCGCGACCTCGCGCGCGGCGGCGAAGTTCATCGAAAAGGCGCGCGACGCGCTTCCCGGCGTCCTCTTCGTCAATGTGTCGGCGGTCGGCGCATCGGCGCTTGCCAATGAGCTCATGCTGCTCGGTTCGCGCTACGCGGCCGGGGTCGTCGTGACCCAGACCGTTCCCGCCGTCTCCGGCTATTCGAGCGTGGTGCTCGACTACAAGGCCGCGCTGGCTCGACACTTCCCCGGCGAACCGCCGGACTACACCT
The DNA here is from genome assembly GCF_051168375.1 of Bradyrhizobium sp. HKCCYLRH1034. NCBI lineage: Bacteria > Pseudomonadati > Pseudomonadota > Alphaproteobacteria > Hyphomicrobiales > Nitrobacteraceae > Bradyrhizobium > Bradyrhizobium sp. HKCCYLRH1034. The sequence goes on along the minus strand of NZ_JBNPUW010000001.1, from coordinate 448,599 downwards.
CGCTCGAGGGCTACATCGAGGCGAGTATCCTGGTTCAGGCCCTGAAGCAGGCCGGTCCGCAGCTCGATACCGAGCGGCTGATCGATACGCTGGAGTCGATGCGCAACATCGATCTCGGTCTTGGCGCCTCGCTCAACTTCGGCCCCGCCGAACATCAGGCCTCGCACAAGATCTGGGGCACGGCGCTCGACGAGACCGGCGCCTATCAGCCGATCGAGCTGGAATGACGCGGCTATCGCCGGGGTGCAGCGCGGCTCCGGCGAGACCGGCTCGGCGTCGTCCCAGGTGCTCTCGGCGGCGCAAATGCTGTCCGGCGACAGCAACCGACTGAAGCTCGAGGTTGGACGTTTCCTGGACACCGTGCGCGCAGCCTGATTCCGGCGCGCAGATCCCGACCAGACCAGGGCGTGGCCGCGAGGCCGCGCCCTTTTTTCGTGGGCCGGTCGGCGCGGATGGCGGGCGAGGCAGCCGGCCAGGCGCGCGGGACCACCGATCGCCTCGGCGGGCTGTCGAAGGCCGCGACCCGCATCGGCAAAATCGTCGAGCCGATCAATATCACCGCCGGCCGAACCAACCTGCTGGCGCTCTTGCGCTTCCTGCAAACGGTTCGCACCGATTGATCCAGTTTCCTGCATCAACGGCGGCAACATGGTTGGGCCGTTCTGTCTGGCTCGTATCGAGGAGACACGCCGGCGACAGGTCTTGTGAGATTGCGGCCGTCCGTGAACGGGGTCCAGCGACCCGTATTTCAACGGTTGCGGCATTTTATCTTAGGTTAATCGGCGACTGCGACAATCGACGCATCGTTTGCAGCAAAATTAGTCATGCCGATGCCGGCATGACTCGCGGCCATCATCGTCGATTGAAAGACTCGCCATGCGTAAGAATTTGCCCGTCACCAACGTCGAGTATCCGATCACGGATGACACGCTGATCGTGTCCAAGACCGACACGAAGGGCAAGTTGACCTTCTTCAACCAGGATTTTGTCGATGCGGCCGGCTTCACCGAAGCCGAGCTGATGGGGCAGCCGCACAACATCGTGCGTCATCCGGACATGCCGCCTGAAGCCTTCGACAATCTCTGGACCACGCTCAAGGCCGGCCGTCCCTGGGTCGGCGCGGTCAAGAACCGCCGCAAGAACGGCGACTATTACTGGGTGCTGGCGACGGCGTCGCCGATCTGCAAAGACGGCCAGGTCGTCGGCTACACCTCGGTGCGCACCAAGCTGCCCGCCGACCAGCGCGCAGAGGCCGAGCAGGTCTATGCGGCGATCCGCGAAAAGCGGCCACATGGTTACAAGATCGACGACGGCATCGTCCGCCGCCGCTCGGTGTTCGACCATCTCTCGATGTTCACCGGCACGATCGCGGCACGGCTGCGAACGCTGGTCGGATTGCAGACGCTGTTCCTGCTCGTGCTTGGTGTCATCTCGTTCGGGGAGGGCGGGCTCGCCGGAATGACCGCCGTGGCGATTGCTGCCACCGGTGTCGTGCTGTGTGGCCTGGTCGGGCTGCGCACAATGAACGTGATCGTGGCGCCGCTCGATCATGTGAACGAGACGATGGAAAGCATCACCCAGGGCAAGCTCGACACCCGCATGCACATCGAGCGCGACGACGAGATCGGCCGCGCCTTGCGTAACCTGCAGACCGTCCAGACGATGGTGCGGTTCAACGCCAGGGAGCTCGGTGAGCAGGAGCGGCGAGCAGCCGCCTCGCGCAAGCGGGAGATGTCGGAGCTCGCCAACAGTTTCGAAGGCGCCATCGGCAACATCGTCAATACGGTGTCCTCGGCCTCCAGCGAGCTCGAGAGCTCGGCCAACTCGCTGTCGAGCACCGCCGTGCGAGGGCAGGAGCTTTCCACCACCGTCGCCGCGGCCTCCGAAGAGGCGTCGGCCAATGTTCAGGCCGTCGCCTCGGCGACCGAGGAACTCACTTCGTCGGTCCGTGAGATCAGCCGCCAGGTGCAGGAGTCCGCGCGCATCGCCTCCGATGCGGTCGAGCAGGCACGCCGCACCAATGATCGTGTCGGCGAGCTGTCGAAGGCGGCGACCCGCATTGGCGACGTCGTCGAACTGATCAACACGATCGCCGGGCAGACCAATCTGCTGGCGCTCAATGCCACGATCGAGGCCGCGCGGGCGGGCGAAGCCGGCCGCGGCTTTGCCGTCGTCGCCTCCGAGGTCAAGGCGCTGGCCGAACAGACCGCCAAGGCGACCGGCGAGATCGGCCAACAGATTTCCGGCATCCAGGGGGCCACGCAGGAGTCGGTCGGCGCCATCAGGGAGATCTCGACGACGATCGAGCGGCTGTCGGAGATCGCCGCGACGGTGGCGGCCGCGGTCGAGGAGCAGGGCGCAGCAACCGCCGAGATCTCGCGCAACATCCAGCACGCCGCCGCGGGTACACAGCAGGTGTCCGCTAACATTTCCAATGTCCAGCGCGGCGCCAGCGAGACCGGCGACACCTCGGGGCAGGTGCTCAGCGCCGCGCGCCAGCTCTCCGGTGATAGCCAGCGTCTCAAGCAGGAAGTCAGCCGCTTCCTGCAATCGGTTCGCGCCGCCTGACCCAAGACATGACGAAGCGGAGGACAGCGGCCGAGATTGGCCGCTGTCGCATCCGATAGTCGAACGACACAGCCCTACCGATAGCCGCGGACAGAGCCGACGACGCCCCCGCGAACCACGTCGACGCTCATGCGTGCGCCATTCGTCAGGCGGCGCCCCGCTCGACCGGATCATCCCCCACCGTTGCAGACTCCCCACACCTAACGCCCCAGCCAGAAAGGCCGTTGTCGCGCCATAATCCCGCTAAGGTGCGGAGATTAACTTGTGTTAGGCATTTATTCAACCGACGGTATATTTGAGTGGCAGGCAATGTGATTGCGGGTGGTTTTTCGCGAAGGACCCTGGTGCTATCGGCCGCGACGGCCGCGGCTGCCTTGGGTCTCGATGCGGGACTAGCCGTCGTTGCCGCCAAGCCGCACCGCCGCACTGAGGATCCCGCACGCGGCTATCGCCGGATCACGATCGGCGAGGCGGAGGTGATCGCCCTCTACGACGGCGTGTGGGAAAAGCCGCACGAGGCCGGCTTCATCAGCAATGCCAGCATCAGCGACGTGAAGGACGCACTGCGCGCCGCTGGTCTGAGCCCGGCCTTCGTCCCGGTCCCGATCTCCACCTTCGTGGTGCGGCTGAAGGGCAAGACCGTGCTCTGCGATGCCGGCGGCGGTGGTCAGGTGCAGGGCTACAATTCCGACTCGATCTTCGTTTCGGGTCGCATGCTGGACAATCTGAAAGCAGCCGGCATTCGCCCGGAGGACATCGACACCATCCTGATCTCGCACTTCCATCCCGATCATATCTTCGGACTGCTCGGCGAGAACACCGACGCGCCGGTGTTTCCCACCGCCGAGATCATCGTGGCTGCGGCCGAGTACAAATTCTGGACCGATGCATCTCTGACCAGCCGGTTGCCGCCGTGGCGGCAGCCGCTGGCGCGCCGCATCCAGAGCGTGATCCCGGGCTGGAAGAACGTGCTGCCGGTCGAGGGCGAGGACGAGGTGGTGCCCGGCATCCGCTTCGTCAGCGTCCCCGGTCATACGCCGGGGCACACCGCGTTTCATCTCGGCTCCGGAGCGGAGCAACTGATGATCTCCGGCGACACCGCCTATGTGCCGGCGTTGTGCCTGCGCCATCCGGAATGGCACGGCGCCTATGACCAGGACGGCGCGGCTGCCGAGGTCAGCCGGCGCAGATTGCTCGATCGTATCGTTGCAGAAAAGATGTTGGTTTGTGGATCTCATTTTCCGTGGGCCGCGTTCGGTCGGCTCACCCGCGATGGCGCCCATTATGCGCTCGACCTGCTCCCCGCGTGATCCCGGACCGGCCTCGGAAGAGAGGCTCGGGATCGCGCCATGACGACGCATTATGAGGTGCTCGGCGTATCGCCGCGGGCCGATCTCGATACGATCAAGCGGGCGTTCCGCCAGGCCGCCAAGGCGCACCATCCCGACCTCCGGGGCAGCGCCGATGCGGCTTCGGAGCATCAGCTCAAGTTGATCATCGTCGCCTACAACGTGCTGCGCGACGCGGGCCTGCGTGCCGAATACGACGCCCATCTCGCCTCCGAGCGCGACCGCGTCCGCCGCGAACGCTGGGACGCCATCCTGCAGTTTACCGCGGCGACCGCCGTGCTCAGCGCGGTCCTGATCGGCCTCGAGATTCTGCTGTTGCCCTCCGCCGGTGACTGGATGAGCAGGCAGGCGACGCGCTCGATCGTGACACCGTCGCCGCAGGCCCGATCGGGGCCGCAGCGCAAGGTCGCAGGTGAGACCGTTCCGGCGCCTGCCGTCCAGGACGCGACCGGAGCCGTGCTCCCGGTGCCGCCTCCGGCGGCGGAGGCCCCCGCGCCGCCTCCGCCGGCAGAGCTGAAAGCGTCAGAGCCGGTCGTCCCGGCTGCGCCGATGACCGCCGCATCCTTGGTGAAGCGCGCGATGGACCGCAGCCGGCAGGGCGATCTCGAGGGCGCCGTCGCCGATTTCGACGAGGCAATCCGGCTCGCGCCCCGCAATGCCGATCTCTATCACTACCGCGCCAGGGATCTGGTCCGCATGGGACGCTTCGACCGGGCGCTTGGCGATTATGAGCGGGCGATCCGGCTCGATCCGCACAACCCGATGCTGTTCCACGATCGTGGACTTGCGTTCCAGCGCAAGGGAGATCTCGACGAAGCCCTTGTCGATCTCGACCACGCCGTGCGCATGGGCTTCAGCGATGCCGCAACCTACAGCGACCGTGGCGCGGTGTGGCTGGCAAAGGGGCGCTACGACCGCGCGCTCGCCGACTTCAACCAGGCGCTCAAGCTGGATCCGGAATTGGCGGTCGCGGCCGCCCGGCGTGACGAGGCGCTCGCGCGCAAGCGCGACCAGCAATTGGCGGGCGACGACAGCGCGCCTCCGGCGGCTGCGGAGACCACGGGCACGGTGCCTGCCAACGTGACGCCCAGGCGGAGTGGGCGCTGAGCGCCGGCCCGTGATCCGCACTCCGACATCCAGGAGGCGGCGGGCAGCGTTGTGCTCACACCTGTCGGCGCGACCGTTCCATCGCGCGGCGGTTGCGATCCAGGAGCGCGCCATGAGCGTCTACGTGTCCGTCACCGGCTTCCGCCCGCATCGCGGCCTCACGCGGCTGGCGCGATTCTGGTGGCACACGCTGCGCGCCGTCCGCCAGGCGCGTGCGGCTCGCGGGAATCTGCGCGTCGAGCTTCGTCCGGTGAATGGCATCTATCACACGCTGACGGTCTGGACCGACGAGGCCAGCATGCGCGCCTATGTCAGAAGCGGCGCGCACCGCCGAGCCATGACCGGCTTCCGCGACCTCGGCGGCGGCAGGACGCTCGGCTTCGCGGCGGAGCGCGATCCCGATTGGGAGACGGCCTATGCGCGCTGGCAGCACGAGGCGCGGGAGGTGTGAGTCGACGGAAGCGAACTAATTCGTCCGCCACTCCGGCACACCATCGGCGGCCATCGTGATCGTGCCGAGCGCGCCGACCGGCGACCTGTCCTGATCCATCAGCCGCGCCAGCGTGGCTGCGTCCTGCGCCGGCACGCGCGCCAGCGTGCGCGTGTCCTGCTCGGTGCGCAGCATCACCACGCCATGCTCGACCTCGCCGTTGCGATCGAACAGCGCGGTGAAGCTCTCGACCCTGCCGCTGCCGCCGGCCTCGCTGACGAACTCCGGCGCGGCGGCGCGATGCCGATCGGCCTCGGCCTGCACGCTCACCTCCTGCGACAGCGATGACGGCGGCTCGCGCGAGATCACCAGCGCATGATGCTTGGTGACGAAGCCGCCCTGGCCGTACAGCAGGCCGCGCCTGGCGCCGCCGCGCAGCCGCCGCACCATCGCGCAGGCGGCATGCGTCATGTAGGTGTTGAGCGGCGCGCCGAAGAAGGTCAGCCCGCCGGTAACGGTCGGCTCCACGTCAGCGCCGAGGCCGAGAATTCGTCGCGCCATCTTCGGCACGCAGGGAAAGCAGCTGTAGAGCTCGATGACGTCGAACGCCGCGCCGTTGCCGCCGACGATGTTCATCGCTGCCCGCAGCACGGCGTTCTGCGGATGACTTTCGGCGAACTGATCGCGCGTGAGGTAGTCGCGCGGATCCTCCGCCGATGCGCCGCCGAGCGGATAGATCATGCGGCTGTCGGCAATGCCTGCCGCACGCGCCTTGGCCAGGCTGGTCAGGATCAGCGCCGCCCCCATGTTGACCATGGGATTGGCGACCATCAGCTTGGTGTAGGGCCAGGCGATCGGGCGGTTGTCGGCTGACGGCGTCGTGATCTCCTCGGGCGCGAAGTGCCGCTTCAGCCAGGCGTTGGGATTGTAGGCGGCAACCGCGGAAAAGCGCGACCACAGCTCGCCGGATTCGGCGAGCGCCTGCCGCGTCGTCTGGCCCCATTTGGCTGCGCTCGCGACTTCGTAGAACGGATAGACCGAGACCGGACGGAACACGCCGAGCTTCACCGCCAGCGGCTTCTGGAATGCAGCGCCGCGCTTCGGCTCCTCGACGTCATGCGCGAACGGCGTCCACGGCAGGGTCACGCCGGCGCGTTCGGCCTTGGTCGCGGTCGATTGCGCCTCGGCGCCGCAGACCACCGCGACCTCGCATTCGCCGCGCGCGATGCGCAAGGCGGCCTCGTGCAGAAAGCGGATCGGGCTCTCGCCGCCGACGGGACCGTAGTGGCAGTGCGCCGGGCTCACGCCGAGCCGCTGCGCGAGAAGCTGCTCGGGATCGCGGTAGCGCCAGCTCAGGAAGTTGACGACGTCGAGCGAGCCGGTGTCCTGGATGAGCTTGGCGCCCGCGTCATTTTCCGCGCGGCGGATCGCCTGTTCGAGCAGCGCCAGCGGCTCGAGACCGTCGCCGATGTTCTTGGGGCGATCGACGATCTCGCCCACGCCGACGATCACGGGAATGCGGTCGGGGGGCAGGGGACTTGCAGTCATCGGCGTTTCCAGGAGCCGGCCCGCGACGGACCGTCATTGTTGTCTTGTCTCCGTTCTGTCATCGCAGGTTCGACCGCGCAATGCAGAAAATGCTGATGGCGCCCGCGCGCAGCGTGGCTTCCGCTCGACGGCATATGCGCCTAAAACGCTCGCTCCTGACGCTCACGCCGGAGTCTGCCGTGTCTGAACAGAACAGCTATGTGCCGCCCAAGGTCTGGACCTGGAACAAGGCCAGCGGCGGCCGCTTCGCCAACATCAACCGGCCGATCGCAGGTCCGACGCACGAGAAGGAATTGCCTGTCGGTCGTCATCCCTTGCAGCTTTATTCTCTGGGAACGCCGAACGGCGTAAAGGTCACAGTGATGCTCGAGGAGCTGCTGGCGCTCGGCCACAGCGGCGCCGAATATGACGCCTGGCTGATCCGGATCGGCGAGGGCGATCAGTTCGGTTCGGGCTTCGTCGCCATCAATCCCAATTCCAAGATCCCGGCGCTGCTGGATCGCAGCGGGCCGGAGCCGATCCGCGTGTTCGAGTCCGGCGCGATCCTGGTTCATCTGGCCGAGAAGTTCGGCGCCTTCCTGCCGACCGAGCCGGCCAAGCGCGCCGAATGCCTGTCCTGGCTGTTCTGGCAGATGGGGGCTGCGCCCTATCTCGGCGGCGGCTTCGGCCATTTCTATGCCTATGCGCCGACCAAGATCGAGTATGCCATCGACCGCTTCGCGATGGAGGTGAAGCGCCAGCTCGACGTGCTCGACCGCCGCCTGGCCGAAAGCGAGTATCTCGCCGGCCCCGACTACACCATCGCCGACATCGCGGTGTGGCCGTGGTACGGCGCGCTCGCCAAGGGCCTGCTCTACGAAGGCGGCGAGTTCCTCTCGGTGCAGGACTACAGGAATGTCCAGCGCTGGACCGACCAGATCGCGCAGCGCACCGCTGTGAAGCGCGGCCGCATGGTCAACCGCGTCTCCGGCGATCCCAAGAGCCAGCTCCACGAGCGCCACGACGCCAGCGATTTCGATACCAAGACGCAGGACAAGATCGGGCAGGGCACGTAGTTGCGCCTGTAGGGTGCACAAAGGAGCGGCGAGCTCATCGCGGCGTGCAACAACCGTGGAGCGCGCCGTGCCCAACGTCGTCCCTCGCCGGCGCCGTCGGTGGGCACGCGCCGCCTGACGGCCCCGATTGCCCGCCCCTGCGGTTCGATGCACGATTGCTCTTGTTGCACGTGCGAAGTCTCGGCCGTTGCCGCGCTGCGATGCTATGATTGCTGACGTTCGCGGCTTTTCTCGCAGTGAGAGAATGTGCAACGATCAATTCGCAGCGGCCGTGCATGCCGCCAGATTTCGATGAGAGCCGGCGGTGATGACCGCGGGTTCAAAACGACCACTCCGGAGGGAGTTGCATGATCGACAGACGTGATCTGCTCAAGGGAGCAGGGCTGGCGGCGCTGCTGGGCGGGTTTGGCGCGACTCGCGCGCTGGCCGAGGACACCGTGACGTTGCCCTTCGCCAACGGCGAGCGCCCGCTGGTGAAGTATCCGCAGAAGCGGCCGATGATCGGCCTGACCAGCCGGCCGCCGCAACTCGAAACGCCATTCGGGGTGTTCAATGACGGCGTGATCACGCCGAACAATGCCTTCTTCGTCCGCTATCATCTGGCGGGCCTGCCTTACGATCTCGATCCGGACAGGTTCACGCTCGCGATCAAGGGGAAGGTCGACAAGCCGCTCAAGCTGTCGCTCAAGGACATCCGGAAGATGAAGGCGACCGAGATCGTCGCCGTCAACCAATGCTCCGGCAACAGCCGCGGCTTCTTCGAGCCGCGCGTCGCAGGTGGCCAGCTTGGCAACGGCGCCATGGGCAATGCGCGCTGGCGGGGCGTGCCGCTCAAGACCGTGCTCGACATGGCGGGCGTCCAGGCCGGCGCCAGACAGGTCACCTTCGGCGGCATGGACGGACCGGTGATCGACAAGACGCCGGACTTCGTCAAGGCGCTCGACCTCGATCACGCCATGAATGGCGAGGTGATGCTGGCCTACGGCATGAACGGCGAGGATCTGCCGTTCCTCAACGGCTTTCCGTTGCGCCTGATCGTGCCCGGCTATTACGGCACCTACTGGGTCAAGCACCTCAACGAGATCACCGTCATCGACAACGTGTTCGACGGCTTCTGGATGAAATCGGCCTATCGAATTCCAGACACGCCGAACAACGCCGTCGAGCCCGGCACCACACCGAGAGCGACGATCCCGATCAACCGCTTCACGGTCCGCTCGTTCATCACCAGCCTGGCCGATGGCGCGAAGCTCAAGGCGGGCAGGGCGGTGCTGCGCGGCATCGCATTCGACGGCGGGGCGGGAATCAAGCAGGTCGCGGTCTCGACCGACGGCGGCAAGACCTGGACCGACGCCAAGCTCGGCAGGGATCTCGGGAAATATTCCTTCCGCGAGTGGAAGCTGGCGGTGAAGCTTGCCGCGGGATCCCACGATCTCAAGGTGCGTGCCACCAGCAATTCCGGCGAGACGCAGCCGGAGACGCCGCGCTGGAATCCGGCCGGCTATCTGCGCAACGTCATCGAAACCGTCCGCGTCACGGCGGCCTGAGGAGCAGCACCCATGCAGCGGACGTTTTTCCTCGTCGCCACGCTAGCCACCGGACTTGGCTGCCTTGCGGGCAGCCCCATCGCCCTGACCGCGGCGCCGGTCAACTACCAGGTTCCGCAGGAGACTGCCGCCTTCAAGCCCGGGCCCGATCTCGCCGTAGTGCAGGGCAACTGCACGGCCTGTCACTCCTCCGACTATATCAAGACGCAACCGCCGATGCAGAACAAGAAGGAGTTCTGGCAGGCCGAAGTCACCAAGATGATCAAGGTTTATGGCGCCCCGATCGACGCGGCCGATGTCGGCAAGATCGTCGACTATCTCGCCGCAACCTACTGACGCCCGGGCCCGGCGGCCAGGGCGTTCAGCCAGCGCCCTTCGCCGGCGGGAAATCCATCCGGTCGTCGGTGCGGCAATAGCAGTCGGCGAACATGCGCCCGACAGGATGGAATAACTCCATCTCGACCCGCATCTTCTCGGTGTCCCACAATTCGTCACGGATGTGGAAGGCGAGGCCTTCGCCGAGCACCAGCACGCGATCGCCATTGACGTCGATGAGCTGCCAGGTCTTGCACTCCATCGCGAACGGTGCCTCCGCCAACCGCGGAACGCCGATCATCCGGGACGGTTTGAGCTTGAGCCCAAGGTGATCCGGCTCGCCGATCTCGGGCGGAAAGTCGCCGCCGGTCTCGTGCATCGCCTGCGCCAGGGGCTCGTCGGTGATGTGGACCACGAACTCGCCTGAGCTGCGGATGTTGACCAGCGTGTCCTTGATCCGGCCGTCCGGCCGCAGGTTGATCGCGAACACGCACAGCGGCGGGTCCTCGCCGAGCACGTTGAAGAAAGAGAACGGTGCGGCGTTGACCACCCCGGTCTCGCCTCTCGTCGTAACCCAGGCGATCGGCCGTGGCAGCACGAAGGAGGTCAGGATCTTGTAGCGCTGGCGCGGGCTGAGATCGGTGGCGAGGTATTCCATGTAGAGGCCTCTGATGCGTCGGTTCCCCGACCGTAGTGGGCCGTGACGCGATCCGGAAGCCAATAAAGCGGGCAGGAGTGCGCCCCTCGGCGTCGTCGCGGGAAATTCCCATGTTTCCGGGAACGGCTCCGCCAGCGCCACGTTCGGACAGCACGGCAACTACAAATGGAGGTCGCCCATGAAACAAATGATCAGTCTGGTTGCTTGCGCATTCGTCGTCTCGGCCACGTCAGCGCTGGCGCAGGGCAGCCCACAGACCACGCCGCCGCCGAGTGCGCAGAATTCCGGAGCAGGCATCCAGGGCGCGCCTGGCAACAAGAACGGACCGGGCACTGAGAGGAAAGGCGGCACCGTCGGCTCGTCCACGATCAACCGCCATAATCCGGACGTCAGCGCTCAGGACCCGTCGAACATCAAGGGCATGCCGGGGAATAAGAACGGCCCACCGGCCAAGAAACCGCAGGACTGACGCGTGCGATGGCAGCTGCGCAATCGCGCAGCTGCCATCGCACGCCAGCGCTGAGGTGTCGTCAGATCAGGGCAGGGCCGCTGCGCCGTTGGTCACGATCAGATTGTCGGTGTCTGCCGGGGCCAGTTCGCTCGTCGCATCGCCGCCGAGATATTTGTCGAGCGTCGCCTGGATCCGTTCCCGCGCCGTGTAGGGGCCGCGGTCGCTCATCCAGGTGTGCTGGAACTCGGTCTTGATGATGTCGATGCCGCTCTTCTTGTCGACATGCGTTGGCAGAACGCCGGGGTCGGTCTTGAACTGCGGATCATCCGAGCGGAACGACAGGATCTTGAGCTTGTCCCTGATAACGAAAGGAACGCGCAGATTGTCGAGCGTCACCACCTGCGAGACGATGTTCGGATGCTCCTTGGCGAAATACATCGCGGTATCGCCGCCATTGGAGTGGCCGACCAGGGTCAGGTGATCGTAGTCGGCATTCGGATGACGCTTCTTCATCTCGTTCAGCACGCAGAGGATGTTGGCCTCGCCTTTCCGGTAGACGTCGAGCCGGCCGACATAAGGCATCCCGACCTTGGTGACGAGCGGCGGATCAGTCGGAAGGTCCTGCTGGACGCTGGCGACAAGGTAGCCGCGCGCGGCGAACACGTTCGCGAGGAAGGAGTACTCGGTGTTCTTCACTGTGTTGCCGTTGCTGATGATGGCGACCGGCAGCCGCCACAGCCCGGCATTGGCCTTCATCTCGTAGTCCTTGCGCACGGCGACATCGACATTGATCGACCGCTGCCGCGCGGCATCGAAGAACTCGCGGCTTTCGTGCTGAATGCCCCATTTGGCCATTGCAAAGTAACCGGCCACAGCCAGGGCAGACACACAGGCCAAAACCGTCACACCGCGCTTCATGGTATCCTTCCTTGGACGTCTCTCCGTTATGTGATGGAAGACAACGCCCGGGTCACGGGGGTGTGGCAGCCAGGGGTGGATTAAATTTCCGAAATCTTGCAGTGCAGCACGGGAACAATCCGCGGTTGGTGAACCGGCGCACCGGCTCACCTCCCACTGCGAGGAGTCAGAATGCGGTATAGCCGCCGTCGATCACGAGGCAGTCTGCGGTGTGATAGGACGACGCCTTGCTCATGAGGTAGACGGCGATGCCGCCGAAATCCGACGGCTCGCCGAAGCGGCGCACCGGGATACGCGGCATGACGTTGGCGACGAACTTCTCGTTTCCCATGATGCCTGCGGTCATGTCGCTCTTGATCCAGCCAGGCAGGATCGCATTCGCGGTGACGCCGTGGCGTGCGAGTTCGACCGCGAGCGCGCGGCACAGCGCATTGATTGCCGCCTTGGTTGCCGCATAGTGCTCGTTCCGCGCGGTGCCGAACAGCGAGGCGAGGCTGGAGGTCGCGACCAGGCGGCCGAACGGATCGCCGGCTTCGGCGCGCGCGGTCATGTGCTTGGCGGCGGCCTGGAAGGCATGGAAGACGCCGTCGAGATTGGTCGCGAACATTGTGCGCCATTCCTCCTCGCTGCGCTCGATGAAGGGCTTGCGGCCGCCGCCGCCGATGCCGGCGTTGGCAAAGCAGCCGTCGACGCGACCGAAGGTGTCCAGTGTCGCCTTCATCGCCGCGTTGACGGAAGCAGGGCTCGTCACGTCGCAGACATGGGTATCGACCCTGCCGGGCCCCGCGGCCATCGACGCCGCAGCCGCCTTGTTCTTCTCGGCGTTGCGGCCCCAGATCGAGACGTTGCAGCCACTGGACGCAAGTGCCTGGGCGATTCCGAGGCCTATGCCTCCATTGCCGCCGGTGACGACGGCCACACGGCCGGTGAGGTCGAACATGCTCATGGGGTTCTCTTGGGCGTTTCCGTGATGATGTGAGCGCGCTGCGCGCCGCTTCGGTTATTGGGATGATCCAACCATGGACAAGCGAAGCGCAAAAATCAAATATGCTGACAGAACCATGCCGCGCTTCAAATTTCCGCGGCGAAGAATGCACTGACCGAAAAGCTCTTGAGAGGAAAACATGCAGTTCAAGCACGTCACGCTCGATTTCGACGGGCCCGTCGCCGTCCTCACGCTCGATCATCAGGAGGTCATGAACGCGGTCTCGATCGACATGCTTGGCGGGCTCGCCGAGGCGCTCGACGAGATCGAGGAGAAGAAGGCCGAGGTGCGCTGCCTGGTCGTAACCGGCGCGGGGCGAGCGTTCTGCACCGGTGCCAATCTGCAGGGCCGCAATGCGCAGGCCAAGCCCGGCCGCAGCAATGCCGGCGCCGCGCTCGAGACCGCCTTTCATCCGTTCCTGCGCCGCTTGCGCAATCTACATTGCCCGATCGTGACGTCGGTCAACGGCCCGGCCGCCGGTGCTGGCATGAGCTTCGCGCTGATGGGCGACATGATCCTGTGCGCGAAGTCCGCGTATTTCCTGCAAGCCTTCCGCCGCATCGGTCTCGTTCCCGACTGCGGCTCGACCTGGCTGTTGCCGCGCCTCGTCGGCAAGGCGCGCGCGATCGAGCTGTCGCTGCTCGGCGAGAAGCTGCCGGCCGAGACGGCGCTGCAATGGGGCCTCGTCAACCGCGTCTATGACGATGCGGCCCTCAAGGAGGAAACGATGAAGCTCGCGCGCGAGCTCGCCAACGGGCCGACGGTGGCGCTGGCGCAGATCCGCAAGCTTTACTGGGACAGCCCGGAGAACTCGTTCGAGGAGCAGCTCAACGCCGAATTCCAGTCGCAGCGCATCGCGGGCGGCACGTCGGATTTCAAGGAGGGCGTCACCGCGTTCCTCGAAAAGCGCCCGGCCAAGTTCAAGGGCCAATGATCGAGGCCGAGCTGTCGCGCTGCGTCGCCTCGTTCATGCCGGGGGCGACCGGCGTGCGCGGCGCCGCGAAACTCTCCGGCGGCGCCAGCCAGGAGACGTGGCGCTTCGACATCGTCCATCCCGGTGGTGATGTCGGCGCCATCCTGCGCCGCTCGCCGAAGGGCTACGGCGCCGCGCCCGGGCGTGCCGCCGGGCTCGACAACGAGGCGGCGCTGATGCGGCTCGCTTGTGCGGCCGGCGTGCCGTCGCCCGAGGTACTGCACGTGCTACGGCCGGAGGACGATCTCGGCGCCGGTTTCATCATGCGCCGCGTCGAGGGCGAGACCATCGCGCGCAAGATCCTGCGCGATGCTGAATTCGCCGAGGCGCGGCCACGCCTCGCGCGCCAGCTCGGCGGCATCGCTGCCGGCATCCACGGGATTCGACGCGAGACGCTGCCCGCGTTGCGCGAGATGAACGCGACCAGGGAGATCGCGGAGCTCGCGCGCGAATATCAAAGCTTCGACTGGCCGCGCCCGGTGTTCGATCTCGCGCTGCGCTGGCTGTCGCACAACGATCCCGGCCCCTCGGCGGAGGTGACGCTGGTGCATGGCGATTTCCGCAACGGCAATCTCATCATCGGCCCCGACGGGGTGCGCGCTGTGCTCGACTGGGAGCTCGCCCATCTCGGCGATCCCATGGAGGATCTCGGCTGGATCTGCGTCAACTCCTGGCGCTTCGGCGAGATCGACAAGCCCGTCGGCGGCTTTGGCTCGCGCGAGGAGCTGTACGCGGGCTACGAGGCCGCTGGCCGCAAGGTCGATGCCGGCAGGGTGAAGTTCTGGGAGGTCATGGGCACGTTGCGCTGGGGCGTGATGTGTTGCGGCATGATGCAGCGGTTTCGCTTGGGTCCCGACCACTCGATGGAGCGCGCCATGATCGGCCGCCGCGCGTCGGAGACAGAGATCGATCTGCTGCGGCTGCTGGCGCCGAGAGGAGAGGGCTGATGCAGGACGAACCGACGCCGACGGAGCTGGTGAAGGCGGTCGCGGATTTCCTGCGCACCGACATCGCGCCGCTGATCTCCGGGCACCCGGCGTTCAAGCTGCGCGTGGGAACCAACGCGCTCGATCTGGTGGTGCGGCAGTTGACGCAGGCTGCTCCGGCGGATGCCGCGGAGCACGCGCGGCTGAAACAGCTATTGAGACGAGACGGTGACTTGCTCGAACTGAATCGTGTGCTTTCCGAGCAGATCGCCAGTGGTGCCGTCGATCTCGGCACGCCGGGCCTGAAGGACCACCTCTGGCAGACCACGCTCGACAAGCTCGCTGTCGATCAGCCCAACTACGCGTCCTACAGGCGCGAGGCGGGGAGGGGCACCAGCGATGCTTAGCTCTCCGCCGTCATTGCGAGGAGCGCCAGCGACGAAGCAATCCAGACTGCTTTGGGACTCTGGATTGCTTCGCTTCGCTCGCAATGACGGCGGCGGGAGCTGGACAGGCGTTGCGATCACCTCGGCCGTCGTGCCGGGGCGCGACGCAGTCGCGAGCCCGGAATCCAGACTCCCGTTCGTGGTCACGGATTCCGGGCGCGCGCTCCGCGTGTCCCGGAATGATCACCTTAGCGATGCGCTACCGCCCCAACCATTTCGGCGGTCGCTTCTCGGAAAATGCCTTCGGCCCCTCAATGTAGTCCTGCGAGTGGATCATCGCCTGCACCGCCGCGTAGTCGCGCTGCTCGGTGATGGCCTGCTCCAGCGACACCGCGAGGCCCTTCTCGATCGCCTGTTTGGAGGCGCGGATCGACATCGGCGAGTTCTTGGCGATGGTCTCGGCCCAACGCTCCGCGGCCGCCAGCGCCTCGCCCTGCGGTACGACCTCGTTGACGAAGCCGAGCTCGTGGCCCTCGCGGGCGCCGACATGGCGGCCGGTCAGGATCATGCCCATCGCGCGCTTCATGCCGATCTGGCGCGGCAGCCGCTGCAGCCCGCCGGCGAGCGCGGCGAGGCCGACGCGCGGCTCGGGCAACGCGAAGGTCGCATTCTCGGAGGCGATGATCAGGTCGCAGGCGAGCGCGATCTCGAAGCCGCCGCCCATCGCAACGCCGTTGACGGCCGCGATCAGCGGCTTGTCGCAATCGAAGCGCGAGGTCAGTCCGCCGAAGCCGCTTTTGCCCCAGCCGCGCGCGCCGCCGGCCGCCTGCCATTTCAGATCGTTGCCGGCGCAGAATGCCTTGTCGCCCTCGCCGGTCACGATCGCCACCCATTGCTCGGGATCGGCGGCGAAGCCGTCGAACACGCGCTCGAGCTCGTAATGCGCCTCGATGTGCAGGGCGTTGTAGACCTCGGGGCGCGCCAGGGTGACGATCGTGATCGGCCCCTTGCGCGTCACTCTCGAAAACTTCAGCTCCATCGGCCGTTCCTCCTGTTTTCTGATTGGCTGTCGCGCATCAGCTTAGCGCCTGCGCAGGTGTCGCAGTCATCCAATTACGCAACGGCGCTGCGCGCCACAAGCGCGCGACGGGAGGTCGCGCCCATCAGGACCAAGAACAACAGCGAAACGCACAGGGAGACATGCCATGGATTTTTCCTTGCCGAAGGAATTGGTCGCCTACCTCGACGAGCTCGATCGCTTCATCGCCGCCGAGATCAAGCCGCTGGAGCTGGCCGACGACAACATCCGCTTCTTCGATCATCGTCGCGAATGGGCGCGCACCGATTTCGAGAATGGCGGCCTGCCGCGGCATGAGTGGGAGCAGCTGCTGCGCAAGGCCAAGGACCGTGCCGACGCGGCCGGCCATCTGCGCTTCGCGATCCCGAAGCGCTACGGCGGCAAGGACGGCTCGAACCTCTGGATGGCGGTGATCCGCGAGCATTTCGCCTCGAAGGGCCTCGGCCTGCACAACGATCTGCAGAACGAGCATTCGATCGTCGGCAATCTGCCGATCGTCACCATGCTCGACCGCTATGGCCGCGACGACCAGAAAGCGATGATCGACGGCTCGATCACCGGCAAGTACCGCATCACGTTCGGTCTCACCGAGCCGCATCACGGCTCGGACGCAACCCACATGGAAACCAAGGCGGAGCCGGCCACTCGCGACAACGTCAAGGGCTGGCTGATCAACGGCGAGAAGATGTGGACGACCGGCATGCACGTCGCCACGCATTGCGCATTGTTTGCGCGCACCTCGGGCAAGGACGGCGATGCCCGCGGCATCACCTGCTTCCTGGTGCCGGCCAAGAGCGAGGGCGTCAAGGTCGAGGAGTATCTCTGGACCTTCAACATGCCGACCGACCATCCGCGGGTCAGCTTCACCGACGTGTTCGTGCCGGAGGACGCGCTGTTCGGAGAGGTCGGGCGCGGCCTGTCGCTGGCGCAGTGCTTCGTGCACGAGAACCGCATCCGGCAGGCGGCGAGCTCGCTCGGTGCGGCCGTATTCTGCATCAATGAGAGCGTGAACTACGCGCGTGAGCGCAAACCGTTCGGGAAGGCGCTGGCCGAGAACCAGGCGATCCAGTGGCCGCTGGTCGAGCTGGCGACGCAGGCCGAGATGCTGCGGCTGCTGATCCGCAAGACCGCCTGGGAGATGGACCAACTCACCCAGGCGCAGGTCGAGCACACACTCTCCGACAAGGTCTCGATGTGCAACTACTGGGCTAACCGTCTGTGCTGCGAGGCGGCCGATCGCGCCATCCAGGTTCATGGCGGCATGGGCTATTCGCGCCACAAGCCGTTCGAGCACATCTACCGCCACCACCGCCGCTACCGCATCACCGAAGGCAGCGAGGAGATCCAGATGCGCAAGGTGGCGGGCTTCCTGTTCGGGTATATGGGGGTGAACAAGAGGTGAGGCGGTTGTAGTTGGAAGGCGGCCATCGTGAGCGTCAGCCAGCAATCCAGACCTTGTTGTTTGGCCCCTGGATTGCTTCGGCGCAAGGGCGCCTCGCAATGACGGCGTGGAAGGAGCGTACCCTCTCTCCACGCCATCGCGAGCGTGGCGAAGCGATCCAGAATGTCTCAGCAAGCACCTCGTTCTTGATCAATTCACCTGCCGATCCTTGCCCGCCCAGTACGGGTCGCGCAGATTCCGCCGCAGGATCTTGCCGGAGGGATTGCGCGGCAGGGCGTCGAGGAAGTCCACGCTCTTCGGCGTCTTGAAGCCGGCGATGCGGGTGCGGGTGAAATTGATGATGTCGGTCTCGGTGGCGCGCTTGCCGGGCTTCATCACGACGATCGCCTTGACGGCCTCGCCCCATTTCTCGTCGGGAATGCCGATCACGGCGGCCTCGGCGACATCGGGGTGGTCGCAGATCGCGCTCTCGACCTCGGCCGGATAGATGTTCTCGCCGCCGGAGATGATCATGTCCTTGATGCGGTCGTGGATGTAGACGTAGCCGTCCTCGTCCATGTAGCCGGCATCACCCGTGCGCAGCCAGCCGTCCTTACCGAGCGTGCGTGCGGTCGCCTCCGGCAGGTTCCAGTAGCCGGTCATGTTGGAGCCGGAGCGGGTGGCGATCTCGCCGACCTGCCGCGGCGGCAGCGGGTTGCCCGAGGGATCGATGATCGCGACTTCGACGCCCGGCAGCGGCTTGCCGGCCGAGCGCATCCGCTCCAGCCCTTCGACGTGATCCTCGGGCGGCAGCGCGATGATGGTGCCCGTGGTCTCGGTCATGCCGTACATCTGCACGAAGCCGCATTTGAACACCTCGATGCATTCCTTCAGCAGCGCCGCCGGGATCGGCGAGGCGCCGTAGAGCATGTATTTGAGCCGCGAGAAGTCGACCTGCCGCGCTCGCGGCTGCCGGACCACGAACTGCACGCGGCGGGCACCATGAACAGCTTGGTGATGCCGGACTGTTCGAAGAAGTCGAGGATCTTCGTGGGATCGAACTCGCGCGCGATCACGCCGCGGGCGCCGTGGTAGAGGCTCATCAGGCCCCAGCCGGAGCCGCCGATGTGGAAGATCGGCATCGCGATCAGCGAGACGTCGTCGGTCGTCCATTTATTCCAGTCCGGCTTCTCCTCGGGATTGCCGGTGTTGACGAGGTTGAGGAAGTTGGCGTGCGACAGCATCGCGCCTTTCGGCTTGCCGGTGGTACCGGAGGTGTAGAGCTGCAGCGCGATGTCCTTCGGCGTGATCGCCTCGCCGGGAGCGTCGGCGCTCTGCGCGTCGCGCCAAGCCGTGTAGTCCTGCCATTCCGGCGCGCCGCCTTCGGTGGTGATGATGTGCCGCACGCTCGGAATCTGGTCGCGGATGTTGCGGATCATCGTGACGAACTCGGGACCGACGAACAGGGCAGGCGCCTTGCAGTCCTCGACGATGAAGGCGACCTCGGGACCGGCGAGGCGCCAGTTTACCGGCGCCATGACGACGTTGGCCTTCATGGCGCCGACCAGCAGCTCGAAATAGATGTCGCTGTTCTTGCCGAAATAGGCGATCCGCTCATGCGGCTTGATGCCGATCGCCTTCAGCGCGTTGGCAACCCGGTTGGTCTTGCGGTCGAATGCGGCGAAGCTGGTGAGGCGGCCTTCGAACTCGTAGGCGGTGGCGGAGCCAAGCGCTTCCGCCTGCCTGCGCACGACGTCGACAAGCGTCGACGCTGCCGTCGTGACGGACATGTTTCCCCTCCGATTGCGTCTTGTTCTTTGTTCGATGTCTTGCTGCGGTCCTCGCCCCGGATTGCGCCGGAGCAAGCACTCTCGATCAGTCTACAGGGAGCAGGTCGCCGATCAACAGGGTGATTGCGCCATCAGCTCGTGCGCGTCGCGCGATCCTTTTCGTTCTGCGCCTTGATCGACTCCTTGGCCTTGGTCCAGTCGTCGTCGCTCCAGTCGCGCAACTGATAGAAATTGCCGCCCATCGCCAGCGCCTGGGCGCCGTCCATCGCGATGGTCTCGCCGTTGATCCAGTTGCAGCCGCCGGAGATCAGGAACACCGCGAGGTTCTGCAGCTCCTCCATGGTGCCGACGCGGCCCATGGGGTTCATCGCCTTGGTCCGCGCGCCGGCCTCGTCACCGGGCTTGATGCGCTTGCTCATGCCTTCGGTCGGGATTTCGCCGGGTGCGATGGTGTTGAGGCGGATGCCGTAGCGGCCCCATTCAGTCGCGAGCGACATCGTCATGGCGTGGATCGCCGACTTGCTCATCGCCGAGGGCACCACGTAAGGCGAGCCGTTGCGCACCCAGGTTACCGTGATCGAGACGACGTTGCCCGGCTGCTTCGCGGCGATCCAGCGCTTGCCGACGGCGTGCGTCACGTAGAACGTGCCGTGCATCACGATGTTGGCGACGGCATCGAAGCCGCGCGGGCTCAATTCCTCGGTGCGGGAAATGAAGTTGCCGGCCGCGTTGTTGATGAGGTCGGTGAGACCGCCTTCCTGGAAGATGGCCTCGATCATGTCCTCCACCGCCATGGCATTGCGGATGTCGACGCCATGGCTGGTCACACGGCCGCCGTAGAGGTCCATCAGTTCGGTCGCGGTCTCGTCGCAGACGATTTTCCGCCGGCCGCAAATATGCACTTCGGCGCCGAGTTGCAGGAAGCGTGCAGCCATCGCTTTGCCAAGGCCCGTGCCGCCGCCGGTCACCAGAATGCGTCGACCTTCGAGGAGATTGTCCTTGAACATGGGAGTTTCCGCCTGACATGTTGTGAGTTAATTGGTCGATTGACTAAATCGCTCCGACAGCCTTCTGTAAAGTCACAAAGACATCCGTAGGGAGACCGCTCGATGGACAACCGCCTCGCGATCGAGATCAAGGACGGCGTCGCCGATGTTCGCCTGGTTCGCGCCGACAAGATGAATGCGTTGGACATGGAGATGTTCGAGGCGCTGGTCGCGGCGACCGACCGTCTGTCGAAGGAGAAGGGCCTGCGGGCGGTGGTGCTGTCCGGCGAGGGCCGCGCCTTCTGCGCTGGCCTCGACATGGGCCGCTTCGCGGCGATGAAGGATTCCGGCGGCAACGGCATACCCGGCGGCGAGAAGCGCGACCTCACCATTCGCACCCACGGCAAGGCCAACTTCGCGCAGCAGGCGGTATGGGGCTGGCGGCAGTTGCCGGTGCCGGTGATTGCTGCAGTGCATGGCGTCGCCTATGGCGGCGGCTTCCAGCTCGCACTCGGCGCCGACATGCGCTACGTCGCGCCGGACACCAAGATGTCGATCATGGAGATCAAGTGGGGTCTGGTGCCCGACATGGCGGGCACGCCGATCCTGGCCACCCTGATGCGCGACGACATCCTGCGCGAGTTGACCTACACGGGCCGGGTGTTCTCGCCGGAGGAAGGCCAGTCCTACGGCCTCGTCACCCGCATCTGCGCCGATCCGCGCGCGGCTGCGCTGGAGACCGCACGTGAGATCGCCGGCAAGAATCCGGATGCGATCCGCGCCGCCAAGCGGATGCTGAACAATCTCTCGGTCGATCCGGGGCCGGCGCTGCTCGCCGAATCGGTCGAGCAGCAGAAGCTGATCGGCAGCCCGAACCAGCTCGAATCGGTGCGCGCCAACATCGAGAAGCGCGCGCCGAAGTTTGCGGACTGAGTCCGTCATTCCGGGATGCTCCGAAGGAGCAGGCCCGGAATCTCGAGATTCTCCGGTGCGCAACTGCGCACCTGAGTTCGATGCTCCGCGCAAAACGGCACCGCCGTTTTGTCGCGGCGCATCGCCCCGGATTGATGGCGGAAACTCAAACCGACGCCAGATCGGATAACAAAGAAAATGGAAACGTCCTCCCTGTTCTGCGGCATCATCTCCGGCGAGCGCCGGCGCAGCCACGCCGAAATCGCCGACCGCGCCGCGCGGATCGCCAGCGGCCTCGCGCAGCTCGACGTACGCCAGGGCGATTGCGTCTGCATGCTGATGCGCAACGACATCGCCTTCATCGAGGCGGCCTATGGCGCGATGCGGCTGGGCGCCTATGGCGTGCCGGTGAACTGGCACTTCAAGCCGGAGGAGATCGACTACATCCTCAAGGACTCCGCGACCAAGGTGCTGATCGGTCACGCCGATCTGCTGCATCAGCTTCGCGGCCTGATTCCACCTGGAGGCACCGTGCTCAGCGTGCCGACGCCGCCGGAGATCCTGTCCAACTACAAGATCGACGCGGATCTGCTCGCAACACCGGAGTTCGCGACCGACCTGGAAAGCTGGCTGACACAGCAGAGCCCTTACGAAGGGCCGCAGGTGCCGCAGCCGCAGAACATGATCTACACCTCCGGCACGACCGGTCATCCCAAGGGCGTTCGCCGCAGTGCGCCGACGGTGGAGCAGGCCGCCTCGGCCGAGCGCATGCGCGCGTTGATCTACGGGCTGAAGCCGAACGCGCGCGCGCTGCTGCCGGGGCCGCTGTATCATTCGGCGCCGAACGCCTTCGGCCTGCGGGCGGGCCGGCTCGGCGGCGCGCTGGTGCTGATGCCGCGCTTCGAGCCGGAGGCGTTTCTCGACGTCATCCAGACAGAGCGGATCGATACCATCTTCATGGTGCCGACCATGTTCATCCGGCTGATGAAGCTGCCGGAGGAGGTTCGCCGCCGCTACGACGTCTCGTCGTTGCGCCATGTCATTCACGCTGCCGCGCCGTGCCCGGCCGACGTCAAGCGCGCGATGATCGACTGGTGGGGGCCGGTCATCTACGAGTTCTACGGCTCGACCGAATCCGGTGCCGTGACCTTCGCGACCTCCGAGGACGCGCTGCGCAAGCCCGGCACCGTCGGCAAGGTCTCGCCGGGCGCGGAGCTGCGCTTTCTCGGCGAGGACGGTCGCATCCTGCCGCAGGGCGAGATCGGCGAGATCTATTCGCGCATCGCGGGCAATCCGGATTTCACCTATCACAACAAGCCGGAGAAGCGTGCCGAGATCGACCGCGACGGCTTCATCACCTCGGGCGATGTCGGCTACATCGATGCCGAGGGCTACGTCTTCCTGTGCGACCGCAAGCGCGACATGGTGATCTCTGGCGGCGTAAACATCTATCCCGCCGAGATCGAAGCCGTGCTGCATGCCGTGCCCGGCGTGCATGATTGCGCCGTGTTCGGCATCCCAGATGCCGAGTTCGGAGAAGCCCTGATGGCCGTGGTCGAGCCGCAGCCGGGCGTGACGCTTGACATTGGGGAGATGAGGGCCCGGCTGAGAGCGTCGCTGGCCGATTACAAGGTGCCCAAGCACATCGAGATCCACGAGAAGCTGCCGCGCGAGGACTCCGGCAAGATCTTCAAGCGGCGGCTGCGCGATCCCCATTGGGAGCAGGCGGGGCGGAAAATATGATGATGGGCCCGCACTTGGCGGCGAAAGGAGGCGAGACCGACATTGAATAGGGCAGGCAACGCCTCTTTCTTGATCTTGCGCTGCGGTATAGATACGGCAGACTGACCCGTAAATGGGCAGCTGCTGGAGAGCGCATCCATGTCGCCGCAAGCCATGACAGAGGAAATCCGTCCCAACCGCGCCGCCGAGGCGCAGGCCATGGAGGAGGACGCGCGGCTCCGGGACGATATCCGGCTGCTCGGCCGCATCCTCGGCGATACCGTCCGCGACCAGGAAGGCGCCGAATTGTTCGACCTCGTCGAGCGCATCCGCCAGACCTCGGTGCGCTTCCACCGCGACGAGGACCGCCAGGCGCGGCGCGAGCTGGAGCAGATCCTCGACGGCATGACGACGGCTGAGACGGTCCGCATCGTCCGCGCCTTCAGCTATTTCTCGCACCTCGCCAACATTGCCGAGGACCAGAACAACATCCGACGCATGCGTGCCAGGAGCGACTCCAATGGCGGGTCCGGCATGCTGGCGGCGACGCTCGCTCACGCCAAATCCGCCGGGTTCGAGGCTTCCGATCTGCGCAAGTTCTTCTCGACGGCGCTGGTCAGTCCGGTCCTGACCGCGCACCCGACCGAGGTGCGGCGCAAGAGCACGATGGATCGCGAGATGGAGATCGCGATGCTGCTCGACCGCCGCGAGCGGATGCAGTTGACGCCGGACGAGCGCGAGGCCAATGACGAGGCGCTGCGCCGCGCCGTGCTGACCTTGTGGCAGACCAACCTGCTGCGCCGGACCAAGCTGACGGTGCTCGACGAGGTCACCAACGGCCTGTCGTTCTACGACTACACGTTTCTGCGTGAGGTGCCGCGTCTGCTGTGCTCGCTCGAGGATCGGCTCAATGACGGAGCGGAGGTGGCAGGCGATCTCGCCTCGTTCCTGCGAATGGGGAGCTGGATCGGCGGCGACCGGGACGGCAATCCGTTCGTCACCGCCGAGGTGATGCGCGGGACGCTCAAGCTGCAATCCAGCCTGGCGCTGCACTACTATCTCGAGGAACTGCATCTGCTCGGCAGCGAGCTGTCCATCGCCGCGCATCTCGCCGATGTCTCCGAGGAGCTGCGTGCGCTGGCCGAGCGCTCGCCGGACACGTCGCCGCATCGTCGCGGCGAGCCATATCGTCTGGCGGTGTCCGGCATCTATGCGCGCTTGGCGGCGACGGCGAAGAAGCTCGGTATCCAGATCAGCCGCCTTCCCGTGGCGGCGGTGGCGCCTTACGACAGCGTCAAGCAGATGCAGGATGATCTCGACGTGCTGCATCACTCGCTGATCGCCAACAATGCCGAGGTGATCGCCCGCGGGCGGCTGCGGCTGCTGCGGCGTGCCGTGGATTGCTTCGGCTTCCATCTGGCCCGGCTCGACATCCGCCAGAATTCGGCGGTGCACGAGCGCACCGTCGCCGAGCTGATCGACACCGCGATGCCCGGCATGTCCTATATGGCGCTGAGCGAGGATGCCAGGGTCGGCCTGCTTGTCAGCGAGCTGCGCAATGCGCGGCCGCTTGTGTCGCAATTCGTCAAGTACAGCGACGAGACCGTCGGCGAACTCGCGCTGTTCCGCGCCGCTGCCGAGGCGCACGCGACCTTCGGCGCCGACGTGATTCCCCAGTGCATCATCTCGATGTGCAAGGGCATGTCGGACATGCTCGAGGTGGCGCTGCTGCTCAAGGAGGTCGGCCTGATCGATCCATCGGGCCGCTGCGCCGTCAACATCGTGCCGCTGTTCGAGACGATCGAGGACCTGCAGGCCTCCAGCGGCATCATGGACCGCATGCTGGCGCTGCACGATTACCGCCGCCTGGTCGACAGCCGCGGCGCCGTGCAGGAGGTCATGCTCGGCTATTCCGACAGCAACAAGGACGGCGGTTTCGTCACCTCGGGCTGGGAGCTCTACAAGGCGGAGATCGGCCTCGTCGACATCTTCGAGCGCCACGGCATCCGGCTCAGGCTGTTCCACGGCCGCGGTGGATCGGTCGGCCGCGGCGGCGGACCGAGCTACGACGCCATCATCGCCCAGCCGGGCGGCGCGGTGAACGGCCAGATCCGCATCACCGAGCAGGGCGAGATCATCTCCAGCAAATATTCCAACGCCGAGGTCGGACGTAACAATCTGGAAATTCTCGCCGCCGCGACGCTCGAGGCCAGCCTGCTGCATCCGCGGCAGCCGGCGCCGAAGCGCGAATATCTCACCGCGATGGACCGGCTCTCGGAGCTCGCGTTCAAGGCCTATCGCGGCCTGGTCTACGAGACCGACGGCTTCGTCGACTATTTCTGGGCCTCGACCGTCATCAACGAGATCGCGACCTTGAACAT
This sequence comes from Bradyrhizobium sp. HKCCYLRH1034, assembly GCF_051168375.1. Lineage (NCBI taxonomy): Bacteria > Pseudomonadati > Pseudomonadota > Alphaproteobacteria > Hyphomicrobiales > Nitrobacteraceae > Bradyrhizobium > Bradyrhizobium sp. HKCCYLRH1034. The sequence continues at coordinate 423,133 of NZ_JBNPUW010000001.1, read as the reverse complement.
CGGCAGCCGCCCGGCCTCGCGCAAGAAAACCCGCGCGATCGAGGACCTGCGTGCGATCCCCTGGGTGTTCTCCTGGGCGCAGTGCCGGCTGATGCTGCCGGGCTGGTACGGCTTCGGCAGCGCGGTCGAGACCTGGATCGCGGAAAATCCGGAGCAGGGCATGCCGTTCCTGCGCGAACTTTATCAGGAATGGCCGTTCTTCCGCATGCTGCTGTCGAACATGGACATGGTGCTCGCCAAGAGCTCGATCGCCATAGCCTCGCGCTATGCCGAGCTGGTCCCGGACGAGGCCCTGCGCGAAAAGATCTTCGGCCGCATCCGGCGCGAATGGAATCTGGTGATCGAGACTTTGCTCGACATCACGGGGCAGGAGCGGCTGCTGCAGGGCAACCCGCTGCTGGAGCGCTCGGTGCGCAACCGCTTTCCCTATCTCGATCCGCTCAACCACGTGCAGGTCGAGCTGCTCAAGGAGCATCGCGCGCAGAACCCGGACGAGCAGGTGCTGCGCGGGATTCAACTAACGATCAACGGCATCTCGGCGGGGTTGAGAAATACGGGATGAGGGCGAGTGGCGAGTAGCGAATAGAGGGTCTATTCGCTACTCCCTATTCGCCATTCGCTATCTTCAGGGCTTCAGCGCACCCTGCGCACTCGTATAGACCGCATAGAGCGACGTCGAGCCGCAGATGTAGAGCCGATTACGCTGCTGGCCGCCGAAGCACAGATTGGCGACGGTTTCCGGAATGTGAATCTTGCCCAGCAACGTTCCGTCCGGGGCATAGCAACGTACGCCGTCCTCGTTCGGATCGCCCCAGCCGACCGAGCACCAGACCCGCCCGTCGCGATCACATCGGACGCCGTCGGAGATGCTGGGCTTAGGCATTTCGGCGAAGACCTTGCTGTTCGTCAGCTTGCCGGCGGCGTGATCGACGTCGAACACGCGGATATGCGCGGGATTGTCGGGCCCGTCGGTGAAGCCAGTGTCGATGACGTAAAGCTTCGTTTCGTCGGGTGAGAAGGCGAGCCCATTGGGCTCGACGAAGTCGTCGGCAACGACCTTGACCTCTCCCGATTTCGGATCGACCCGATAGACATTGTGCTTGTCCTGCTCGGGCGCCGCCTTGAGGCCCTCGTAGAAGCCACCGATGCCGTAGACCGGATCGGTGAACCATATTGCGCCGTCGGCCGCGACCACTGCATCGTTCGGCGAATTCAATCGCTTTCCATTATAGCTGTCGGCGATGATCGTGATCGAGCCATCGAGCTCGGTGCGAGTGACCCGCCGACCGCTATGTTCACACGTGATCAGCCGTCCTTCTCGATCGATGGTGTTGCCGTTGGAATTCATCGACGGCTGCCGATAGACGCTGAGGTGACCATCGTCCTCGGAGAACCGCATGATGCGATTGTTCGGGATGTCGCTGAACAGCAGATAGCGACCGGCGGCAAAATAGACCGGGCCTTCGGCCCAGCGCATTCCGGTCGCGACGCGTTCTACGGCCATCGTGCCCGCGAAGGCCGGAAACTCCGCCGGCCCGAATGACAGCTTGGGCTTTTTCGACGACTCCAGGTGAGAGTCCGGATAGCGGCTGCCCGGCAAGGGACCGAGAGGCAGCGGATCTGTCGAGATTGTCGGTGCCCCGGTCTGGCCGAAGGGCGTGACGGTTGCAGCCGATGCTGACGTCACGGTTGCCGCGGCAGCGGCGAATGCCGCGGCTCCTTTCAGCAATCTGCGCCTGTCGAAGCCATCTGCTCCGACCAGCGAGTTCTGCGCGACGTCGTGTCGTGGAGTCGTCATATGTGTCCTCCCATTTTTTTGTTGGGAGGCGACCATACGACAGAATCGTGGCGACGTGCGGGTCGTCTCGATAAAAAACAACTTGAGAGTGTGTGCGCTGCGAATGGACTTTGCGCGCTGCAAATCTCAGATCGGGTCCCAGCCGAACACGTCGGCGGAACGATCGAGCTTGTAGAACGACGGCTTCAGTGCCGGCATGCCATGCTCCGCAATGGTCTGCGGCGTCCAGCCTTCGCCGCGGTGCACCGAGCGCAATGGGCGCGACTGGCTCATCAGGAAGATCTCGTTCATGCGAACGGCGAAGATCTGGCCGGTGACGTCTTTCGAGGCATCGCTGAGCAGATAGGCGACGACGGGCGCGATCTTCTCGGGCCCCATCCGCTTCATGCGTTCGACGCGTTCCTTCTCGGCCTCGGTCTCCGCCGGGATGGTGCCGATCATTCGGCTCCAGGCAAACGGCGAGACGCAATTGGAACGCACGTTGAAGCGGCCCATGTCGAGCGCGATCGACTTCGACAGGCCGACGATGCCGAGCTTCGCCGCGGCGTAATTGGCCTGGCCATAATTGCCGATCAGGCCCGAAGTCGAGGTGAAATGGACGAAGGAGCCGCTCTCCTGCTCGCGGAACAGCCGCGCGGCGGAGTGAGCGACATAGAACGACCCCATCAGGTGGACCTTGATGACGGCTTCGAACGCCTCGATGCTCATCTTGTGGAAGATCATGTCGCGCAGGATGCCGGCATTGTTGACCACGCCGTCGAGCTTGCCGAAGTGGTCGGTCGCGGCCTTCACGATCTTGCTGGCCGGGATCGCTTCGGACACGCTCTCGAAATTCGCCACCGCCGTGCCGCCGCGCTTCTTGATTTCCTCGACCACTTCCTCCGCCGGCGCTGCGCTGGTGCCCGAGCCGTCGGAGGCGACGCCGGGATCGTTGACCACGACCTTGGCGCCTTCGGCGGCGCACAGCAGCGCGATCTCGCGCCCGATGCCGCGGCCGGCGCCGGTGACGATGACGACTTTGTCCTGCAGCGATTTGGTCATGAGAGGTTCTCCTTAGCGTGATGTGCTGTTCATCCTGCCCCGTTTGCGTCAGGGCTATTGCATTTGACGAGACGGCTCAGATCAGCCGGGCTGCCTGCCAATATGTTGCTCCGTCATGCCCGGCTTTGTCCCGGGCATCCACGTCGTTCCGAGGGCACCGGACGACGTGGATGGCCGGGACAAGCCCGGCCATGACGACAAAACGAAAGAGAGCGACCGGAACGGCGAGCGTCGTTACCTCTCGTTGGTGAAGATGATCGTCCCCGATGCGGCGAACATGCCGCCGACGCCGTGGCACACCGAGATCTTGGCTCCTGGTACCTGCGCCGGGGCGATGCCACGCATCTGGCGCACGCTCTCCTGCAACGCATACATGCCGTACATGCCCGAATGCATGTAGGATAGGCCGCCGCCGTTGGTGTTGAGCGGCAGCTTGCCGCCTGGCCGTGTGTGACCGGCTGCGATGAACGGCCCGGTCTCCTCATGCGGCATGAAGCCGAGATCACCGAGACCGAACAGCGGCAGATGCGCGAACGCGTCGTAGATCATGAGATGGTCGACGTCGGCATGGCCGATGCCGGCCTCCTTGAAGGCGAGGGGGCCCGCGACCTTGAAGGCGCGCGATGAATTGAACGTCTCCATCTGGCTGACCATCGGCGTCTCCACGCTTTCGCCGGTGCCGAGAACATAGACTGGCCTCTGCGGAAAATCCTTGGCGCGATCGGCCGAGGTCAGGATCAGCGCGCCGCCGCCATCGGTGACGAGGCAGCATTGCAGCAGCCGGAACGGGTAGGCGATCATGCGCGAGTTCAGCACGTCCTCGACGGTGATCGGGTCCTTCATCATCGCGCGCGGGTTCTTTGCGGCCCATTCGCGCTGTACGACGGCAACCATCGCCAACTGCTCATGGGTGATGCCGTACGTCTTCATGTAGCGCAGCACGGGGATCGGGAACATGCTGGGCGGCCCGTAGACGCCGAACGGCGCCTCGAACTGGCCCTGCAGGCTGTCCGGCGGGATCGAGCGCGGCAGCTTGCCGATCATCGATTTGCCGCTCTCGGCGTGGGTGATCAGCACGGTCTTGCATAGGCCGGCCTCGATCGCAGCCGCGGCGTGGCGGACATGCAGCATGAAGGAGCAGCCGCCGACCGAGGTGCCATCGACCCAGGTCGGCGTGATGCCGAGATAATGACAGATCTGCTGCGGCGTCTCGACCGCGGTGGCGAAGCCGTCGATGTCCGACAGATTGAGCCCGGCATCGGCGATGGCATTCAGCGCTGCGTCCGCATGCAGCTGGATCTGCGACATCGTCGGGATGATTCCGAGCTCGGTGGTCTCGGCCGCGCCGACCACGGCCACCTGGTTTCGACGCATGGCGCTATCCTTTCGCCGGCCGGAACAGGGGCAGGGTGATCTGCTCGTCCATTTTCTCGAATGTGACTTCGAGGGCCATGTCGAGCTCCAACGCCTCCGGTGTCTGCGGGCAGCCCGTGATGTTGCTCATCATGCGCGGGCCCTCTTCGAGCGCCACGACGGCAATGGCGTAGGGCGGCGTGAAGCCGGGCGCAGGGGGACGATGGTTGATGACGTAGCTGTAGAGCGTGCCTTTGCCCGTGGCCTTGAAGATGCTGACCTTGCGGCTGGCGCAGGCCGGACAGAATGGGCGCGGCGGGAAGTAGACGTGGGCACAGGCGTCGCAGCGCTGCAGCCGCAATTCGCCGGCCCGGGTGCCGTCCCAGAAATGCTGCGTCTCGGGTGTCGGTTTGGGGCGTGCACGCATCGGCTCGGCCATCCCGGTTGATCCTCCCTGCGGCGGGCTCCGTCGCCCGCTCCTTTGCATCCGTGATGCGCCATTTGACGCAGACGCGTCAACGGTCCATCACGCCACGCATGCGGCCCTCCGGGAGGCGCAGAGGTGTTTGGACGGCAATTGCCGCCTGATGAAAATTGGTCTTTGATGCTGGGAGTATGATCGGAGCCGAGATGAAGCTGCGTGACATCGCCCATTCCAGAACTGGCGACAAGGGTGACACCTCGAACATCTCGGTCATCGCCTACGACCCCAAGGATTACCCGCTGCTGCTCGCACAAGTCACGGCCGAGCGGGTGAAGGCGCACTTCGCCGGCATTGTCCAGGGCGGGGTGGTCCGCTATGAGCTGCCCAACATTGCGGCGCTGAATTTCGTGATGAGCCGGGCGCTCGGCGGCGGGGTCACCCGGTCGCTCGCGCTGGATGCGCACGGCAAGTCGCTGAGTTCCGCGCTGCTCGATCTGGACATCGCGGCCGATGCCGCAGACACGCGATAGGATGCCATGACCGTTTCGAATCCGACCCTGGCCGCGCTGGCCGACGATCTCGCCGCCGGTCGCACCACGTCCCGCAAGCTGGTGGAGGAGTGTCTCGCCCGGATCGCCGATCCCGCCGGTGAGGGCCAGCGCGCCTTCATCCATGTCGACAAGGAGGCCGCGCTGGCGGCGGCCGACGGCATGGACGCGCTGCGCAAGGCCAATGCGGCGCCGTCGCCCTACGCCGGCATTCCGGTCTCGATCAAGGACCTGTTCGACATCAAGGGCCAGGTCACCCGCGCCGGCTCGCGGGCGCTGGAGGATTCCGCGCCGGCCGAGGCCGATGCGCCGGCGGTGGCGCGGCTGCGCCGGGCCGGCTTCGTCGTGATCGGCCGCACCAACATGACCGAGTTCGCTTATTCCGGCATCGGCATCAACCCGCATTACGGCACGCCGAAGAGCGCCTGGAAGCGCGACGTCGGCCATGTGCCCGGCGGCTCGTCGTCGGGCGCCGCGGTCTCGATCGTCGATCGCATGGCCTATGGCGCGCTCGGCACCGACACCGGCGGCTCCTGCCGCATTCCCGCGGCCTTCAACGGCATCACGGGCTACAAGCCGACGCAGGCCCGCGTGCCGCTCGACGGCGGCGTGCCGCTGTCGACCACGCTCGACAGCTTTGGGCCGCTCGCCAACACGGTCGCCTGCTGTGCCGTCCTCGATTCCGTGCTGGCCGACGAGCCGGTCCGCCCGCTCGCGTCGCGCCCGGTGAAGGGTTTGCGGCTTGCGGTGCCCACCACGGTCGTGCTCGACGAGCTCGATGTCGAGGTCGCCGAGACCTTTGAGCGGGCGCTGCAGACGCTGGCGAAGCAGGGGGCGCTCATCGAGCGTATCGAATTCCCCGAGTTCCTCGACGTCGGCCTGATCGGCATGAAGGGCGGCTTCGCCGCCGCCGAGAGCTACGCCTGGCACCGCTTCCTGCTGACAGCCAAGGGCGACGTCTACGATCCGCGCGTGTCCGTCCGTATCATGCGCGGCGAGGCGATCACCGTGCCGGATTACATCGAGATGCTCAACGCGCGCCGCTCGCTGGTGAAGCGCGCCGCTGCACGCATCGCGCCCTACGATGCGCTGGCGATGCCGACCACGGCCAACGCGCCGCCTGTCATCGCCGATCTCGCCGACGACCAGGCCTTCGCCCGCGAGAACATCCGCGCTTTGCGCAATTGCACCTTCATCAACATGATCGACGGCTGCGCCATCTCGCTGCCGGCGCACCGCCACGGCGAGGTCCCGGTCGGCCTGATGCTGGCGCAGTCCGGCGGCCAGGACCGCAAACTGCTGGAGATCGCGGCTGGGGTCGAGGGCGTGGTGCGGGGCTGAGTAGGGAAAGAGCCCGGCGTTCCGACGCCGGATGGGAACCTGTCGTCGTTACGGTATCATCGACATGGATGCTACCGGAAATCGGGTGGTGCCCCGCTGGCCACTCCGTAACACTGTCGTCATTCCGGGATGCGCGCCCTTGCGCGCAGGCGCGGAATACATGACCACGATCGTACGTATGGATTCCGGGCTCGTCGCTTCGCGCCGCTCCGGAATGACAGCTGGAATGTCCGAATGACCAGGCTCAAACAGGCTGCGCTCGACATCGATACTCCCGCCGCGATCGGGATCGACCAGCTCGATTGGGCGATGGTCGAACGCGATCTCGATTCCAGCGGCTGCGCCGTGTTGACGCAGCTGCTGTCGTCGGAGGATTGCCGCGCCCTGGCGGCGCTCTATCCGGACGACCGGCACTTCCGCAGCCGCGTCGTCATGGCGCGGCATGGTTTCGGCCGCGGCGAGTACAAATATTTCAGTTATCCGCTGCCCGATCCGATCGCGCAGTTGCGGCCGCGGCTCTATTCGCATCTGGTGGCGATCGCCAACCGCTGGAATGCGACGATGGGGATCGACATCCAATTTCCCGCCGAGCACGACGACTTCCTGGCGCGCTGTCATGAGGCCGGCCAGACGCGGCCAACGCCGCTCTTGCTGCAATATGTCGAGGGCGACTACAACTGCCTGCACCAGGATCTCTATGGCGAGCACGTGTTTCCGCTGCAGGTCGCGATCCTGCTGTCGGAGCCGGGGCGCGATTTCGAGGGAGGCGAGTTCGTGCTGACCGAGCAGCGGCCGCGCATGCAGTCGCGCGCCGAGGTGGTGCCGCTCCGGCAGGGCGATGCGGTGGTGTTCGCGGTCCACAATCGCCCGGTCCAGGGCACGCGCGGCAGCTACCGTGTCAACATGCGTCATGGCGTGAGCCGGCTGCGTTCCGGCCGGCGGCATACGCTCGGCGTGATCTTTCACGATGCGAAGTAGCATATGACGGATCTGTTCGATGGATTTGAGATCGCCGGACCGGCGCGCGAGCCGCTCGCGCCCGGCGCGGTGCTGCTGCGTGGTTTTGCGCAGCCACATGCGACGGAGCTTCTGGCCGCGATCGAGGCGATCACCGCGCAGGCGCCGTTCCGCCGGATGATCACGCCCGGCGGGCACCAGATGTCGGTGGCCATGACGAATTGCGGCTCGGTCGGCTGGGTGACGGACCGCAGCGGCTATCGCTACGATCCCGTTGATCCAGACAGCGGACAGAGGTGGCCGGCGATGCCGCCGCTGTTGCGACAGCTCGCCGAGCAGGCGGCGAGCGAGGCAGGCTTTGCCGCCTTCGCGCCCGATGCCTGCCTGATCAATTGCTACGAGCCCGGCGCCAAGATGTCGCTGCATCAGGATCGCGACGAGCGCGACGTCGGCGCGCCGATCGTCTCGGTGTCATTGGGCCTTCCCGCGACGTTCCTGTTCGGCGGCCTCAAGCGCTCCGACAAGACGCAACGCTATCGGCTGGCCCATGGCGACGTCGTCGTCTGGGGCGGCCCGGCGCGGCTCGCCTTTCACGGCGTCGCGCCGCTCGCCGATGGCGAGCATGCTCGGCTCGGCCGCCGGCGCATCAACCTGACGTTCCGCCGCGCCCGATAGTCCTGGCCGCTCTGTGACGTTCCTCATTTTGCAGCGGGCATCCCTGGCTCTATGCTGCGCCCGGGAGAGGGGCCATGAGCACTGTCGAACTTGCGGACGAGCGGGCGCCTGCGGCGGCGCGAATAGGACTTCACCTTGCGCTGCTGCAGCTGGTGTTCACGCTGCTGTGGACGACCTACGTGATCTATCTGCCGAAGCTCGCCGCCCAGGCCGGCATCGCGCCCTCCGCCGTCGTTCTGATCCTGATGCTGGACCAGGCGATCTTCACATTGTCCGATACCGCGATGGGACTTGCGGCCGATCGCATCGGGCGCGCCGCCGCGCGGTTCGGTCTCTTCATCGGCCTGCTGACTGCGGTATCCTGCGCCGCCTTTGTCGCGCTGCCTTTCGTGGCGGCGTCCGCAGGTCCAGCGGTCTTCATCGGACTGATCGCGATCTGGGCGCTGACCTCGTCGGTCTTGCGCGCGCCGCCCTTGACGCTGCTCGGGCGCCATGCGGCCCGGCCGGCCATTCCGTTCCTGGCAGCGCTGGTCATGCTCGGCTATGGCGTGGCCGGCGCCGTGTCGCCCTATCTCGGCGTGATCCTGCGCGACTACGATCCGCGCCTGCCGTTCGTCATCTCATCGGCCGTGCTGCTGCTGACGGCGCTCGGTCTCTCGCGCATTCCGCAGGATAGCGGTCGGGCAGCGCAAGCAGCGGCCAAGCTCGAGCCCAGGCCACTGCGGGGACTGCCCCTGCTGTTCATCGGCGCCATGGTGATCCTCGCGCTCGGCTACCAGCTGCATTTCAGCATCAACAGCTCGGCCTTCTATCTCCGCTTCGCCAGGCCGGAGGACCTTTCCTGGCTGATGCCGGTGTTCTGGATCGGCTTCAACCTCGTGCTGTTCCCGGCCAGCGTGGTCGTCAAGCATCGCGGCGGGCTCATCGTGATGGGATTCGCCGGTCTGCTCGGTGCGCTCGCGATCGTGATCGCCGAGCTCGCGGGCGCATTGACCGTGCTGATCGTGGCGCAGTTCATCGCCGGGGCGGCCTGGGGCTGCATGATGATGAGCGCCATTTCCGCGGCGCTCGCGATCGGGACGAACGGCGCCGAGGGCAAGGTGACCGGGCTCGTGTTCTCGGCGCTGGCGCTGGCAACCTTCGCGCGGATCGCTGCCGTCGCCGGCGGTCTGCAGAAGTTGCCAGACTATGCGCCGCTGGTGCAGTGGGCGCCGGTCGCGTGCTGGCTCGTGGCCGGCGCGGGCCTGCTGGCGATGGCCGCCGCCGGATTGCAGGGACGCCGCGCGTCCCCGCCGTGAGGTCGATCAGATCCCTGGAGGCTTCGACGGATGGATGAAGGCCCAGGGCGAGACCTCGGAGTCGCGCGGCACCTCGATGTCGATCAGATATGGCCCGCCATGCGCCAGCGCCGTCTCGAGCGCGGATTTGAACTGATCGGGTGACGTGACCTTGCTGGCGGCGACGCCGAAGGATTCTGCGAGCGTGACGAAATCCGGATTGACGAGATCGGAGGCGACGACGCGGCCGTCGAAGCGCTCACGCTGGTCGCGCCGGACATTGCCATAGGAATTGTTGTTGAACACCAGGGTGACGACGCCGATGTTGTATTGCACGGCAGTCGCCAGCTCCTGCACGGCGAACATGAAACCGCCATCGCCGGTGATCGCGATCACAGGTCTGTCGGGATGCGCCACCTTGGCACCGAGCGCGGTGGGAAAACCCGCGCCGAGCGTGCCCTGATAGCCCGAGGTGATGAAGGTGCGCGGCTCGTAGACGGGAAAGCCGTACCAGGAGGCGAAGCCGACCTGCGACAGTTCGTCGGTGACGATGGCGTCGCGCGGCAGCACCTCGCGGAGCACGTTCAGATAGGCCATCTGCGGCTGTACCTTCTGGATCTCCTGCAAGGTCGCTGCGGTGACCTCCCGGATCGCGGCGCGGCGTCCCGAGCTCTTGCGGTACCCCGCCTTGCTCACAGCAGCGACGAGCGCGGCCGTGCCCGCCTTGGCATCGGCGACGATGCCGGCGTCGACGATCAGGCGCCGCATCTCCACCGGGTCGATGTCGATGCGGATCGACTTCAATCCATCCGGCTTGAACGGCCAGCGGAACGTGGTCGGCAGCTCCATGCGGGTGCCGATGCCGATCATCAGATCGGTCGCCGGCCAGAGCTTGTAGGCAGCAGCCATCGTCAGTCCGAGCTCGTGTGCATTGGAGACGATGCCGCGCCCGGACCGGAAGGCGACGACCGGCGCGTCGATCATCTCGGCGAGCTCGAGGATGTCCTCGCGCGCCTCGATTGCGCCTGAGCCGACGAAGATCATCGGCGCCTTCGCGGACGTGATCAGCCCGGCCGCCTTGGCGATGCGGTCGGGATCGGGCTGCGGCGGCGCGAACCGTGCCAGCGGCATCGCCGCGGCGGTGGCCGCCTTCTGCGTGAACACGTCCCACGGCATCTCGAGCGCAGCGGGGCCGCGCCGCCCCGACATCATCTCCTGGAACGCGCGCGCGACCTGCGTCGGCGCGCTGTCGGGGTATTCGATGCGCTCGGCCCATTTGACGAAGGTGCGCAGGGTCGCGAGCTGGTCCGGCATCTCGTGCAGATGGCCGCGGCCGCGGCCGAGATAGTCGGTCGGCACCTGGCCCGTGAGACAAAGCACCGGTTCGTTGCAGCCGAAGGCGGTGAGCAGTGCCGCGCCGGCGTTGAGCACGCCGGGACCCGGCACGACGCTGAACACGCCGGGCCTGCCGCTGGCGCGGGCATAGCCGAACGCCATGTAGCCGCAGGCCTGTTCGTGGCGGGCGCCGACGACCTTGAGCTGCGCCTGGTGGAAGGCATCGAACAGGCCATAGACCTGCGCTCCAGGCAGGCCGAACACGGTGTCGACGCCGTGGGCGACGAGCCCGCTGACGATGGCTTCGCCGCCGGTCATGGTGGTCATGCTGACATTCCGTTGCTGACTTTACAGAGCTTCGTCGACGACGCCATTGCGCAAGGTGCCGACGCCCTCGGCTTCGATCTCGATGACGTCGCCGGGCTTCAGATAACGCGGCGGATCGAACCGTGCACCGGCGCCGGTGGGCGTGCCCGTCACGATCACGTCACCGGGGACGAGCGTGGTGAAGGTCGAGATGTAGTTGATGAGGTAGCGGAAGCCGAAGATCAGCCGTGACGTGCGGTCGTCCTGGCGCAACTCGCCATTGACGCGCGTCGTCAGCCGGATATCGGCAATCTGGCTCTCATTCGTGTAGGGCACGATCCAAGGCCCGAGGCTGCCGGTCGAATCGAAGTTCTTGCCTTGTGTGACGTTGAACTTGGCATGCCGCACCCAGTCGCGGATGGTGCCCTCGTTGCAAAGCGTGAGTGCGGCGATGTGATCCAGCGCCTGGGCCTCCGGGATGTGACGGCCGGCCTTGCCGATGATCAGCACGAGCTCGCCTTCATAGTCGAGCTGCGGCGAGGCGCGGGGACGCACCAGGGGCGTTTCATGGCCGACGAAGGAGCGCGGCGTCCGCATGAACATCGACGGATATTTCGGCGCGTCCTGGCCATCCTTGTATTCGGCATTGCGGTCCGGATAGTTGACGCCGATGCAGATGATCTTCTCCGGCGAAGCAATCGGCGGCAGCCAGGTGATGGCATCGAGGCCGTGATCGGGCGACAGCCCGGCTGCGGCATCGATCAACCGGGGCAGGGCGCCCGCGGCGATCACCTCGCGCAAGGTCGGATAATCCCTGGCGAACCGCGCGGAGAGATCGACGAGGCCGGTGTCGGTCACGAGCCCGTAGCGGACCGAACCATCGACGGCATAGGTGGCGAGGCGAGGGGAGGTCATGGGCAGTTCTCCTTAGACGCCGAGCCGCTGGATCTTGTGGGTGCCGCGGGCGAGCGAGACGTGCTTGGTCTCCATGTAGAAGTCGAACGAATAGTCGCCGCCGTCGCGGCCGATGCCCGATGCCTTCATGCCGCCGAACGGGGTTGGCAGGTGGCGGACATTCTCCGAGTTCAGCCAGATCATGCCGGCTTCCAGCGCGTCGGCGACGCGCAGCGCGCGGCCCATGTCGCCGGTCCAGACATAGCCGGTGAGGCCGTATTGCACGTCATTGGCGACCGCGATCGCGTCAGCCTCGTCGCGGAACGGGATCACGGTGAGAAACGGCCCGAACACCTCTTCTTGCGCCACGCGCATGGTCTGGCGCGCGCCGGTCACCAGCGTCGGCTCGACGTAATGCCCGCCGCCCGGGCCGTCGAACCGCTTGCCGCCGACGGCGATGATCGCACCGTCCTCGCGTGCAACGTCGACATAGGAGCAGACCTTGGCGAGATGCCGCTCGTGGATCAGCGGCCCGATCTCGGTGGCGGGATCGAGCGGATGACCCACTTTCAGCGCACGCACGCGCGCCGCAAGCTTGGCCGTGAAGGTCTCGGCGATGCTCTGCTGCACCAGCAGGCGGCTGGATGAGGTGCAGCGCTCACCGTTGAGCGAGTAGATCATGAACACGACGGCGTCGAGCGCGCGGTCGAGATCGGCATCGTCGAACACGATCACCGGGTTCTTGCCGCCGAGCTCGAAATGCACCCGCTTCAGGGTCGGTGCGCCCTGCGCCATGATCGCAGATCCCGTCGAGCTCTCGCCGACGAAGCCGATTGCCTTGATCGCGGGATGCTCGGTCAGCGCCTTGCCGGCCTCCTCCCCGAAGCCATGAACGGTGTTGAGGACGCCGTCGGGAATGCCGGCGTCCTTGGCGAGCTTGGCCAGCCACTGCGCCGTGATCGGCGACCATTCCGCCGGCTTGTGTACGACCGTGCAGCCGGCCGCGAGCGCCGGGGCGATCTTCCAGGTCGACAGCATGAACGGCGTGTTCCATGGCGTGATCACGCCGACCGGGCCGATCGGCACCCGCGTCGAGATGTTCCAATGCTCGTCGCTCGGCGTACTCAGGCCGTCACGCGCCTCGGTGCATTTGTCGGCGAAGAAGCGGAAGTTTTCCGCCGCGCGGACCGCGGCTTTGGCCATGAAGCGATAGGCCTGCCCGGTGTCGATGCATTCGAGCACGGCAATGTCGTCGGCATGATCCTCGATCGCGTCGGCCACGCGATGCAGCAGCTTGCGCCGCATCGCCGGCGCCATGTCGCGCCAGGATCTGAAGGCGAGTGCGGCCGATGTCGCCGCGCGGTCGATGTCCTCGGCATTTCCGCGCGCGATCTTGGCGAGCACGGCACCGTCGATCGGAGACTTCGTCTCGAACGTCGCGCCTGAGATCGCCGGCACGACCTTGCCATCGATGAAGTGACCGATGCCTTCGTCCTTCAGCTTCGCGAGCAGGGGGGCAACGCGGTCGAGATTGGCCTTGTAGATGTCCGTCTTGGGAGTGGCCTTATCCATGGGATGCCTCCGCTTTCAGGGCGTCGTGGATGTTGTTGCGCTTCCAGCTGGTCGCGGCGTCGTTGATCTGCATGTCGAAGGACAATGCGAACTTGGTGCTTGCGAAGACCGGATCGAGATACGCCGAGAGTGCCTTGAAGACGTGCTCGCCGGCCTTCTGCCGTGCCGCGAGATCGCGGCCTTCGCCGAGCCGCAGCAGCATGGCGAGGAAGGCGGAGTCGGGCTTGCCGTCGGCGATCGCGTAGTGCTCGCAGCGGATCGCGCGCACGCGGATGCCGCCGATCGGAAAGATCCCGGTCTCGCTGGCGGCCTTGCGGACCACTTCGCAGACGTTGGCCATCACGACAAAGGCGTCGAGATTGGCGGAGTATTCGATGCTGAAATGCGGCATGATGCGGTCGCTCCGGGGCAGGCTTCAGGCGAAGTAACAGCTCACCGTCCCATACGAGCCGTAGTCGGCCTGGATCGTGTCGCCCTTGCGCGCCTCGATCGGCCGGATGAACGAGCCGGCAAGGACCACCTGTCCCGGCTCCAGCGCGAATCCATTTGCCGCGATCTTGTTGGCGAGCCACGCAACGGCCGTTGCCGGGTTGTTCAGCACGCCGGCGGCCAAGCCGGTCTCTTCCAGTTGACCGTTCTTATAACAGAGTGCGCCGATCCAGCGCAGGTCGGCATCGAGCGGCCGCAGCGGCCGGCCGCCGAGCACGATGCCGGCATTTGCGGCGTTGTCGGCGATCGTATCGAAGATCTTGCGGGTCGCCTTGGTCGCGGGATCCACCCGCTCGATCCGCGTATCCAGGATCTCGAGTGCCGGCACCACGAAATCCGTCGCGTTGAGTACGTCGAACAAGGTGCAGTCCGGTCCAGACAGACGGTGCTTCATGACGAAGGCAAGCTCCGCCTCGATACGCGTCGCGATGAAGCGGTCGGACGGCACCAGCCCGCCATCGGCAAAGAACATGTCGTCGAGCAGCACGCCCGAATCCGGTTCATCGATGTTCAGCGCGCTCTGCATCGCCTTCGATGTCAACCCGATCTTGTGACCCTTGATGACGCGGCCCGCGGCCACCTTGATGCTGATCCAGGCCTCCTGGATCGCATAGGCATCTGCGATGGTGATATCGGGAAACTCCTGCGACAACTGCCTGATCTGGCGGCGGCTCTTTTCGGCCTGATCCAGGCGTAAGGCGCAGCTATGAATCTGGTCGCTCGCAAGAGGCATGGTCTATCGCTCAGAAAAGAGATGGCGACAGATGATTAACATGTTAAGTTTCAGTCGGCAAACCGAAAGGACGTTTGCTGCAGTGCAAATGTTCAGGATGGCCCACGGGAGATTGAGGAGATTGATGTGAGCGAGACCAGGGCCAAGGTCGCCAGGCAGGCTGCGAAGGAAGCGCGCAAGGTGCCGATGCGCGACTTCTCGCAGTCGCTGCCGATGGCCTTGTTGCGGGCGCGTGAGGCCGTGATGCGGCAGTTTCGCCCCAATCTGCGACAGCACGGCCTGACCGAGCAGCAATGGCGTATCTTGCGCGCGCTGGCGGCGGTCGATGTGATCGAGGTGACGGAACTGGCGAGGGTCGCGTTCCTGCTCGGGCCCAGCCTGTCCCGCATCCTGCGCGATCTCGAGGCGCGCGGCCTGATTCAGCGCGAAGTCGATAGCCGCGACATGCGCAGGGGCGTGTTGTCGATCTCGGCCAAGGGCATGAAGCTGATCGCACAGGTCGCGCCGAGCTCAGAGGCGATCTATGCATCGATTGCCAGTCGGTATGGCGCCCGCAAGCTTGCCGCATTGCACAAGATGCTGGGCGAGCTGGAGCAGAGCATCGGCGGCGATCTCGACGCCTCCGAAGACGGCGATGGCTGATCTGCCGCGGACCAAGCGCAATGACGCGGTCTCATGCTTGGCAGGCCGTTCGGCGTTTTGATAAGAAGCGATGCAGTCGAGCGGAGAGGGCGTGCGTCGCAGGCATGGCAAACCATGCTAACTCTGTTTTCGCATGCTGATCGAACCCGCGAGTTGTCATGGTCACTATCAAGGTTGCGCATCTCATCGATTTCGTTGCCGACGTCTTCGAACACGCCAATTCCTCGCCGGAGGAGGCCCGCCGGATCGCGACCTATCTGACGACGGCCAACCTGACAGGGCATGACAGCCACGGTGTGATCCGCGTGCCCGTCTATATCCGTTGGCAGAAGATGGGTTCGATCGTGCCCAACCAGACCGCAGAGGTCGTGGTCGACACCCCGTCGCTGGTGGTCGTCGACGGCAAGTTCGGCTACGGTCAGACCGTGACACCACAGGCCGTGAGGATCGGCATCGAGCGTTGCAAGAAGAGCGGCTTGGCTGCGTTGGCGCTGCGCAATTCCGGCCATCTCGGCCGGGTCGGCGACTGGGCGGAAATGGCCGCCGCCGAGGGGCTCGTCTCCATTCATTTCGTCACGGCCGCAGGTTCACTGCTGGTGGCGCCCTATGGCGGAGTCGAGAAGCGGTTCTCCACCGCGCCATATTGTGTCGGCATTCCGCGCCAGGGGAAGGATCCCATCGTGCTCGATTTCGCGACCTCGATCGTGGCCGAGGGAAAGGTCTTGGTGGCGAGCCGCGGCGGCAAGAAGCTGCCCAAGGGCGCCTTGATCGATGCCGACGGGACGCTCAGCGAGGATCCGGCGGTGCTCTATGGACCCTATGAGGCCGAGGGGACGCGCGACCACACCAAGGGGACGGGAGCGATCCGCGCCTTCGGCGAGCACAAGGGCTCTGGTCTCGCCTTCATCTGCGAGCTGCTCGGCGGCGCCTTGACCGGCACCGGGGCGACGTCGGCAAATCGGCGCTTTGCCAACGGCATGCTCGCGATCTACATCGACCCGAAGGTGGTCGATCCGGCGAGCTTCTTTGATGGTGAGATCAGCCGCTATACGGATTTCATCCGGGCGACCAAGCCGGTCTCCGGCGTTGATCAGGTGCTGGTGCCGGGCGATCCCGAGCGCAAGATGCAGGCCGAGCGTACGGCCAATGGCGTGCCCTTGCCCGATGACACCTGGGCGGCAATAGTGAACACGGCACGCGAAGTGGGTGTCAGCGAAGCGAGCATTCAGCGGGCGACATCGTGAAATCAGTGTGACTGCGGGTGGTGCGAAGCATCCATGCTCAGATTGAGCGGGATTGCATTGCGTTGCGCCATCGGCGAGAACAAATTCTAACGAGACGGATCGGTTGAACAACAAGGGAAGGAAACGCAGTCGTGGCGAACAATAAGGTCAAGCAGCTCTGGGCCGAAGGCAAGACGGTGGTGAATGCCTGGCTCGCGATCCCCTCGGGCTTCTCCGCGGAGGTCGTGGCTCAGTGCGGCTTCGACAGCGTCACCGTGGACATGCAGCACGGGGTGCAGGACTATCTGTCGATGGTGCAATGCTTCCAGGCCATGCATGGCCATCCGGTCACGCCGATGGTGCGCGTGCCGTGGAATGAGCCCGGCATCATCGGCAAGGTGCTCGATGGCGGTGCCTATGGTGTCATCTGCCCGATGGTCAACACAGCGCAGGAAGCGCGCAACCTCGTTTCCTATTCCAAATATCCGCCGAAGGGTGTGCGCTCCAACGGTCCGATCCGCTCGGGCATGTATGGTGGTGCGGGCGAGTATCAGAAGACGGCCAACGACGAGATCGTGCTGCTGCCGATGATGGAGACCAGGACCGCGGTCGAGAACATGGAAGCCATTCTCGATGTCGAAGGCATCGACGGCGTCTATATCGGGCCCTCCGATCTCGGCTTTTCCTATGGCCTGGTGCCGAAGCTCGATCGTGACGAGCCGGAAATCCTCAAGATCTATGAGAAGATCGTGAAGGAGTGTGGCAAGCGTGGGCTCAATCCCGGCATTCACTGCAGCGGCGCCGAGGGTGCGGTCCGCGCCATCAACATGGGCTTCAAGCTCGTGACCTTGTCGAACGAGGTCGGCCTGATGCAGGTCTATGCCCGCCAGCAGGTCGCGCAGACCCGCAAGGAATCCGGCGGCAAAGCGTAACGAGAAAGGCGAATGGCGAGGAGGGCGTAGCGAACGGGGATCCGTCCATTCGCTATGAGCCGCTCGCCATTCGCATATGTGTTCGCGATCGACGTATTGATACGAGAGAGACAGCCATGGCTCCCACCCCCGTCATCCGTCTTCATCCCGAGGACAGCGTCCTGATCGCGCGCGCCAGCCTGCCCCCGGGGCTGTCGATCGCCGATGGGGTCACCACGACCGACCGGATTCCGGCCGGTCACAAGGTCGCGGTGCGTCCGATCGCACAGGGCGAGCCCATCCGCCGCTACGGCCAGATCATCGGCTTCGCGACCGCGCCGATCGCGCCCGGGCAGCACGTTCATACGCAGAACTGCGGCATGGGCGATTTCGCCAAGGACTACGCCTATGGCGTTGACGTGAAGCCGACGCCGAATTTCGATCTTCCGGCGACGTTCGAGGGCATTCGCCGGCCCGATGGCCGGGTCGCGACCCGCAACTACATCGGCATTCTGACCTCGGTGAACTGCAGCGCGCATGTCGCGGGCCTCGTTGCCGACGTGTTCAAGCGCAATCCCTTCACCGGTGACGATCCGCTCGCCGACTTCCCGAACGTCGACGGCGTCGTGGCGCTGACGCACAAGACCGGCTGCGGCATGACGCTCGACGAGCCGTTGAAGCTGCTGCGGCGAACCCTCGGCGGCTACGCGCGGCACGCGAACTTCTCTGCGGTGATCGTGCTCGGCCTTGGTTGCGAGGCCAATCAGATCGGCGGATTGATGGAGGAGCAGAAGCTCGCCGGCCGCCTGCGCGCCATGGACATCCAGGAGGTCGGCGGCACCCGCAAGACCGTCGAGGCCGGCATCGCTTTCGTCAGGGAAGCGCTCGCCGACGCCAACAGGGTCAAGCGCGAGACGGTTCCGGCTAGCGAGCTGACTGTCGCCCTTCAATGTGGTGGGTCCGACGGCTATTCCGGCATCTCGGCCAATCCGGCGCTCGGTGCGGCAAGCGATCTGCTGGTGCGACATGGTGGCACAGTGATCCTGTCGGAGACACCCGAGACCTACGGCGCCGAGCATCTGCTGACGCGCCGCGCAGTCAGCCGCGACGTCGGCGAGAAACTCGTCTCCCTGATGCGCTGGTGGGAAGAGTATACCGCGCGTGAAGGGGCGGAGATGAACGCCAATCCCAGCCCGGGCAACAAGGCCGGCGGCCTGACGACGATTCTCGAGAAGTCGCTCGGCGCGATGGCCAAGGCCGGCAGCACCAATCTGGTCGATGTGCTGCATTATGCGGAAGCCGTCACCAAGAAGGGCTTCGTGTTCATGGACACGCCCGGTTACGACCCGGTTGCGGCGACGGGGCAGGTGGCCGGCGGCGCCAATCTCGTCTGCTTCACCACCGGCCGCGGCAGCGTGTTCGGCTGCAAACCGGCGCCGTCCATCAAGCTCGCGACCAACACGCCGATGTACAAGCGGATGGAAGACGACATGGACGTGAATTGCGGCACGATCCTCGACGGCGAGGAGACGGTGCAGGAATGCGGCCAGCGCATCTTCGAATTGATGTTGAAGACCGCCTCGGGGCAGCCGACCAAGAGCGAGAGCTTCGATTTCGGCGGGGCCGAGTTCGCGCCCTGGGTGCTCGGCGCGACGATGTAGCTGGATCACTCAGCTATTCGGCGGCCCTATCGGGGCTGCGGTTCGGTGTCCCGGCATCTGATCGCAGCTGAGATCGCAAGTTAACTGAGACTGGATCGCAACTGAGATCAGATGACAGGTGAGCGCGCCGCCATGGGCTGGCTGTCGTGGGCAGTCCGTCATGGGCTGGCCCTGCCGACGCTCGCGCGACAGCGGCGCCGAGCAATTTACCGCTGGTGGCCCAGGCCGATGCCGAGCGCCAGAGCCTTCTGACGGAGCGAGCCTTCGGTCCGCTTCATCGCCTTGGCGATCTTGGCAACCGGGGTCTTGGACTTCGAGTGCTGTTTCAGCAGCTTGATGTCGGCGGGCGTGTAGGGTTTCCGCGCCAACTTCTTGGTAGCTGCCTTCTTAGCTGTCTTCGCCACTTGATTCTCCTTTTGGCAATGATGGTCCTAAATAGCATGTGTAGTCGAGCTATCAAGCGATTGCGGCAAATGCAACGCTATTAGTTCTTGTTAGTTCATCATTCGGGGTTAATCCCTGCTTTGAGGGACTGGTCAATCTTCCGTGAGCGCCTGCGCGTCGTCCTGTGGACAACTCTCCGCGTGCGGCCGGATAGGTTGTTTGTTCTTCTCTCGTTCTTCGTGACGGGCCTGATTGAGGCGCGCAGCGGCCGGAAAAGCGACCGGTGCGTGCAGCGAGACACCTGATAGGGCGGCTCAACTGGGCCGGCGCGGTCCAAATGCCGCCTTTCGGGCTTAGGATCGTCCAATAGGCAGCTCTGCCCTTTGTTAGTGCTTGATCCCTAAGCACAGCAATGTTCTGCTTAAAAAAGTTGCTGGAGCGCCGAAGCCTCGTGTCAATCTACGTCGCATTACATCACGTCACCCATTACAAATACGATCGTCCGGTCGAACTGGGCCCGCAGACCATCCGCCTGCGTCCTGCACCACATACCAGGACCCCCGTGCTGAGCTATTCGCTCAAGGTCACGCCGCCCAACCATTTCGTGAACTGGCAGCAGGATCCGCAAGGCAATTGGCTGGCCCGCTACGTTTTCCCCGAGAAGGTGAACGAACTCAAAATCGAGGTCGACTTCACGGCGCAGATGACCGTGATCAATCCGTTCGACTTCTTCGTCGAGCCTTATGCCGACAGTTTTCCCTTCGCCTATCCGGAGGGCCTCAAGGTGGAACTGGCGCCCTATCTCGAGACGATCGAGCCGGGGCCGTTGTTCGCGGAATACTTGAAGTCGATTCCCCGCGATGCGGACAACACGGTCAACTATCTCGTCGAACTCAATGCGCAGTTGCAGAAAAAGATTCGTTATATCATCCGGATGGAGCCTGGCGTTCAAACGCCGGAGGAGACGCTGTCGTCGGCCGCCGGCTCCTGCCGCGACTCGGCGTGGCTGCTGATCCAGACGCTGCGGCATCTCGGGCTCGCCGCCCGGTTCGTCTCCGGCTATTTGATTCAGCTTCGTCCCGACATCGATCCGATCGAGGGGCCGGTCGAGGTCGAGAATGATTTCACCGATCTGCATGCCTGGGCCGAGGTCTATCTGCCCGGCGCTGGATGGATAGGCTTCGACGTCACCTCGGGCATGCTGGCGGGCGAAGGACACATCCCCGTTGCTGCGACTCCCCACTATCACTCGGCCGCGCCGATCAGCGGCAGTGCCGGAGTTGCCGAGGTCAACTTCAACTTCGAGATGAATGTGAGGCGCATCCGCGAAGCGCCGCGGATTACCCGGCCATTTTCGGATGAGGCGTGGGACCGGCTCGACCGCCTCGGCGAAGCCGTCGATGCCGATCTCGCCGAAAACGACGTGCGCCTCACGATGGGCGGCGAGCCGACCTTCGTGTCGATCGACGACATGGAATCGGCGGAGTGGAATACGGCTGCCGTCGGCCCGGCCAAGCGCGGGCTCGCGGACAGCCTGATCCGGCGTCTGCGCGCGCGTTTCGCGCCCGGTGGCCTGCTGCATTACGGACAGGGCAAGTGGTATCCCGGCGAAAGCCTGCCGCGCTGGGCGTTCGGACTGTATTGGCGCAAGGACGGTGAGCCGATCTGGCGCAATCCGGATCTGATCGCCAGCGTCGATGGCCCGCGCAGGGCGACGATCCAGGATGCAGAGCGTTTCCTGGACACGGCGGCCGAGACGCTCGGGCTCGAGCCGGACTACGTGCTGCCCGCGTTCGAGGATCCCGCGCATTGGCTGCAGAAGGAAGCCGCGCTGCCCGAGAACGTCGACGCGCTCGACTCCAAGCTCGCCGATCCCGAAGAGCGCGCGCGCATGGCGCGGGTGTTCGACGAAGGCCTGCACATCCCGCGCGGCTTCGTGCTGCCGATCCAGCGCTGGAATGCGCAGCCCCGGCGCTGGCGCAGCGAGCGCTGGGGCCTGCGGCGCAAGCGCCTGTTCCTGATTCCCGGCGACTCGCCGCTCGGCCTGCGGTTGCCGATCGGCTCGCTGGCCTACATTCCGCCGGAAGATTTCCCGTACATCCACGAGCAGGACCCGATGGAGCAGCGCGGGCCGCTGCCGATGTTCACGCAGGGGCGTCCGGTGATCGTGCCGCAGGTACCGCCGCTGCCGAAGCTCGATCGCGCGCCGAAGCCGCAGCAGGATGTTCAGTATCAGTACTGGGGAGGGCTCGGCGTCCGCACTGCGATGTCGGTCGAGATCCGCGATGGCATTCTGTGCGTGTTCATGCCGCCGGTCGAAACCATCGAGGACTACCTGGAGCTGGTCGCAACGGTCGAAGCGACGGCCGAGTCGATGCAGATCAAGGTTCACGTGGAGGGCTATGCACCGCCGTTCGATCCGCGCATCGAGGTCATCAAGGTGACGCCCGATCCCGGCGTCATCGAGGTCAACATCCAGCCGGCCGCGAGCTGGCGGCAATCGGTCGACATCACTTTCGGGCTGTATGAGGATGCCGCGAAGGTGCGGCTCGGCGCCAATCGCTTCCTGATCGATGGCCGCCACACCGGCACCGGCGGCGGCAATCATGTCGTCGTCGGCGGCAGCTCGCCGCAGGATTCGCCCTTCCTGCGTCGCCCCGATCTGCTGAAGAGTCTCGTCCTGTATTGGCAGCGGCACCCGTCGCTGTCTTATTTGTTCTCCGGCATGTTCATCGGGCCGACCAGCCAGGCTCCGCGCATCGATGAGGCGCGCCACGACAGCCTTTATGAGCTCGAGATCGCGCTCGCCAACGTGCCTCGGATCGGGCAGAGCGTGCCGCTGTGGCTGGTCGACCGGCTGTTCAGGCATCTGCTCGTCGACATCACCGGCAATACCCACCGCTCGGAGATCTGCATCGACAAGCTGTACTCGCCGGAGGGACCGACGGGCCGGCTCGGACTCGTGGAGTTCCGCGCACTGGAAATGCCGCCGGATCCGCGGATGTCGCTGGCGCAGCAGCTTCTCATCCGTGCGCTGATCGCCAAATTGTGGCGCGAGCCGCAGGACGGCCGGTTCGTGCGCTGGGGCACGGCGCTGCACGACCGCTTCATGCTGCCGCACTTCATCTGGGAAGACTTTCTTGATGTCCTGGATGAGCTGCGGTCGTCCGGCTACGACTTCTCGCCGGAATGGTACCAGGCGCAGCTTGAATTTCGCTTTCCGACCTTCGGCCGCGTGCAGCATGGCGGCGTGACCCTGGAGCTGCGGCAGGCGTTGGAGCCCTGGCATGTGCTGGGCGAGGAAGGCGCCGCGGGCGGCACCGTGCGCTATGTCGATTCCTCGGTCGAGCGACTTCAAGTCAAAGCCGAAGGTTTCATCGAAGGCCGCCACCTCATCACCTGCAATGGTAGGAGGATGCCGATGACCTCGACCGGACGGTCGGCGGAAGCGGTGGCGGCGGTTCGTTTCAAGGCATGGCAGCCGGCCTCCGGCCTGCACCCGACGATCCCGGTGCATGCGCCGCTGACCTTCGACCTGATCGACACCTGGAACGGCCGTTCGCTGGGCGGCTGCGTCTATCACGTCGCCCATCCCGGCGGCCGCAACTACGATACCAAGCCGATCAACTCCTACGAGGCGGAGGCACGGCGGCTCGCCCGCTTCCAGGATCACGGCCACACTCCGGGACGAATCGCGCTGCCGCCGGAGGAACGCACAAATGAATTCCCGATGACCCTCGACTTGCGCAGGCCGCTCCTGCATTGATGGCACGGAGTTTGTACGGAGGACCAGGGTATGGACGGCTCGAGCGGCCAGGACCAGGGAGCGAGCGCCGCCGGTCGGCCGGCGGCACGTTCTCCGCTGCGCCGGGCCGAGCATTGGGCCCGCGACTATGCCCGGCTCCCCGGCATCCCCGATGAGTTCATCGGGGCCGACGGCCGTCCGCGACCGGTCTGGACCCGCTTTGCCGAGACCTTCGCCGCACTCGCGCCGAGCGACATCGAGCGCCGCTTCGCCTCCGCCGATCGCCATCTGCGCGAAGCCGGCGTCACCTATCGCTCGCCGGGCGACAACGCCGAGCGATCGTGGCCGCTGAGCCATCTGCCGCTGCTGATCGACGAGTCCGAATGGGCGCAATTGTCCCAGGGCATCGTCCAGCGCGCCGAACTGTTCGAACGGGTGCTGCAGGACATCTATGGCGAGGGACGGCTGGTGGCGAGCGGCGCGCTGCCGGCAGCCGCCGTCGCCGGGTCCAGCGAATATCTGCGCCCGGTCTGCGGCGTCAAACCGCCCGGCGGCCGCTTCCTCAGCATCTACGCCGCCGATATCGGCCGCGGGCCCGACGGCGGCTGGTGGGTGCTCAACGACCGCACCCAGGCGCCGTCCGGCATGGGCTATGCGCTGGAAAATCGGCTCGTGCTGTCGCGCGCCTTCTCCTCGATCTACAAGTCCATGAACGTGGAGCGGCTCGCGCCGTTCTTCGAAGCATTCCGCGATGCTCTGCGCGCCAGCGCCGATCGTGACGAGCCGCGCATCGGCGTGCTCACGCCGGGCATGTTCAGCGAGACCTATTTCGAGCACGCGACGCTGGCGCGCTATCTCGGCTTCCTGCTGGTCGAGGGCGACGATCTCGCCGTCAGCGGCGACCGCGTGCACATCCGCACCGTCGCCGGCCTGAAGCGCGTCGACGTGCTGCTGCGGCGGCTCGATTCCAACTCGCTCGATCCGCTCGAACTCGATGCCGGCTCGCGACTCGGCGTCGCCGGCCTGATGGACGTCGTGCGCAAGGGCGGTGTGGTGATCGCCAACATGCCGGGTTCTGGTGTGCTCGAGGCGCGCGCGCTGCTCGGCTTCCTGCCGAGCCTTGCGCGGCGCGTGCTCGGTGAGGATCTCAAGATCCCGCACATCGCGACCTGGTGGTGCGGCCAGAAGTCCGCACGCGACGAGGTGCTGTCGCGGCTCGAGGAGTTCGCGATCGAAGGCGCCTATGGCCGCGCCGTGCCGGGCTTCGCAAGCAGCGGTCCGGTGCTGGCTAGTGAGCTCTCGGCCGCCGAGCGCGAGCGGCTGCGTGCTGCGATCAGCCAGCGCGGCATCGATTATGTCGGCCAGGAGGTGGTGCGGCTGTCGACCACGCCGGTGTGGGAGGACGGTCGGATCGCGCCGCGGCCGTTCGTGCTGCGGGTGTTCGCGGCCGCCACGCCCGACGGCTGGACCGTCATGCCCGGCGGCTTCTGTCGCATCGCCGACAAGCTCGATGCGCGCGCGGTGTCGATGGGCGACGGCGCGCGCGCCGCCGACGTCTGGGTGGTCGCCGACAAGGCGGTGGCGGCGCGCACCTTGCTGCCGGGCTCCGACAACGTGCGGATACGCCGCATCGCCGGCGTGCTGCCGAGCCGCGCCGCCGACAATCTGTTCTGGCTCGGACGCTATCTGGAGCGCGCCGAGGCCACCGTGCGGCTGATCCGGGCGCTCGCAGCCCAGCATCGTGATCCCGGCAAGGGATCGCCGGCGCAGCTCAACACCTCCGAGCGCATCCAGCGGCTGTTGCTGGCGTGGGGCGCGGTTGAGCAGACCTCGCGCAGCAAGGGATTCCAGGTGGCGGCCGAGGCCCTGCAGGCCGAGGCGCAGTTCGGCTCGGCGCTGTCGCTGCTCAGATCGGCTCAGCGCACCGCGACCTCGCTGCGCGAGCGCCTCTCGCCCGACGCCTGGCAGGTCATCACCGAGATGCCGAATCGCCTGGCGCAGGAGGCCGAGGATGAGGACGCCGTCGTCAGCATCGCCGAGCTCACGCTCGACCGGCTCGCGAGCTTCGCCGGCCTTGCCCAGGAGAACATGAACCGCGCCGCCGGCTGGCGCTTCCTCGACATGGGTCGCCGCGCCGAGCGCGCCATCAACACCGCGCGGTTCGCGCGGCAGTTCGGCTATGACGAGGCGACGCCCGAGGATCTCGACGTCCTGCTCACCCTGGTCGATTGTCAGATCACCTATCGCTCGCGCTATCTGATCGGCCCGGCACTGGCGCCGATCCGCGATCTCGTCGTACTCGACCTCTATAACCCGCGCTCGGTCGCGTTCCAGGTCGAGCTGCTGAACGAGCACATCGCGAGCCTGCCGGTGCTGAAGGAGAACGGGCTGATCGAGCGGCCGCAACGCCTCGCGATCTCGCTGGGCGCGCGGCTGACCGCAGCGGAGGCGGCCCATCTCGACGGCCGCACGCTGTTTGCACTGGAGCAGGACCTGCTCAATCTGGCGGAGGCGATCGGTCAGCACTACTTCCCGCACGGTCCGAATGCGACGCGGCCGGAAAAGCTGACGGGCCTCGCGTGATCTACGACATCCGGCACGTCACGACCTATGAGTATGAGAGCGCCGTCAGCTTTGCCCGCTGCTCGCTGCGGCTGGAGCCGCTCAGCGGTGACGGCCAGGAGCTGATCTCGCATAGCGTCGACATCCGGCCGCGGCCCTCGGAGCGGACCGCGCGGCGCGATTTCTTCGGAACGTTGACCGAGAACGTCGTGATCGACACCCAGCACCGCCACCTGCGCATCGACTCGCGCTCGCGGGTGAAGCTGTCGCGCACGCCGCCGGAGCGCGATGCGCCGAGTGCGGAGTGGGAGCAGGTGCGCGATGCAGCGTTCGAGGCGACGAGCCTCGGCCCGTCGTCGCCGATCGGCTACGTCTTTGCCAGCGCGCTGGTGCCGGTGCTGGAGCCGGTGACGGACTATGCCGCGGCAAGCTTTCGCACCGGCACCGGCATCGTTGCCGGCGCGGCCGACCTCATGCGGCGCATCCGCAAGGAGTTCAGATACGATCCGAAGGCGACCGTGATCTCGACCCCGCTGCGCGAGGTATTCGACAATCGCCACGGCGTCTGCCAGGACTTTGCTCACGTCATGATTGCCGGCCTGCGCGGGCTCGGTCTGCCCGCGGCCTATGTCAGCGGTTATCTGCGCACCATCCCACCGGAGGGACAGCCGCGGCTGCAGGGCGCCGACGCCACCCATGCCTGGGTGTCGCTGTGGTGCGGCGACGACCTCGGCTGGATCGGCTTCGATCCGACCAACGATCTCCTGGTCGGCAATGATCACATCATCCTCGGCATGGGCCGCGACTTCTCCGACGTCTCGCCGGTCGACGGCATCATCGTCGGCTCGCGCAAGCAGAAGCTCGGCGTCGCCGTCGATGTCGTGATGGTCGAGTAGGGTTCCCTGACCGGGAACGGTCGGAACAATTTTCCCGCATCGCACTTGATCCGCCCGAGGGGCCCGAATGGGGGCTGGCTGACCCTTTCGAGCGATGGAGTGATCGACATGAAACGTGTTGCAATCGTCATTGGCCTGGTCGGCGCCTGCGTCGCCGGCAGCGCCTCGGCCCAGCCGAGTGCGAATCTCACCGGCACCTACCGCTGCATCCAGATGTGCCGCGACGGCATGATCGGCGCGCCGGCCTTCGTGACGCAGAACGGCGATGCCGTGAACCTGACCACCGAAACCGGCGAGTCCCTCCAGGCCTGGCCGGACTGGAATGCTCCCAATAGCCGGCTTTGGATCGACGCACGTGACGAAAGCGCAGTGTATTCGCCCGACGGCATGCGCATCCAGTTCGACGACGGCCGTGTCTGGGAGCGCGACCTGCCGCCGCCGCTCATCGTCCGCCGCGCGCCGGTGGTGTACGGGCGATAAGCGATCGCCATTGCTATCGAGGCTCTCGCGCACGCGGGGGCCTTGATTTGCGGGTGAGATGAACGGTGCCGGCCTCACGATCCAGTACTCGCCGGAAGGGGTGATGAATCGAGACGCCGCGGCGTACCGGATGCCCGCCTGCGCGGACATGACACGGGGTACGGGGCGGCGTTCTCGCGACACGATCTGTCCGAGTCATGAAGGATAGCTCGAACCCTCTGAGAACAAGAGGGCGCAGGGAATGCCGGGTGATGGCCTCGCCCATGGCCCGCCTGCGAAAAGAATGCAGGCGGCAGGAACCACAGGTGCAGCCGGATCGACCCGGCATTCCCTGCGCGATGGCTTTACGGCTTATACGTGGTCTCCCTGGTGCGCCGGGCTTTCTGGCCACCATCCCCAGCGCGATCGTATTGCGCCAGGTTGACACCAGCATCGGGGTGTCGGGACATCACGACTTCACCGTGCGCATCATGCCGTTCGTCCGCGCGACTGATCACGCTGCAGCACCACACGCCCACCGCTCCCCAGGCTCCACGTTCGTGACGATCGCGATACGCCCCTCTCACGAGCCCGGGATGGCCGGAAACATCGGTCTGATTTGCCCGACGACACAAGTGGGCAAGCGTGCGACAAACTGGCACGACGGGCAATTCGGGCATGGCGGATATGCGCGATCTATTAGTTGTCGTTCAGACAGCGAGCGCCATGCTGAATCCGGCACCAGCAGAGAAGCTCAGCACTTCCGCATCTGCAAACAATGCTCTCGCCCCTCGACATCAGTCCGAAACGACTCGATGAAGCCGCCCTGGCGCTGGGTCACATACACGGTCTTGCCGTCGCTGCCGCCGAAGGCGAGGTTGGTCGGCTCCTTGGCTTTCAGCGCGATCTCCCGGATCATGCGCCCATCCGGCGCCAGCATGGCGATGCTGCCCTTGAGGATGTGCGCGACCAGCAGCCGGCCGCCGGCGTCGGTGCGCAGTCCGTCGATCGTGTTCGGCTCGAAGGTCTTGATCAGCTTTGGCCGTGTCAGCGCGTCGCCGTCGATCGCATAGGACCAGATCTCGCCGCTGTTGGATTCGCCGACATAGAGCGTGCGGCCGTCTGGGCTGAGATCGATGCCGTTGGCGGTGCCCATGGCACGCGGCGCCGACATGGCTGCGCCTTGCAAGGATCCGTCGGGTCCTTTCGCGATCCGCCAGATGCGGCCGCTGCGCGCCTTCCAGTTTGGATCGCTCGCATAGATCGTGCCGTCGCGCGCCAGCGTGATGTCGTTGGGCTGGTTCATGTCATCGGCATGGAAGACGAGGCGGGGCTCGGTCGTGCCGGGGGCGATGGCGAAGATGTTGTGGCGCTTGTAGTCGGCGACGAACATCGTGCCTGTGGCGTCGATGCGGATGGCGTTGCCAATGCTGTTGTCGGGCAGCTCGGTGAACTTTTCGGAGGCCGTCGCCTCCGGCGCGAGCTTGCCGATCGTGCCGGCCTTGCCGAGATTGACGACGAACAGATTGCCGTCGCGGTCGACGGCGGGCCCCTCGATGCCGAAGGTGTATTCGCCGGATGGAGTGAGCTGGGTGCTCTCGAACAGCTTTGGTGCGGCGAGGGTGGGCGCGCTCGCAAGCAAGAGCATGAGAACAGTCGCCAAACCCGAGATGCGTAGGGTGGACAAAGGCGCAGGGCGACGCCGCTTGCGCCCGAACGCACGCTCGTGCGCGCCGTGCCCACCAGCATCAGCACCGGTGCGCGCGGCCGGTGGGCACGCGCCGCCTGCGGCGGTCGCTTTGCCCGCCCTACGGGCCATTGCAAGCCGGTCAGAGCGGCACCAGAAACTGCTGTTGGATGTAATAGCCATTGTCGTCCGTACAGGTGCCGTTGAGGTAGGTATCGGCGGGCCGGAAGAAACGGCTGAAGCCGGGCTTATTGACGGCAGACCTCTCGGTCATCACGACGACCTTGCCGAACGGGATCTCGCCGCATTCGCGGCCGTCGCCGGCGAAGAACTTGCGATGCGGAGGGCCGCCCGGTTTCACCCGCATCCTGGTTCCTGGAATCATGCGCGCGACCAGATCGTCCGCCACATCAAGCACCCTGGCGTAGCCTGGTTCCGTCTTGATGAGGTTGGCGCCCGGCGGCATCTGCCGCTCGGCACCCAATCCGCGCAATCGTTGACGCAGCCGGCCGGCTTCGGGATCGCCCGGATAGATCCAGCCGTCTTGCGCCAGCATGAAGCGCAGCACGGCGCGGTCCTTGTCGTCATCGGATTGCCCGGCCTTGAGGCCGAAATCCGAATGGCAGCCGCTGCAATGTTTTTCGATCAGGCTCCTGCGCACGGTCGTGAGCCGCGCGCGACTCGCCGCGTCCTGCATCACGAAAGCCGCAAGCCGGTCGATCAGCGCCTCGCTCCTGATGTCGCAGGGCAGGGGTTCGGGGGCAGCCTCGCCAGAGCGGTCGATGCGGATCACGGTCTGGTTCTTGTCCTCGACCAGCCAGATCGCGCCGTCGTCGGCGATGGTCATGCCGACCGGCGCGCCCTGCGGCCGGATGCCGTTGACGCGATGCCACCCCGTGATGATCTCGTCGAACGCCGCGGCCGGCGCGGGACCGGCTGCGGTCTGGAAAGCGCGGGTTGGCTCGGCGGCGCAGCTCACATGGTAGCGCACCGGCGCCGGGCTCAGCTTGGGCAAGCCGTGGTCGTCGACCTCGAAGGCGAGTAGCCGGCTGCCGGTCGGCCGATAGCCATGCAGGCCGACCAGCAGCTTGCCCTTCAGGTCGTCGAAGCGATCGCCGGTGTAGTAGAGCATGCCGAGCGGCGCGCCATGCGGCGGCAGCAGCGACCAGGGCTGCTTGTAGAGCGTGGTGGTGTTGCAGAGGTTCTTGAGCGCGCCGGACTGCAGCACACGCTTGAATTCCGGGCTCGGCGTCGTCAGGTCGTAGCAATAGGGCCAGCCATAGTGGCGGCCTTGCTCGATCGCGTTGATCTCCTCGTTGGGCGCGAAGATGTCCTGCAGGTCGCGCGCGTTCTCGCCCTGCAGGAACGCGGTGCCGGGATCGGGAAAGCGCGGATGCAGCGCCAGCGCCATCGAGTTGCGCAAGCCGCGCGCGAACACCTCATGAGGCGGAGCGGAATCGCCGGGTTTCAGCGCTGGAAAGAGGCCGCCGGCGGGCGGCGTGAACAACCAGATGGAAGCCAGCGGCGAGGTGCCGTCGCCCGCCGCGCAGGGTCGCGTGATCGGCGCCGGCGACAGGCAATTGTCGCTGTGCGAGCCGATGTTGACGAACAGCCGCCCGTTGCGGTCGAAAGCGAAGGCCTTCAGCGGATGCGCACTCTCCGCGATCCGGGTGCCGTCCGGCAAGGTCAGGCGGCGCCCAGGCAGATCGCGGATGATGGTCTCGATGGTCGCTCTCGGGTTCGCGGCGAGCGGATCGAAGCGGAAGATCGCGGTGTCGGTCGAGGCGTAGATCCTGCCGTCGAGGCCCGCGGCGAGGCCGAATGGATAGGACAGTCGCGTGACCGCCTCGCGGATGCGCTGGCCCGCGGGCGCTACGGGATCGAGGATGAGGAGGCGGCCGTCGTCATGGCCCCAGCCGCCCATGTCCGCGACCACGAACAGTTGATGGCCGGGAATCTGCACGATGCTGCGGGGAAATCGCAGGCCGTCGTCGCGACTGGCGACGAGGCCGGCGCAGAAGCCGGGCTTCATGTCGATCTGGAGGCGCGGAAAGGTGAGGGCGCCGTCGCCGCAACTGGCCGGGCCGAGCGCGTAGCCGCTGCGGATCGTCGCGTCGTCGGCGTGGCCAGCTCCGATGCCGATGAGCATGGCGGTCGCGACGGCTGCAAGACTGTGCCACGACCATTCCATGCGTCGGTCCCGCTCAGTGAAGCAGATTGTATTGGATGATGTAGGCGGCGGCGCCGGCAAAATAGCCGAGCAGGGCGATGCCGCTGATGCGGCGCACGTACCAGAAGAAGTGGATGTTCTCGAGCCCCATCGCGGCGACGCCGGCCGCCGAGCCGATGATCAGGATCGAGCCGCCGGTGCCGGCGCAGTAGGCGATGAACTCCCACAGGAAACTGTCCGGCGGAAACTGGCTCAGGCTGTACATGCCCATGGATGCTGCGACCAGCGGCACGTTGTCGATGACCGCGCTGGCGAGGCCAAGCACGATCACGATCAGGTCGAGCCGGCCGACGGTGCGATCGAGCCATTGCGCCAGCGCCTGCAGGATGTGGGTGTGCTCCAGCGCTGCGACGGCCAGCAGGATGCCGATGAAGAACACGATCGAGGGCATGTCGATGCGGGTCAGCGCATGTACGAGCGTCAGGCGCTGCTTCTGCTCCGAGGCCTTCTCGCGATGGATGATCTCGCCGACCATCCAGAGCAGGCCGAGGCCGAACAGGATGCCCATGAACGGCGGCAGGTGCGTCAGCGCCTTGAACACCGGCACGGCGACCAGGATGCCGAGGCCCATGAAGAACATCAGGTTGCGCTCGAACGGCAGGATCGGGCTGATCGAGGCGAGCCCTGCGCTCGCCGGAGGCGCGAGCTGCTTGCCGCGCAGCGTGACGCTGACGACCGCGAGCGGCACCAGCAGGTTCAGGAGCGAGGGGATGAAGACCGACTTCATGATCGCGAGCGGCGTGATCTGGCCGCCGATCCACAGCATGGTGGTGGTGACGTCGCCGATCGCCGACCACGCGCCGCCGGCATTGGCGGCAATCACGATGATGGCGGCGAACACGAGACGATCTTCGTCACGCCCCGACAGCTTCTTCATCAGCGACACCATCACGATCGCGGTGGTGAGGTTGTCGAGCATGGCGCTGAGGAAGAAGGTCACGAAGCCGACCAACCAGACCAGCGTGACCTGATTCCTGGTACTGATCAGCGAGGTCACGACCTCGAAGCCGTTGTGCGCGTCGATGACCTCGACGATGGTCATCGCCCCGATCAGGAAGAAGATGATCTGCGCGGTCGAGGCCACGGACTCGTTGAGTTCAGCCGCAACGGCCGGCGCGGTCCCGCCCATGACGGCGTAGATGGTCCACATCAGGCCGGCACCGACCAGAGCGGTGGCTGCCTTGTTGATCCGGAACGGATGCTCCAGCGCCACCACGGCATAGGCGAGCGTGAAGACGGCGACGATGGCGGCGGTCATGGGCAGGGCATTCCGTGCTGGATCGGCGGGAGACGGATGGAACTGCCCAAGATATGACCGATCGGCGTCCGGCCAGCAAGCCGTGAGCGCTGTTCAGGCTGGACGAACGCCGGTTACACCAGGGCCGACGCGATCGCGTCGGCGTGGCTCCGGATGGCGCGGATCTCCGCCGCGCTGCGGCGCTCGAGATTGACGTACTGGTTGCGCATGCGGCCATTATTGGCGAAGCGCCGGCGGTGCTTGGCAAGGAAGCTCCAATACAGCGTCGTGAGCGGGCAGGCCCTGTCGCCGGTCGCCTGCTTCGGATCGTAGCGGCAGTTGCGGCAATGGTCGCTCATGCGGTCGATGTAGTGGCCCGACGCCGCATAGGGCTTGGTGCCGACCACGCCGCCGTCGCCATGCTGGCTCATGCCGAGCGTGTTGGGCAACGACACCCAGTCGATGGCGTCGTGAAACATCGACATGTGCCAGAGGTGCACATCGTAGGGCCGGACGCCGAGCAGCATCGCGAACAGGCCGAGCACCATCAGCCGCTCGATGTGATGCGCATAGGCGTGATCGATGGTGTGGCCGATCGCCTGCGCCAGGCAGCGCATGTCGGTCTCGCCGGTCCAGTAGAAGCGCGGCATCGGCAGGCCGGCGTCGAGCGCGTTCTCATCGGCGTAGTGAGGCATGCGCTGCCAATAGATGCCGCGCACGAATTCTCGCCAGCCGATGATCTGGCGGACGAAGCCCTCGAGCGCGTTCAGCGGCGCGTTGCGGCTCTGAAGCGCGGCCGCGACCACCTCGCGCGGATTCAGCATGTGCAGGTTCAGCGCGCCCGACAGCCGCGAGTGATACAGGAACGGTTCGTCGCTCAGCATCGCGTCCTGATAGGTGCCGAACAAGGAGAGGCGCCAGGCGACGAAATCGGAAAGCTCGGTCAGCGCGTCGACGCGCGAGACCGGCAGGTCGAAGCGATCGAGCTTGCCGGGACTGTTGGAGAAGCGCGCCGCGACCAGCTTGAGCACGTCGCGCGTGATCGCGTCGGGCGCATAGGATCTGGCGACGGGGATCGGCGGGCGCGACTTGCCGAATCCCTTGCGGTTCTCGGCGTCGAAATTCCAGCTGCCGCCGACCGGGCGGCCGCTCTCGTCGATCAGGATGCCGGTCTTGCGCCGCATCGCGCGGTAGAACGTCTCCATGATCGGGCGCGGATGGCGCCCGGTGAAGGCGTCGAACTCCTCCGCCGTGCACAGGAAGTGGCGGTCGGCGCGGATGTCGGGCCGCTGCGGCAGCTTGCGCAAGCCCTCGCGCACGCGAAAATCGCCGGGCTCCAGCACGATGGTCGCCGCAGGCCGCAGCGCCGCCTGATGCCGCGCGATCTCGCTGTCGAGGGCGCCGGTGTTGGCGGGATCATCGAGCCGGACGTAATGGACGGTGCGGCCGCGGCTCTCGAGATCGGCGCGGAAGTGGCGCATCGCCGCGAAGAAATACGCGATGCGCATCTTGTGCTGCGGAACGTAGCTGGCCTCGTCGCTGACCTCCATCTGCAGCACGGCGTCCTGCTCCGGGTCGAAGCCGTCGAAGGCCGCCGAGTCCGCATCGAGCTGGTCGCCCAGCACGATGACAAGGTGTCTTACGGCACGTGTCCTAGTCATGGGACCTTGGTCATCACGCCATGCAGCCGATCAGGCGGCCGCCGCGGTAACCGCGTGGGCCTGGCCAAGACAGTCCTTGCGCACCGTGAGCAGGCTGCGATGCAGCCAGGTCTTGATGGTGCCGACCGGCACGCCAAACCGTTCCGACAGACGCGTCCGGCTTTCGCCCTCGAGATAGGCGAGCGCCAGCAGCCGTCGGCGCTCCTCCGGCAGCCGCCCAAGCGCCTCGCGGGCGATCGGTTCCGCCAGCGCGTAGTCGAATTCGTCGGCGGCGCTGTCGGCGGGATCGGGGATCGCGAGGGCCTCATCGAGCTCCGAGGTCGGCACGCCGGTGGCGCGCAGCGCGTCGATCGCGGTGTTGCGCATGATGCTGCACATCCAGGTGATGGGCGAGGCGCGCGTCGAGTCGAAGCTCGCGGCATGCCGCCAGATCTTCAGGTAGCCATCCTGCAGGATGTCGTCGAGGTCAGCCGCGGACGGCAGCAAGGCGCGCACGGTCTTCCGCATCTTCAAGATCGTTGCAGCATGGAGCTCGGCAAAGGCTTGCTCATCGTTGCGTCCGGCACGGGCCAGCAGGCTGCCAAGATGCGCGACGCAACCCTTCTGATCCGCGCTTGCTGATCGCATCATTCTCCTCCATGCGCTCTCTCTGAACGGAAACGGGTCAGAGTCAGATGCGGATCACCGCCAGCGTGCTGTCGGTATCGCGCGGAGGGAAGTGGCGAATCGTCCAGCCGATCTAGCTCGTCTTGATTGCTCCGCGGCGGCTCGCCACGATGCGATCAGAGCTCAGAGCCGGACGAAGGGGCTGATGAGGCGGCCGAGCAGGCCGTGCATGCGCAGGTCGCCGGTCATGGCGACGAGGCAGAGGCAGGGGCCCTCGTCACCGACCACCGGACGATGGTCGACCTCGTCGTCGCCATAGTCGAAGTCGCCGGGTCCGTAATAGCCGCCGAGATGGCTGAAGCTGCCCTTCAGCACGCAGGTCAGCTCATTGCCGGAATGCGTATGCTCCAGCATCCGCGCCCCTGGCTCCGAGCGCAGCAGGAAGGCGCGCGATTTGCCGGTGCCAGGCAGCAGGATCGGGCGCATGCTGATGCCGGGCGCCACGCGCCGGCGCTTGCCGATCTTGCAGCGCTTGACCATCTCGGGCAAATCCGCGAGCTCGGGATCGTGCTCGGCGACCTCGCTCACCTGCGGCGCCGCCTGCGGGCGTCGATCGATGCGGGCCATCACGGCATCGAAAGCGTCCGCGCCCGTCGCGATCGGCTCGGCCGCGTCCAGCGAGGCGCCGGCGAGCTGCTCGATGGCGCGGACGAAGCGCTGGCATCGGCCGCAATCGGCGACATGGACACCGACGACCAGCCGCTCGGCCTCGTCGAGCGCACCAGTGGCGAAGTCGGCCAGCAGGTCTTCCGGCGGGTGGTGGCTGATCGTCATGTCGCGTCGTCCAACAGGTCTCTCAGGCGATTCATCGCCAGTCTGATTCGTGACTTTACCGTACCCAGCGGCAGGCCGAGCACCGCCGCGATTTCCGAATGCGGTCGTTCCTCAACGAACGACAGGCGGATCACGGTGGATTGCTCCGCCGATAATCTTTCGATCGCGGCCGCTACCCGTGTGGCATCTTCGACACGCGAGACGATCTGGTCGGCTGCGAGCGTCGGATCGGCTTCCTCGTCGCGCCCCACTTCTCTGCTCAGCCGGCTGTCGCGGGCGGCCTTGCGCACGGCGTCGATCCGCTGGTTGCGCGCGATCGTGAAGATCCAGGCGGCCGCGCCGGCCGTCGACGGATCGAATTGCCCCGCCTTCGTCCACACCGCCACCATGGTGGATTGGGCGATTTCCTCGGCGTCGTCGGCGTTGCAGCCGGTCTTGATGAGGAAACCTTTGATGCGGGGCGCAAAATGCGCGAACAGGGCCTTGAACGCCTCGCGGTCGCCGCGCGCGGCGACGCGTCCGATCAATTCAGCCCAATCCACAGTCGCCTTCGGCCCTCTGCTCACATTCACCTTGGTACGGGCGCCCAAGGCCCGTGCAAATCGATGCCGGGACGATGCCACGTTCCATTGCGCTAATCCAGCCGCTCTCATCGCGTGGTCATGGTCCCCGGCACGCATGCTTGATCCCGGATAACGTGGCTCATGGACGGCTGGATCACAGCGGGCGGACGATTTTCCGTGCCCTCAATCCTTCAGATCGGAATTGACCATCGCCAGGAACTCCTGGCGGCTCATCGGGTCGGTGCGGAAGCAGCCGAGCATGCGGCTGGTGGTGAGATCGACGCCGTGCTTCTTGACGCCGCGCGAGCTGATGCAGTGATGGGCTGCCTTGATCACGACCGCCACGCCCTGCGGCTGCAGCACCTCGTCGATGATGTTGGCGATCTCGGCGGTCATGCGTTCCTGGATCTGCAGCCGGCTGGCATAGGCCTCGACGACCCGGGCGAGCTTGGAAATCCCGACCACGCGGTTGCGCGGCACGTAGCCGACCCAGGCGCGGCCGATGATGGGCGCCATGTGGTGCTCGCAATGGCTCTGGAACGGGATGTTCCGCAACAGCACCATCTCGTCGTAGCCGGCGGTCTCCTCGAACGTCTTGCGCAGATACTCCTCAGGGTTCTGCTCATAGCCGGAAAAATAGCTCTTGTAGGCCCGCGCGACGCGGGCCGGGGTCTCGGAGAGACCCTCGCGTGACGGGTCCTCGCCGATCCAGGTCAGGATGGTGCGGATGGCGTCCTCGACGTCATCCTGGGTGACCGCAACCGGGTCGCAGGCGAACGGAAGTTTCTTGGCTGTCTGGCGCACGATGGCTCTCCAAAAACCAAGAAACGGTTCCGGTGTCGGAACGGATCACGTCTTGTGGGGGCGATTTCCGCAACCGATGGCTCGCCGCCGTCAGCTCGCCTTGCGCAGCCGCATCTCCGCGGACGGACCCGAGCGGAGGTTCTGGAAGAACTTCTCGACCTCGTTGGCGAGCGTCTGCGCGGTCGCGTTGAGGTCGCCGGACGCCGACAGGACGGAGGCGGCGGCTGTCGAGGTCTCGCTGATGGCGTCGCGGAGCGAGTCGATGTTCATGACCAGCGTCTGGTTGCCCTGGGCGGTTGACTGCGCGTTGGTCGAGATCTCCCGCGTCGCCTGGTCCTGTTGCTGGATGGCATTGGAGATGTTCGAGGTGATCTCGTTGATGCCGCGGACCGCCTGGCCAATCTCGCGGACGGCGTCGACCGCGGTCTTGGTCGAGGCCTGGATCAGGCCGACGTTCTGGCTGATCTCCTCGGTCGCCTTGGCCGTCTGCCCGGCCAGCGCCTTGACCTCGTGAGCGACCACGGCAAAGCCACGGCCGGCCTCGCCGGCGCGGGCGGCCTCGATGGTCGCATTCAGAGCGAGGAGATTGGTCTGCTCGGCGATGGTCTGGATCAGGGTCAGCACGCCGTCGATGCGCTGGGTGGCGGCGGCAAGGCCCTCGATCTCCGTGACCGACTTCTCGGTGCGCTGGCCGGTCTGCTCGACGGCGCCGGCCGACTGCCGGATCTGCCGGCCGATCTCCTCGACCGACGTCGACAGCTCCTCGGCGGCGCTGGCGACGGCGGAGACGTTGGTCGAGGCCTGCGACGTGGCGCCGGCCGCGGTGACCGCGCGCTCGTTGGCATCGGCCGTCAGCCGCGTGATCATCTCGGCGGTTTGGCGCATCGCGGCGGCGTTCTCGGTGACGGTCCGCATCACGCTGCCGATCGCGGTGCGGAATTGCTCGACCGCGGTCTCGATGTGGCGGGCCCGGGCTTCGCGGATTTCCGAGTCCTGCGAGACCTGGACATTGAGGTCGCGGTTATGGGCCATCGCCTGCTGGAACACGCCGATGGCGCGGGCGAGCTCGCCGATCTCGTCGGCCCGTCCGGCATGCGGCACCTCGACGTTCTCGGCGCCGGTCGCGACCTGGCGGAT
Source organism: Bradyrhizobium sp. HKCCYLRH1034 (assembly GCF_051168375.1). Classification (NCBI taxonomy): domain Bacteria; kingdom Pseudomonadati; phylum Pseudomonadota; class Alphaproteobacteria; order Hyphomicrobiales; family Nitrobacteraceae; genus Bradyrhizobium; species Bradyrhizobium sp. HKCCYLRH1034. The sequence continues at coordinate 385,148 of NZ_JBNPUW010000001.1, read as the reverse complement.
CGTATCGGTGATCTGCGACAGCGGCCGAGCGATCGAGCGGGCGATGATCACCACGCCGGCTGCGACCAGAACCAGCATCAGGCCGCCAAGACCGGTCAGCACGAGCGAGAGCTTGTTGTTCAGCGCCGTCTCCTCGGCGATCTTTCCTGCGCGCTCGACATAGACTTTGGACAGCGCCTCGAGATCCGTGTTGAGCGCCTTGCGCACGGAGCGATTGGCATCGTTGTCGCCCCACTCGCGTCCCGCAGCCGGGCTGATTTCATTGGCGCGGCGGACCAGTTCGGCGCGGAATTCGACGAATTGCTCGATCCGCTTCTTGAACGTTGCGAATTGCTGGGCGTCGTCGGCCTGGACGATCGCCTGCCACTTGTCGACGACCTTCAGGATGTCGGCATTGAACTTGAGCAAGCCGTTGCCGTATTGCTTCACGACGGCGGGGTCTGTCGACATATAGACGCCGCGCGACTCCATGACGACGGCATAGACAAGGCCGTTGACCAGCTGAACGTTGTGAGCGGCGAGATTGGCTGTCTCGATGGCTTTGATGAGCTCCGTGGCTCGCCGCGAGTTGTAGTCGGACAGCCAGGTGATTGCGGCGGTCAATAGCGCAAACAACGCAAAGATTGCGTAGAGCTTGACTGCGATGGATTGGCGCGTGGCCGTCTTCGTTGACGTCGGGCTTGAGGTCATGAGGTGAGATACCGCGAGTTTTTGCTACGACGGAGGAGGCGCTTGATCGTTAATAGTTATGCAAAACCTTCATGGAGAAAGCGTTAAGTGGACACCGTCAGTATTATGCAACCACAGCGCACTTTGCTTGGCGTTTCAATCGATTAGTTGGTGCTCCGCAGCAGGGGCGGGCGTCGGGGCATCCGGTCGACTACGGAGGGCATGCGCCATTTCGAGGCCCCTCGTTCCCCTGCAAATGCATTGCAAACCAGTGGCCGCGCGCACGCGCGCTCCGCAATTGGTTCGCCGGTCGGAGACAGGCGGGAGCAGTCGTCGCGCTCGACCGATCAATTATCCATCCGATTGGAACTTTGGATCGCCCTTCGCATTCCGCCATCCGTATTGCGATGCATCGGATCAGGTCGCCTCGTCAGGTCGCGTCTGATCATGCCGGGCAGCGTGAGCATCTGGCACGCGGCGGGACCTCGCGCCTTGCGACAGGAGCGGAAGGCGCGATCGCACTCAACTTTTCCGGAAGGGGTAGCGAAGCCTTATCTTCGGCCGTAAGGTAACCGGTTAGCGGGTTGTCGCGAGGGGCAGTCGATGAGATTCGAGGGCATCGAAACGGTACGTCGCATTCTCTGTGTGTTTCCGCGCTACACCTCGTCGTTCGGAACCTTCGAGCATGCCTATCCGCTCACCGACGGCATCCAGGCCTTCATGCCGCCGCAGGGGCTGCTGCTGATCGCGGCCTATCTTCCAGGTTCCTGGCAGGTGCGCTTCATCGATGAGAACATCCGCCCGGCGCAGGACGAGGATTTCTCATGGGCCGAAGCGGTGTTCGTCAGCGGCATGCACATCCAGCGTCAGCAGATGAACGACATCTGCCAGCGGGCGCACGCGTTCGACCTGCCGGTCGCGCTCGGCGGCCCCTCGGTCAGCGCCTGTCCGGACTACTACCCGAGCTTCGACTATCTGCATGTCGGCGAGCTCGGTGATGCGACCGACGAGCTGATCGCGCGGCTGGCGCGGGATCCGTCACGGCCTGCGCAGCAGGTCGTGCTGCGGACCAACGAGCGGGTGGCGATGACCGATTTCCCGGTGCCGGCCTACGAGCTCGCCGAGGTGAAGAAGTACTTTCTCGGCAGTATCCAGTATTCCAGCGGCTGCCCCTATCAGTGCGAGTTCTGCGACATCCCCGGCCTCTATGGGCGCAACCCGCGCATCAAGTCGCCGCAGCAGATCATCGCCGAGCTCGACAAGCTCAGGGAATGCGGCGTCACCGGCTCGGTCTATTTCGTCGACGACAACTTCATCGGCAACCGCAAAGCCGCGACGGAGCTGCTGCCGCATCTGATCGAATGGCAGAAGCGCACCGGCTATGTGATGCGGCTCGCCTGCGAGGCCACGCTCAACATCGCCAAGCGGCCCGAGATCCTGGAGAAGATGCGTGAGGCCTATTTCATCACCATCTTCTGCGGCATCGAGACGCCCGATCCGGATGCGCTGACGGCGATGCAGAAAGATCACAACATGATGGTGCCGATCCTGGAGGGGATCAGGACCATCAACAGCTACGGCATGGAGGTCGTTTCCGGTATCATCATGGGGCTGGACACCGACACGCCGCAGACCGCGGACGCGCTGCTGCAGTTCGTCGAGGAGAGCCGGATCCCGCTGCTCACGATCAATCTGCTGCAGGCGCTGCCGAAGACGCCCCTGTGGGATCGCCTCGAGCGCGAGGGCAGGCTGGTCCACGATGACGGTCGCGACTCCAACGTGAAATTCCTGATGCCCTATGACGAGGTGGTCACGGCGTGGCGGCGCTGCATGGAGGTTGCCTACGAGCCGGAGCGGCTGTTCGCGCGCTACAAGCACCAATGCGACACCACCTATGCCAACCGTATCGAGGTGCCGGTCAGCGACGAGATGATGAGTTGGCCGAACATCAGGCGCGGCCTGGTCATGATGGGCAAGATCTTCTGGAAGGTGGGCGTGCTCGGCGACTACAAGCGGCCGTTCTGGCGCTTTGCCTGGAGCCAGCTCAAGCGCGGCGAGATCGAGAATTTCATCGCCGTGGCGCTGATCGCGCATCACCTCATCATGTTTGCGCGCGCCGCCTCGCGCGGGCATCAGAACGCGTCGAACTACTCGATCCGGCTGCGCGAGGCCGCCCTTCCCGCAGGGTGATGGTCCTCTGTGGAACTGGGGGCGGCGGGGGGGTGCTCGCCAGCACCGGCTCGCGGCCTGCCCGGAGCAAGGGACGGCTCGGTCAGATACCGGTCCTTGAGTCGTTCAGGTTTCGAGCCCCGCGTCCGCCTGGGCCATCCACGCTCTTTTCAAGCACGGCAGAATCGTGGCGTGATCGGAAGCCGTGGCGGCTCGCCGTATTGTGTGGCCGCGCATGGTTGCCGCCGGGGAGTGAACCCTGCTAGATCGCCTCGACGAATTTTCACGTGTTTTCAAGGATTAGCTTGGGCTGCGGGCCACAATGCGGTCATCTCTGCTTCGCTGAGCGGCCTTATTTCTGCCCTATGCGCTCAGGCCCTCCGAATTGGGCCGCACCCCAACCACTGGACACCGCATGCTGGAAGTCAGGCACGACAACGAAGTCCATGTCGAGAAGGTCGAGCACCGGCCGGCCGACAGCATCGCTTTTGGCATCGAACGACTCGGCCTCCTCGCGGTCAAGGCGCCGATCTTCTCCTGCGTCGTCCTGCTCGTCCTCATCGTGGCGGCGGTGTTCGGCATCAAGCGCATCCAGATCGACGATTCGCTCAGCCAGCTGTTTCGCTCCGACAGCAAGGAATTCCACCAGTACGAGGAGGTGACGAAGAAGTTCCCGGCCGAGGAATTCGACGTCCTCGTCGTGGTCGAGGGCCAGACCTTGCTGGCCCGCCAGAACCTCGAGAAGCTTCGCGACTTCGTGACCGACCTGCAACTGGTCGAGGGTACCCGTGGTCTGGTGTCGCTGTTCTCGGCCCGTCAGGCGCCGGCGCCCGGCAAGCTGCCGGCAGCGCTGTTTCCTTCGGATCTGCCGGAGGGTGAGGCCTACGACAAGTTCATCGAAACGGTGAAGTCGAACGAGATCATCCGCGGCAAGCTGTTGTCGGAGGACGGCACGCTCGCCCTGATCGTGCTGTCGCTCGAGCCCAAGGTGGTCGCCTCGAACGATCTCGGGAAGGTGGTGGGCGACATCCGGAAGCTGATGGCGGAGGACCTCGCCGACACCGGCCTGAATTTCCAGCTTTCCGGCGTGCCGGTCATGCAGCTCGAGATCCGCAACGCGGTGGAACGTGACGGGCTGACCTACAACATTCTCGGCATTCTCGCCGGCTGCATCATCGCCATCATCTTCTTCCGCAAGGTCTCCTTCATGATCGCAGCGGCGTTTCCGCCGCTGATCGCGATCATGCTCGCGCTCGGCGCGCTCGGCTGGGCCAATTTCAATCTCAACATGTTCCTGAACGTGATGACGCCGCTCATCATGGTCATCAGCTTCTCCGATTCGATGCAGCTTACCTTCGCCGCCCGCGACCGCCTGATCGCGGGGCAGGACAAGGTGACGGCGTTCAAGAACGCCGTGCTGGTCGTCGGCCCGGCTTGCGTGCTGACCCACGCCACCGCCGGCATTTCCTTCATCGCTCTGCAGTTTTCCGACAGCGACCTGATCCGCAAGTTCGGTGAGGCGGGGCTCGCAGCCACCATCATCGCGCTGGTCGCGGTGCTGTCGCTGGTGCCGGTGTTCGGCGTGCTGCTGGTGCGCAACGAGAAGACATTCGCGGTCAAATTCCAGGGCGCCGACGCCGGCGTCCAGGCGCTGCGCAATTTCTGCTACTGGATCGCGGTGCGCATGGTCGGCCGTCCCGGCCTGTTCAGCCTGATCGCGGTGCTGTTCGTCGGCTCGCTCGCGGTGGTGTATTCGACCCTGGAGCCGCGCTATCGCCTCGCCGACCAGGTGCCGGACAAGCAGCAGGCGGTTGCAGCAAGCAACCGGCTCGATGCCAAGCTGACCGGCGCCAACCCGGTCAACGTGCTCATCCAGTTTCCGAAGGGCGCCTCGCTCTATGCGCCGGAGACGTTGCAGACGATCGCCGACGTCCATGCCACCGTCGAAAAGACTGCTGGTGTCGGCAACGTCTGGTCGGTCGAGACGCTCCGGCGCTGGCTGGCCGAGAAGGCCGGCTCGTCGGATACGGCGACGTTGCAGGAATACGTCAATCTGATCCCCGAGCACCTCGTGCGCCGCTTCATCGACAAGGAGCAGGATGCCGTCGTGGTCGCCGGCCGCGTGCCGGATGTCGATTCCAGCCAGCTGCTGCCGGTGGTCGACAAGCTCGACCGCGAGCTCGATGCGGTGAGAAAGAAGCATCCCGGCTATGAAATCGCCGTTACCGGTCTCGCCGCCATCGCCGCGCGCAACTCCGCCGGCATGATCGAAAAGCTCAACCATGGGCTGACGATCGAGTTCGCGCTGGTGGCGATGTTCATCGGGCTGGCCTTCCGGTCCTGGGTCGTCATGCTCGCCTGCATCCTGCCCGGCATTTTCCCTGTCGTGATGTCGGGCACCGTGCTGTGGGCAATGGGGGAGGGGCTGCAATTTGCCAGCGTGGTGGCGCTCACGGTCTCCTTCGGCCTTGGCCTGTCGGCGACCATCCACTTCCTGAACCGGCTGCGGATGGAAAGCGCGCCCGGCGTCAGTGCCGCGGTCGCGGTGGAGCGCGCCACCGTGCTGGTCGGACCGGCGCTGATCCTCACCACCGTGGTGCTGGCCTGCGGCCTGGTCGTCACCGTGTTCTCGGATCTGCCGTCGCTGCGGCTGTTCGGTTGGCTCAGCGCGTTCTCGATGGTGGCGGCGCTGTTTGCCGACCTCTTCATCCTCCGCCCGACCGCGATGTTCCTCATCAACCTGTCGCAGAAGCTGAAGCGCAAGCCGCTTTAGCCCAGGCTGTTGCGTCAACCAGGGCCGTCATCACCCGCGAAAGCAGGTGATTCAGTACGCCGCGGCCTATCGGTTCAATCACGACAGCCTCCGGAAGACTGGGTCGCCCTCAAGCCGGGCGACGACAGCGGCGGGTCTCATTCGTATCCGACGGCTGCGGAAGCACCGCAAAACAAAACGGCCCTGACATTGTCAGGGCCGTTTGCGCATTCGACTGCCCGTGAGCGCGCGACACGCTCCGGTCCAAGGATCAGGTCTTCGACATCGTGATGTTGACGCCGCGGATCTCGCCCTTGGAGGAAATCTGCACGACCTGCTTGTTGCCGCTGGTCCTCAGGGTGATGCTGGCGGCGAAGCCGGCGGCCTGCACGAACACGTCGATCTGGCCGTTGCCGGCGGTGCCCTGCAATTCGCCGTTCACGTTGCGGCTGGATTCGCTCCAGTTGCCGGAGATGCGGTCTCCCTGGCTGGTGACGTCACTGGACAGGAGGAACTTGTAGCTGTCGCTGGCGCATTGCAGGCTCTGCTTCAGATTGGCGCCGGCCACCTTGTAGCTGGCCTTGCAGCGGATGCGCTCGGTGGTGCCGTCCGACAGCGCGACCGTGCCGTTGCCCGACCACGAGCCGTCGAAGCCGGCGAACGGGCCCGACTGAGCCTGAACTGCGGTCGCCGCCACGAACAGTGCCGCTCCGAGACCGGCGGCCTTGATGACGTGCCCCGAGAAAGATGAGCCGAACAGTTTCATATCGAGTTTCCCATCCAAAATGACACCGCTGTGTCGGCGTATGCCGCCGCTTCGAACACTTGGTGTTCTCGCCGAAGGTTAGGTTCAAATGACGGCCGGTCGGGCGCTGCGACCGGATGCCATGATGCCCGCCGACGCCGTGCGACCGGTCGGCGCCGAATGGTCGTCCTCGCAAGACGGCTGCACGCAAGCCGCCTCGACGGCGCTGCATCTAACGGTCCGCGCGGCATGCTTGCAACAGCCAAATGCGAAAAACGTGTTCCGAGAATAACGCCCTAGTATCAACGCCTTGTTTGTGCCAAAGCTGTGATCTCCGAGCTTGATCCGCTCGGGATCATAGGGCGCAAATTTGGCCGCATTTGGCAGCGTACCTCCGGCGCTGGGGGGCTTGCGGTCCTTGCCAAACCAAACAGGTGTTTCCCGGGCAGCATCGGCGATCCGGGAGGTCTCCTCTGCTGTCAAAATGAAGGAACACGATGCGTAAGATTTTCCTGGCACTTTCCCTGCTGTCGTCGGTGTCCGTTTCCACCGGTGCGTTCGCGCAAGGCCGCGGCGGCACGCCCGAAGAGCAGGCGGCCTGCACGCGTGACGTTCAGAAGTTCTGCCGTGCCGTCATCGATCAGGGTGACTTCACCATTCTGGCGTGCCTCAAGGAGAACCGGCCCAAGATCAGCCCGGCCTGCGACCAGGTGCTGAAGACCCACAACCAGTAAGCGGTTGCCGTTCGGAACGGTTGTTTCCGAACTCCCTTGGTTAACGACCGCCGGCCCGCCCCTCAGGGGAGGCCGGCGGTTCGGTCCTATGGGCTGCCCGACATCGATTGCATTGGTTTTGGCGGGATCTTCGCCTATATGGGGCGAGCAATCCGTTCGCATGAGCGAAGCGGCGGGCATTGTTTTCGGTAGCGCCCTTTCAACCTGATAGCTGTTTCGTCCATGACCACCGCGAGCGATTTGCGATCCGGCAAGACACACCGGGACGAGAACTTTCCGGTGGCGTCGTGGATCATCCGTCCCGAGCACCGGGGGCTGATCCTCGCCTTCTACAATTTCGTGCGCACCGCCGACGACATCGCCGACCATCCGAGCCTGCCGGGCGACGAGAAGCTGCGGCTGCTCGATCTGCTCGAAGCCGAGCTGACCGGGACTGGCGAAACCCAGGACGTCGCCGTCAGCCTGCGCCGGGCGCTCGCCGAGCGCGGCATGCCGCCTCGGCACGCGCTCGATCTGCTGGTCGCCTTCCGGATGGACGTGACCAAGCTGCGCTACGAGAACTGGGACGAGGTCATCCACTACTGCCGCTACTCGGCGATGCCGGTCGGCCGCTTCATGCTCGACGTGCACGGCGAGTCCACCGCGACCTGGCCGGCCTCGGACGCGATCTGTGCGGGCCTGCAGATCAACAACCATTTGCAGGACTGCGGCAAGGACTACAAGGCGCTCAACCGCGTGTATCTGCCGCGCGATGCGCTGGCGGAAGCCGGCGCGACCGTCGAGATGCTCGGCGAGGCCAAGTCGCCGCCGCCTCTGCTGGCCTGCCTGCAGAAGCTCGCGGTGCGCAACGCGGCGCTGCTCGATGAGGGCAGGGACCTCAACAGCGGCGTCAAGGATTTCCGCTTCGGACTGGAGATCGCAGTGATCCAGGCTTTCGCCGACCGCATCGTGGCGTTGCTGAAGGTGCGCGATCCGCTGAGCGAGCGCGTGCACCTGTCGCCCGTCGGCATGCTCGGCCTCACCTTCACGTCGGTCATGGGCGAGATCGGCCGCCGCGTGGCCGGGCGTCATCCTGTCACCAAATCGGCAGCCGGCGCATGACCCTCGAGGCAACCGCAGACAATATCGATCACGGCACGGCAGCCTCCGGCAGCTCGTTCTATGCCGCCATGCGCATCCTGCCGCGCGCCCAGCGCGATGCGATGTTCCAAGTCTACAGCTTCTGCCGCGAGGTCGACGACATCGCCGATTCCGACGGCCCGCGGCCCGAGCGGCTGGCGGCGCTGCAGAAATGGCGCGACGACATCGACGCGCTGTACCAGGGCAACCCGCCGCCGCGGCTGCGCGACTATGTCAGCTCGGTGAAGACCTTCGGGCTGAAGCGCGAGGACTTCCTCGCCATCATCGACGGCATGGAGATGGACGTGCCGCAGGAGATCCGCGCGCCGGATCTCGCGACGCTCGACCTTTATTGCGACCGCGTGGCGAGCGCGGTCGGCCGCCTCTCGGTGCGCATCTTCGGCATGCCCGAGGAGGACGGCATCCTGCTCGCGCACCATCTCGGCCGCGCGCTGCAGCTCACCAACATCCTGCGCGACATCGACGAGGATGCCGGCATCGGCCGGCTCTATCTGCCGCGCGAGGCGCTGCTGTTCGCCGGCATCACCGGCGACGATCCGGTCAAGGTCACGCAGGAGCGCGCGCTGCCCAAGGTCTGCAACTCGGTTGCGGTCAGGGCCAAGACGCATTTCGAGAAGGCCGACGAGATCATGCGGCGAAATCGCCGGCGCGCCGTGCGGGCGCCGCGGATCATGTCAAAATATTATCGTGCCGTGTTCGACCTCTTGCTCGAACGAGGCTTCGCGCTGCCGCGCGAGCCTGTCCGCGTGAGCAAGCTCACGAAGATCGGCATCATCCTTCGTTACGCAATCATCTGATGCACAAGACAGCTCACATCATCGGCGCCGGCGTGTCCGGCCTTTCCGCCGGCGTGCGGCTCGCCAATGCGGGCTACATCGTCCATGTCCACGAGGCGACGCAGCAGCTCGGCGGCCGCTGCCGGTCCTATTACGACGCCGCGACCGACCTGGTGATCGACAACGGCAACCATCTGCTGCTGTCGGCCAATCATCACGTGTTGGCCTATGCCCGCGCGATCGGCTCGGAGGCGGGGCTCGTGGGGCCGGCGAAGGCAGAGTTCGCCTTCGTCGACATCCGGAGCGGCCAGCGCTGGCTGCTCGATCTCGGCAACGGCCGGCTGCCGCTGTGGGTGTTCGACGAGGGCCGCCGCGTGCCGGATACCAAGCTCGGCGACTATCTCGCGCTGTCGCCGCTGATCTGGGCCGGTACGTCCAGGACGATCGGCAGCACGATCCCCTGCAAGGGTACGCTGTATGATCGTCTGGTGCAGCCGCTGCTGCTTGCGGCGCTCAACTGCGATCCGCCGGAGGGGTCGGCGGGGCTGGCCGGCGCCATCGTCCGCGAGACCTTGCTCGCCGGCGGCCAGGCCTGCCGGCCGTTGATCGCGCGCGACGGCCTGTCGGGCGTGCTGATCGATCCGGCCGTGAAATTTCTGGAAGGCAAGGGCGGCAGCGTGCGGATCGGCCGCGAGCTGCGCGGCCTCGATGATGCGGGTGGTCGCGTCACCGGGCTCAGGTTCGGCGGCGATGAAACCATCGCGCTCGGTCCTTCCGACGTTGTGGTGCTCGCCGTGCCGCCGCGGCCGGCGATGGCCCTGCTGCCGGGGCTCACGGGGCCGACGAAATATCGTGCCATCGTCAATGCCCATTTCCGCATCACGCCGCCGCGCGATGCACCAGCTCTGCTCGGGGTTGTCGGCGGCCTGGTCGAGTGGCTGTTCGCCTTCCCGCAGCGGCTCTCGGTCACCATCAGCAATGGCGATCGCCTCGTCGACATGCCGCGCGAGGAGCTCGCCGCCGCGATCTGGGCCGACGTCTGCAAGGCCGCCGGCATCACGGCCGAGCTGCCGCCGTGGCAGATCGTGCGCGAGCGTCGCGCCACCTTCGAGGCGACGCCCGAGCAGAACGCGCTCCGACCGGGAGCGAAGACGGCGTTCGGCAATCTCGCTCTGGCGGGGGACTGGACCGATACCGGCCTGCCGGCAACCATCGAAGGCTCGGTGCGCTCCGGCGACCGCGCTGCGAATCTCCTGCTCGGGCACGGCTGACCGGCGCAGGGGCGGCCGAATCTGGCCGCGCCGTCATGCCGCTTGCCGTGAGTCTCACATTTTCGTGGCGTAGTTCTTGCTTAAAGTTCCACGCCCGGTGGCACCGGCGCAATCTGTTCCAGGACGGAACAGGGATCGGCGGGGCCAAATGGCAACACCGGGCAAAAAACGCATCAGGTGCGGGTGCAGTGCGGCGCAAACGGGGTTTCCTCGCGGATTTTTTCTGCGTAATCCTCGGTTTGTTAAGGCCTTTCCGCTCTGGCGCCGCCGTGGCTGAGGCTTTGGAACAAGAGACGGAGACGTCGGATCACGCGACGTCCGAGAAGGTGTCAGGGGTCGGATTGTGAAGTTGGGGATGGGGGACGACACGTCCGCGGATCGCCCGATTGATTCGCGGCCGGTCTTGGTCGTGACGGGCTTGGTGCAGGAGGCCCGGATTGCTGCCGGGCCCGGCATGATGGTGATCTGCAGCTCGAGCGACCCCAGGCAGTTGCGCTCGCTGCTCACCGTGTTCGATCCGACCTCGATCCGCGGCGTCGTCAGCTTCGGCGTGGCCGGCGGTCTCGATCCGAGCCTCAAGGCCGGTGACATCGTCGTCGCCACCGAAGTGACCGCCGGCGATGCCCGCTGGCTGTCGGGCCTGTCGCTGCGCGAGGAGCACATCGCCCGCGCCGCCCTGAAGAAGCGCCGCGTTGTGCGCGGCGTGCTCGCCGGGGCCGAAGAGGTGGTGGTGGCCCAGGCCCGCAAGGCGGCGCTGCGCATGAAGACCGGCGCGGCCGCGGTCGACATGGAGAGCCACATCGCCGCTGCCTATGCCGCCGAGTACGGGCTGCCGTTCGCGGCGCTGCGGGTGATCTCCGATCCCGCCCATCGCACCCTCCCGTCGCTTGCCAAGGACGCCATCAAGCCCAACGGCGACATCGACCTGCCGATGATCCTGCGCGGCGTCGCCCGCAATCCGGCCGTGCTGCGCGGCCTGGTGTCGACGGGCATCGAGTTCAATCGCGCCCTGCGCTCGCTGCGCGGCGCCCGCGACCTGCTGCTGAGCGGCATGCTGGCGGCTGAGCATTTCCTCGAGACCGAGACGCTGGCCGCTGCCGAGGCGTGAGCCGTTTGCTCATCGCGGAGCGTAGCGTCCATCCCGATCCACAGATCAGTTCAATGAAAAAGGCCGCCGATCACTCGGCGGCCTTTTGATTGATCAGAGCCGTGAAGATCAGGCGGCCGTCGAGGCCTTCTGCTGCGCCTCGATCGCCTCGTCGTGACGGATCTCGGAGAGGCGCTTCTGCACCTCCGACGAGAACACGTACTGCGCCGGGCGCTGCTTGGAGAGGTCGATCTCCGGCGCCATCGGGCCTTCGGTCTTGATGCCGCGCAGCGACACGAACATCGCCTTGATCGGGTTGGTCAACGCCGCATTGGCGGCGGTCGCCTCGTAGCCGCAATGCGCCATGCAGTCGGCACACTTCTCGTACTTGCCGGTGCCGTAGGAGTCCCAGTCGGTGGTCTCCATCAGCTCCTTGAAGGTCTTGGTGTAGCCTTCGCCGAGCAGATAGCAGGGCTTCTGCCAGCCGAAGATGTTGCGCGCAGGCATGCCCCAGGGGGTGCACTCGAACTCCTGGTTGCCGGCCAGGAAGTCGAGGAACAGACCGGAATGCATGAAATTCCACTTCTTGCCCTTGCCGAGCTTGAAGACGTCGCGGAACAGCTGCTTGGTCTTGGTGCGGTTGAGGAAGTGCTCCTGGTCCGGCGCGCGCTCATAGGCATAGCCGGGCGACATGGTCACGCCGACGCCGAGCTCGGTCGTGAAGTCCAGGAACTTGGCGATCTCCTCGGCGGGATGGCCGTCGAACACCGTGGCGTTGACGTTGACGGTGAAGCCGCGCGCCTTGGCGGCCTTGATCGCGGAGACGGCGCGGTCGAACACGCCCTTCTGCGACACCGCCTTGTCGTGATGCTCGCGCAGGCCGTCGAGGTGCACCGAGAAGAACAAATATGGCGACGGCTCGAACAGGTCGAGCTTCTTCTCCAGCAGCAGCGCGTTGGTGCAGAGCGAGACGAACTTCTTGCGGGCGACCAGGCCGCGCACGATCTCGCCGATCTCCTTGTGGATCAGCGGCTCGCCGCCGGGGATCGCGACCATCGGCGCGCCGCACTCGTCGGCCGCGTCCCAGCACTCCTGCGCGCTCATGCGGCGGTTGAGGATCGCGTCGGGATAGTCGATCTTGCCGCAGCCGGCGCACGCCAGGTTGCAGCGGAACAGCGGCTCCAGCATCAGCACGAGCGGATAGCGTTTCCGGCCGAGAAGCTTCTGCTTCATCAGATAGGCCCCGATACGCAGTTCCTTATGGAAGGGGATTGCCATTACGTCTCTTCTTTCTGGACCAAACGAGGACCGATCAGCCCGCGACCAATTCGGCCGGCAGGCGGAATTCGATGTTTTCTTCCCGCCCCGGGACCACCGCGACCTCGACCGGTCCGATGCGCCGCAGGGCTTCGATGACGTCGTCGACGAGAACTTCGGGAGCCGAGGCGCCGGCGGTGATGCCGACGGCCTTGGCATCCTTCAGCCAAACCGGATCGAGCTCGCTGCCATCAGCGATCAGATAGCTTGCGACCCCGGCCTCGGTGCCGATCTCGCGCAGTCTGTTCGAGTTGGAGCTGTTGGCGGCGCCCACCACCAGGATGACGTCCACCAGCTTGCTTAAGTCCCTTACCGCAGATTGCCGGTTCTGTGTCGCATAGCAGATATCCCGGATATCGGGACCTTGAAGGTCTGTAAAGCGGGCTTGAAGGGCTAAAATGATGTCCTTGGTGTCGTCCACGCTGAGCGTGGTCTGGGTAATATAGGCCAGCGGGGTATCGACCGGCAGGGGCAGGGTGGCCACATCGGCCACGTTCTGCACCAGGTGGACCGGGCCGGGAACCTGGCCCATGGTTCCCTCGACCTCCGGGTGGCCGGCATGGCCGATAAGTACCAGGGTACGGCCTTTGGACATGTAGCGCTTGCCCTGGTTGTGGACCTTCGTCACCAGCGGGCAGGTGGCATTGAGCACCGGCAGCCCGCGGGCGGCCGCTTCCTCTTCCACCGTCCGGGCGACGCCGTGGGCGCTGAACACGGTGACGGCGCGCGGGGGGACCTCGGAGAGGTCCTCGACGAAGATGGCGCCCTTGGCCTTCAGGCTCTCGACCACGTGCTTGTTGTGGACGATCTCATGACGCACATAGACCGGCGGGCCATACTTCTCCAGCGCGCGCTCCACGATCTCGATCGCACGCACGACTCCAGCACAAAAACCGCGCGGCTGCGCGAGATACACCTGCATTGGACGTCCAGCCACGTTGCCTCACTTTCGACCTGGCACCTCCGTGCGTGCGACAGGGTTGCAATAATCGCACCAGCGAATGCCCAATGGCCCGCCACACGGATGGAAACGCAGGGCTTTGTGTCAAAAATCGAGCGAAGAAGAAAGCCGTTCTGCAAGCGGCTCGCATGTGACACGTCGCACACAGCCCGCGATAGGCCACCGGTAATTTGGTAATTATAAATTAGATCAATCAATTGAGTTGGTTATGCTCTCACTCGTTCGTCACTTTACCGCCGAGAACAGCCGCTATATCAGCCGCCCCGACGGTTCCGTGCATCGTTCGACCTGATCCGCCGTCGACGGACCACCCTCGTCTTCAAGGTTGGGCCAGGCCGGGTCGGGGCGCCGCTCAGGATGTGTGCGTCCGGGGCTCGCCCTGATCGGGGAACTCCGCCATGAAGCGGACGTTTCCGCCCAGCTCTCTAAACATTAGAAAGTCACGAAGTGCTGACCACGTTTGTCGTCTCGATCGTCAAGGCCTGCACCCGGTTTGCCTGGCCGACATTGATTGCGGCCCTGCTGCTCTCCGTAGGTGCGGGCTTCTATACGGCGCGTCATTTCTCGATCAATACCGACATCAACAAGCTGATTTCGCCTGATCTCGACTGGCGCAAGCGCGACCAGCAATATGAGCAGGCCTTCGATCGCGATCGGATGATCCTGGCGGTGGTCGAAGCGGCGACGCCCGAGATGACAGGTGTGGCGGCCGATGCGCTCGCCAAGAAGCTCAAGGGCGACACCGCGAACTTCTCATCGGTCGAGTTGCTCGGCGGCGGCGAGTTCTTCGCCAGGAACGGCCTGCTGTTCCTGCCGACCGAGGAGGTCAAGCAGCTCACGGACCAGTTCGCGGCGGCAGCGCCGCTCGTCGAGATCATGGCCGGGGACCCCTCGATCCGCGGCCTGACCGGTGCGCTGGAGACCGGCCTTGCCGGCGTCAAGCGCGGCCAGGTCAAGCTCGACAATGCCGCACGGCCGTTCGACTACATCTCCCAGACGGTGGAGACCGTGCTCGACAAGGGCGATGCGACCTTTTCCTGGCGCCAGCTGATCTCCGACAAGCCGCTCGAAGACAGCGACAAGCGCGCCTTCATCCAGTTCAAGCCGATCCTCGACTACCAGGCCCTGGAGCCCGGCAAGGCCGCCACCGATGCGATCCGGCAGGCCGCGGCCGAGCTCGATTTCCCCAACCGCTTTCACGCGCGCGTGCGGCTGACCGGTCCGGTGCCGATCGCCAACGAGGAATACGCCACCGTGCAGGAGGGCGCCGTCGTCAACGGCATCGGCACCGTGGTCGTCGTGCTGATCATCCTGTGGCTGGCGCTGCATTCGGCCAAGATCATCTCGGCCGTGTTCATCAACCTGTTCATCGGCCTCGCCCTCACCACGGCCGTCGGCCTGATGATGGTCGGCTCGCTCAATCTGCTGTCGGTTGCGTTCGCCGTGCTGTTCATCGGCCTGGGCGTCGATTTCGGCATCCAGTTCAGCGTGCGCTACCGCTCCGAGCGATTCAAGAACGACAATCTGCCGGAGGCGCTGGCGGAAGCCGCGCGCCGCTCCGCGGTGCCGCTGTCGCTCGCGGCGATGGCAACGGCTGCCGGCTTCCTGTGCTTCCTGCCGACCGACTACAAGGGCATCTCCGAGCTCGGCGCCATCGCCGGCGCCGGCATGATCATCGCGTTCCTGTCGTCGATCACGGTGCTGCCGGCGCTGCTGAGGATTCTCAATCCGCCTGGCGAGAAGGAGCCGGTCGGCTATGCCTTCCTGGCGCCGGTCGATCATTTCCTGGAGAAGCACCGCGTGCCGATCATCGTCGGCACGCTCGGTCTGGTCGTCGCCGGCCTGCCGCTGCTCTACTACATGAAGTTCGACTTCAACCCGATGAACCTGCGCAATCCGCGCGCCGAGTCGATCGCGACCTATCTCGACCTGCGAAAGGATCCGAACACGGGCGCCAACGCGATCGACGTGCTGACGCGCTCCGAGACCGAGGCCAAGGCGATCGAGGCCAAGCTCGAGAAGCTCCCCGAAGTGGCGCGCGTGATGTCGCTCGACAGCTTCGTTCCCGAGGACCAGCCGGCCAAGCTGAAGCTGATCGCGCAGGGCGCGAAGGTGCTGGGGCCTGCGCTCAATCCGGATCAGGTCGATGCGGCGCCGAGCGACAAGGAGAATGTCGACGCCCTGAACTCGACCGTCGACAATCTCCGGCGCACCGCGGGCGAGAGCAGTGGGCCGGGCGCGGTCGCGTCGCGGCGGCTCGCAGATGCGCTTGCCAGGCTCGCGGGCGCGAGCGAGGCGGTTCGCAACAAGGCACAGGCGGTGTTCGTCGAGCCGTGGAAGATCACGCTGACGCAGCTCAGCGCCACCCTGCAGGCGCAGCCGGTCAGCCTCGCGAACCTGCCGCCGGAACTGGTGTCGCAGTGGAAGAGCAAGGACGGACTGATTCGGGTCGAGGCCCAGCCCAAGGGCGATCCGAACGACAACGACAATCTCAGGCGATTCGCCAACGCCGTCCTGACGGCCGAGCCCAACGCGATCGGCGGGCCGGTCTCGATCCTGAAGTCCGGTGACACGATCGTGAAGGCATTCATCCACGCCGGCATCTACTCGCTGGTCGTGATCAGCCTGCTGCTGTGGGTGACCTTGAAGCGCTTCACCGACGTGCTGATGACGATCGTGCCGCTGCTGGTCGCAGGCGCCGTGACGTTGGAGATCTGCGTGCTGATCAAGCTGCCGCTGAACTTCGCCAACATCGTCGCCCTGCCGCTCCTGCTTGGCATTGGCGTCGCGTTCAAGATCTACTACGTGGTGGCGTGGCGCGGCGGCCGCACCAATTTGCTCCAGACCAGCCTGACCCGGGCGATCTTCTTCAGCGCACTGACGACGGCGACCGCATTCGGCAGCTTGTGGCTGTCGAGCCATCCCGGCACGTCCAGCATGGGCAAGCTGCTGGCGCTGTCGCTGGTCACCACGCTCGCCGCCGTGCTGCTGTTCCAGCCGGCCCTGATGGGCAAGCCTCGCGAGATCAAGGAGCAAGAGGGCTCTTGATCACCGAATAGAAAAAGCGGCCGATCTCTCGGCCGCTTTTTTGTTCGGGTGACGGACGCCAACTAGCGGGCGCGCGCAATATCGGGCAGCAGGCAGATATCGCCGACCTGGTCCGCGGGCTTGTGTCCCGGCTTGGCCGATGCGGTTGCGCCGCTGCCGACGCCGGTCGTGGTCTTGGCCGCCGGGGCAGGGGCCGGCGCGATTGGTTTCTGTGTACCTTTGGCCATGCTGTTTACGGGGCTCGACGGGATCGGCGGAGCAACCCGCGTCCAGGTCTCGCCGCCGCACAGGAAGCCGAGCACGCAGCCCTTGATCTCCAGGTGATCGGGGTCGACCGGCGTGATGGTGGAGCTGTAGAGCTGCCCATCCTTGGCGTTGTAGACTTGGCCTTCCCACGCGTCTGCGCCGGGCTTCTTCTTCATGTCGATCAGGATCGGCATGCCGAGCGTCGGCCGGCTCTGGCGGGCCGGATCGGGGTTGTTGCTGTCGCGTCCGCCCGGGGTCTTCTCCCAGGCCACGACGCCCCACATGCTGCCATTACATTGTGCGACTCGGATGTTGGCGACGCCGTCGGCGACCCGCCAGTCGCCGGTGGGGTCGGCCGCGAGCGCGGAAGAAATTCCTGCTGCGAACACGACTGCGGAGTATGCTAGTGTCGTCGACATGAGATATCTAAGGCGATGCAACATTGGCAGAAACCCGTGCTTGCTTTGATGGTGCGAATGAGGGCAAAACGCCGCATTGCGCGTTTTCAGTTGACGTCACGTCCATCAACCGAAGTATGTAGCCGATGCTAAAACCCAATCTAGACGTTTCCGAGATGTTTGTGGAGCGCCAAGCGCAGCGCAGCACGATGCACTCTCGGCATCTGAATGAGCAGCTTGTCCGCGTTCTAAAGACGATTGGATATGATGTTGGGTTCCAGAAGGGACAAGGGCAATATCTCTACGATCGTGATGGCGCCCGTTATCTTGACCTGCTCAGCGGTTTTGGCGTCTTTGCAATCGGCCGCAATCATCCGACGCTGCGTGCCGCGCTGAAAAGCGTCCTCGACACCGATCTGCCGAATCTCGTTCAGCTCGACGTCTCGACCTTGGCGGGCGTTCTTGCCGAGCGGCTGCTGGAATATGTCCCGTATCTGGACAAGGTGTTCTTCGCCAATTCCGGCGCCGAGACGGTGGAAGCCGCGATCAAATTCGCGCGTGGCGCGACCGGCCGGCCCGGCATCGTCTATTGCGGGCACTCCTATCACGGTCTCACCTACGGCGCGCTGTCGCTGACCGATGATTCGAACTTCCGCAACGGCTTCGAGCCGCTGCTGCCGGGCTGCACGGCGATCCCCTTCAACGATCTCGCCGCGCTCGAGCAGGCGCTGTCGTCGCGCGAGATCGCAGCGTTCATCGTCGAGCCGATCCAGGGCAAGGGCGTCAACATGCCCTCCGACGAGTTCCTGCCCGGCGCCGCGGCGCTCTGCAAGAAATACGGCACCATCTTCATCGCCGACGAGATCCAGACCGGCATGGGCCGCACCGGGCGGTTCCTTGCGGTGGAACATTGGAACGTCGAACCCGACATGGTGCTGCTGTCGAAGGCGCTGTCCGGGGGCCATGTTCCGGTCGGCGCGCTGCTGACGCGCAAGCAGATCTTCGACAAGATCTTCAACCGCATGGACCGCGCCGTGGTGCACGGCTCGACCTTCGCCAAGAACGACCTCGCGATGGCCGCCGGCATTGCCACGCTCGAGGTGATGAAGGCCGAGAAGCTGGTGGAGGCCGCAGCCAAGCGCGGCGCCGAGCTGCGGCTGGCGCTGACGCGGATGGTGCCGGGCTACGAGCTGCTCAAGGAAGTGCGCGGCAAGGGACTGATGATCGGCGTCGAGTTCGGTCCGCCGAAATCGCTGCGCCTCAAGGCGTCGTGGACCATGCTGGAGAGCGCCAACAAGGGCCTGTTCTGCCAGCTCATCACGGTGCCGCTGTTCAAGGATCACAAGATCCTGACCCAGGTCGCCGGCCACGGCTTGCATACGATCAAGCTGCTGCCGCCGCTGACCATCACCGAAGAGGACTGCGCCTGGATCGAGCGCGCCTTCGACGACGTCATCGCGCAGAGCCACAAGGTCCCCGGCGCGATCTGGTCGCTCGGCAAGACCCTGGTCGACAACGCGATCCGCAAGTCGGCGTGATGTTCGCATCGGGTGGGCAAAGGCGCGTGGCGCCGTGCCCACCGTTTCAGTTCGTCTCCGGACAGACCGTGGGCACGCTTCGCTCGCAATGACTGAAGCGCAAGAGCGCGTCACCCCTCCTTGTTCGCACCCATCGCGCGCTCGAACCGCTCGCCGAACTCGTTGAGTTCGTCGGCGCCGATATCGCTGACCGCCCAATAGCTCAGGCCGCGGTCGCGCCAAGAGCGGATGTTGAAGCCCTGGATCGTGTCCATCCGTGCGGCGCGGCGCTCGGTGGACGAGGTCTGCGCCACGAACAGATTGATCACGTGCTGGCGGCGGCGATAGACCACCGCGCCGATCGCGCGTGCGTCGACGTAATCGAGCCGCCCGCCGATGAGGGTGAAGCCCTGCGCGGTCAGATCGATCACCGGCGGCGCGACGTCGAGCTTGCCGTTGAACCAGGGCTTGACGGTGTGCTGGTCGGTCGAGATGACGTCGGTGAGGTGGCCGGCCTGTAGCGAGCGCAGATGCGCCGAGACGATCTCGGCCTCGATCCGCTGCTGGTCGTCATTGCGCAGCACGATGGCGACGAGGCCGGTGGCGGCCAGCGCCGACACCGCCGAGCCCAGGGCGAAGCCTCGCAGCAGCGTGCGGCGGCTCGGCGGCACGGCAGCGAGCGGGATGATGGAGGCCGCATCGGCCGGCGGCAGGGCGGCTTCGATGCGCTGGCGCAAGGCAGGGGACGCCCTGTAGCCGAGGTCGGTGCCGGCGAGCATCTGCTTCATCTGCCTGACCGCGGCAAGCTCCGCGGCGCAGCGCGGGCAGGTCGCAACATGGGCTTCGACCTCACGAGCGTGGCCGGCATCGAGCTCGCCATCGGCCAGCGCGTGGATCAGGATCTCGGCTTCATCGCAGGTCATGGCTTAAGGCTCCTCCTGCGCGAGCCAGGCGGCGCGCAGCATCGCGCGGGCGCGGGCAAGACGCGACATCACGGTGCCGACCGGCACGCCGGCGGCCTCCGCGATCTCGCGATAGGACAGATTGTTGACCTCGCGCATGACGAACGTCTCGCGAAACGGCTCGGCCAGCGTGTCGATCAGCCGGCGGATCGCCGAGGCATCACGTTCCCGCAACACGGCGCCTTCCGGCGTCTCGGCGCTCTCCTGCCACAGCGGGGGCTGCTCGGCCGCTTCCGGCGCGTCATCGAGCGCCTTGACCGGCGCGCCGGCCCGGCGCGCGAATTCGGCGTGGCAGACGTTGCGCAGGATCGCGAACAGCCATGGCTTCATCGCCGGGCCGCGATAGGTGTCGAAATGCTTCAGCGCGCGCAGGTAGCATTCCTGCACCGCGTCTTCCGCGTCGGCGGCGTTGCGCAGCAGATAGCGCGCCAGCGTGTAGGCATCGTCGAGATGCGGCAGTGCCGCCTCGCGGAAGCGTCGCGCCTTCTCGGGATCGTCACTGGCTGTCGTCACCGGCGAGGTCTCCGGCCCGGTTCGCGGTCGCACGGCGCGGCCGGCGGTACGCCGCCGACCGGCCCATCCGACGATGCTCATGCCCTGGTTCGCGATGCTACTCAACCTTGACCAGCCCCGTCATGTGCGGATGCAGCGAACAGAAATATTTGTAGTCGCCGGCGGCTGCGAACGTGAAGGAGAAGCTGTCGTCGGTGTCGAGCGTTTTCGATCGGTATTTCCCGGCCGACACCACCGTGTGCGGAATGTCGTCGTGGTTGGTCCAGGCGACGGTGTCGCCGACCTTCACCGTCACTTCGGCCGGGGTAAAGGTGAAATTGTCGATCGTGACCTTGATGGTCTCGGCGCGCAGCGGCGCGGCGCAAACAAGCAGTACGGCGGCCAAGCCGGCACCGCGAAGAACAGGCTGGATCATCGCGTTTTCGTCCCTCAGCCCGCAAGCGGCGTGTCGATGATCGCGAGGCGCTCGTCACCGACCTTGAAGTCGATGCTGGCGATGCCGAGCAGGCTGCGCAGCCTGGCGTCCTCGACCTTCATCGGGCCGGGCGAGGGCGCCGTGCCCGGCGCCGGCTGCGGAAAGGCCGTCGAGCGCGCGGTATGGAAGGTGACGTTGCCTTCAACCTTCTGCATCACCTGATGGATATGGCCGTTCAGCACCGTCACCGAGCCGAAGCCCTTCAGGGTATCGAGCGCGCGCCCGCCATCCTCGGTCCCCCAGCCCCATTGCGGATACACCGTCCACAGCGGGATGTGCGCGAACACGACGATCGGCGTCGATTTCGAGCGGCCCTTGAGATCCTGCTCGAGCCAGGCGAGCTGCTCGGCGCCGAGATTGCCGAGCCCGCCGGCCTTGAGATCGACCACGTTGACGAGCCCGACGAAGTGCACGCCGTTGGCATCGAACGAATACCAGCCGGCACCGCGCGTGCCCTTGCCGTAGCGCTCCTTGTAGAGCTTGACGTCCTCGTCGAGGAAGTCGTGCTCGCCCGGCACGTAGTGCACGTCGAGCCTGGACTGCGAGATGATGCGGTCGGCATCGTCGAACTCGGCTGCCTTCGACAGATGCGAGATGTCGCCGGTATGGATCATGAAGGCGGGCTTCACCGGCATCGCCTTGATGCGGTTGACGGCCTCCTCGAGCGTGCCGGTCGCGTTGGGATTGGCCGGCTTGTCGAAGCCGACATGGCTGTCGCTGATCTGCAGGAAGGTCAGGCCGGGCGCGGGCTGCTCGGCCGCCCGCGCCGCGTCGACCAGGCCGAGCGAACGTGGCACGCCGCCCGACAGCGTCCAGAGCACGCCCGTGCCCGCCCATGTCATGCACTCCAGCACCTTGCGGCGGCTGACGCCGTTCTCGTCATGATCACCAAGGCTCATCGTCATCTCCCGTTGCCCGTCATCGGGCTTGCGGGTGAGAAGAGCGGTCGCGGCCCGGTTTTATTCCCGGCTTCTCGCGATCGAAACGCGATGACGTGTTCGTGATCATGGCGGCAATGGCCGACGGCTCACCCGGTCACGCAGGATGTCGGCGCAGGGCCGGGCGAATGATATGAGCGGCGCGCGCCGCCGAGGGGCGGCTGATGGACCGGATGCGACGTCGATGCATGAGCGCGTGACCCCAACCCTGCAACGAACCGAGACGTCGCGCGATCGGATCGTGCCGCTCGACCGCGCCAGGACCTTCATCACGCTCTCGGTCGTGCTCTATCACTCCGCCATCAACTACACCGATTTCGGCCAGGGCGGCGACCGCATGCACTGGCTCGGATTCGATCTCGTCGCGCTGTTCAACGACAGCTACTTCATGTCGTGCATGTTCTTCATCTCCGGCCTGTTCGTGCCGGCAAGCCTGGCGGGCAGGGGCGCGTCGGACTATGTCGGGCGCCGTGCGCTGCGGCTCGGTGTGCCCTATATCATGTCGATCTTCGTGATCATGCCGATCGCCTACTACCGCTACTACGTGGCGAAGGATCAGTTCAGCGCGGTGTGGTGGCGGATGATCAGCGAGGGGCCGTGGCCGTCCGGCTCGGCCTGGTTTCTCGGCGTGCTGCTGGGGTTTGATATGCTGGCTGCGTTCGTCTGGGTCCTGGCACCGCAGGCGATCGGCGCACTCGGGCGCTGGGCCGGGACGTTGCTGCACTATCCGCTCACTGGCTTCCTGATCTTCCTCGTGACCGCCAACCTGGTCTATCTGCCGCCGCATCTCGGCTTCGGTGACGGATTCTGGTTCATGCCCGGACATTTTCCGCTGCCGCTGCAGGCGAGCCGGGTGCTGCTCTATCCGGCCTTCTTCGCCGGCGGCGTCGCGATCGGCGCAGCCGGGCTGCGGACGGGGCCGTTCGCAGCCGACGGCGCGCTGGTGCGGCGCTGGTGGATCTGGTTCGGTCTTTCCTACGGCTGCTATGGCGCGATCCTGTTGCTGGCCTACGCGCATCACAACTGGATCGCCGATTTCGATTCCCCGCCACGGTGGTGGCGCGCGGCCTATGGCGCGGCGGTGGCGAGCTTCTGCGCCGCGATGGCGTTCGGCGTACCGACCTTCTTCCTGCGCTGGGCGAAGGCGCCGCTGGCGCTGATGGATCGCCTGCAGCCGTCGGCCTACGGCATCTACCTGCTGCACTTCCTGCCGCTGCTGTGGCTGCAATATCTGGTCTACGACCCGGCGTGGCCGGCGGGAGTGAAGTTCGCGATCGTGCTGATCGGCACGCTGTCGGTGAGCTGGCTCGCCGCAGCACTGTTGCGCCGGGTTCCGCTGGTGGCGCGGATCATTTGAAGCTGAACCTCTCTGACGTCAAAAGCCACCGTTCATTGATGGTGTCATTGCGAGCGAAGCCGACGAAGCAATCCAGAGTCGGGACGGGGCTCTGGATCGCTTCGCTTCGCCGCTTCGTTCGCAATGACGGCAGCGGTGGTTGTTGGACGTGAGCGCCTAGCGCCCATCCTCCAAGATCATCGACGCCGCCTTCTCTGCGATCATCGCCGTCGGCGTGTTGGTGTTGCCTGACGTGATGGTCGGCATGATCGAGGCATCGGCGACGCGCAGCCGTTCGATGCCGCGAAAGCGCAGCCGCTCGTCGACCACGGCCATCGGATCATCAGCGGAGCCCATCTTCGCCGTGCCGACCGGATGAAAGATCGTCGTGCCGATGTCACCGGCGGCCTTGGCCAGCGCCGCGTCGTCATCGCCGACGGATGGGCCGGGCAGATATTCCTCCGGCCTGTAGGCGGCGAGCGCATTCTGCTTCATCAGCCGGCGGGTGACGCGGATGGCGTCGGCCGCCACCTGGCGGTCGTCCTCGGTTGCCAGGTAGTTCGGCGCGATCGATGGCGCCTCGTCTATCCCCGCCGACCTGATCCGGACCGTGCCGCGCGAGGTCGGACGCAGGTTGCAGGCGCTGACCGTGATCGCGGGAAAGCGATGCAGGGGATCGCCGAACTTGTCGAGCGACAGCGGCTGCACGTGGAACTGGATGTTGGCGCGGTCGCGCGTCGCATCCGAGCGCGTGAAGATGCCGAGCTGCGACGGCGCCATGGTCAGCGGCCCGCGGCGCCGGAACGCGTAGTCGAGCCCCATCAGGCCGCGCCGCGCCAGCGAGTAGTACGTCTCGTTCAGCGTCTTCACGCCCGTGACCTTGTAGATCGCGCGCTGCTGCAGATGGTCCTGCAGGTTGCGTCCCACGCCCGGTCTGTCGAGGACGACATCGATGCCGAGCTCGCCGAGCCAATCCGCAGGGCCGATGCCCGAGCGCTGCAGCACCTGCACCGAGCCGATCGAGCCGGCGCTGAGGATGACCTCGCCCCTGCTGCGCGCCTCGATGGTCTCGCCGTTCTGCCGGTAGCGCACGCCGACGGCGCGGCCGTTCTCGACGATCAGGCGGTCGACGAGGACGTTGGTTTCGAGCCGCAGGTTCGGCCGGTTCAGCGCCGGCTTGAGGAAGCCCCGCGCGGAAGACCAGCGCCGGCCGCGCTTCTGGTTGACGTGGAAATAGCTGATGCCTTCATTGTCGCCGGTATTGAAGTCGGGGATGCGGCGGAGGCCCATCTGCTCGGCGGCGTCGCCGACCGCGTCCAGCACCGCCCAGGACAGCCGGGGCGCCTCGATGCGCCAGCCGCCGCCGGTGCCGTGATGCTCGCTTTCGCCGAGGAAATGATCCTCCAGCCGTTTGAACACCGGCAGCACGTCGGAATAGGACCAGCCGGAGAGGCCGAGCTGGCGCCAATGGTCGTAGTCGGCGGCCTGGCCGCGCATCGAGATCATGGCATTGATCGCCGAGCAGCCGCCGATCACCTTGCCGCGGGGGTAGGCCAGCGAGCGGCCGTTCAGCCCCGGCTCGGCCTCGGTGCGAAACATCCAGTCCGAGCGCGGATTGCCGATCGCGAAGAGGTAGCCGACCGGAATATGGAACCAGATCCAATTGTCATTGCCGCCGGCCTCGAGAATCAGGACGCGGCGCTTCGGATCGGCCGACAGCCGGTTGGCGAGGATGCAGCCGGCGGTGCCGGCGCCCACCACGATATAATCGTAATCCCCCTCGAGCTGTCTCGGCATCGGCATTCCCTTCCCATCGTTGCCAGCTTTTAGTCAGCCCGGACGGGGCCGGACAAGCGCCACGTTCATGGCTGGTTGACCGAGCCATGAGGCGGGCGCAGCCCTTATCTTGGGCGGTGCGGCTTTTGCATGCTAAACAGGCGCAAAGTCCCACCGGAGTTACGAGATTCCCCATGCCCATCGTCAACCGCGTCGCCGATCTGCAGCCCGATATCCAGGCCTGGAGGCGGGATATCCATTCGCATCCGGAGCTGCTCTACGACGTGCACCGGACGGCGGCCTTCGTCACCGAGCGGCTGCGCGAGTTCGGCTGCGATGAGGTCGTGACGGGCCTCGGCAAGACCGGCGTGGTCGGCGTCATCAAGGGCCGCAAGCCCGGCCACGGCGAGGTGAAGGTGCTCGGACTGCGCGCCGACATGGACGCGCTGCCGATCGAGGAGGCGACCGGGCTGCCCTATGCCTCGAAGACCCCGGGCATGATGCATGCCTGCGGCCACGACGGTCACACCGCGATGCTGCTCGGCGCCGCGCGCTATCTCGCCGAGACCCGCAACTTCGCCGGCGAGGTCGCGGTGATCTTCCAGCCCGCCGAGGAGGGCGGTGGCGGTGCGGACGCGATGATCAAGGACGGGCTGATCGACCGTTTCAAGATCGACCAGGTTTACGGAATGCACAACGGGCCCGGCCTGCCGGTCGGCGCGTTTGCCATTCGCCAGGGCCCGCTGATGGCATCGACCGATGCGGTCGACATCGCGATCGAGGGCCATGGCGGTCATGCCGCCAAGCCGCACAATTGCATCGACTCCCTGCTGGTCGGCGCCCAGCTTGTCACCGCGCTGCAGCAGATCGTGTCGCGCAGCGTCGACCCGCTGGAGGCCGCGGTGTTGTCGATCTGCGAGTTCCACGCCGGCAATGCCCGTAATGTGATTCCGCAGAGCGCGGTGCTGCGCGGCACCGTGCGGACGCTGACGCCGAAGGTACGTGAGCTGATGGAGAAGCGCGTGCGCGAGGTCGTGACCGGCGTCGCCCAGATGACCGGCGCCAAGATCGACCTGAACTATGCACGCGGCTATCCTGTCGTCATCAATCACGCCGAGCAGACCGAGATCGCGATCCGCGCCGCCAGGGAGGTCGCGGGCGACGCCAATGTGCACGAGATGCCGCCGATGATGGGCGGCGAGGACTTCGCCTACATGCTCGAGGCGCGCCCCGGCGCCTTCATCTTCGTAGGCAATGGCGACAGCGCCGGCCTGCATCACCCCGCCTACAACTTCAATGACGAGGCGATCGTCTACGGCACCTCGTTCTTCATCAAGGTGGTGGAGAATACGCTGGCGGCGTGAGGCTCGCGGCCGCGTGCAGCGGCACCGCCGCGATCAGGCACGAAAGTGGACTGGCAGGGCCCGTGCGATGAGCGCGGGCCTTTTGCTTTCCATATGCACGTCGAGCTTCATGAGCTACGCGAGAATGTGCGCTGCCGCGGAATGAGGTGCGACAATATGCCTGGCGGGTGACATCCGAGAGCGCAAGACGTCATCACGCGTGGTCACTGCCGGCCTGAGACGACCGCAGTGCGTCGCTCATTCGAGCAATCAACAGGTGTATCTGACAAACTACTCTATTGTTAAAGAACTAGCTTCATGTTAGTTTTTTTCTGGCTTCGACGACTGGCGAATTGGGACAGCCTGAGCGAAGTGCTTAGCACAGCTACATTGCTTCAGGTTCTGTGAGTTCAGGGCGCGAGATCACAGAGCTTGTACCGGGACGTTGCTATTTCCTTTCTGAACGATGGCGGTTCTCAACCGACTGGGAGTATAGGAATGGCTGATCGCGATCCGGCGGAAATGCGCAAGAAGGTCGATCTGGCGCTGAAATCCGTAGTCGACTCAGAGATCGCACGCGCGTCTCTGAAGATCGACATCATGGCAGAAGGCGTTCCATTCTCGCGTGGAGCGATCTTCAGCAAGACCAATCCATTCTCGCGCGGCATCGTCTTCAGCCGCCTTGCGGCGATGGAGCGTCCGGACGAGATGGAACGTGAAATCGCCAACGATCCCGCGGTGTTGGGGGCTCTTGCGGAGCGTCTCACGCAGGTACGGGCGGTGAAGGACCTCAAGGGTCAATTTAGCGTGCCGCAGGCGGGGGGCGCGCCGAAATCGGTCAGGTGAATGGATCGATCGTTCGGCTAAGACGGAGCGAAGCGGGCCTGCGATGTCGGATCTTTCCGACGTGACGTGTCGTGGGCCCGCCCGCGACTCGCTGGTGCGGATGACGGGCAATGGTCGCCGTCATCAGCGTGACCTTTCCTGATAGCTGCTCTTGATTCCGGCATCGGTTGCGGTCCTGTCTGACGGCGGGACAGCTTGCGGCCGGCTTCGTTGGCGTATTTCCGGAGGCATGCTCGATCATGAGTGACGCGTGGACCTGGCGACCGTCGAAATCTGCCTGGCATGAAAAATTCAACGACAGGATCCTGAGATGGCAGCCGGAGGATCGCCTCGGCCTCGACTGCGAGCCGCTCAAGGCGTCGCTCATCGAAGCCAACGCGCGTGAAGCGGACTGGCTTCGTCATCCCTGCATGAACTCCATCACCTATGAGGGGCATGACAAGAGCCCGCAGCGTGATCTGCAGGTGGCGATCTGGACGGCGGCGAATGCGCCGACCCCATCCACGTCGCTGACGACGCCGGAGCCGTTGACCTTGTGGTCGCCGGTCGGAGGCTACCGGATCGAGGCCGGCGCCTATGACCTGAACGAGCTGGTTGGGCTGCTCCCGATGAAGGAATGGCCGTACGACATATCGGTCGACGTGGGGTGCCACTCCCTCGGATTCCCGATTCCCGACACCTGGGCCGAGCACACCGATCTCTCGTTCGACGAGCAGGCCCGGATGACGCGCGAGGTGACGAACGCGCTCGAGATCCTCGTGACCGCCGCGAAGAAGTTTCCTGAGTGCGTGAATTGGGTGTCCGATGTGACGCGGGTCCTGATCCCCCTGCGCAGCAGCGAGCGATCCTATTTCCGCAGCGGGTCGCAAGCCGATGTGCCCGGGATGGTTTACGCCGACCTGTTCGGCGGCCTGATGCAGGTGATGGAGGCCATCGTCCACGAATCCGCGCATCTGCATCTGTTCATGGCGGAGGCGTCGGGACCCCTGGTGGATCCGCAGCACCAGGGGCGCTACGCATCGCCGTTGCGGCCGGAGCCGCGGCCCTTGCGCGGGATCCTGCTGGCCTTTCACGCCATCGCCTACATCTGCGCCTTCTATCGTGAGGCCGAGAAGCAAGGGTTCGGCGGATCAGCCGAGTATCAGGCCGAGCTTGCCAATATGCTGACCAAGCTCAAGGAGGCGCAGGTCGTACTGGACGGTGCCCGGCCGTTCCTGACCGAGGACGGCCGCATCTTCGTCGATCGCACCGCCGAGATTGCGTACCAATGAACGACGGTCCCCATCTTCACTTCGTGTTCAAGGTCGCGTCGCGCTGCAATCTGAACTGCTCCTATTGCTACGTCTACAACAAGGGCGACAGCACGTGGAGAGAGCGGCCCGCGATCATGGATGATGAGGTCGTCGAGATCGCGATCGACCGCATCCGCCGCCATTGCCAGGCAACAGGTCAGAGCTATCTGACGATCACCTTTCATGGCGGCGAGCCGTGCCTGGTCAAGCAGGAGCGGTTCAGCTCATGGTGCCGGAAGATCAAGGAGGGGCTGGCGGGCGTCGCGCGGGTGCAGCTCTGCATGCAGACCAACGGCACGCTGCTCGACGACGGCTGGGCCGAGATCATCAAGAGGTTCGACATCGATCTCGGGATCAGCATCGACGGAACCCCCGAGGTGCATGATGCCCTGCGCGTCGATCATGCCGGGCGTGGCTCCTATCGCGATGTCGAGCAGGGCCTTGCCGTGCTGCGCCGCGCCGGGATTCCGCTGCGCTTCCTGTCGGTGATCCAGCTCGGGGCGAGCGGTGCCGCGGTGCATCGCCATCTGACGAGCCTGGGCCCGGCCTCCATCGACTATCTGCTGCCGGATTTCACCCACGACACCATCGCGGCGGTTCGCGACCGGTATGGACCGACACCCTGTGCCGATTTCCTGATCCCGATCTTCGAGGATTGGTGGCGGGACGGCACGCTGGATCTCCGGATCAAGATCTTCTGGAACATCGCTTGGCTGGTCCAGGGCGGGGAGAGCCGCATCGACATGCTCGGCAACCAGCCGCTGACCTTCCTGTTCGTCAACACCGATGGCGAGATCGAAGGGCTGGATGTGCTGCGGGTCTGCTACGACGGCGCCGCGCGCACCGGCCTGAATGTGCGGACGTCCGACTTCATGGACGTCCGGCACGCCGGCGAATTCCATCGTGCGGCGGTGTTCGAGGGCATGCCGCTGCCCGACGGCTGTCGCGCGTGCCGCGAGCGCGACACGTGTGCCGGCGGCTATCTTCCGCATCGCTATGCATCGCGGACGGGCTTCAACAATCCGACGGTGTGGTGCGCCGATCTCCTGAAACTGTTCGATCACGTCCGCGAGCGGCTGGGAACGTCGGTGGAGGAAACCAAGCTGCGCCGGGCTCATCTCCTCGACACCGCCCTGCGGCGGGCGGTGGGGCTGCAGCAGGAATCTCCGGCCATCGGCTGAGGTCGGACCTCGATCGCCGACTTATGCGCGCTGTCGCGCGGGCCTGCTGCAAGGCGGCGTGGTCGAGAGTGGAACGTGGAAGGAGTGCGCACGATGACGATCACCCTGATGCCTGACGTTCTGCGCTGGAATGACTACGAGGCGGTGTGTGACGGCGTGCTTGCGACCTATGGCGACCGGCTCGCGCAGAAGCTGGGCGAAGCCCTCGGCGAGATCGGCCGCGACGACCCTGCGGGCGGGGACGAACTGCGCAGCCTGATGGATCGCGTGGCGGACGACGGCTTCATGCGGGTTCTCGATGCCCCCGAGACCTCGTTCCGTCTGCTGTCGGCGCCGGGCCGGTACGCCGAGGACAAGGGACGATTTCTGCGCGATTCATTCGTGGCTGAGGCCTTGCGCCAGGGACTCGAGATCACCGCCGATCGGGAGCTGTGGACCGCGCTCGGCGATCGCGGCTATCGGCGTGACGGCGCCTGCATCTGGCCGCAGATCGAGGGCATGCCCGTGACCGATTACGGCAGCCCGCATGCGGTCAAGGTGGATCTGTCCGGCCAGGACCGGCCGGTCCCGCCGCAGCGCCCGCCGTTCTCCGAGGACGAAATCGACCGGCTGCACGATCTGCTGCACCGGTCCCTGGATGCGCTCGAACGGACCGAAGCGGGGCTTCCCCGCTTCGTCGCGCGCTTCAACATCGCGCTCATCCTGCAGAAGGATCCGGAGAGCCCGGGCAGCTTCTCGTCAGGATCGAACGGCTACTACATCGGCCGCACCTTCCTCGCCAACCCGCATCTTCCCGAGATCGACGAATCCCACATCGCCGATGCGCTCGTCCATGAGGGCATCCACGCGCTGCTCTACATGCAGGAGCAGGAACAGCCCTGGTTCCTCGATTCGACGGCGAAGGGCTCGCTGCCGCGCATCACCTCGCCCTGGAGCGGCAGCCGGCTGCCGTTTCCGTCCTTTCTACAGGCCTGTTTCGTCTGGTACGGCCTGCTGCACTTCTGGAGCCTGGCGATGCAGTCCGGCGCGTTCGAGCAGGGCGTCGCGATGAAGCGCATCCAGCTCTGCCTGCGCGGCTTCTGCAGGCAGCCGTTGCTCGACAGCATCGCGGAGTTTTCGTCGGTGGTCGACGCCGACGTGCAGAAGACGATCGAGGAGATGCAGAACGTCGTGGTCGGCGCCTTTGCCGATGTCCGCCGTGCGGGCTGATGCGACGACGTCAGCGGCGGTTGAGTGTGGAGGCTGCGGATGGCGAATGGAACGGCACTGCATCGGGATCGTCTGGCGCGTCCGGTCCCGAAGAGCTTTCGATGGGGAACTCAGCGGTCGGTGCCGCCGTCGCAGACGGTCGAGCGGGTGCGTCCGTTCCTGGGAGAAATGGGAATCACGCGCATTGCTGACGTCACGGGTCTCGACCGCGTCGGCATTCCCGTCACCATGGTCTGCCGGCCGAACTCGCGCTCGGTCTCGGTGTCGCAGGGCAAGGGGCTGACCCTGGATGCTGCGAAGGCGTCGGGCGTGATGGAATCGATCGAGCTGTTTCACGCCGAGACGATCACATTGCCGCTGAAGCTTGCGACCTATGCCGAGCTGATCAGCGACCATGAGGTGGTCGACGTGGCGGACTTGCCGCTGATCGCCGGCGGGCGTTTCCATCCCGATCTGCAGATGCTGTGGATCGAAGGGCGCGATCTCATGGCCGATGCCGACGTCTGGGTGCCGTTCGAGATGGTGAACCTGTCGACCTCGCGGCCGGAGATGCCGGCCGGCAGCTTCATCTCGTCGTCGAACGGGCTGGCGTCCGGCAACCAGCTGATCGAGGCGGTCCTGCACGGCATCTGCGAGGTCGTGGAGCGCGATGCGACCACGCTCTGGCACCTCCGCAGTCCGGACGAGCAGCAGAGCCGGCGCGTCGCGCTCGAGACGGTTCAGGACGAAGGCAACCGGCGGCTCCTGGAGATGTGCGAGCGCGCGGGCCTCGAGGTCGTGGCGTGGGACATCAGCTCCGATGTCGGGCTCGCCGCCTGCCAGTGCCTGATCTTCGATCGTGACGAGGAGCTGGGGCGGGATCTCTACGCGGCGTTGGGCATGGGCGCGCATCTGTCGCCAGAGATCGCCTTCCTGCGGGCGCTGACGGAAGCCGCGCAGAGCCGGCTGACGCTGATCGCGGGCGCGCGCGACGACGTGTTCCGCGAGGAATATGACGAGAAGGCGTTGGCCGCACAGTTTCTCGGCGAGCAGCGGGCGCTGCTGCGGAACAGCCCGCCGACGCGAAGCCTGCGCGAAACTCCGTCGCTGGCAGCGGAGACGTTCAACGATGATCTCGCCGTGGTTCTCGAACGGCTGCAATCCGCCGGTGTCCGGCAGGTGATCGCGGTCGATCTCACCAAGAGCAGGTTCGAGATCCCCGTGGTGAGGATCATCATTCCGGGGCTCGAAACCTTCGACAAGAATCCTGACTACAGCCCGGGGCGCAGAGCGCGGGCCTTCGCCGGCGATCAGATCTCGCGGCATCAGCCATCGGGGCATCCGCTATGACGTGCATCGTATTCACCGGGCCGACGCTGCATCCGCGCGACGCGGCGCTCGAATTGGAGGCCGAGTATCTCCCGCCGGTGCAGCAGGGCGACGTCTATCGTGCTGCGCTGGCGAAGCCTGCGGCGATCGGAATCATCGACGGCTATTTCGAGCAGGTGCCCTCGGTGTGGCACAAGGAGATCCTGTGGGCGATGGCCAACGGCATCCACGTGTTCGGCAGCGCCAGCATGGGCGCGCTGCGCGCGGCCGAGCTGCACGCGTTCGGCATGGAAGGCGTCGGCAAGGTGTTCGCGGCGTATCGCGACGGCGTGTTCGAGGCCGACGACGAGGTCGCCCTGATTCACGGACCGGCTGAGCTCGGCTTTCCCGCGCTGTCCGAGCCGCTGGTCAACATCCGCTTCACCCTGCAGAAGGCGGTCGACCATGGCGTGATCTCGGAGGCGTCCCGCCTGGTCCTGGAGGCGCTCGGCAAGGCAAGCTTCTATCCCGAGCGCAGCTACCCGGCGCTGCTGCAGGGCGCGCGGTCCGACGGCAGCCTAGCCGCGCAGGAGATCGACGCGCTGGAGGCGTGGCTGCCGGATCACCGCGTCGACCAGAAGCGCGAGGATGCGCTGGAGATGCTGCAGACGATGCGGCGCCGGTTTGCCGGAGACACGGTGCCCAAGGCGGTCGATTACGCCTTCGAGCACACCCAGCTATGGGACGGCCTGATGCAGGACGCGCAGCGTTCGGCGGCCGCAGCGCGCGAGACGGTGATGCCGGACGGAACGCCGCACCTGCTGGACGAGCTGCGCCTGCTGGCCGTGCGCGGCAGCGACCTGTCCGACAAGGCGATCGCGCGATTTCTCGCGGCATCGGAGGCGAAGCGCCGCGGCATCAGGGTCGACGCCCAGGCGCTGAGCGCGGAGATCATCCGGTTTCGGCAGAGCAGGGATTTGATGGACCCGGCCGAGCTCGAGGCATGGATCGCGCGCAACGGCCTGACCCGGTCGGAATTTCTGGAGCTGATGCTGGACGAGGCGCGCATCCGATCGTTCAGGAAGGGGCTCAACGGCTCGGCCCTGAATGCGCTGGCCGACTGGGCGCGGATCGACGGCCATTTCGAGGATCTGCTGGCGCGCGCACGCGACAAATGCGAGGTGCTGAAGCAGACGGAGCTCGACGGCCGCGGCAGTCCGGCGGACTATGGCCTCGGCGAGGGCGAGCTGATGGCGAGATACCTGCCCGCGATGCAGGCCGGCGCACCCGACCGGGACGAGACGGACGTGGCGGTGTCGCTCGGCTTTCCCGACCGAGCAGCGCTGATCCAGGCCTTGCTGCGTGAGCACGTCTACACGTCGCGCAAATCCTGAGGCCCCGTTGTCGCGTGGGGGCGGCCCGGTCGAGGCCATGCCGGCCCGTCACGCCGCATGTGCGCGCTTGATCGCGGCCGCGGCAATCTTCAGGTCCTCGACGAAGCGCTCATACTCCCGCGCCTTGGCGTCGGCATCCGGCAGCCGCAGCAGGTAGGACGGGTGCACCGTCACCATCGCCTTGGAGCCGTCGGGCAGGTCGGCGACATGACCGCGGTTCTTGGTGACCTGCGTGATCTTGCCGAACACCGCTTGCGCGGCGGTCGCGCCCATCGCCACCACCAGCGCCGGACGCACGGCGGCGAGCTCGCGCTCGTACCATTGCCGGCAGGCCTTGATCTCCGGCGTGTTCGGCTTCTGGTGCAGCCGGATCTTGCCGCGCGGCACGAACTTGAAGTGCTTCACCGCATTGGTGACGTAGACCTTGGACCGGTCGATGCCGGCCTCTTCAAGCGCGCGGTCGAGCATCTGGCCGGCCGGGCCGACGAACGGATGGCCGGCGAGGTCCTCCTTGTCGCCGGGCTGCTCGCCGACCAGCATCAGCGGCGCATGCGCGGGGCCTTCGCCGAACACGGTTTGCGTGGCGTCCTTCCACAGCGGGCAGGCGCGGCAGGAAGCGGCTTCTTCGCGCAAGGTCTCAAGATCGGCGGCCTCGACATCACGTGAGGTCTCGGCAGCGGGCGCGTGGGCTTTCGGCTTGCGGCTCATCGCGGTCTCCTCGACGCGTTTCTGCGGCTTGTGGGGTTCAGTGCCGGCTTCGGCGATCATCGATGACGTGCGCCGGCTGGCTGCCGCGATCAGCGGCTGGATCAGCTTGGCCTCGGGCAGGTTCTGCCAATATTTCTTCGGCATCTCCTTTTCCATCGCCTTCACTTTCAGCCGTGCCGGATTGAAAATGCTGGCATAGTAACGCAGCCAGACCTCTTCGAGCCGGTCCTCCGACGGCGCTTCAGCCTTGCTCACACCGGGCGTGAAGCTGACGCGGCTGCCGTCCCAATGCGCACAGAGTTCGGGCGTCAGGATCGACCACGGCATGTCGGCGAAGCGGCGGGCGAAAAATGGCGCGGCGCGCTCGACGATGTGGTGCTCGGGCTCGAACCAGGCGACGTAGCGCGCCTCGCGCTCGCGGCCGACCTCGCGGAAGCGGACGAAGGCATGCATCTTGTGGACGTCGCGGCGCACCGCCCGCGCCAGCGCGTTGGCCTGGGCGACATCAGGATCGGTCGCGATCTCCATGAGATCGTGGTTGGTCCGCAGACGCCACAGCAGCCGGTAGAGCAGGGCGAAGCGGTTGGGATCATTGTGCAGAATCGCGCTCTCGGCGAGCTCCATGAAGCTCGCCGGCACTGAGAACGCGCCCTTTGGCACCTCGGGAAGCTGCGTGTCGGCCTGATCGTCGAACAGGTCGGGCGCTGCGCCCTTGACGCGCCAGCTGACGTCGGCCGGCTTGACGTCGTTCATCGCCAGCGCCCGCGCCGCCTGACGCCAGCCGTCGAAATCAGTGTCGCTGTCGAGGGTTACGACGTGCATTTCACCTCTCTCGTCATTGCGAGCGAATCCGCCGCGTCATTCCGGGGTTCGATGCTTCGTATCGCCCCGGAATGACGGCTGTTTCCTGGCTTCGGTCTTCGCCACGACGTTCAATTAGAACCCAAATCCCAGCTGCTGCGGTTTGGGCCGCAGCCGGGCTCTGAGGCTGGCACCGTCGAGCAGGGACGGCTGTGGCCGGTGGTCGGAGAGAACGATGAACGGCAGGACCTTGTTCCGGATCACGTTGAGCCGGGCGAGATCCGCAAAGCGGATCGTGGTGGTGCGGCGGGTGGCGAGGATGCGCTGCACGGTGCGGGTGCCGAAGCCGGGCACGCGCAACAGCTCCTCGCGGCTTGCTTTGTTGATGTCGAGCGGGAAGCGGTCGCGGTGGCGCAAGGCCCAGGCGAGCTTGGGGTCAATGTCGAGCGGCAGCATGCCTTCGTTCTCCTCGACGATCTCGTCGGCATCGAAGCCGTAGAACCGCATCAGCCAGTCGGCCTGGTACAGCCGGTGCTCGCGCACCAAGGGCGGCGCCTGCAGCGGCAGCGCGCGGCTGGCATCGGGGATCGGGCTGAAGGCGGAGTAATAGACGCGCTTGAGCTTGTAGGCGCCGTAGAGATTGGCTGAGGTCGACAGGATGACGCGATCGTTGGCGTCGTCGGCGCCGACGATCATCTGCGTGCTCTGGCCGGCCGGCGCGAAGCGCGGCGGCTTGGCCCGGCGCACCGTCTTCTTCGCCTCCGCCGTCTCGTCGAGCTTGAGCCGGAGACGGCCCATGGTGCGGCGGATGGCGCGCTGGTCCTTTTCCGGCGCGAGCGTCGTCAGGCTCGCCTCCAGCGGCGTCTCGATGTTGATGCTGAGCCGGTCGGCATAGCGGCCGGCCTCGGCGATCAGCGCCTCGTCAGCCTCCGGGATCGTCTTCAGATGGATGTAGCCGCGGAAGCGATGCTCCTCGCGCAATTTGCGCGCGACGCCCACGACCTGCTCCATCGTGTAGTCGGGGCTGCGGATGATGCCCGACGACAGGAACAGTCCTTCGATGTAGTTGCGGCGATAGAAGTCGATGGTCAGCTTCACCACCTCGTCGACCGTGAAGCGCGCGCGGGCCACGTTGGAGGAGGCGCGGTTGACGCAATACAGGCAGTCGAAGTTGCAGGCATTGGTCAGCAGAATCTTGAGCAGCGAGATGCAGCGTCCGTCCGGCGCATAGGAATGGCAGATGCCCATGCCGGGCGAGGTCGAGCCGAGGCCCTTGCCGTCGCGGGAATCCCGCATCTCGGTACCGCTGGAGGCGCAGGACGCGTCGTACTTGGCGGCATCGGCCAGGATCTCCAGTTTGCGCAACAGCTCCATGGCTTTGAATCCCTTTGATTCCATTCGTTGAATCACACCCGGGTCAATCCCGATTGACTCTCTCGAAGGCGTTAGCTTTATATTAGAACGTATCATGAACAAAGAAGGTCGTCGCGGGTTCACTGCCTGATCACTGAAACAACGGCAGCGCCCGCACGATGGATTGAAGAGGAGCGGCGACGGATGACCGGCGCACGCATGGATACGCTCGCGCGTCTGCGCGGCCGCATTGCCCGTCTCGAGGCGGGAGATGGCGCACATGATTTGCGCCGGGTCGCGCTCGGCCATGACGAGGCCGACGCGACCTTGCAGGGCGGGCTCGCGACCGGCGCGCTGCACGAGGTGTTCGCCGAGACCGGCCGCCAGGCGGCAGCCGCGACCGGCTTCCTGTGCGGGCTTGCCGCGCGTGTCGCCGCGCACCGGCCCCTGATCTGGATCCGGCAGGATTTCGCCGAGCGCGAGATGGGCGCGCTGTCGATGAGCGGGCTCGCCGAGCTCGGCCTCGATCCGCGCCGCATCGTCATCGTGTGCGCGCCCGATCTCGACCACGCCTTGCGCACCGCCGCCGACGCGCTCGCCTGCGATGCGCTCGGCAGCGTGATGCTGGAGGTGTGGGGGGAGACGCAAAAGCTCGATCTCGTCGCCAGCCGCAAGCTGACCCTGGCGGCGCAGGAATCCGGCGTCACCGCGCTCATGTTGCGCATTGCGGCTGCGCCCGAGCCATCGACCGCGGAGACGCGCTGGATCGTGCGCACCGCGCCGTCACCGCTCGTTGCCCCGTGGATGGCGTGGGGCGCGCCGCGCCTCGATGTCGAGCTCATTCGCAACCGTCACGGCCAGACCGGACGATGGATCATGGAGTGGACCCCCGATGCATGCCGTTTCAACGAACCGGCGGCGGATCCTCAGCCTGTGGCTGCCGCGCCTGCCCATCGATCGCATCAAAAGACAGCGGGCACTCACAGGCGCTCCGCCTGAGAGCAAGCCGCAGGTCGTCGTCATCAAGGACGCCAATGCGCTCTTGATCCATTCGCTGGACGAAGCGGCGGCGTGCCACGGTGTGTCGCTCGACCAGCCCTTGGCGAATGCCCGCGCGGTCTGTCCCGACCTCGTCGCGCACGAAGCCGATTTGGCGGCTGATGCAAAGATGCTGGAGAGCATCGCCGACTGGTGCGACCGCTTCACGCCGCTGGTGGCGCTCGACCCGCCGCATGGGTTGTCGCTCGACATCATCGGCTGCGTGCATCTGTTCGGCGGCGAAGCCAGGCTGATGCAGTCGGTCTGCGACGCGCTGACCGCGCATGGCCTCATTGTGTCGGCGGCGATCGCCTCCAACGCCGTCTGTGCGCGTACGCTGAACCGCCAGGTGCATGGCCGCATCGTGCCCGACGGCGAGGAGGCGGCCGCGGTGGCGCCGCTGCCGGTGGCCGCCCTCGGCGGCAGCGAGGCCATTACGCTCGGCCTGCGCCGAGCCGGCCTCAAGACCATCGGTGACGTCGCCGCGCGCGGCCGCAACGAGATCACCGCGCGGTTCGGCGCCGCCTTCACCCGCGTGCTGGCGCAGGCGCTGGGCGAGGCCGATGCGCCGATCAGCCCGCGCAAGGTCCCGCCGGACTACATCGTCGACAAGCGTTTTGCCGAGCCGGTCGCGACCGACACGGTGATTGCGGCCAGCCTCTCCCGTCTGGCCGCGATGCTGGTGGCGGCGATGGCGCAGCAGGGCAAGGGCGCGCGGCGGCTGGAGGCCTGCTTCTTCCGCACCGATGGAATGGTGCGCGTGATCACGGTCGACACCGGCCAGCCGGTCACCGAGGCCGCAATCATCGACCGGCTGTTCCGCGAGCGGCTCGAGGCGCTGAACGATCCGCTCGATCCCGGCTTCGGCTTCGACATGATCCGGCTCGCTGCTGGCCGCAGCGAGATCGTGGTGCAGCAGCAGCGCGATCTCGATGCCCATGTCCACGACAATGACGAGCTGTCGGCACTGATCGACCGCATCGCCGCGCGCATCGGCGGCAAGCGCGTGGTCGTGCATCTGCCGGTCGATACCCATGTTCCGGAGCGCGTGGCGCTGCCGCTGCCGGCGCAGCAAAATCTCGCCGCCGCCACTGCTGCCGCCTGGCCGGAGCGCGCCGAGGGCGAGCCGCCGCTGCGACCTCTGCGGCTGTTCGCGCACCCCGAGGCGATCCAGGTCATCGCCGGCGTGCCGGACGGCCCGCCCGCGCGCTTCGTCTGGCGCCGCGCCGCGCATGCCGTGGTCCGCGCCGAGGGCCCGGAGCGCATCGCGATGGAATGGTGGCGGCCGGACGGGCAGGGCCTCACGCGCGACTATTTCCGCGTCGAGGACGAGCACGGCCTGCGCTTCTGGCTCTATCGCGACGGGTTGTATGACCGTGAGTTCGAGCAGCCTGAGGGCCCGCCGGTGCAGCCCGCCTGGTACATGCATGGCCTGTTCGCATGAGGGTCGGGATCGTACATCTCTCGCGGCGATCTCGCTGCTCACCCTCCCCTGGAGGGGGAGGGTCGGCTCGCATGCGCGCATGCGAGCCGGGGTGGGGTGACAGACCATCCGCACCTGCGGTGCTCGTCGAAGCCAACTCACGCACGGCTGAGAAGAGCGGGCCCAATGACGACCGGTTGCTGGGCTCACCCCACCCCGCCGCGCGCTCTGCGCGCGTCGACCCTCCCCCTCCAGGGGAGGGTGGGCACTTGTGCAAGGCGACTTGTTGCTCATCACCTGCAGGGAGCGGGCAACGCGGCATCGTCAACGCAGCCTCCGCGATCGCGCCATGACTCCCATCCCCTATGCCGAGATCGGCGTCACCACCAATTTCTCCTTCCTGCATGGTGGTTCGCATCCGCAGGACTATGTGCACCAGGCCGCCGAATATGGCCTCACCGCCATCGGCATCGCCGACCACAACACGCTGGCCGGCATCGTGCGCGCCTATAGCGAGCTGAATAACGACCGGCTCAGCTACAAGCCGAAGCTGCTCTACGGCGCGCGGCTGGTGTTCACCTGCGGCACGCCGGACATCCTGGTCTATCCGCGCGACCGCGCCGCGTACGGCCGGCTGTGCCAGCTGCTCACCCGCGGCAAGCGCGGCAGTGACGCGGACAAGGTCGCCAAAGGCGATTGCCGCCTGAGCTTCGAGGACCTGTTTGAGTTCATCGAGGGACAGTTGCTGGTGCTGATGCCGCCGCATCGCTTCGACGAAGCCGCGCTCACCACCATTCTCACGCGGCTGAAAGACAGCCCCGCCGAAGGCGTGTGGCTGGCCGGCAGCCTGCTGTATCGCGGCGACGATCGGCGCCGGCTGGCGCGGCTGTCGCGCCTCGCAGCTTCAAGCGAGGTGCCGCTGATCGCCACCAATGACGTGCTCTATCATCATCCTCGACAGCGGATGCTGCAGGATGTGCTGACCTGCATCCGCGAGAAAGCCTCGATCGAGGCCATCGGCCGAAGGCTCCAGGCCAATGCCGAGCGCCATCTCAAGCCGGGACACGAGATGGCGCGGCTGTTCCGTGACCACCCCGACGCTGTGACCGAGACGCTCCGTTTCACCGACCGCATCGTGTTCTCGCTCGACCAGCTCAAATATCAATATCCCGACGAGCCGGTGCCGCCGGGCAAGACCGCGCAGGGGCATCTGCAGGATTTGACCTGGGCCGGCGCCAAGACCTATTTCGGCGACCATCTCGATGACAAACTGCGCGCTGTCCTCGACAAGGAGCTGGCGCTGATCGCCGAGCTCAACTACGCGCATTATTTCCTCACGGTTCACGACATCGTCCACTACGCCCGCAGCCAGGGTATCCTGTGCCAGGGCCGCGGCTCGGCGGCGAACTCGGCCGTGTGCTACGTGCTCGGCATCACCTCGGTCGATCCGACCAAGATCGACCTGCTGTTCGAGCGCTTCATCTCCAAGGAGCGGCTGGAGCCGCCCGATATCGACGTCGATTTCGAGCATTCGCGACGCGAGGAGGTGATGCAATATGTCTATCGCCGCTACGGACGGCACCGCGCGGCGATCATCGCCACTGTCATCCATTATCGTCCGCGCAGCGCCATTCGCGACGTCGGCAAGGCGCTGGGCCTGACCGAGGACGTCACCTCGGTGCTCGCCGACACCGTGTGGGGCAGCTGGGGCGACGGCCTCTCCGACATGCAGGTGCGCCAGGCCGGGCTCGATCCCGCCAATCCGATGATCCGCCGCGCCGTGGAGCTGGCATCGGAGCTGATCACCTTCCCGCGTCATCTGTCGCAGCATGTCGGCGGCTACGTGCTGACGCAGGATAGACTTGATAGTTACGTCCCGATCGGCAATGCCGCGATGGACGACCGCACCTTCATCGAGTGGGACAAGGATGACGTCGATGCGTTGTCGATGATGAAGGTCGACGTGCTCGCGCTGGGCATGCTGACCTGCATCCGCAAATGCTTCGACCTGATCGTCGATCACAAGGGCAAGCGATACGTGCTCTCCGATATCCGCTCGGAGGACGATAACGAAGTCTACCGGATGCTGCAGCGAGGCGAGTCGCTCGGCGTGTTCCAGGTCGAGAGCCGCGCGCAGATGAACATGCTGCCGCGGCTGAAGCCGCGCACCTTCTATGATCTCGTCATCGAGGTCGCGATCGTCCGGCCCGGGCCGATCCAGGGCGACATGGTGCATCCCTATCTGCGCCGCCGCAACAAACTGGAGAAGGTGAGCTATCCGTCGCCGTCGCCGGATCACGGCCCGGCGGACGAGCTCTACAAGGTGCTGCACAAGACGCTCGGCGTGCCCTTGTTCCAGGAGCAGGCGATGCGGATCGCGATCGAAGCCGCCAAATTCTCGCCCGAGGAGGCTAACGGCCTGCGCCGCGCGATGGCGACCTTCCGCAACGTCGGCACCATCGGCTCTTATGAAGAGAAGATGGTCAGCAGCATGATCGCGCGCGGCTACGATCCCGCCTTCGCCAAGAGCTGCTTCGACCAGATCAAGGGCTTTGGTTCCTACGGCTTTCCGGAAAGCCATGCTGCGAGCTTCGCCCAGCTCGTCTATGTCTCGTCCTGGCTGAAATGCTTCCACCCCGACGCGTTCTGCTGCGCGCTCTTGAACTCGCAGCCGATGGGTTTTTACGCGCCGGCCCAGATCGTCGGTGACGCCCGCAAGAACGGCGTCGAGATCCGGAACATCGACGTGTCCTACAGCTTCGCCGACAACACGCTTGAAGATACCGACGACAAATACTGCGCCGTTCGCCTCGGCTTCCGCCAGATCGACGGCTTCCGCTGGATCGACCGCGACGAGGAGCGGATCAAGCGATTGTCGGAGACGGTGCGGAAGGAAGCGCAGGCGGCTTCCACATCGTCTTTGCCCGCTATCTCCGCGCCGTCATTCCGGGGCGCGCGTAGCGCGAGCCCGGAATCCATAACCACGATCGGGAGTATGGATTCCGGGCTCGCGCTACGCGCGCCCCGGAATGACGGCGCGGAGAGAGGTGTTTTTAACTCACAAGCACCCGATGCATTTGGAGAGCACGACGCAAATGCGTTGCCGCGGAATGACAACGAGAAACAAACTCATATGTTGCTGTCGGATGTCGACCGCGAGGACGACTGGGCCGACCGCATCATCCAGGCGCGCGGCCGCGGCCCCTTCACCTCGCTCGAAGACTTCGCCCGCGACACCGCTCTGCCCAAGCGTGCGCTGCTGCTGCTGGCCGATGCGGATGCGTTCCGCTCGCTCGGGCTCGACCGTCGCGCCGCGCTCTGGGCCGTGCGCCGGCTGCCCGACGACGTGCCGCTGCCGCTGTTCGAGGCTGCCATCGCCCGCGAGCAGCCGGACGAGGGCGCCAGGCCGCTGCCCGAGATGCCTCTACCGGAGCACGTCGTCGCGGACTATCAGACCATCCGCCTGTCGTTGAAGGGGCACCCGATGGAGTTCCTGCGCGAGCGTTTCGCTGCCGAAGGCGTGCTGGCCTGCCGCGACGTCAATGATGCCAACGACCGCCGTCGCGTCCGGTGCGCCGGCGTGGTGCTGGTGCGGCAGCGGCCGGGCAGCGCCAAGGGCGTCGTGTTCATGACCCTGGAGGACGAGACCGGCATCGCCAACATCGTGGTGTGGCCGAAGGTGATGGAGACCTTCCGCAAGGAGGTGATGGGCGCGCGCCTGGTGCTGGTCGAAGGCCGCATCCAGAGCAGCCCGGAGAAAGTGGTCCATCTCGTCGCCGAGCGCCTGGTCGACCGCAGCGCCGATCTCGCGCTGCTGTCGGACGATCGTCTCGGTGCCGTGCCGCACGGCCCGATGCCCGTCGAGCCGCTCAACGACGACCGCCGCGATCATCCCGACACTCCCTCCCAGCGCGTCAGCCACCCCCGCAACGTCCGCATCCTGCCGCGCTCGCGGGATTTTCATTGAGGGGACCGCGGACTTGTTGCGACATGGTGGGCACGGCACTTCGTGCGATCCTTCGCATCGACTAAGCGCCTTTGCCTACCCTATGGTTCTTTATGAGTTGAGAGATGGGCGCCACGAATTGTAGGGTGGGCAAAGGCGCGACGCGCATCGCGCGTCG
The DNA here is from genome assembly GCF_051168375.1 of Bradyrhizobium sp. HKCCYLRH1034. Lineage (NCBI taxonomy): Bacteria > Pseudomonadati > Pseudomonadota > Alphaproteobacteria > Hyphomicrobiales > Nitrobacteraceae > Bradyrhizobium > Bradyrhizobium sp. HKCCYLRH1034. Next base: position 342,319 of record NZ_JBNPUW010000001.1, on the reverse strand, counting down.
TGACGTGCCCACCGGCCGTCACACGGTACTCACCGTCATATTCATATGGAGTGCAGTGACGCGATTCAGAAATTCAGAATAATCGCGTCTCGCCCCAAAATTCTACTTTCAATTTTTCCGAAATCATGCTCTATTGTCGCCATCCCGCTCCACCGAGAAGGGGCGTAGCGCGCGATCGTCACGACACGCGGGGCGGGGAGCGATGGCTGCGAGATGCCGCAGCGCGGGGCGAGGCCTTGCGCGGACGAACGGCAGCTTGCGGACGCGAAGGCGTGTGGTCCTGGCGCCCCGATGCTGGCGCCAAGTCTGCGGGCGATGATCCCGCCGACGACGGTGGCTAACAAGCCGGACACCGGGGAGAGCGCGCAGTAAGCGTGAAAACCATCGCGCAGGGAAGGCCGGGCGATCTCGGCTGCACCTGTGGTTCCTGCCGCCTGCATTTTTTTTCGCAGGCGGGCCGCAGGCGTCAGCCGACGCCTGGCCTTCCCTGCGCCCTCCTCACGAGAGGGTGAAACGGTCGGCAAGACTCGGACGCATCTGCGCCGCGAGACTACGTATTCATGTGCGCGTCACAGTCACCTGATCGAGGCTGCACTCGATGATCGCACGATGGACCGTCGCCCATCGCAGGGCCATGGAAACCATGACTCGATTTTGGAGGAAAAGCGCGACGTCGCGATCTCGTCCGAGCCGGAACGCAAACCCGGAGCATGGACGTGAGGCCGGAGTAGGTGCGTACCCGCGGAGGTTGGCCTGCAGGCCGGCAACACCGTCACGGCGATCCCCTGCGGCCCGATGCTTTCATGGTGCGTCGCGGTGGAACCGCGATTGCCCAAAACGAGCTGAATGCAAGCTGAACGGCTGTCGTTCAACTTTCAAATTTTTAAAGCAAAACGGAGGCGAGTTGGGCGATTTTTAGGTTGTTTAAAGCTCCAGTTCCGCACTATTAGCGCGACGATGAGACCGCCAGAGCCGGAATCGTCGACCGATCACGCGAGCCGATCTGACCAGCCATGGCGTCTGACATGAACCCATCCCCCCAGATGCTCAGCACCAAGCGGTTGCTGATCGGCCTTGCTGCCCTGGCGATGGCCGGCGCGGGCGGCTATGGCTACATGCAAGTCCGGTCGGAGACGGCTGCGAAAGACAATATCGAGCTCTCCAGCCAGTCCAAACGCAACGGCACCACCTTTACGCCGTCGGCAGCGGAATGGTCGACGCTGACGATCGAGCCGGTGTGTGAGAAGATATTTCGTGCCGAGCATGTTACCGAGGGCAAGGTTGCCGTCGACGAGGATCGCTCGACACCGGTTTTCTCGCCCTATGCCGGCCGCGTCACCAAGCTGCTGGCGCGCCCGGGTGAGACGGTGCGCCAGGGCCAGCCGCTGTTCGTGATCGAGGCCGCCGACACCGTGCAGGCCCAGAACGATTTCATCGCCGCCATCACCGCGATGAACAAGGCGAAGTCCGCGCTCGACCTCGCCGATATCCAGTACAAGCGCGCCAAGGACCTGTTCGAAGGCCGGGCGATCCCGCTGAAGGATTTTCAGCAGGCGGAGGCGACCTCCGTTCAGGCCCAGAACGACATGCGGTCGTCACAAACGGCCCTGGAGGCGGCGCGCAACAAGCTGCGCATCCTCGGCTTCACGGATGCTGCGATCACCGATTTTCAGAGCAAGGGCGTGATCGACCGCGAGATCACGATCTACTCGCCGATCACCGGTACGGTCGTGCAGCGCAAGGTCGGCCCCGGACAATATGTCAACTCCGGCGCGAGCGACCCGGTCTTCGTGATCGGCGATCTCTCCACCGTCTGGCTCACGGCGTTCGTCCGCGAGAGCGACGCGGCGCTTGTGAACATCGGCGAGGAGATTCTCGTCAACGTGCTGGCGCTGCCCGGCCGACCGCTCAAGGCCAGCATCAACTACGTCGCCGCTTCGATCGATCCGGCGAGCCGCAGGCTGCTCGTCCGCGCGACCATCGACAACAAGGATGGCCTGCTGAAGCCCGAGATGTTCGCCAATGTGACGATCTATTCGCCGGGCGAACAGCCCGCGGTCGCGGTGCCCCGCCAGGCACTGATCTACGAAGGCAATCAGGTCCGCGTCTGGGTCGCCCGTCCCGACAAGTCGATCGAGCTGCGCAAGATCAAGACCGGTTTGATCAACGGCGACCAGGTCGCGGTCGAAAGCAATCTGAGCGCGGGCGAGCAGATCGTCACCAAGGGCAGCCTGTTCATCGATCGCGCAGCCTCGGGCAGCTGAGATGCGCTTCTCCTGCATGCCTTCCTGAAAGTGCCGATCTGAATGGACCGTCTCGTCGCCATCGCCGTTCAGCGGCGCTTCCTGATGGTCGGAATGTTCGTCGCCGTCCTGATCGGGGGTCTGATCGCATTCCGCCAGCTCAACATCGAGGCCTATCCCGATCCGACCCCGCCGATGGTCGACATCGTGACGCAGAGCCCCGGCCTCTCGGCCGAGGAGATCGAGCGTTACATCACGATCCCGATCGAGACCCAGGTCGCCGGCATCAAGAACCTGCGCACCATTCGGACGATCTCGCTGTACGGCCTGTCCGACGTCAAGCTGCAGTTCTCGTTCGACTACACCTACGACGAGGCCCTGCAGCAGGTGCTGAACCGCCTGTCGCAATTGTCGCCGCTGCCCGGCAACGTCACGCCGCAAATCTCGCCCTTGAGCGCGGTCGGCGAGATCTATCGCTACCGGCTGCGCGGTCCGCCCGGCTACAGCGTGCTCGACCTCAAGACCTTGCAGGACTGGGTGCTGCAGCGGCGCTTCCGCGCCGTGCCGGGTGTCATCGACGTTACCGGCTGGGGCGGCAAGACCAAGACCTATGAGATCCAGGTCGACTTCAACAAGCTGGTCGCCAACGGCCTGACCCTGCCGCAGCTCCTGCAGGCGGTCGGCAACTCCAACATCAATGTCGGCGGCAACACGGTCGAGATCGGCACGCAGTCGGCGGTCGTGCGCGGCGTCGGCCTGATCCGCTCGATGGAGGACCTTGCCAGCACCATGGTGTCGCAGAGCGGCGGCAATCCGGTGCTGGTGAAGGACGTCGCCAATGTCACGGTGGCGGAGAAGCCACGGCTCGGTATCGCCGGCCTCAACAACAACGACGACATCGTCCAGGGCATCGTGCTGATGCGGCGCGGCGAGCAGAGCTCGCCGACCATCGCGCGGGTCGAGCAACTGGTCGACCAGATCAACAGCTCCAGCATCCTGCCGCCCGGCGTGCGGATCGAGCGCATCTACGACCGCAAGGACCTGATCGATACCACGACGCACACTGTGCTCCACAACATGGTGGTCGGCATCGGCCTGATCGTGCTGCTGCAGTGGGTGTTTCTCGGCAATCTGCGCAGCGCGCTGATCGTCGGCGCCACGATTCCGTTTGCGTTGTTCTTCGCCGTCATCATCCTGGTGCTGCGCGGCGAGTCCGCCAACCTGCTGTCGGTCGGCGCGATCGATTTCGGCCTGATCGTCGATGCCACCGTCATCATGGTCGAGGCGATCTTCCGCCGGCTGACGCAAACCACGCCATTGTCCGAGGCCGAGGAGAGCCACATCTCGCCGGAGACGATGATGGGCATGAAGAGCCACGCGATCCTGTCGGCGGCTGCCGACGTGTCGCGCTCGATCTTCTTTGCCGCGGCGATCATCATCGCCGCCTTCCTGCCGCTGTTCACCCTGAGCGGCGTCGAGGGCAACATCTTCGGGCCGATGGCGCGCACCTATGCCTATGCGCTCGCCGGCGGTCTGCTTGCGACCTTCACCGTGACGCCGGCGCTGAGCGCGATCATCCTGCCGGCACATGTCGAGGAGACCGAGACCCGGCTGATGCGGCTGCTGCACGCGATCTATTCGCCGGTGCTGCGCTGGGCGGTGGGCAACCGCAATCTGGTGATGACCGGCGCGATCGGTCTCGTGCTGCTGACCGCGGTGGTCGGCCGGCTGCTCGGGCTCGAATTCCTGCCCAAGCTGGAGGAGGGCAATCTCTGGATCCGCGCGACCCTGCCGCCGACGATCTCGCTGCAGGAGGGCAATGCCTATGTCAACGAGATGCGCAAGATCATCCGCGCGCGGCCCGAGGTCGAGGCGGTGGTCTCGCAGCACGGCCGTCCCGACGATGGCACGGACGCGGCCGGCTTCTTCAATGCCGAGTTCTTCGCGCCGCTGAAGCCGGTCAAGGACTGGCCCGGCACCAAGGACAAGGACCAGCTCACCGCGGAGCTCTTGAAGCAGCTCGACGACCGCTTTCCCGGCGTCGAGTTCAACTTCTCGCAATATCTGCAGGACAACGTCTCGGAAGCCGTGTCCGGCGTGAAGGGCGAGAACTCGATCAAGCTCTATGGCAATGATCTGCAGGCGCTGACGGACACCGCCAACAAGATCAAGCAGGTGCTGTCGACGGTGCAGGGCGTCACCGATCTTGCGGTGTTCACCTCGCTCGGCCAGCCGACGGTGCAGATCGACATCGATCGGGCCAAGGCTGCGCGCTACGGGCTGGCGCCCGGTGACATCAACGCCACCATCAAGGTGGCGATCGGCGGCGACACTGCGGGCGATCTCTACGAGCCCGGCTCCGACCGGCATTTCCCGATCATCGTTCGTCTGGCGCCGGAATATCGCAAGAGCGCGGAGGCGATCGAGAATTTGCGCATCGGCGCGCAGGGGCCGAACGGCATCACCCAGATTCCTCTGAGCGAGGTCGCGACCATCAAGCTGGTCTCGGGCGCAGCCTATATCTATCGCGAGCAGCAGGAGCGCTATCTGCCGATCAAGTTCTCGGTGCGCGAGCGCGACCTCGGCAGCGCGATCCAGGAGGCGCAGCAGAAGGTCGCCGAGCAGGTGCAGCTGCCGCCGGGCTCGCGCGTCGAGTGGGTCGGCGAGTTCGGCAATCTCCAGGACGCGATCAAACGGCTGTCGATCGTGGTGCCGATCAGCCTCGCGCTGATCGGCGTGCTCCTGTGGTTCAATTTCGGCTCGATGGCCGACACCTTGCTCGCCATGAGCGTGATCCCGATGGCGATCTTCGGTGGCGTGGTCGGCCTCGTTTTGACCGGCATTCCGTTCAGCGTGTCCGCGGCGATCGGCTTCATCGCGCTGTTCGGCATCGCCGTGATGGACGGCATCATCATCCTTTCGCAGTTCAACCAGCTGATCGACGAGGGCGTCGACCGCATCGAGGCGGTCATCCGCACCGGCGAATTGCAGCTGCGTCCGGTGCTGATGACCTGCGTCGTCGCCGGCATCGGGCTGATGCCGGCCGCGGTGTCGACCGGCATCGGCTCGCAGGTGCAGAAGCCGCTCGCGATCGTCGTGGTCACCGGCATGATGCTGGCGCCGGTGGTCATCCTCATCACGTTGCCGGTCCTGATCTCGCTGTTCTCGCGGCGACGGGTCCGCTAGATGCGCATGTGCTCGTCGATGCGCGCGGCGGAGTCACGATCGACCGCGGCGGCATCGACGATCTCGCCGCGCTTGAACACGAGGTATCTGTCGCTGATCGAGAGCGCGAATGGCAGATGCTGCTCGACCACGATCATGGAAGATGCCGATCTCGCGCCGGACGCGCACCAGCGCCTCGGACAGCCGGTCGACGACGGACGGCTGCAGACCTTCCGTGACCTCGTCGAGCAGCAGCACGTCGGGCTTCGCCATCAGCGCGCGCCACGATCAGCATCTTCTGCTCGCCGCCGGACAGCGTGCCGGCCCGCTGGCTCAGCCGCTTGGTCAGCACCGGAAACCAGCCGCCGACCTGCTCGAAACGCGCGGTCATGTCATCGTCCGTGAGCACGCCAAGTCTGAGATTGTCGCGGACCGACAGGTCCTGGAACAGCGCATGTTCCTGGGGAACATAGACCAGCCCCATCTTCCGCTTCAGATGCGACGCTATTCGCGTCACGTCCTTGCCTGCAAGTTTCACTCGGCCGCGCCAGGCCGGCAGGAAGCCGACGATGGCCTTGAGCAGCGAGGTCTTGCCCATGCCGTTCTTGCCGACGATGGCGAGGGTTTCGGCTTTGCCGAGCGCAGAACCGACATTGCTGATCACCTCCCACGAGCCGTAGCCGCTTGCCAGCTCGTCGACGTCCAGAACGCTGCTCATTTGCTGAGTTTCAGAAGCAGTTTATTTTTCGCGCAGGCTCTTGAAATCGGCGTTGTTGCTGGAACGGCAGACAAAATCGGCATTCTGGAGCATGTTTTCGCCAGCAACATCGCGTCGTGGCAGGGGCCAAAGCCGAATTCGAACGTTGACCATCTCGCGACCAGGCGGCAAACCGTCCGCCGTGGAGGAAGGAACGGTCCAACTCACGGTCCCGGTCCGATAGGAAAGCCAGATGCGTAGCCTCGAAGACCGAGCCCTGCTTCTCTTGCTCGTCGCGATATCGCTGATGTTCGGGTGGATCCTGCTGCCGTTCTACGGCGCGGTTCTGTGGGGCGTCATCGGCGTCATCGTCTTCGTTCCGCTGCACCGCTGGCTGTCGCGATCGATGCACGGCCGACACGGCCTGGCAGCGGCCGTCGTGGTGTTGATCTTCGTCGTGATCGTCATCCTTCCGCTGTCACTGATCGGGGCGTCGCTGGCGCAGGAGGCCTCCGGAGTCTACAAACAGATGCAGTCCGGTCAGCTCGACATCGGACAGTACTTTCGGAAGATGCTGGCCGCGCTTCCGACATGGGTGGTCGATCTGCTCAACCGCTTCGGGCTCGGCAGCCTCGCCGGAATGAAGGACAAGCTGTCAGCCGGCCTGCTGAAGGGCAGCGAGGTCATTGCGAGCCAGGCGCTCGTGATCGGACAGGGGACGTTCGAGGTCTTCGTCAATCTGTTCATCATGGTCTATCTGCTGTTCTTCCTGCTGCGTGACGAAGAGACGCTATCGGAGCGCATCAAGAGCGCCATTCCCCTGCGCCCGGAGCAACGCGATGCTCTGCTGCGCAAATTCACGGTGGTCATCCGCGCGACGGTTAAGGGCAGCCTGCTCGTCGCTCTGGCGCAAGGCGCGCTGGGCGGCCTGATGTTCTGGTTCCTCGGCATCAACGCGCCCCTGCTGTGGGCGGTCGTGATGGCCTTCCTGTCCCTGCTTCCGGCAGTGGGAGCGGGCCTCGTCTGGTTTCCGGTCGCGCTCTATCTCCTGGCCACCGGATCGATCTGGCAGGGCGTAGTCCTGATCGCCTATGGCGCCCTCGTCATCGGCCTCGTCGACAATGTCCTGCGTCCGATCCTGGTCGGACAGGACACCAAGATGCCCGACTATGTGGTGCTGATTTCGACATTGGGCGGGATCGAGGCATTCGGCCTCAACGGGTTCGTCATCGGGCCCGTGATCGCGGCAATGTTTATCGCAATCTGGGACATTTTCTCCACCTCGCGTCGCGAGGGCGCCGTGGCGCAGGATGCCTCGCGCGGGACGGGGTGAGGGGAACGCGGTGCACAATCGAAGCGGCATTTCACCGGGCGGATTAACGGATCGTAACCCGTCCTCTCCTAGCAATGAGGCGTTCGACGGGTTAAGTTTCATTGATCCGCCGCACGCGCTCTTTACCCGTCTCCTGACGGGCGTCCGCATCCCAGACTTTCTCGTCCAGAGCGGTTCATCGCCGGGCGCACGATGAACCATTTGGCTTCGACGGCGGTTAAACCGACGAAAGCTCGTGATTTCGAACTCCTGCAGCCCGTTCGGCGCTGCGCAGAGGTCCATTTGGCCGCGGTCGCGCCATGCGCGATCGCCAAGAACACAAGGTGGAGACGACATTGCAGTTCGATCAGCCAGTCGCGATGGCGACTGTGCCGCCCAAGGACCGCGCCACGCTGCGCGCCGGCGACGACGAGGGCCGCGCGGCGGCCGACGCCCGCTACTGGATGCAGATTCTCAGCAGCTATCGCACGCCAAACCGCGTCCGCAGCGTCACCGAGCTGGTGATCACGGCGGTGCCGCTGGTGGCGCTGTGGGCGGCAGCCTGGTTCGCATTCTCGCTCGGCCATGCCTGGGCGTCGTTGCTCATCGCGATTCCTGCTGGCGCCTTCCTGGTGCGCCTGTTCATGATCCAGCACGATTGCGGCCACGGCACCTTCTTCGCCGGGCGTCAGGCGAACGACTGGGTCGGCCGCGTCCTCGGCGTGCTGACCCTGACACCTTACGACTGGTGGCGGCGCACCCACGCGATCCACCACGCCAGCAGCGGCAACCTCGACCGGCGCGGCATCGGCGACATCGATACGTTGACGGTGCGGGAATATCAGGCGCGATCGACCTGGGGCCGTCTGCGCTACCGGCTGTACCGCCACCCGCTGGTCATGTTCGTCGCCGGACCCGCCTACCTGTTCTTCCTGCAGCACCGCCTGCCGTTCGGCCTCATGCGCGCCGGCTGGTCGCCCTGGGTCAGCACGATGGCGACCAATTTCGGCATCGCCCTGATCGTCGCCGGGTTGGTGTGGCTGATCGGCATCCAGGCGTTCCTGGTCGTGCATCTCCCGATCATGCTGCTCGCCGCCATGGCCGGGGTGTGGCTGTTCTATGTCCAGCATCAGTTCGAGCACACCGTCTGGGAGCGGAGCGAGCGCTGGACGCAGCAGCAGGCCGCGCTCTACGGCAGCTCACATTATGACCTGCCGGCATGGCTGCACTGGCTCACCGCCAATATCGGCATCCACCACGTCCACCATCTCTCGAGCCGGATTCCCTATTACAGGCTGCCGGTGGTGCTGCGCGATCATCCCGAGCTGCGCGAGATCGGCCGCATCACGCTGCCCGAGAGCCTGCGCTGCGTCCGGCTGGTGCTGTGGGACGAGTCGCAGCGCCGGCTGGTGTCGTTCCGCGAAGCCGGAGCGGGAGCATTGGAGCTTCGGACAACGACACCGAAGCTCGCTGGGCCACAACCATAGTACGTAGATCAGGCAGAGGCGCGCGAACGACCTGCCCACATACAAGTTCTGAGCCGGCGGATTGAGCCGTCAGATGGAAACCCAGGCGCGACCGCGCGCGTCTCAGGCCGCGCCGCTTTGTTTGGCCGGTGCCTGTCGTTGGGCCGCCGACCAGGATGCGTGGAACCAGCCGCCGAGGCCCCAGGGGTGAGTCCGTTCCAACCAGATGAACGGTCCCATCGGCGTTTCAAACTTGCCGGGCTGGGGCCCGACCACACCCCGACCATGCAGCAACTCGCCCTGCCAGCCTTCGTTCTTGGAGCCTTCCGCGCCGACATGAAGCCGGTAGGCCCAGGGCTCGGTGTCCATGATGACGTTGCCCTGCGCCGTCTTCATCCAGGCGATGGTGTCGGCGTGGATCGCACCAAAGGGATGGAAAGGACGGTCCTCGGGGACGCCGACGAACACGCCGACGCCGGTCTTGACCGTCGCGCCGGCGGCGATCGTCACGGGCTCGCCTTTCTGATCGTACAGCACGCCGTGCCAGTTCTGCGATTTCGTGCCCGGCGCAGTGACGATGATCTGGTAGGCGAGGCGCGGCTCGTCGAGGAGCGGCTTTTGTGACATGATCGTCTCCCATCCATGCGGGCCGGGCGTGACCGCCGGGACACGTGCGGCCCTATGCTGACGCAGTATCGGCACGGCGCTAGATCGGGCGTTGATCTGAATCAACCATCACGAGTGGAATGCAATTTCAGATTGAGTAAAGGCTGGTGCGGAGTGTCAGCGGACGCACCGTGCCCACCGCCCGTCGGTCGTAGTAATCGACCTCATAGTAGGACGGCGGGCACGCATCTCCCTTCACTCTGTCGAGCGAAGGCAGATGCCTTGTCCGTCCTGCGGGCTAAAGGCTCAATCCCTCACCACGCGCACGGCGCCCTTCGCGGCGCCTGAGGCGAACGCGGCGTAGGCCTTCAGGGCGGCGTAGCATCGTGCGGCGGGTTACGCTGCGCTAACCCGCCCTACGGACTAACAACGCCATCAAAACCCGTACAGCTTCGCCGGATTATCGACCAGGATCTTCTTGCGGACCGCGGCGTCCGGCGCCCAGACCGGGAGCTGGTTCATCAGGCGGCCGTCGTCGATCGGATAGAAGGGCCTGATATCCGTGACCTTCAGTTCGGGATGCGGCGACGAATCCGGGTGGGGCCAGTCGGTGCCCCAGACGATGCGGTCCGGGTTGGCTTCGATCAGGGCCTTCGCGAACGGGATCACATCGGTGTAGTCGGGACCGCGGGTCGAGGCGCGGTAGGCGCCGGAGATCTTCACATAGGCCTTGCCGCTGCGGACGAGCTCGACCAGATCGGCAAAACCCGGCTGCCCGAGGCCGAGATCGGCCTGCGCGCCGCCGAAATGGTCGAACACGGCCGGCACGGGCGATTGCATCACGAGGTCCTTGATGGCCGCGATCATCGCCGTGTTGGTGTAGAGCTGGACGTGCCAGCCCCGCGCCTTCATCCGCTCGACCGCGGCCTGGAAGCGGGCGCGGCCGACATTGGGGTCATTGATGCCACCGGTCGCGAGATTGAGGCGGATGCCGCGGAAGCCCTCGGCATGCATGGCATCCAATTGCGCCTCGGTGGTCTTGTCGTCGATGACGGCGACGCCGCGCGCGTCATTGCCGCGCGCCTTCATCCCGTACAGCGTCGCGGAGTTGTCGGTGCCGTAGACGCTTGGCGTCACGATCACCACGCGCTGGATGTGCAGGGCCTTGTGCAGCGCCGCCATCTCCTCGGGCAGGGCCGGCTCCGGCGTGTAGACGCGGTTCGCTGCAAACGGGAATTGTTTCGGATCACCGTGGATATGGGTGTGGCAGTCGCAGGCTTGCGCCGGCACGTCGAAATCGACCGGGGTCGAAGGTTGCGCCGGCTTGGCGCGGGCGGCTGTCGTGGTCATCGTCACTCCGGCGGCAAGCGAGGCGAGCAGCAGGCTGCGGCGGTTCAGCATGGCGATCCTTCCCAGGGCCTGGCGCGTGCATTGTGGCTGACGCGCTCATTGTCGATGAAGGGAGCCTGAACCCGCTGTCGTCAGTGGGCAACAACGAAGTGCGGCATGGCTGTTCGCAGGACGAGAGCGAGACGAGGAAGTCTATGGTGAGGCCGCGGCCGCCGGCCGCAGCAACCGGTCGGAAAGGACCGGTGCTGCCGACCGAACAGATCGGTCTTACTCCTTGACGATCCGCACCGCGCCCTTGGCGGCGCTCGACGCGAACGCGGCGTAGGCCTTCAGCGCGGTCGAGACCTTGCGGGCGCGCGTCTTCGGCTTCCAGGCTTGATCGCCCCTCGCCTCCATCGCGGCGCGGCGGTTGGCGAGCTCCTCGTCGGACACTGCGAGATGAATGGTGCGGCTGGGAATGTCGATCTCGATGCGGTCGCCGTCCTGCACCAGGCCGATCAGGCCGCCCTCGGCGGCTTCCGGCGAGACGTGGCCGATCGACAGCCCCGAGGTGCCGCCGGAGAAGCGGCCGTCGGTGATCAGGGCACAGGCCTTGCCGAGGCCCTTCGACTTCAGATAGCTGGTCGGATACAGCATCTCCTGCATGCCCGGGCCGCCGCGCGGGCCCTCATAGATGATGACGACGACGTCGCCGGCCTTGATCTTGTTGGTCAGGATCGCTTCGACCGCCGCGTCCTGGCTCTCCATCACGCGCGCAGGACCCGAGAACTTCAGGATCGAGGCATCGACGCCCGCGGTCTTCACGATGCAGCCGTCGCGCGCGATGTTGCCGGTCAGCACCGCGAGGCCGCCATCCTTGGAATAGGCATGCGCGAGGTCGCGGATGCAGCCCTTCTCGCGATCGAGATCGAGCTCCTGATAGCGGCGGTCCTGGCTGAACGCGACCTGCGTCGGCACGCCGCCGGGGGCGGCCATGTAGAAGTTCTTCACGCTCTCGCTCGACGTTTGGCGGATGTCCCAGCGCTCCAGCGCCGATGCCAGCGAGGCCGAATGCACGCTCGGCAATTCGGTGTGCAGCAGGCCGGCGCGGGCGAGCTCGCCGAGGATGCCCATCACGCCGCCGGCGCGATGCACGTCCTCCATGTGCACGTCGGCCACGGCCGGCGCGACCTTGCACAGGCAGGGGACCTTGCGCGAGAGGCGATCGATGTCGGTCATGGTGAACGGGATCTCGCCCTCATGGGCGGCGGCGAGCAGATGCAGCACGGTGTTGGTCGAGCCGCCCATCGCGATGTCCATGCTCATCGCGTTCTCGAACGCCTTGAAGTTGGCGATGTTGCGGGGGAGCACGGACGCATCGTCCTGCTCGTAATAGCGGCGGGCGAGGTCGACGACGAGATGACCGGCCTCGACGAACAGGCCGCGGCGGTCGGCATGGGTCGCCAGCACCGAGCCGTTGCCGGGCAGCGACAGGCCGAGCGCCTCGGTCAGGCAGTTCATCGAATTCGCCGTGAACATGCCCGAGCAGGAGCCGCAGGTCGGGCAGGCCGAGCGCTCCATCACCTCGACATCGGCATCCGACACCTTGTCGTCGGCGGCCACGATCATCGCGTCGATCAGGTCGACCTTGCGCAGCTTGCCTTCGATGTTGACCTTGCCGGCCTCCATCGGGCCGCCGGAGACGAATACCGCGGGGATGTTGAGGCGCATCGCGGCCATCAGCATGCCGGGCGTGATCTTGTCGCAGTTGGAGATGCAGACCATGGCGTCGGCGCAGTGCGCGTTGACCATGTATTCGACGCTGTCGGCGATCAGCTCGCGCGACGGCAGGCTGTAGAGCATGCCGTCATGGCCCATCGCGATGCCGTCGTCGACGGCGATCGTGTTGAACTCCTTGGCGACGCCGCCGGCCTTCTCGATCTCGCGGGCGACCAGCTGGCCGAGGTCCTTGAGGTGAACATGGCCGGGCACGAACTGGGTGAAGGAGTTGACGACGGCAATGATCGGCTTGCCGAAATCCTCGTTGGTCATGCCGGTGGCGCGCCACAGGCCGCGGGCGCCGGCCATGTTGCGGCCATGGGTGGAGGTGCGGGAGCGATAGGCGGGCATGACGGTTTCCTTAGGCGTTCCTCGGGATCAGGCAATGTTGGTCCGCGGGCGGAAGGGTCCCGACAACCGACGGACGGCAATGATGCGGCGAGGCATACAGCGAAGTGCTTGATGATTCGACCCTAAATTTCGCTGTTCCGGGATGCCCTGCGGGCAGGGCCGGGGCCACGTGCCGCTGCCGGAGGGGCCGGCCGGCCCCGGTCACGCGTTTGTGGCTACGTGGGGAACAGGAAGGTCGCTTAGATTAGAACGGTCGAGTTTTGTTCGCCCCGATCCAGCCCGAACGTTCCTGCCGCAGCCTCCGCCGCCCGCGCGTCCCATGCCGTCCGTCATCCGCTTCCGCCACCTGCCGACCCTTGCCGCGCTGCTTCTGGGCGTTCCCGGCGCCGCCTCGGCCCACGCCATCATCGTCTCGTCGCAGCCCGCGGCGGGTGGCACCATCGAGACGCAGACGACAATGATCCGGCTGCGCTTCAACAGCCGCATCGATCACGCCCGCTCGCGGCTGAAGCTGCGCGCGCCCGACGGTGCCGAGCAGGCGCTTTCTCCGGCAGTCGATGCGCCGGCCGACGAGATCGACGCCGAGGCCAAGGCGCTCAGCCCCGGCGCCTGGCACCTGCAATGGCAGGTGCTCAGCGTCGATGGCCACATCACCCGCGGCGACATTCCTTTCAACGTGCGCTAGCCGTGTCGCTGTTGCTCGACATCTTCGGCTATCTCTCGGTGGTGCTGCGCGGCCTGACCCTGCTGGCACAGTCCTTCACCATCGGCGGCTTGGCATTTCTGCTGTTGCTGCTGCGCCCGCTACGGCAAAGGCTGTCCGCTGACGCGATCGTGGTCGGGAAGCGCGGCCAGCGCTTCCTGCGCCGAAGCGCATTCGGCTGGTTCGCGGTCGTGCTGGCTTCGCTCGCAGTCAACATGGGCGCGCTGATCGGGACGCTCGATCTGTCGCTCGGCGCGGCGGCGAGCGCGGATTTCGCACGCTCCGGCCTGGCTGTTGCCGCGTGCGCGCTCGGCATCGCCGTGCTCGCCCGGACCGGCAGCTGGGCCGCCTGGCGCGTCCTGACGCTGACCGTGCTGGCCGTCTCAGCGCTGCTGCTGCAGCTCAACCTGACGCACGCGGCGAGCCGGCTCGAGGTGCGCTGGCCGCTGCTCGCCGCCGACTTCCTTCACATGCTCGGCGCCGGCGTCTGGATCGGCGGCCTGCCGTATTTCATGATGGCGCTGAACGGCTGCAAGGCGGATGACGATCAGCGCAGAATCGGACGGCGCTACTCGTTGATGTCGATGGTCTCGGTGGCGGCGATCGTGCTCGGCGGCATCGTGATGGCGATCGCCTATCTCGGCTCGTTCGCGGCGATCTACGGTACGGCCTATGGTGTGATGACCTCGGCCAAGGTCGCGATGCTGCTGATGCTGCTCGCGCTCGGGGCGGGCAATTTCCTGGCTGTGGAGCGCCTGCGCCGCCGTGATCCCGCAGCGCCGCTGCTGCGGATGAAGCGCTTCGTCGAGGTCGAGCTCGGCATCGGGTTGACGGTGCTCCTGACGGCGGGCTCGCTGACGTCGCTGCCGCCGGGCATCGACCTCAGCCAGGACCGCCTGAACTGGGCCGAGATCGTCGAGCGCGCCGCGCCGCAACGGCCGCGGCTGACCAGCCCCTCGGTCGACCAGCTCACGATCTCGCAGTTGCAGGCGAGGATCGACGCCGCCGACGCGCAGCGCGTGACGGCGCCGCAAGCCTACGTGCCGGGCGAGGGCGTGATCCTGCCGCGCAGCGCCGCCGACATCGCCTGGTCGGAATACAACCACCATTGGGCCGGCATCTTCGTCGTGCTGATCGGCCTGCTGGCGCTGATCGAACGCTTCGCGTGGGGCGGCTTCGCGCGGCACTGGCCGTTGCTGTTCCTGGTGATGGCGGCGTTCCTGTTTCTCCGCGCCGACGAGATGGCCTGGCCGCTCGGCCCGATCGGCTTCTTCGCGTCGCTGCGCGATCCCGAAGTGGCGCAGCACCGGCTGTTCGTGGTGCTGATCGTCCTGTTCGGCCTGTTCGAATGGCGGGTGCGGCTGCGCGGGCAACAGGCGGGGCGGGCGGCGCTGGTGTTTCCGCTGACGGTCGCCGCCGGCGGCGCGCTGCTGCTGACCCATTCGCACGCCATCGCCAACATCAAGGATCAGCTCCTGATCGAGATGAGCCACACGCCGCTGGCGCTGTGCGGCATCATCGCCGGCTGGGCGCGCTGGCTCGAGCTGCGCCTGGACGGCCGCATCAGCCGCGCCGCCGCCTGGGTCTGGCCGGTGGCCTTCGTGCTGGTCGGGCTGATCCTGCTGGATTATCGCGAGGCGTGAGCAGCCTTACTGCTTCTGCAGGAACACGTAGTCCGCGGAATAGGCCACGCTGCGGAGTTGCCCGGCGGTCTCGCAGGCGCCCTCCAGCTTGCCGCCCGACGTGTTGATCCGCTGCACGGTGGTGACGTCCGACAGCACGCCCTTGCTGCCGCGGTGGGAGACGACGGCGAGCTTCAGCCAGGGGATGTCGTTGTCGGTGGCCCCGATGGCGGTGCCCTGGACGCGGCCGCCGACGATCGAGCCGTCCTGGTGCTCCCAGCTCGGGCCGGCGTAGTGCCGACCGACAGTCTTGCCGTCCTCGAACAGACTGGCGATCGGTTCGCGAAAGGTCCAGGCGAGCTTGCCGTCCTTGTCGGTCTTGCAGTCGTAGACCTGCGCGCCTTCGGCATGCAGCGTCAGCACGGCCTTTTCGCCGGCGGCGATCAGCGCGTCGGGAATCGTGGTCTCTGCAGCGTAGGAGGAGCCGATCTGGGCCCCGAGCAACAGCAGGGCGAGCGATGAGGTCAAGCGCATGATCAGGTTCCTCGACAGCAGGAGTGAAACAGAAACGGGCCACGCTTGTAGCGCGGCCCGTTGATAGGTGACGAAACCAGAAGGCGAAAGTGGGGAAACTTACGCCGCCATCGCCTTGGTTAGGTTCTCGGCGATCTTGTCGAGGAAGCCGGTGGTCGAGAGCCAGCGCTGATCGGCGCCGACCAGGAGCGCGAGGTCCTTGGTCATGTAGCCGGACTCGACGGTGTCGACGCAGACCTTCTCCAGCGTGGCGGCGAACTTCGCCAGTTCGGCGTTGTTGTCGAGCTTGGCGCGGTGCGACAGGCCGCGGGTCCAGGCGAAGATCGAGGCGATCGAGTTGGTCGAGGTCTCCTTGCCCTTCTGGTGCTCGCGGAAGTGGCGGGTCACCGTGCCGTGGGCCGCCTCGGCCTCGACGGTCTGGCCGTCCGGGGTCATCAGCACCGAGGTCATCAGGCCGAGCGAGCCGTAGCCCTGCGCCACGGTGTCGGACTGCACGTCGCCGTCATAGTTCTTGCAGGCCCAGACATAGCCGCCCGACCACTTCAGCGCCGCGGCGACCATGTCGTCGATCAGGCGGTGCTCATAGGTGATCTTCTTGGCCTCGAACTTGTCCTTGAACTCCTTCTCGTACACCTCCTGGAAGATGTCCTTGAAGCGGCCGTCATAGACCTTCAGGATGGTGTTCTTGGTCGACAGGTAGACCGAGTAGTTCTTGGCGAGGCCCATGTTGAGCGAGGCGCGGGCGAAGTCGTAGATCGACTCGTCGAGGTTGTACATCTCCATCGCGACGCCGGCGCCGGGCGCCTTGAAGACCTCCTTCTCGATCACGGTGCCGTCGTCGCCGACGAACTTCATCGTCAGCACGCCCTTGCCGGGGAACTTGAAGTCGGTGGCGCGGTACTGGTCGCCATAGGCGTGGCGGCCGATGATGATCGGCTTGGTCCAGCCGGGAACGAGGCGCGGCACGTTCTTGCAGATGATCGGCTCGCGGAACACGACGCCGCCGAGGATGTTGCGGATGGTGCCGTTCGGCGACTTCCACATCTCCTTGAGGCCGAACTCCTTCACCCGGGCCTCGTCCGGGGTGATGGTGGCGCACTTCACGCCGACGCCGACCTTCTTGATGGCGTTGGCCGCATCGATCGTGATCTGGTCGTTGGTCTTGTCGCGGCTTTCCATCCCCAGGTCGAAATACATCAGGTCGATATCAAGGAAGGGGTTGATCAGCTTGTCCTTGATGTACTGCCAGATGATCCGGGTCATCTCGTCGCCGTCGAGCTCGACGACCGGGTTGGTCACCTTGATTTTTGCCATGATCGATGGGGCCTTCTTGGGAACAGCGCGCCAGGAATGGAAAGCGCTTGTGAAATCAAGCGCGTCATAGCACTGCTGCACCGCGGGCGGAAGCGCACCCGGTATGCGTCCGGTGCTGATTTTCGCAGCCCGCTCATGCGGTGGGCAACGGCAGGCCGCGGGCCGGCCTGCCGTTTCGCGCAAACTGCAAAATTCAGGCGTAAGCCGATTATTTTGCTTGAGAATTCTCATCGGCCGGGCCAACGAGCGGGCAGGGCGCGATCGGCGCTTCAACCGGATCTGGAAGTCGAGGATTGAGCGTGTCGGGCACCGACAAGACGAAGGCGGGCGTGGAGATCGCAGGGCCAGTGGTGATCCTGGTCGAGCCGCAGCTCGGCGAGAACATCGGCATGGCCGCGCGCGCCATGGGCAATTTTGCGTTGTCGGAGCTGCGACTGGTCAACCCGCGCGACGGCTGGCCGAACATCGCCGCCCAGCGGGCGGCGGCCGGGGCCGACCACATCATCGATCATGTCCGGCTGTTCGACACCCTGCCGGAGGCGATCGCCGACCTCGACCTGGTGTTCGCGACCACCGCCCGAGCCCACGACCAGGCCAAGCCGGTGATGGGACCAGAGGCGGCCGCCCGCGAGATGCAGGGCCAGATCGCCGGCGGCGGCCGGGCCGGCATCCTGTTCGGCCGCGAGCGGGCGGGGCTCACCAACGAGGAGGTCGCCCGCGCCAACCGCATCATCACCTACCCGGTCAACCCCGGCTTTGCCTCGCTGAACCTCGCCCAGGCGGTGCTGCTGATGGGCTATGAATGGTTCAAGCTGGTGACATCGGGCGCGCTGCCCTTCGCCATGCCCGAACGCTCGGAGCGCGCCAGCCAGGGACAGATGGAGGCGTTCTTCGAGAACCTGGTGCGCGAGCTCGACCGGGTCGAATTCCTGCGGCCCGCCGAGAAGCGCGAGACCATGCTGGTCAACCTGCGCAACATCTTCTTCCGCATGGAGCCGTCGCGGCAGGACATCCACACCCTGCACGGCGTGGTCATGGCGATCGCCGAGGGGCGCAAGGGGCCGGCCAAGGGCGGCGTGCTCGACAGCGAGCAGGCGACGCGGCTGCGGGCGCTGATCGCCGAGCAGGGCACGGTGGCCAACCTGCCGGATTCGCGCGGCTCGCTGCGCGGGCTGGCGCGGCTGCTCCGCCGCAACCCGACCGACGCCGAGCGCGCGCTGTGGCACGCGCTGTCGCGCGACCGCCGCTTCGCCGGCCAGTTCAAGCGCCAGACCCCGGTCGGCCGCCACATCCCCGACTTCGTCTCCTTCATCCACCGCCTCGCGATCGAGCTGGTCGGCCCGGACGAGAGCGAAGGCGTGGTGGCGGATCGCAGCGCAAGGCGGGCGTGGCTGGAAAGCCGCGACTACCGCGTCACCGAGGTGAAGGCGGCGGATGTCGAGGCGAATCTGGAGGCCGAGCTGGTGCGGCTGCAGGCGGTGATCGCCGCAGCCAAGTAGTCGCCGACGGTCGCATCGCGAGCCGCGTGGCGGCTATCAATGGCTTCGCGCGTCCGTTCATCACGCGCAAGCGTCGATTGAGTTGCCGCGTGGCATGCGCGGCCCTCGCAACTCATCCGCGCCCGGCAGGCCCCGAGTCTGCGATCTCGTTTACACCGGCTGAACGATGATTTGTGAACGCAATTCCAGATTGTGGTTCTCCCAATCGGTTCTGGTTAGATCGCAGCACCAAGAGCAAGACCTAAGGGGGCATTCATGGCTACGCGACGATGGCGCTCGATTCTGTGTTGTGCGTTGATCATCGGCTCGATCTTCGGCTTGTCGGCAAGCGCCGAACCGGCGGCACCGAAGCGGTGCACGACGGCGGCCGATCTCGGTGCCGACGAGCGCATCGCCGGCTGCACTGTCGTGATCGAGCGCGGCAAGCCGGCGACGCCGCAGGTGATCGAAGCCCGTTTCGCACGCGCCGGCGCCTACTTCCACAAGGGAGACGTCGAGCATGCGATCGACGACTACAAGATCGTCATCGAGCAGTCCTCGGCTGGTCTTCTTGCCGCATTCGATCGCGCCGCTCCTGATCTGCGCGAGAGCGAGCCGCAGCCGGGGTCGGGTTTCGGGCGGGCGTTCGGTCGCAACGGCTACCGCGCGCAGGCCTATCGCGCGCTGGGGATCGCAAGCTTCCAGGCCGGTCTCCTGGAGGAGGCGCAGGACGATTTCAGATGGCTCAGCGAGATCGATCCCCACAATGCCGAGGCGGCCTTGTGGCTGGATCTGGCGCGCCGCCGTGCCGGGCTGGGGAGCGAGCTCGCCGACCACGCGAAGCGGCTCGACATGGGTAAATGGCCGGCCCCGATCGTCCGTCTCTTCCTCGGGCAGGAAACGCCAGAGGCTGTGCTTGCGGCGGCCGACCGCGGTGCTCCCGTCACGCGCCGGGCACGGCGTTGCGAGGCGAGCTTCTTCGCCGCCGAGCTGATGCTCGACCAGAGTCGTGAGCGCGACGCCATGCAACTGATCGACCGGGCTCTCGCCGAGTGTCCGTTGACATCGCGCGAACGCTCGGTCGCCGAGGCGGAGGCGCGCGCGCTCCGCATCATGCCGTAAAAGTCATGCGGAGAGGCACGGCAATCCCGCAGCGAGCTGTTCTCCGGCCGCATGCTTAACGCGCGCGTGCGCATTTGAGTGAAAATGCCCGGTCAAATCCGCACGCGGCGGGTTACGGAACGCTCGGGTTCGAACGGTATGGTCTGCGCATTGCCCTTTCATCGTTGCAACTGTGCGGCCTTTCATCATGAACGAAACCAGATCCGTGTTGCGGGACCTCGAGGATGCGATTGCGCGGGGGACCGCGGACAGCCGCGAGCGCGCGCTGTGGCATGCGACCGACCTGCTGATCGCGGGGCGCTACTGCGAGGAGGAGATCGCCACCTTCGGCGAGGTGATCGGCCGGCTCGCCGACGAGATCGAGATCGAAGCGCGCGCCAAGCTCGCGGATCGCCTCGCCAGGATCGAATATTCGCCGGCCAGCGTCATCCGCAAGCTCGCCTTCGACGACGAGATCTGGGTCGCCGGCCCGGTGTTGCGCGAATCCGAGCGGCTCGATGACGCCACGCTGGTCGAGAACGCCAGCACCAAGAGCCAGGACCATCTGCTCGCGATCGCCGAACGAAAGACGTTGAGCCCGGCCGTGACCGACGTGCTGGCGACGCGCGGCGACCGTGCCGTCGCCACGGCGGTGGCGCGCAATCAGGGCGCCCAGTTCTCCGGCGCCGGATTCCTGCACATGGTCAAGCGGGCCGAGAACGACTCGATTCTCGCCGAGCATCTCGGCCGCCGGCTCGACATCCCCCGCCATCTGTTCCAGCAACTCATCGCCAAGGCCTCGGACGATGTCGGCAAGCGGCTGGCCAGCGAGCGCCCCGAACTGCTCGGCGAGATCAACAGCTCGGTCGCCAACATCGCCGGCGACCTGCAGTCGAAGTTCGGACCCGGCTCGCGCAACTACTTCGTCGCCAAGCGGACCGTGACGATCCAGCACCGCCTCGGCAATCTGCACGAGAGCACCATCGCCGGCTATGCGACCGCGCACAAGGTCGAGGAGGTGACGATCGGCCTCGCGCTGCTGTCGGGACTGCCGGTCGACGTCGTCGAGCGTGCCTTGTTCGACCGCAACCGCGAGATGCTGCTGATGCTCGCCAAGGCGCTTGGCTTTACCTGGGATACGATGATGGCGCTCGCGTTCCTCGGCGCCCGCGACCACCGCATCACGGCCGGCGAGTTGCAGGAGCTGGAGCGTGACTATGCCAAGCTCCAGTCGCTGACATCGCGCAGCGTGCTCGAATTCTATCAGTCCCGCAAGAATCCAGGCAAAGGCGGCAAGGCATCCGCGCCGCGCGCCGTGGCCTATTGAACCTGCAGCGACGGATGGAGGTGATCGCGGATGAAGGGTATGGGACTTCCTCTTCGCAGAGAGCAACGGCTCGGCCATCGCGAGGCGCCTGCGGACCGCGCGGCGGTCGATGCGGCCTGGCACGTGCTCGAAGCGGCCAACGAGCTCGGCGATGAGGCTGCGGTGGCCGCCTGCCGCCGCGTCATCGATGCCAGCCTCAACGGCGCGGGCGCAGACCAGGCGGACCTGAAGCTGGTGACGGAGTATTTCCGCTAGTTCTGTCGCTCGGTTCGCGGGGCAGGGCGGCTCAGACCGCAGCGAGCTGGGGGCCCGCCGCCTTGCTGTTGCGCTGGCCCGCCTTCAGCTTCGCCGGTTCGATCAGCGCCTTCGCCGCCAGCCCGGCGGTGTCCGCGACCTCGGGATTGCGCGACACCATCGCCGCCACGATCGCGCCGTCGATCAGCAGTGCAAGCTGATGCGAGAAGCTCTCCGGCTCGGCAGCGCCCATCTCACGGGCGAGCTTCTCGATATGCGCCAGCACCACTTTCTTGTGGCGCATTGCGATGGTGCGAAACTGCTTCTGGTCCTTGTCGTGCTCGCCGACCGCATTGATGAAGGGGCAGCCGTAGAAGCGCTCCTCGCCGAACCAGCTCTTCAGCGCCGGAAAGATGCGTGCCAGCTTGGTCTCGGCGTCACCGCCGCCGCTCTCCATTTCCGCGATGAACCATTCGCGCCACTGCTTGCCTTCGCTTTCCAGCACGGCGGTGACCAGCGCGGTCTTCGATCCGAACAGCTTGTAGAGTGTGGTCTTCGCGGTGCCGGCCTCGCTGATGATCGCATCGATCCCGGTGGCATTGATGCCGTTCTTGCAGAACAGCCGCGTGGCGGCGCCGAGCAGGCGGCCGCGCGCGGATTCGTCATCGCCGGCCGAGATCGTCCTCGCGATCGCCTGCTTCTTGCCGGTTTGTTTGCCCGCAACTGACTTTGCCATGCGCGCAAGCTTAATCGCTGTGCGCGTGACTCAGCAAGACTGCTGATGTGCTCGAGGCAGCATTGCGCTCAATTTGATCTCCGAAGGCGGCATTCTGCACTGCGCTTGGGCAGCGGAGGTGACGCAACGGCTCGCCACTTGCCGCGATGATCGCGTAAGCCGCGAGGATCACTCCGGCTTTTGATTTTCGGCCTCTCTGGCACGCTTCGTGCAGGATACAGACCGTTCGGTATCCTCATCCCAGGGAGAGAAATGAGATGACCGCTGTGGTTCAGAAGACGGCGCTGACGGGCTGCCTCGCACCCATCGACAAGAACGGGCTTGAACAGCTCATCGTCAACGGCAAGGCCAACCCCAAGGTCATCAAGACCCTGAAGTGCAAGACCGTCGCCGAGGGCAAGTTTCGTCACGCCAACTACATCCGCAACCTCGCGCCCTACATCGTCGACGAGCCGCCGGGGCTGCTCGGTGACGACACCGCGCCAAATCCGTCGGAAGCCTCGCTCGCCGCGCTCGGCTCCTGCCTGGCCGTCGGCCTGCATGCCAATGCGGTGCATCGCGGCTGGATCGTCAACAAGCTCGAGCTGGAGCTCGAGGGCGATCTCAACATCACCGCAGTCTGGGGCACCGGCGACGTCAGCGAGAAGCCGGTCGGCTTCACCGACGTCCGCGTCAAGGTCGACATGGAGTGCGAGGGCATTCCGCAGGAGGAGGTCAAGGCGCTGATCGACCACGTCAAGAAGTGGTCGCCGGTCGCCAACACCTTCACGCGTCCGGTCAATCTCGAGGTCGGGATCTGAGGCGGCCCTCGAGGTCGGCGTAGCGGAGGACGTCATGAACTCAGTAGTCTCGGGTTCACTCGGACAGCATCTGGCGGTCGATGGCGCGGGCGTCATGCCCATACCGTCGACCGTGGAGCAGGTCACGGCGATCGCGCGCAAGGAACTCGCGCCGCTGGCCGCTGGCATCGACGCCGGGACGGTGTACCCGGCCGACGTGCTCCGCCGCTTCGGCAAGGTCGGCGCGTGGAGCAGCCACGTGCCGGAAAATGGCGCGGCGGATCTCAACTGCGCGATCGACACCATCGGCGCGATCGGTGAGGTCTGCGGCGCCTCTGCCTTCATGGCGTGGTGCCAGAACACGCTGGTCTGGTACATCGCCAACTCGCCCAACAAGGCGCTCGTCGGCCGTCTTCTCGACGACGCCGCCAGCGGCCGGTTGCTCGGTGGCACCGGCTTGTCCAATCCGATGAAGAGCTTCTTCGGCATCGAGAAGCTCAAGCTCAGGGGTCGCAAGGTCGAGGGCGGCTACGTCGTGCGCGGCGTGCTGCCCTGGGTCTCGAACCTCGGGCCGGACCACATGTTCGGTACGATCTTCGAGCGTGAGGACGCGCCCGGCGAGATCGTGATGTTCATCGCCGACTGTGCCGATCCGGCGGTGACCCTGCAGCCATGCCAGCCGTTCCTGGCGATGGACGGCACCGGCACCTACGGCATCCAGTTTCGCGACCTGTTCGTGCCGGACGAACTGATCCTGGCCGATCCCGCCGGTCCCTTCGTCAAGAAGATCCGTGCCGGATTCATCATGTTGCAGGCCGGCATGGCGCTCGGCCTGATCAAGGACTGCATCAAGATCATGCAGGAGGTCGAGGCGCCGCTCGGCCACGTCAACCGCTATCTGCCGCAGCAGCCGGTCGATTTCAGCGCGCTCGCCGATGAACTCGCGAAGGAGACGGCAGAACTCGCCAGCGATCCGTTCAACCCCGACGAGACCTATTGGCGCAAGGTCGTGGCGCTGCGCCTGCGTGCCGGCGAGGCCAGCGTCGCTGCCGCTCATGCCGCGATGCTCCATTGCGGAGCCCGCGGCTACCTCAAGGGCAATCGCGCCGAACGTCGCCTGCGCGAGGCCTATTTCGTCGCGATCGTGACTCCCGCGACCAAGCAGCTCCGCAAGATGCTCGCCGACGGCTGACGCCGGCGAGAACGGCAAACCAACAAATCCCAACCAGGAGAGGCCTGCCATGACGGACGTTCTGATTACAGCCGGCGAACTCGCTGAGTTCATCAAGACCGAGCCGTGTGTCGTGATCGACACCCGCAATCCCGATGCCTACGCCGCGGGACATCTTCCCGGCGCCGTCAACGTCCACGAGATATTCACCTATCTCGCGACGTCCACACCGGAAGGCATGGAGGAATTGAAGACGAAGTTTGCGGACGCGTTCGGCGCCGCCGGCCTTTCGGGCGCCGAGACCGCCGTCGTCTACGAACAGTCGATGAACTCCGGCTTCGGCCAGTCGTGCCGCGGCTATTTCCTGCTCACGATGCTCGGCTATCCCAAGGTCAAGGTGCTGCATGGCGGCTACGATGCCTGGGTGGCCGCCGGCATGCCGGTGACGACCGACGTGCCGTCGCCGGCCAAGGCCTCGTTCGCCATCGTGCCGGAGGCGGGCAGCATCCTGATCGACGCCAAGGCGATGCTGGCGGCGGTTGGCAATCCCGCTATCGCGATCCTCGACGTCCGCGATGTCGATGAGTGGATCGGCGATTCCTCCTCGCCCTACGGCAAGGATTTCTGTCCGCGCAAAGGCCGCATCCCCGGCGCCGTCTGGCTCGAATGGTACCGCATGATGAAGCCGACCGCCGAAGGCCCGCGCTTCAAGTCGAAGGACGAGATCCTCGCCGAATGCGCCACCGTCGGCATCACGGTCGACACGCCGGTTTATCTCTACTGCTTCAAGGGCGCGCGGGCCTCGAACACCTTCCTGGCGCTGAAGAACGCCGGCGTGAAGGATGTGCGGATGTACTTCGGCTCGTGGAACGAGTGGTCGCGCGACCCGTCGCTGCCGATCGAGGAAGGACTTCCGATGCCGGCGATGACCAGCAAGGCGGCATAGAAGCTGCATGTTAAGCACGTCCGGCCGCTGAAAAATGCGGCCGGACGAGCAGTTCGAAGGCGCTGACAGCGCAGGTGTGACAAAGGGGCGCAGCACATGTCGATTTTCGATGATCCGTTCGATGCCGATTCACGCGTGAATGCCGGTTGTATCTGCGGCCAGCATCGCAGCCCGGCCGAACATGAGCACGCCGCGCTGGCGCTGCGCTGCGAGCCCGTGGCGGACTCCACCGAGAAGCGCTACGAGAACGTGGTCGCGTCAGCCGTGCTGCGCGCGGTGTTTCCGCAAGCTGCCACCCGCCGCGCGTTTCTGAAGTCGGTCGGCGCCGCCACCGCGCTCGCCGCAGTGTCCCAGTTCTTCCCGCTGAAGACCGCGACCGAGGCGTTCGCCGAAGCGGGCGCGCCCGAGAAGAAGGATCTCAAGGTCGGCTTCATCCCGATCACCTGCGCGACCCCGATCATCATGGCGGCGCCGCTCGGCTTCTATGCCAAGGCCGGGCTGAACGTCGAGGTCGTCAAGACCGCCGGCTGGGCCGTCATCCGCGACAAGACCATCAACAAGGAATACGACGCCTCGCACATGCTGGCGCCGATGCCGATCGTGATCTCGCTCGGCCTCGGTGCGCAGCCGATCCCGTTCACCGTGCCCGCGATCGAGAACATCAACGGGCAGGGCATTACGCTTGCGATGAAGCACAAGGACAAGCGCAATCCGAAGGACTGGAAGGGCATGAAGCTCGCCATTCCGTTCGACTATTCGATGCACAACTATCTCCTGCGCTATTATCTCGCCGAGCACGGCATCGATCCCGACACCGACGTGCAGCTGCGCTCGGTGCCGCCGCCGGAGATGGTCGCGAACCTGCGCGCCGACAACATCGACGGCTTCCTCGCGCCCGACAACATCTGCCAGCGCGCGATCTTTGACGGCGTCGGCTTCCTGCACATCCTGTCGAAGGAGATCTGGGACGGTCACCCCTGCTGCAGCTTCGCGGCGAGCCGCGAGTTCATCACCACGGCGCCGAACAGCTTTGCCGCTCTCACCCGCGCCATCGTCGATGCCACCGCGTACGCGTCGAAGGCTGAGAACCGCAAGCAGATCGCGGAGGCGATCGCTCCGGCGAACTACATCAACGCGCCGGTGACCGTGATGGAGCAGGTCTTGACCGGCACCTACGCCGATGGCCTCGGCAGCGTGAAGACCGATCCGAAGCGCGTCGATTTCGATCCGTTCCCGTGGCAGTCCTTCGCGGTGTGGATGCTGACGCAGATGAAGCGCTGGGGCCAGATCAAGGGCGACGTCGACTACAAGGCGGTCGCGGAGCAGATCTATCTCGCCACCGACACCCGCAAGGTCATGACCGACATGGGCCTGACGCCGCCGAAGGACTCCTACAAATCGTTCTCGGTGATGGGCAAGCCGTTCGATCCGACCAAGCCGGACGACTACGTCGCCAGCTTCAAGATCAAGAAGGCGTCGTGATGGGGGGAATGGGCGCGGCGCTGCTGGCCGCGACAATCGCGATGGACACGACGCTGCCGATCAAATCATCGGTGTCGTCCCCGCGAACGCGGGGACCCATACGCCGTGAACTCGCTTGTGGCAGGAATGGCGACGACGATCTTTTTTACCAAGTCTGGACGGTGGTTATGGGTCCCTGCGTTCGCAGGGACGACACCGTGAGTGGAGCGCCGGCATGACCGCCTCTCTTCGCCTCCGCGCCGCCGTGGTTTCCATCGTGCTGCTGGCCGTGTTCCTCGGCGCCTGGCATATCGCGACGCGCAGCACGGGCGCCGCGGCCAACATGAGCCCGGAATACGCCAAGCTGATGGGCATGACGGCCACGCAGGGCAAGTCGGCGATGCCCGGGCCGCTCGATGTCGGTGCCAAGCTGTGGGAGCATCTGCGGCGGCCGTTCTACGACAATGGTCCGAACGACAAGGGGCTCGGCATCCAGCTCGCCTTCTCGCTCGGGCGGGTCATGCTCGGCTATTTGATCGCAGTCGCGGTCGCGATCCCGCTCGGCTTCCTGATCGGCATGTCGCCCTTGATGAGCAAGGCGCTCGATCCGTTCATCCAGATTCTCAAGCCCATCTCGCCGCTCGCCTGGATGCCGCTCGCGCTCTACACCATCAAGGATTCCAGCCTGTCGGCGATCTTCGTGATCTTCATCTGCTCGGTGTGGCCGATGCTCATCAACACCGCCTTCGGCGTCGCCAGCGTGCGCAAGGAATGGATCAACGTCGCCCGCACGCTCGAGGTCGGGAATTTCCGCCGGGCCTTCACGGTCATCCTGCCGGCTGCGGCGCCGACGATCCTCACCGGCATGCGGATCTCGATCGGCATCGCCTGGCTCGTCATCGTCGCCGCCGAGATGCTCGTCGGGGGCACCGGCATCGGCTACTTCGTCTGGAACGAGTGGAACAACCTCTCGATCACCAACGTGATCATCGCGATCCTGCTGATCGGCCTGGTCGGCATGGTGCTGGATCAGATCCTGGCCCGCGTGTCGCGGCTCGTGACGTTTCCGGAGTAGGGCATGATCAGGCGAACGGCTGCAAGGTGCGCAACTCCGTTCCCCTCCCCCTTGCGGGGAGGGGTTAGGGGTGGGGGTGCCCCACGCGCGAGTCTTCGTGGGGGACCCCCCTCCCTGACCCTCCCCCACAAGGGGGGAGGGAACGGAAAGACCTTCCTATGACCGACAAGTTCATCTCCATCGAAGGGATCGCCAAGCGCTATGATGGGGCGCGCAGCACGACGATCTTCGAGAATCTCTGGCTCGCGATGGCGCGCGGCGAGTTCGTCTGCGTGATCGGGCATTCCGGCTGCGGCAAGACCACGGTGCTGAATGTTCTTGCCGGCCTCGACGTGCCGAGCGAAGGCGCCGTCATCGTCGACGGCCAGGCCATCGAAGGTCCGAGTCTCGACCGCGCGGTCATCTTCCAGAGCCATGCGCTGCTGCCGTGGCGAACGGTGCTCGGCAACGTCGCCTATGCCGTCTCGTCGAAATGGCGCAAATGGGACCGCGCCAAGGTCAAGGCGCATGCGCTGAAATACATCGAGCTCGTCGGCCTGTCCGGCTCCGAGCACAAGCGGCCGTCGGAGCTGTCCGGCGGCATGAAGCAGCGCGTCGGGATTGCCCGCGCGCTCTCGATCACGCCGAAGATCATGCTGATGGACGAGCCGTTCTCCGCGCTCGATGCGCTGACGCGCGGCACCCTGCAGGACGAGGTCCGCCGCATCTGCGTCGAGACCGGGCAGACCGTGTTCATGATCACCCACGACGTGGACGAAGCGATCTATCTCGCCGACAAGATCGTGCTGATGACCAACGGACCCGGCGCGGTGCTCGCGGAGATCGTCGAGAACCCGCTGCCGAAGGACCGGCTGCGCGGCGACCTGCATCGCCATCCGCTGTACTACGCGCTGCGCAACCACATCATCGACTTCCTGGTCAGCCGCAGCAAGACCTTCACCGCCGAGACGCCCGATTACGACCCGCGCAAGGTGCCGGTGGTGAAGATCGGGCGCAGCGAGCCGACGATCGTCGCGTCCAACCCGGTCGAGAACGACGCGCCGCAGGCGATCGCCCGCTGACGCCCAGCCGGAAGAAACCCATCAACGAAGACTTTCAAGGGAGACCAAGCATGAAGCGATCCGACCTCACCGAGAAGCTGCTCGATATCAAGCGCGAGAAAGGATGGAGCTGGAAGTACATCTGCGAACAGATCGGCGGCTATTCCGAGGTGCTGATCGTCGGCGCCGTTCTCGGCCAGATGAAGCTGACCAAGCCGCAGGCGGCGAACGCCGGCGAGCTGTTCGGCCTGTCCAAATCCGAGATCGCGATGCTGAACGAGACGCCGATGCGCGGCGAGGGCGTGCAGATGCCCCCGACCGATCCCTTGATCTACCGCTTCTACGAACTCGTGATGATCAACGGCCCGGCGTGGAAGGAGCTGATCCAGGAGGAATTCGGCGACGGCATCATGTCGGCGATCGATTTCGACATGGTGATGGAGCGCCTGCCCAATGCCAAGGGAGACCGCGTCAAGATCACGATGTCGGGCAAGTTCCTGCCTTACAAATATTACGGCGCCAGCGGCAACGTGCCGGAATACGGCTTCAAGGAGGAATAGGGGAGGGGCGAGTCGTGAATAGGGAGTAGCGAATAGGGATCTCAGCTATTCGCTACTCGCCATTCACTCTCGTCTCGGATATCTCAAGCCGTGATGGGCCCATATCGGCGGAGACTCGGCGTGAGCGTCATGGAGACCAACTTCCTATTTTCTTATGGCACGCTTCAGCTCGAAAGCGTCCAACTGAAATCTTTCGGTCGACGGCTTGTCGGTCGTCCGGATTCGATGCCGGGCTTCAGAAAGAGCTTCATCGAGATCACGGATCCGGACGTGCTCGCTAGCAGTGGTGAGCGGTTTCACCCTATCGTCGTGCCGAGCCACGATCCTGACGACGCTGTCGACGGGACTGTGTTTGAAATCACGTCAGATGAATTGCGTGCAGCCGACCAGTACGAAGTCGCCGATTACAAGCGCATCGATGTTGTGTTGCGCTCCGGCACGCGGGCGTGGGTGTACGTCAAAGCAGCCGAGTAGCGAATAGGGAGTAGCGAATACGGGAAGGACATCGCTGCCCGCCACTCCCTATTCGCTATTCGCCCACTCGCTATTCGCTTCTTCTCACTGTCCCGCCTTGACCTGCGCCACGGCGGTCACCAGCAGCTCGCTCATCTTCGCGCGCACGTCGGCCTCGGTGACGGCCGCGCCCTTGGCGGTGAGGTCTCCCAGCACCTTGCGCAGCACGTCGGCATCGCCCGCTTCCTCGAAATCGGCCGCGACGACCTCCTTGGCGTAGGCGTCGGCGTCAGCGCCGGACTTGCCGAGCTTTTCGGCTGCCCACAGGCCGAGCAGCTTGTTGCGGCGGGCTTCTGCCTTGAACTTCAATTCCTCGTCATGGGCGAATTGCTTCTCGAAGGCGTCCTCGCGCTTGTCGAACGTGGTCATGGTCGGAACTTCCAGTGTTGCCGAAGAGGGTTAACCGCGCAGGCGGTTGCGGGGCGGTGGCCGCACGCCTAAATAATTGGAACATCTTGCCAATACAACGGGTACGAGGCCGCAGGGAAGGGCGGTAAAACTCCGCTCCCGAGGCCCGGATCGATTGTGCTCGGGACACCAATGAGATAGGTTTCCCACAGGCCCGGTTCTCGTTCTGTTTCCGTCCGTCCGGGCCCTCGCGGCAGCTCCGTCGTGGTCCTGTCCAAAGTCATCCGGAGCCCACCATTTCATGGATTTCAACAAAACACGGTACATCCCAATGAGCCGTCGGCGTCGCATTTATGAAGGCAAGGCCAAGGTCCTGTATGAAGGCCCCGAGCCGGGCACCCTGATCCAGCACTTCAAGGACGACGCCACCGCCTTCAATGCCAAGAAGCACCAGGTGATTGAAGGCAAGGGCGTCCTCAACAACCGGATCTCGGAGTACCTGTTTCAGCACCTCAACGACATCGGGGTTCCGACTCACTTCATCCGCCGGCTCAACATGCGCGAGCAGTTGATTCGCGAGGTCGAGATCGTGCCGCTCGAGGTCGTCGTCCGCAATGTGGCGGCGGGCTCGCTGTCGCAGCGCCTCGGCATCGAGGAAGGCACCCAGCTGCCGCGTTCGATCATCGAATTCTATTACAAGAACGACCAGCTCAACGACCCCATGGTGTCGGAGGAGCACATCACCGCGTTCGGCTGGGCGACGCCCCAGGAAATCGACGACATCATGGCGCTTGCCATTCGCGTCAACGACTTCCTGACCGGGCTTTTCCTCGGCATCGGCATCCGCCTGGTCGACTTCAAGATGGAATGCGGCCGGCTGTTCGAGAACGAGATGATGCGCATCATCGTCGCCGACGAGATTTCCCCCGATTCCTGCCGGCTGTGGGACATCAAGTCGAACGAGAAGCTCGACAAGGACCGCTTCCGTCGTGATCTTGGCGGCCTTCTGGAGGCCTATACCGAGGTCGCCAAGCGGCTCGGCATCCTCATCGAGAACGAGCGCCCGGCGGGCTCCGGCCCGGTCCTGGTCAAGAGCTAAAAGGGAACAAGACGTGAAAGCGCGTGTCACGGTGACGCTGAAAGCCGGCATCCTCGATCCGCAGGGCAAGGCGATCGAGGGCGCCCTGAAATCGCTCGGCGTCGACGGCGTCGCCAGCGTGCGGCAGGGCAAGGTGTTCGACATCGAGCTCGCCGGTGCCGACAAGGCCAAGGCGGAGGCCGCCCTGAAGGCGGCCGCCGACAAGCTGCTGGCGAATACGGTGATCGAGAATTACCGGGTGGAGTTGCTGGGGTAGGGAATGGCCGTGATCGACCGCGAGATCTACGAGCTTCTGCTGGAAATCCCGCGTGATCAGGTCCGTGTCGAACATTCTGTCGATGAGCTGCTTGCTGGTGCGCGAGCGTTGAACAGAGAGCTCTCGTCGGACTCACACACTCTCGCGACGCTGCGAGGGGATCATTATCGAGCAAACACGTAGCATCATGAAATCCGCCGTCCTCGTCTTCCCCGGCATCAACCGCGAACGCGACATGGCCCGCGCGCTGCGCATGATCTCCGGCCATGAGCCTGCGATGGTCTGGCACGCCGAGACGTCGCTGCCGAAGGGCACCGACCTCGTCGTGGTGCCCGGCGGCTTCTCCTATGGCGACTATCTGCGCTGTGGCGCGATCGCGGCACGGGCCCCGGTGATGGACGCAGTACGCGATTTCGCCGCCAAGGGCGGCTTGGTGCTCGGCGTCTGCAACGGCTTCCAGATCCTGTGCGAGTCCGGCCTGCTGCCGGGCGTGCTGATGCGCAACGATAAGCTGAAGTTCATCTGCAAGGACGTGCATCTGCGGGTCGAGCGCTCCGATTCGCCGTTCACCCGCGGCTACAATGCGGGTCAGGTCATCCGCGTGCCGGTCGCTCACGGCGAGGGCAATTATGCGGCCGACGAGGAGACCTTGAAGCGGCTCAATGGCGATGGGCGCGTGCTCTATCGTTACTGCTCAGCCGATGGCGAGGTCGGCGACCTCAGCAACATCAATGGCGCTGCGCATTCCATCGCCGGCATCGTCAACGAGAACGGGAATGTGCTCGGCATGATGCCGCATCCCGAGAATCACGTCGAGGACATCATGGGCTGCACCGACGGCCGTGGCCTGTTCGCCGGCCTCGTCGCCCATCTCGACCGCGCGGCCTGATCGGCGGGCTGCGCCCGTGACGTTTCCGTCGGGCCGCTCGCCCGGCCCGACCCACAAACGACCGATTGGTGATCGAGGTTGCGGGACGTCCTCCATCTCCCGGATCGTCCCTGACGTCCGTCCTGCCTGCCACTTCCTCGATCCCGACGGTGCCTTGATGTCGACGCTGCCTCTCACTCAGCGCGCCCTGCGCTGGCTTCTCCTGTCCGTGTCGCTCTCGCTCGTCACGGGCGTTGGCGCCGCTCGGGCCGAGACCCCGTCGACGACGCCGTCGGTCGCCACACCGCCTCTGCCGTTCACCGTGGGCGGCTGGAAACCGCAGCGGCCGAACGGCACCGATGTGACCTTCTTCCTGTGCGACGATGCGAAATGCGGCCCTGGCTCGAAGGTGAGCTACCGGCTCTACGGACCCAACACGACGATGACGATCGAGCAATTCCGCGCCTCCCAGGACCAGACCGTCAAGCTGCTCGACCAGCGCGTGCCGGGTCAGAGCACGACGATTCTGGGCGTCGAGGGCGGCAAGGGCAGCGGGCTGCCGCGCATGTTCTATGCACGGCGCCTGAAAGTGTCGCCAGGCGGAGAGAAGGAATATCAAGTGAGCGGCATGCTGTTCGGCGCGAGAGGCAGTGCCAGCCTGATCAGCTCCGCGACTGGCGAGGCGAACAGCACGGCCAACTTCAAGCAATTCGCGGTCCCGGTCATGCTTCTGCTCGCGCCACGGTCAAAATGATCGCGTGACGGCGCGCCGAAGCCGTTCATCAAAATCGTTCCGGAGTTTTTTCTCGCGCCGTCCGGCAACGCCGGGCGGCTGTTTGCGTTGTCCGCCAGCGAATGGGGCAGGGATCCAAGGAGGTTCTCATATGACGACGAAACATTGGCTGGGAACGGCCGCGATCATCCTGGCGATCGGCACGGCATCAGGTGCATCGGCGCAAGGCGACATGAAGCGCGAGGGAGGCCCGGCCGCTGCGACGGCGCACGAGGCCACGCGTCCGGCTGCCGAGGCGAAGGGAGAGGCAAAGGGCGGCGCCGTCGCGGCGGAACGTGCCGGCGCCGAGGCAAAGCAGAGCGCGCAGGAGCAGCGCCGTGGCGAGCCTTCATCCGCAGCAGGACGCGAGCAGGCTCAGGAAAGGTCCTCCGAGCGGTCGGCACATGATGCCAAGCAGAGCGCCGATAGCAAGGGCGGTGCGGCCGCCGAGCGTGGCCGCGAGGCCAAGGAGAGCGCCGAGTCGAAGTCGTCGACTGACAGCAAGCAGGCCGACAAGCAGTCTGACAGCAAGAGCAAGGCTGAGTCGAAGCAACAGCAGGGGCGCGCCGACGAGCCGCGCAAGGGCGAGGATCGCGCCGCCGAGAGTAAGTCGGGGGCGACGGACCGGAAGTCCGACCGTGAGGCCGATCGCAATGATCACGATAAGGACAAGACCCGGCAGAGCCAGGACGAGCGCAAGACCGGCACGTCCGACGAGGCCGCGGACAAGCAGACCGGCGACCGCAACAAGCAGGCCAACCAGCCGAACGCGGCCGACAGCAAGAACACGACCGCGCAGCAGAACCAGCCGACCGGCGCCGGTCAGCGTGATCAGACCGGGCAGGCCAACAATCAGACCCAGCCCAATGGCAGCCGCTCCAGCACGCAGGTGTCGGTCAACGAGCAGCAGAAGACCCGCGTGGTCGATCAGCTCAAGCGCGATCACGACTTCGATCAGGCGCGCACCAATCTCAACATCAACATCAATGTCGGCGAGCGCCTGCCGGAGCGCGTGCGGCCGCGTCCGCTGCCGTCGGACATCGTGACGATCGTGCCGGAATATCGCGGCTACGAGTACACCGTGATCCATGACGAGATCGCGATCGTCGACCCGCGCAGCCGCGAGATCGTCGACGTAATCCCGCAGAACGGCATGCGCGCGGACCGCGGCTATGATCGCGGCGGCTATGGCGTCGGCTCGACCCGGATCGTGCTGTCGGACGATCAGCGCCAGATTCTGCGCCGCGCCGCCACCGAGACGGGCACTGTGGGCTCGACGACATCGTCGTCGTCCTCGTCCGGATCGAGCTGCCTGAGCCTGCGCCGCGTGCCCGATGAGCTCGCGCGCAGCAATCCGGAGCTGGCCAACTACCAGTATCTGGCGATCGGCGAGCAGGTCGTGCTGGTCGACCCGCGCGATCAGAAGGTGGTGCAGGTCATCGACCAGCAGCAGTAGGGCCGAGGCGCGGCTGCGCCTTGTCTCATCGATGACCTCCCTTGCCGCTGCGGCATGGGAGGCCATCGAAAGATTGATTTGGACATAGCACGTCCGGCTCTGCTTCAGTTCGCTCACAACGGGGAACGAGATTCCATCTCGTCCACAAGGGGAGCGAAACGAGCCATGGCGATCACCCGCCAGCTGTATGTCCAAGTCCTGATCGCGATCCTGCTCGCGATCGCCGTCGGCCTGCTGGCGCCAGAGGCGGCCGTTCAGATGAAGCCGCTCGGCGATGCGTTCATCGCACTTCTGCGCATGATGCTCGGGCCGATCATCTTCTGCTCGGTGGTGCTCGGGCTGACGCATGTCCGCGATATGAGGCAGCTCGGCCGGCTCGCGTTCAAGTCGCTGCTGTATTTCGAGATCCTGACCACGCTCGGCATGGTCGTCGGCTTCATCGCGGTCAACGTGTTCCAGCCCGGCGACGGGCTCCATGCCGGCAACCTCGCGCTCAATGACAGCGTGACGCGCATCTCCAACGCCGCGAGCAATTTCACGGCTATCGGCTTCTTCCTCAGCATCATCCCGACCACGATCGTCGACGCCTTCGCCAAGGGCGAGATTCTCCAGATCCTGTTCATCTCGGTGATGGTGGGCGCGGCGCTGAGCGTCGGCCTGAAGACGGAGTCGGCGATCCTGCGCGGCATCGAGGAGGGGCAGGACGTGCTGTTCCGCATGCTGGGTTTCATCATGAAGCTGGCGCCACTCGGGGCGTTCGGCGCCATGGCGGCGGCGATCGGCACGCATGGCGGCGCCACGCTGCTCTATCTCGGCAAGGTCGTGCTGCTGTACTGGATCACGGCGGTCGTCTTCGTCGCAGTCGTGCTCGGCGGCGTGTGCGCCATCATGCGGCTGTCGCTGCTCAAGCTGCTGCGGCTGATCCGCGAGGAGCTGCTGCTGGTGCTCGGGACCGCGTCCGGCGAGGTTGCGCTGCCGCGGCTGATGCAGAAGCTCGAGCAGGCCGGCTGCGACGGCGCCATCGTCGGTTTCGTGCTGCCGGCCGGCTACAGCTTCAATCTCGACGGCACGGGCATCTACATGGCGATTGCCGTCGGCTTCATCGCCCAGGCCACCGACACGCCATTCAGCTACGGCCAGCAGCTGGCGGTGCTCGCGGTCATGCTGCTGACCTCGAAGGGCGGCACCACCGTCGCGGGCGGCGCCTTCATCAAGCTCGCGGCGACCCTGCAATCCGTCCGCGTGCTCCCGCTCAACGGCCTCGGCCTGCTGTTCGGCATCGACCGCCTGATGGCGACCTGCACCGCGCTCACCAACGTCGTCGGCAACACCGTTGCCGTGTTCGTCATCGCGCGCTGGGAAAATGCGCTGGATGCCGCCAGGCTCGATGCCTATCTCGCGGGTGGCGCCGCGTCGACGGCCGCGGAGGCGGCCGTCGACGAGGGCCACGCTGCAATCGCCGGTGCGGGCGAATGAGCTCAGCGCACGTAGTCGCCGATGATCTTGGCGCCGGGCCAGGCGCCGTCCGCCACGCTCTGCGCGATCACCTCGCGCATCAGCGCCAGCAGCTCGTCGGCCAGCCAGGTCGGCTGGCGTTCCCGCGGCATGCCGATCGAGACGGTCGAGATCAGCGGCGGCCGCTCGATCGACCGCACGGTGAGCTCGCCGCGCTTCGCCTCGGCAACGACCGCGGCATGGGCGAGGATCGTTGCGCCGAGACCGCGCCGAACCATGGCCTTCGTCATGCTCACGCTGTCGACCTCGAAGGCGACGTTGAGCCGCGTGCCGTTCTGGATCGCCGCCTGCTCGATCAGCCGCCGGTTGCTGTGCGGAAGACTCGGCAGGATCAGCGACAGCCCGGCCAGCTCGCGCCAGCCGATCGTCTCGGCCACGGTGTCGCCGCGCTTGGCCGGCGGCAGGGCGACGACCATCCGCTCGTGCAGGATGGGGGCCAGCGCGATGCCGTCGAGCGGCGGGGGATTGTAGAGCACGGCGATGTCGAGCCGGCGGTCCAGCAGCCATTCCTCCAGCGACGAGCTGATGCCCTCGCGGACCTGCACGGAGGCCTGCGGCCAGCGCCGGCGCAGTTCGACCACCACGGACGGCGCGATGCGCAGGCCCGCGACCGGCGGCACCCCGAGCGCGATGTGACCGGCGAAGCTCGAATCCGGCGAGCGCACCGCGCCCGGCATCTGGTCGATCTGCAGCAGCACGGCATGGGCGTGCTCGAGGAACGTCGTGCCGGCGCGGGTCAGGCGGACGCCGCGGCCGTGCCGCACCAGCAGCGCGACGCCAAGCTCGTCCTCCAGCTTCATCAGCTGCCGGCTGAGCGCGGATTGCGCGACATTAAGCAATGCCGATGCCCGGCTCAGGCTACCGGCGCGCGCCACCTGCACGAAGTAACGAAGCTCGCGGATGTCGATGGCCGTGTCCTCCGCGCCGCTGCCCGCCGCAGTTTATTGCAAGCGGCCCAGGGCGAGTCAAACCGCGCGCCGACAACGATGAGACGGGCGCCTCGCCGATGAACTTCATCCATCTCGACGGCTTGACGCTGCGCTATGAGCTGCGCGGCGGTGGCGCGAGGACGCTGGTGTTGCTGCATGAGCTCGGCGGCAGCATCGAAAGCTTCGATGCCTTGATGCTCGAGCTGCCCGACGACCTGCGGGTGCTGCGCTATGATCTGCGCGGCGCCGGCCTGTCGGAAAAGCCGCGCGCGCCGTTCGGCTTCGCCGATCACGTCGGCGACCTCGACCGGCTGCTGCGGGCGCTCGGCACCGACGGACCGGTCGATATCGCCGGCGTCGCCGCCGGTGCGGCGCTCGCCGTCAGCTTCGCGCTGGCGCATCCGCAGCGCGTGGGCGCGCTGGCGCTGTGCGCGCCGGCCCTCAGCGTCGATGCTGGTCGCGTGCAGTATCTGGCGGCGCGCTCCGCGCTCTGCATGCGCGCCGGCATGCGCGCTGTGGCGGCTGATACGCTCGATCGTTCCTATCCGCCGGTGCTGCGAACCGACCGCAATGCCTACCTCGCTTATCTCGGCCGCTTCCTCGGCAACGATCCGGTCGGATATGCCCATAACAACCTGGCGTTCGCCGAGGTCGATCTGCGCGAACGGCTCGCGGAGGTTCGGCAGCGCTGTCTGCTGCTTGCCGGCGCGCATGATCTGTTGCGGCCGCAGGCGCAGGTCGAGGCGCTCGCCCGTCTCATTCCCGGCGCGGCGTTCGCGACCGTCGACACGGCCGGTCATCTGATGCAGGTGCAGGCCCCGGCCGAGCTGGCGGGGCGGCTGACGGCTTTTCTTGCCACGCCCGCGGCACAGCCGATTCCTCGCGCCTCGTGACCAGGAGCATCGCATGCGCATCGAGGACCTTGCCCTGGCCGAGATGGACGAGACGCAGCGCGCGGTGGCCGAAGAGGCCATCGCCGGCCGGCGCGGCCGGATCCCGGCGCCGCTGCGGGCCTGGCTGCACAGTCCCGAGCTCGGACGCCGGGCCCAGAAGCTCGGCGAGTTCGCCCGCTACGAGACGTCATTGCCGCCTGCGCTGTCCGAGCTCGCGATCCTCGTGACGGCGCGGCACTGGACCTCGCATGTCGAATGGTATGCCCACAAGCGGGATGGGCTCGCGGCGGGCATCGCCCCGTCGGTCATCGACGCGATCGCGCAACGGCGTGATCCAGAGTTCACCGATCCGGCCGCGAAGCTCGTTCACGACTACACCCGGCAGCTGCTCGCCAGCGGCCGCGTGCCGGACGATCTGCACGCGCTGGCGGCCGCAACCCTCGGCACGCGCGGCGTCGTCGATCTCGTCGGCATCATCGGCTATTACGGGCTGGTGGCGCTGACCCTCAACGCGTTCGACATCGGCCTGCCCGATGGCGAGACGCCGGAGCTGGAGCCATGACCATGACGAAGCGCCTGGAGGGCAAGGTCGCGATCATCACCGGGGCCGGCTGCGTCGGTCCGGGCTGGGGCAACGGCCGCGCCGCGGCGGTCATCTTCGCGCGCGAGGGCGCCAGGGTCCTCGCCGTCGACCGCGATGGCAGCCGCATGGACGAGACGCTGGCGCGCGCCCTGGACCACGGCGGCGTCATCCAGGCCCACCGCTGCGACGTCACCGATGCGGCGGATGTCGCCGCGATGGTCGACGCCTGTATCGCAGCGTTCGGCCGCGTCGATATTCTGGTCAACAATGTCGGTGGCTCGGCGCCGGGAGGCCCGGTCGAGCTGAGCGAGCAGGGCTGGGACGCGCAGCTCGATCTCAACGTGAAGAGCGTCTTCCTCACCTGCAAGGCGGTGCTGCCGCACATGGCGGCGCAGGGCGGCGGGGCCATCGTCAACACGGCCTCCACCTCGGGCATCCGCTGGACCGGATCGGCGCAGGTCGGCTACGCCTCGGCCAAGGCCGCGGTGATCCAGTTCTCGCGCGTCGTTGCCGTGCAGTATGCCCCGCAGCGCGTGCGCGTGAACACGGTGGTGCCTGGCCAGATGCACACGCCGATGGTCGAGGCGCGCCTCGCCGGGCAGCGCGCCGGCGGCGATGTCGCGGCGCTGCTGCGGACGCGGCAGGCTCGCATCCCGCTCGGCTTCATGGGCGACGGCCGCGACACCGCCCACGCCGCGCTGTTCCTCGCCTCCGACGAGGCGCGCTTCGTTACCGGCACCGAGATCGTTGTCGATGGCGGCATGAGCGCCCGCTGTGACTGAACCCATGAGCACGGGC
The DNA here is from genome assembly GCF_051168375.1 of Bradyrhizobium sp. HKCCYLRH1034. Classification (NCBI taxonomy): domain Bacteria; kingdom Pseudomonadati; phylum Pseudomonadota; class Alphaproteobacteria; order Hyphomicrobiales; family Nitrobacteraceae; genus Bradyrhizobium; species Bradyrhizobium sp. HKCCYLRH1034. Next base: position 303,260 of record NZ_JBNPUW010000001.1, on the reverse strand, counting down.
ATGGCTGCCGTTTCCCGCGCATGGCCGGCGGGGGCCTGCGATGCGCATTGTCACATCTTCGGTCCGTTCGACCGCTTTCCGCTGCCCGACGATCGCAGCTTCACGCCGCCGGAGGCGCCGGAAACGGCGCTGCGCCGTTTGCACGATCGGCTGGGCATCGATCGCGCGGTCATCGTCCACAGCCAGGGTCATGGCCGCGACCATCGCCCGCTGCTCGATGCGCTGGCCGTGGGAGAAGGCCGCTACCGCGGCGTCGCCGTGCTCGGAGCGGAGGTCACGGCTGCGGAGGTCGCGCGCCTCGATAAAGCCGGCGTCTGCGGTGCCCGCTTCAACTTCCTGGCGCATCTCGGCGGCGCGCCGTCGGCGGAGCGCATGCGGGCCGTGCTCGCGCTGGTGAGGCCGTTCGACTGGCATGTCGCCATTCATGTCACGGCCGCCGATCTCATCCGCTATGCCGAGCTGATCGCGGCCATCGAGCTGCGCATGGTGATCGACCACATGGCCCGGCCGGACCTCGGCCGGAATCTCGGCGCCTGTCAGGCGATCCTGTGTCGCTTGCTCGACAGCGGGCGGGTCTGGATCAAGCTCAGCGGTGCCGATCGCATCTCGCGCGAGGGCGCGCCCTATCATGACGTTGTGCCGTTCGCCCGAAGCGTTGCCGCGCACGCCCCTGAGCGCGTGCTGTGGGGCAGCGACTGGCCGCACGTCAACATCACGGGACAAATGCCGGACGATGCGGTGCTGGCCGACCTCGTGGCCGAGATCGCGCCGTCGGAGACGGCGCGACAGCGGCTTCTGGTCGACAATCCCTCGGCGTTCTTTCGCTTCGATGAATCTCGCCGGGGCCCCGTGGGAGCTTAGCTACGAGCGTCGCGGAGGCCGCCGCCACAGGCGTGCGTCCATTGAACCTGCTGTGGCCGTGATGCGTCAAAACGGGATCGTCCGCAACGGCCTGCGTGAGCGCGGGATTGTCCGGGCTGGCCGGCCACGCTATCAACGTCGGCGTGTAAAATCTCGCCGAGTTGGGGATCTGCCGTGCCTATCGCGCTCGTCGTACTGCTGCTCGACATTTCGCTGATCTACCATGCGTCGCGGACTGGCCGTCTGCAGCCCTGGGCCTTCATCATCCTGATGGTGCCGATGATCGGCGCGCTCGCCTACATCGTCGTCGAGCTGGTGCCGGAATGGCTGGGCAGCCACGACGTCCAGAAGGCGCGCAAGCGCGTCGCCAACAAGCTGGACCCCGAGAAAGACTACCGCGAGTTGTCCGATCGTGTCGCGATCACGGACACGATCGCCAACCGCGCGGCGCTGGCCGAGGAATGCGTCGCGGTCGGGCGTTATGAGGAGGCCGAGCAGCATTACGATCACATCCTGAGCCTGCCGATGGGCCACGAGCCGCTGTTCGCGCTCGGCAAGGCCAAGGCGCAGTTCGCGCGCCGCCGCCCAGGGGATGCGCTGGCGACGCTCGACGAGCTGCAGAAGAGCTGGCCGGACTACAATTCGGCCGAGGCGCATCTGCTCTATGCGCGGGCTTTGCAGGAAGCCGGCCGCACCGACGAGGCCATCGAGGAGTACCAGGCGCTGCTGGACTATGCGCCGGGCAGCGAGGCGAAGGTCCGCTACGGCACGCTGCTCAAGCTGGTCGGCCGGATCGATGAGGCCAAGGTCGTGTTCACCGAGCTGCTGATCCAGATGAAGCGCGCACCACGGCATGTGCGCAAGGCGCAGGCCGAGTGGATCGCCCTCGCCGAGAAGCAGCTCGCGGGGTAGCTCCGCAACGGCAGGGTACATCTTCTCCGCGCGTCATTCCGGGGCGCGCGGAGCGCGAGCCCGGAATCCATAACCACGCATGTCTTGGGAGGCGGGATGCGCGTGGCGCAGTTCTTCGACCATTTTGCGGCTGTGGTTATGGATTCCGGGCTCATTCGCGCTGCTTCAAAATGGCTACGCCATTTTGCGCGCGAATGCCCCGGAATGACGGAGAGAGTTGAGCGCGATCCCCCTTGCTCCGTCCCTACGGCGAGTTCGCCGCCTCCGGTGTCCGCCGCCTGATGCGCTTGATGGTGCCGGAAAACGAGAACAGCGGCTTTGGGCCGGAATGCAGCATGCCGCGCAGGAAGATCAGCGAGGCGCCGGCGCGGGTGACCTCGCCGGTAGCCTCGATCAGTTCGCCCTCACGCGCGGCATCGAGGAACTCGGACGAGAACGACACCGTGACACCCGGGCCCTGCATGATCGGCGCGGCGAAGGCGAACAGGCAGTAGTCGGCGAAGGTCATCAGGCAGCCGCCGTGGACGTTACCGCCGCCGTTGAGGTGCTTCTTCTCGACCCGGAAGGCGCAGCGGATCGAGCCATCGTCCTCCATCCGGTGCCAGAATGGCCCGGTGTGGGATTCGTAGCTGTCGCGCATCCAGGTCCGCCAGCCGGCGAACTCGCCGTCGGTCGCGATGTGGATGCCAGGGCGGTTCTCGAAGGCGGAACGGGACAGGTCGTGCACGTGTCAGGGCCTTTAACTGTTGATTTACCGTCTTAAATCCGATTGGTCGCCAATCTGCAAATATCCCTTCTGGCGGTCCGGGCCAAAGCTCTGGACAGGGCGGAATAGGGCCGTAAAAGGCCTTTTCCCGCCCTGGCGATCTTTCTATGAAGCAGGCTTCAAGGGACCAGCGGCCCACGGGCAAAGGCATTTCTCCATGCGCAATGAACCGCAGATCACCCCCGAGCTCGTCGCCGCCCACGGGCTGAAGCCCGATGAATATGAGCGCATCCTGAAGCTGATCGGGCGAGTGCCGACCTTCACCGAGCTCGGCATCTTCTCGGCGATGTGGAACGAGCACTGCTCGTACAAGTCGTCCCGCATCCATCTCAAGGGACTGCCGACCAAGGCGCCCTGGGTGATCCAGGGCCCCGGCGAAAACGCCGGCGTGATCGACATCGGCGACGGCCAGGCCGTCGTGTTCAAGATGGAGAGCCACAACCACCCGAGCTACATCGAGCCGTATCAGGGTGCGACCACCGGCGTCGGCGGCATCCTGCGCGACGTGTTCACCATGGGCGCACGCCCGATCGCGTGCCTGAACGCGCTGTCGTTCGGCGCGCCGGAGCATCCCAAGACCCGGCATCTGGTGTCCGGGGTGGTGGCCGGCATCGGCGGCTATGGCAACTCGTTTGGCGTTCCGACGGTCGGCGGCCAGACCCGCTTCCACACCCGCTATGACGGCAATATCCTGGTCAACGCCATGGCGGTCGGCCTCGCCGACGCCGACAAGATCTTCTATGCGGCGGCTTCCGGCGTGAACATGCCGATCGTCTATCTCGGCTCCAAGACCGGCCGCGACGGCATCCACGGCGCCTCGATGGCCTCGGCCGAGTTCGACGATTCCTCGGAGGAGAAGCGCCCGACGGTGCAGGTCGGCGACCCCTTCGCCGAGAAGCTGCTGCTGGAGGCGTGCCTGGAGATCATGGCCGCCGATTGCGTGATCGCGATCCAGGACATGGGTGCGGCCGGCCTGACCTGCTCGGCGGTCGAGATGGGCGCCAAGGGCGACCTCGGCGTCGATCTCGATCTCGATGCCGTGCCGACCCGCGAGATCGGCATGAGCGCCTACGAGATGATGCTCTCCGAGAGCCAGGAGCGCATGCTCATGGTGCTGAAGCCGGAGAAGGAGAAGGAGGCGGAAGCGATCTTCCGCAAATGGGGGCTCGATTTCGCGGTGGTCGGCTACACCACGCCGAGCAAGCGGTTCGTGGTGAAGCATGGCGGCGACGTCATGGCCGACCTGCCGATCAAGGAGCTCGGCGACGAGGCGCCGCTGTACGACCGCCCGCACGTGGCCTCGTCGGCGCTGCCGGTGATCCATGCCCGCGAGGTCAAGCCGCCCCTGGACATCATCCCGGCCCTGGAGAAGCTCGTCGCAACGCCCGATCTGTGCTCCAAGCGCTGGATCTGGGAGCAGTACGACCATGTGATCCTCGGCAACACCGTGCAGCGCCCAGGCGGCGATGCCGCCGTGGTGCGCGTGCAGGATGGCCCGAAGGGGCTTGCGCTCACCGTCGACGTAACGCCCCGCTATTGCGAGGCCGATCCTTTCGAGGGTGGCAAGCAGGCCGTCGCCGAAGCCTGGCGCAACATCACCGCGGTCGGTGGCCGGCCGCTTGCGATCACCGACAATCTCAATTTCGGCAACCCGGAGCGGCCCGAGATCATGGGCCAGTTCGTCGGCTGCCTGAAAGGCATTTCGGAGGCCTGCCGCGCGCTCGACTTCCCCGTCGTCTCCGGGAACGTCTCGCTCTACAACGAGACCAACGGCCGCGCGATCCTGCCGACGCCCTCGATCGGCGGCGTCGGCCTGCTCGATGATTTCACCAAGTCGGCGAGCATCGCCTTCAAGGCCGAGGGCGAGGCGATCCTGTTGATCGGCGAGACCCATGGCTGGCTCGGCCAGTCGGTCTACTTGCGCGACGTCTGCGGCCGGGAGGAGGGCGCTCCGCCGCCTGTCGACCTCGCCGCCGAGAAGCGCATCGGCGATGTCGTCCGCGGCATGATCCATGCGGGCACGGCGACAGCTGCGCATGATCTGGCCGACGGTGGTCTGCTCGTCGCGCTCGCCGAGATGGCAATGGCCTCCGGCATCGGCGCGCGGCTGCTGGCCGCGCCTGCCTCGATCGTGCCGCATGCCTACTGGTTCGGCGAGGACCAGGCGCGCTATCTCGTGACGGTGCCGGAGACCGAGGCTGGCCGCGTGCTGGCCAAGATGCGCGGCGCCGGCGTGCCGTGCACGCGCATCGGCACGACAGGCGGCACTGCGCTGGCGATCGCCGGCGATGGTGCCGTCGAGGTCGCCGCGCTCAAGACGGGATTCGAAAGCTGGCTGCCCAAATACATGGGCGGGTCAGCCGCCTGACCCCGGACGCACGCCGCGGCTGTCACAGTCAGGCACGCTGGCAAACGACGACGGAGTTCGTCGTGAGAGCGTTGGCCTCGCCCAGCGTCATTGCGGGCGCAGCGTAGCAATCCAGGACCGCCATCCGCGGATGCGGTCTGGATTGCGTCGTCGCTGCGCTCCTCGCAATGACGGAGGAGGCAGGACCGTCCTACAACACGTTCTTCGCCCCCGGAATCTGCCTGAGCACCCAGGTCGCGCCCCAGCTCAGCAGCATGCTGCCGACAAAGGCGATCGTCGCCTTGGCGATGGCTGGCAGGCCGAAGTCGAACAGCCAGTACTGGATCCACAGCACGATCGGATAGTGTACCAGGAACATGCCATAGGCATCGGCCTGCATGCGATCGAGCACGGAGAATTCCGAGCGGCGGTTGTTCAGGAAGTAGGACAGGATCGCAAACAGGATCGCGGCGCTGAAGATGACGAACAAGAAGCCATAGGCCGCCTCGTACCATTGCGGCAACACGGGCGGATTGCCCAGCACTTGGCGCTTGATCGTGATGAGCACCCAGAGCAGCGCATAGGGCACGAGCGTGACCACGATCCAGGCCCCGAGTCCGCGCTGCGACATCTGCCCTTCTGCGGCCAGCAGGCCGCGTTCGAAATTGGCCGAGCCGATGCCAGCCCCGACGTAGAAATAGGCGGCGTAGAGCAAGACGCGGCTGGCCTGCACCGAGAGCGGCCCTGCCTCGAACCACAACGTCGGGCCGAAATAGAGCCGGGACGGGATGTAGAGCCCGCCCGTGATCAGCAGGAAGACGAAGAAGAAGTCGCGCGGATGCTCGAAGGCGCGCTGCGACAGCCGATTGATCGGATCCAGCAGGCGCGGCGAGACGCGGTACAAAAGGGCTGCCGAGGTGTCGAACGCCAGCAGCACCCAGATGAACCAGATCGGCCCGCTCGGCCATGGGCCGACCGTGACCGTCTTCCACCAGAAGGCAGCGAAGCGGGCGTCGGGATTGGCGCGCAGCTCGATCGCGTAATAGGCAAGCGGAATGACGGTCAGGGCCGCGATGGCGAAGGGCAGGCCAAGGCGCAATAGCCGGTCACGCAGGAACTGCAGCGTCGACTTGTGGGCAAGGCCCGACCACACGAACAGGCCCGACAGAAAGAAGAACATGGCCATGAAGAAGCTGTCGGTGGCCAGCACGATGGCGTCGAAACCGAGGAAGGACGTCGGATCGGTGTGCCCGAAATAGGTATAGGGAATCACGGCGTGGTGGAGCAGCACCACCAGCGTCAGGAATGTCCGGGCGTGATCGAGCGCGGCGTTGCGTGCCCGAGCGCGCGGGCGGGCCTGAAGCTCGACCTTTGCGGCCGCCGCCGATTGTGTAACCGATATGACCATACGCCCCCCCCGGCGTCGCTGCTGCCCGGCCCGTGCAGCGGATGTGACGTTCGCATCCTCCTTCGCCGCGGGGCGTCATGCAAACGTCGTCCAAGGCTGCGCGAGCTGGAATGAGTGGATGAGCTCGTGTGACCCTGTGGCACCGCCATTCGCTGGAGTCGCCCAAAAGCGAGCGAATGACGGCGCCGGACTACCAGATGTCGTCGTTGGTGCTGCAAATCAGCAAGTGCCGCGGTCCGCAAGCCGGTTTCTCACACACTCTGCCGATTTCCGCTCCGGATATCCTTACGAACCGACGACCTACGAAGTTACGGCCGGGACTGTCGTGGGTTGCGCATTTCTTCGGCACCGGGACCGATGGCCGAAGGAACCGGTTCCCCGCGTCATCGTTAGTGAGGCGCCGCGCCGGCGCGGCGCAGAACCGGAGGACCATACCGTGACTATTCTCAAATGGGCGCTGCTGTTCTTCGTGATCTCGGTGGTGGCCGGTATTCTCGGCTTCACCGGCATCTCGGCAGCTTCCGCCGACATTGCGCGGATCCTGTTCTATATCTTCCTGGTGATCTTCCTCGTGCTGCTGATTCTCGGGCTTACGATTTTCAGAGTGTAGCACGCCATCAGGTCAGTGACCGAAACGACCGCCGCGCCGGTATGGGCCTCGTGCCGGCCGCGCGGCGGGCTGTCACCGCAGTTCAATCAGCTGCGACCTCCTCGATCCGCACCTTGTCCGGATAGAACGCCAGGTGGCCCGAGATCTCGGTCATCGCCGGGAAGGGCGCCTCGTAGCTCCAGATCGCATTGTCCAATGTCTTGCCGTTGGCGATGACGCTGAAATAGCTCGCATCCCCCTTGTACGGACAATGGGTGACACGATCAGTCTTCTGCAGGGCCGCCATGTTGGCGTCGGCCCGCGGCACGTATTGAACCGCGGGGTAGCTCGCTTCCTTCAGCGTCAACGCGCGGGTGGTGTCGGCAATCACGACGCCGTCGGCGATCACCCGTACGCGTTTCGGATTGGGGGTGACGGTGATCGGATGATCCGGTCCTGGAAGCTTCATGTCGTCGTCCTCGCGATTCGGCCTTTTGGGTGCGTCACCCAGTCCGACACATCTCGTCTGATCCCGGTATATAGTGGTTCCGCGCGTGACCTCGAGAGCGGTTCGCGCTAGATTTCGCCATCACGGTCCCGCGAGAACGCCTTGATTCGCCGTGCTCGGCGGGCCACTGATGGGAGTGCAGCCAAGCCGCGGGCCCTGCGGGCTACATCGTCCACGGGATGCGGCGCCTGCCCGACACAAGGAGATGCACCGGGATGCCCATGGATGCCCACGATATCGAGCAGATGATCAAGTCTGCCATCCCTGACGCACAGGTGACGATTCGCGATCTCGCTGGCGACGGCGACCATTACGCCGCGACGGTGATCTCGGAATCGTTCCGCGGCAAATCCCGCGTTCAGCAGCATCAGCTCGTCTATCAATCGCTGCGCGGCCAGATGGGTGACGTGCTGCATGCTCTGGCCCTGCAGACCGGGGTGCCGGACCAGCGCTGACTGCTTAGGGGGAGATCGCGCATCCGGGGGAGATGGCGGTGGACAATCCGCGTGGTGCGCTGTTTCGCGTCATCGAGCCGAACCGGCACAGCCGGGTCACGTTCGTCGAGCTGTTCTTCGATCTCGTCTTCGTCTACGCGGTCACGCAGATCTCGCACTATCTGATCGGCCATTTCTCGCCGCTCGGCGCCGCCCAGACGGCCGTTCTGTTTCTCGCGGTCTGGTGGGTGTGGGTCTACACCGCCTGGGTTACCAACTGGCTCGATCCCGAGAAGGCGCTGGTCCGAGGTCTCTTGTTCGCGCTGATGCTGGCGGGCCTCGTTCTGTCGATGTCGATCCCGCGGGCGTTCGAGGACCGCGGCCTGTGGTTCGCCATGGCCTACGCCGCCATGCAGGTCGGCCGGACCGCGTTCTGGCTGACCGCGACGCCGCCGCAGCGATCTGCCGTCCGCCGCAACGCCGCCCGCATTCTCTCCTGGCTCAGTGCCTCCGCCGTGCTCTGGCTGCTCGGCGGCCTTGCCGAGGGCCCGGCACGGATGGGGCTGTGGGGGGCGGCGCTCACCCTGGAATATGCGTCGCCGGCCGTCCGCTTCTGGGTCCCCGGGCTGGGTGCCTCCACCGTCGAGGACTGGATGGTCGAAGGCGGCCACATGGCGGAGCGCTGTGCGCTGTTCATCATCATCGCGCTCGGCGAATCCATCGTCGTCACCGGCGCGACCTTTGCCGAGCTCGACTGGACCGGAGCCAACATTGCCGCCTTCGCCAGCGCCTTCATCGGCACGGTGGCGATGTGGGCGGTGTACTTCAACCGCGGCGCTGAGGCGGGATCGGAAGTGATTTCGCAGTCGGCGCAATCCGGGCTGATGGCGCGCTCGGCCTACACCTACTTGCACATGCCGATCGTCGCCGGCATCATCGTGTCGGCGGTGTCGGACGAGATCGTCCTGAAGCACCCCCTCGGGCATACCGACCTGAATATGGCGGCGACGACGATCGGCGGTCCGTTCGTGTTTCTGCTCGGGACCATCCTCTTCAAGTTCAACATCCGCGGCTTCCTGCAGTTGTCGCACGGCGCCGGACTGCTCGCACTGATCGGGCTCGGCTGGTTCGCGACCGAACTGTCGCCTCTCGTGCTTTCGGCGCTGACGAGCGCGCTACTGGCGATCGTCGCGCTGTGGGAGACGCTGTCGTTGCGGTCGAAGCCGGAGCCTCACGCCTCGGCGACGAGCGCCTGAACCGAGAACATCTTCTCGGCATCCGTCCACACGGTCTGGACTTTCCAGCCGGATCCGCGGGCCAGCGCGCCGAAGCGCGCGATGCTGTATTTGTAGCTGTTCTCGGTGTGGATGCTCTCGCCGGCCCGGAACGAGATGGTGGTGCCGAGTAGCCGCACCGTTTGCGGCTTCCGCGCCACCAGATGCATCTCGATGCGGTGCTGCTCGCGATTGTAGATCGCGCGGTGGACGAAGGCGGACAGGTCGAAATTGCCGCCGAGTTCGCGGTTGATCCGCAGCAGCAGGTTGAGATTGAAGCGCGCGGTCACGCCGGCCGCGTCGTTGTAGGCGGCGTGCAGCACACGTTCGTCCTTCTCCAGGTCGACGCCGACGATCATCCGTGCGCCGGTCCCCAAGATCTCGCGTGCCGAGCGCAGGAAGCGGCACGCCTCATGCGGCTCGAAATTGCCGATCGTCGATCCCGGAAAGAAGCCGACCTTCGGCTTGCCTTCGATGGCGTCAGGTAGTTTGAACGACGTCGTGAAGTCGGCGACGACCGGGTGCACGGCGAGCTGCGGGAAGTCGCGGCGCAGGCTGTCGGCCTGTGCGGTCAGGAACTCGCCGGAAATATCGACCGGCACGTAGGCCGCGAAGCGGCAGCTTTCCAGCAGCAGCCGCACCTTGGTGGTGGCGCCGGCGCCGAACTCGACCAGGGCGGCATCGTCGGGAATGACTGCCGCGATCTCGGCGCCGCGATCCCTCAAGATGCCGAGCTCGGTCCGCGTCGGATAGTACTCCGGCAGGCGCGTGATCTGCTCGAACAGATCGGATCCGGCGGCATCGTAGAAATATTTCGGCGATAGCTGCTTGGGCTGCTGGGCGAGGCCTGCGACGGCGTCCGTCGCAAAGGCCGACGTCTTGTCGTCGGGGAGATGGGCGTCGAGCAGCGCGTTGACGTGCACGTTCATGATACTCTCCTGGACGCGCACACACGCGCGACTGTCGGGCAACGAATGCTGATAGCTCAGGTGTAGTCGGCGAGCCGGAGCCCGGTGAATTGCCAGCGATGATGCGGATAGAAGAAGTTGCGATAGGTGACACGGCTGTGGCCCACCGGCGTCGCGAGCGATGAGCCGCGCAGCACCAGTTGATTGACCATGAACTTGCCGTTGTACTCGCCGAGCGCACCCTCCATGGCACGATAGCCGGGATAGGGACTGTAGGCGCTGCGGGTCCACTGCCAGACAATGCCGAAGGCATCGTTGAGCTGGTTGCCGCGCGCGGCGACCTCCCATTCCATCTCGGTCGGCAGATGCTTGCCGCGCCAGCGGGCAAAGGCGTCAGCTTCGTAGTAGCTGACGTGGCACGCCGGAGCAGCGGGATCGACCGGCCGCAGTCCGCCCAGCGTCATGATGCGCCATTCGCCCTCGACCTTGTACCAATGCCCGGGAGCCTGCCAGCCCTCGCGGCTGGCGGTGGCGAAGCCGTCCATGAGCCAGAGTGTGGCGGTCCGGTAGCCGCCGTCATCCATGAAGGCGAGCCACTCGGCATTGGTGACGAGATTGCGCGCGATGCCCACCGGCCCGACCAGCGCGCGATGGGCCGGCTCCTCATTGTCGAAATGGTAACCATCGCCGGCGTGCCCAACGGTATGGATGCCCTCGGGGAGGTGAACCCAATCCTCGCCCGTTTCCGTGGGGGCAGGGAAGGTCCAGGAAGGATCGTAGGCCGGGGCCGTCGGGTTCTGCGCGAACGCATGCAGGATATCGGTCAGCATCAGCTCCTGATGCTGCTGCTCATGGTTGAGGCCCACCTCCACGAGCGGCGCCACCGCGGTCAATGTGGCGGTATCGGCGCTGCCCAGGAAGTCCACCATCGCCGCATCGACATGCCGCCGATATGCCGTGACCTCGGCCACGCCCGGGCGGGTGATCAGGCCGCGCTCGCCCCGCGTGTGGCGCGGGCCGGCACTGACGTAATAGGAATTGAACAGGAACGCGTAATCGGCGTGAAAAGGGGTATATCCCGGGCAGTACTCGCCCAGCACGAACTGCTCGAAAAACCAGGTCGTATGGGCGCGATGCCACTTGGCAGGACTGGCGTCCGGCATCGACTGGATGACCTGATCCTCCGGGCTCAGCGGCGCCGCGCGCCGCTCGGTCTCGCCCCGGACGGCGAGGTACGCCTCGGTCAGGCGCCCGGCGAGGGAGCCGGACCTGCTCTGAAGCGCATCAGTAACGGGGATCGGGGCCGTAGCGGAGGCAGAACTGGTCACGAGGGTCTCCGTTTGCCAGCAGAAAACGATGTTCGACGGAACAAGTTCCTTTCGACAGTTCGTCCTAAATAGGGGCTTGGTTACGGGATGAAACCCTCGTGCCGGCTATAATATTGCTGCCGTCAGCCTATGGTCCGGCCGGGGCCTGGGTCGCCGGCCGATCCTCGGCATTTTACTTTGGTTGAACAACGGTTTGCGCTACATATAGAGAAGTGACGGTCGGCTGCGGACGAAATCCGTCCGGTGGCGATCAGCGCGCACCGAGCCCCAGGCGTTCCTTGAGGCGCCCTAGAGGAAGCGAAGATGAGCATTGAGCAATTCATTGACAATGAAGTGAAGTCGAACGACGTCGTCCTGTTCATGAAGGGGACGCCGCAGTTTCCGCAGTGCGGATTTTCCGGCCAGGTCGTGCAGATCCTGGACCATGTCGGCGTCGGCTATAAGGGCCTCAACGTTCTCGAATCCGCCGAGCTGCGCAACGGCATCAAGACGTTCTCGAACTGGCCGACGATTCCGCAGCTCTATGTGAAGGGCGAGTTCGTCGGCGGCTGCGATATCGTGCGCGAGATGTTCCAGAGCGGCGAGCTGCAGCAGCTGTTCACCGACAAGGGCATCCCGGTCGGCACGGCGGCCTCTGTCTGAGCTATCCGGCTGAGCTATCCGGTCCGAAAGGTCGGCGCGACCCGATTCGAGGTCATCGTCGCCGACATCACCAAGCTCGGCGTTGACGCCATCGTCAACGCCGCGAACTCGTCTCTGCTCGGTGGTGGAGGCGTCGACGGTGCGATCCACCGTGCGGCGGGACCGGACCTCGTCATGGAGTGCCGCATGCTCCATGGCTGCAGGACCGGCGAGGCCAAGATCACCAAAGGCTACCGGCTGCCGGCCCGCCACGTGATCCACACCGTTGGCCCGGTCTGGCAGGGCGGCGACCGCGGCGAGCCGGAGCTGCTGGCCTCGTGCTACCGGCGCTCGATCGAGCTGTGTCACAAGCATCGTTTGGACTCGGTCGCGTTCCCCGCGATCTCGACGGGCATCTTCCGCTTCCCTGCGGATCGTGCGGCATCGATAGCGGTCGCCACTTCGATCGAGACCATCAGCGCGGAGACGTCGCTGTCGCAGATCGTGTTCTGCTGCTTTTCCGATGCGAGTGCCGAGTTGCACGATGAGGCGTTGAGCCGGGCCGTCGAGAGCCGCGCTCGCAAGGGATCGCCGCGCTGACAGCGGCGTGCCCTGTGCGGCATTAGGTCTGCCGGGCGCGCGTGCGATGATCCTCATGCCCTGCGTACGATCTCCCTGACGTGGCCGATCGTCTCTTCGATCATGGCGGCTGTCACGTCGAGATGGGTGCAGGCGCGGATGCGGCCGTCCATCATCGCCAGCAGCACGCCGCGCTTGCGCAATTCACTCACCATCGTCTCGCCGGACACGCCGGCGCCGTCCGGCTTGAAGAACACCAGATTGGTCTCCGGCTCCTGGACCTCCACACCCTGGATCTGCGACAGCCCGCGTGCCAGCGCCCGCGCATTGGCATGATCCTCGGCGAGCCGGTCGACGTGATGATCGAGCGCATAGATGCAGGCCGCGGCGACCACGCCGGCCTGGCGCATCGCGCCGCCGAGCCGCTGCTTCCAGCGCCACACCTCGTCGATGAAGGCGGCGCTGCCGGCGAGCACGCCGCCGATCGGCGCGCCCAGCCCCTTGGAGAAATCGATCCAGGCCGAATCCCAGCCCGCGGTCATCTCGGCCGCCGGAATGCCGGTGGCAACCGTCGCGTTGAGCAGCCTTGCGCCGTCCATGTGCGTCGCCATGCCGTTCGCCTTGGCGATCTCGGCGATCTCGTCGAGCGCGGCCTTCTTCCAGATCGTGCCGCCGCCGATATTGGCGGTCTGCTCGACACTGACGACGGTCTGCGGCGGCTGGTAGCGTGAGCGCGGATGCAGCGCGGCGCGGAACGTCTCCGGTGTGAACTGTCCGTCGGGCCCCTTCAATTGCGTCACCTGGAAACCGCCGAGCGCCGCATGCGCGCCGCCCTCGCGCGAGATGATGTGCGCGGTCTCGTGTGCCAGGATCTCGTCACCTGGGCGGCAATGCACCAGCGTTGCCGCGACATTGCACATCGTACCCGACGGCATCAGCACGGCGGCTTCCTTGCCGAGCAGCGCGGCGACGCGGCCGCACAATTCATGCACGGTCGGATCGTCGCCGATCTGCTCGTCGCCGACCTCGGCCCGCGCGATGGCCTCGCGCATCGCGGGCGTCGGGCGGGTCTGCGTGTCCGACAACAGATTGACGCGCACGGGCGGCGCCTTGGGATCACGCGCAGGCGGGGTGTAATACATCGGCGGTCCTCGTTCGGCTTATCACGACCCGGACCTTACCCAACTCGCATCGCCCCCGCAAAACGCCTCCTCGATTACGCCGCGCGCGGCGGGTTGAGCCAGATGTCCGGCCGCCGCAACGGCTTGCTCTCGATCGGCTCGGCGACCAGCGGCGGCGCCTCGGTGCAATCGAACACCCAGGGTTCGAGCGGGCTCTGCCGTGACGGTGAAAGAAGCAGCGCGGCGCCCGGGCGTTGCCGCTTGATGTTCCAGCCCATGTTCACCGCGGCCCAGCCGACCAGCATGGTGTGCCATTCGTCGGCGAGCTCGCGCGAATCGTCGAAACAGTGGAGGAGCTCGAGCGCGTAGGGATCGTGGCGAAGCTGCGCGTCGGCAAAGGTGAGCCCGGTCCCGACATGGCGGATCACATGGGCTGTCGCATCGGACTGGACGTGCCAGCAGGAGCGTTCGAGAATGTCGAAGACGGTCGAGGGATAGAGGCCGTCGTTGAAGCGATAGCGGACGCCGGAGGTCCGTGCGCGTAACGGCGGAGCGCTGAGCGGCGGCGCCCGCAACGGCGGCAGAGGCGGGGCGCCGACCGCATCGGTCGGCAACGCACCGAAGATGATATTGCGCCTGTTGAACTCCATGGCGAACGCCCCGCTACTTTACAACTGCCGACAGTGAATCACGGGTTAGACTCGCTGTCAGCCCAGGTGGGGCGTTTTCGTGGCAAGTGTGGCATTCGGGAATCGGTTCGCCCCATCCGAAAACAAGCTCAAAAAGAAAAGGCCCCGGCGCATGCCAGGGCCTTCGGATTATCAGATGGGGCCGGACCGCGGTCCGGTCAAGCTCAGCGCGAGTAGAACTCGACGATCAGATGCGGCTCCATCTGCACCGCGAACGGCACGTCCGACAGCGCGGGGATGCGGATGAACTTCGCGGTCATCTTGGAGTGATCGGCCTCGATGTAGTCGGGCACGTCACGCTCGGCGAGCTGGGTCGCTTCCAGCACCACGGCGAGCTGCTTGGAGGCTTCCTTGACCTCGATCACGTCGCCCGGCTTGACTTGGTAGCTCGCGATGTTGACCTTGCGGCCGTTCACCTTGATGTGGCCGTGGTTGATGAACTGGCGCGCCGCGAACATGGTCGAGACGAACTTGGCGCGGAACACGACGGTGTCGAGACGGCGCTCGAGAATGCCGATCAGGTTCTCGCCGGTGTCGCCCTTGAGACGGCCGGCCTCGACATAGATGCCGTGGAACTGGCGCTCGGAGATGTTGGCGTAGTAGCCCTTCAGCTTCTGCTTGGCGCGCAGCTGCACGCCGAAGTCCGAGAGCTTGCCCTTGCGGCGCTGGCCGTGCTGGCCGGGGCCGTATTCGCGGCGGTTGACGGGGCTCTTCGGGCGGCCCCAGATGTTCTGGCCCATGCGGCGATCGATCTTGTACTTCGCCTCACTGCGCTTAGTCATCGCGTCCTCTTCGATCAAGTTAGGGTTTGAGGAAACGCGCCCTCCTGTGTGTCCGGGAAACCCGGTCCACCGACAGGCCCATCCCCAAAGCATGAAGGGAGAAGGCCACGGGTCGCGAAACGCAACGCGGGCCGAAAGCGGCCCGCGAGCAGGGCGGTTCTTAAGCGAGAAACCGCTGCCTTGTCAAACCGCAACCGCCCCTTTGCCGGCAAATCACGCCTGTGGCCCGCTCAGGACGGTCATTTTCTGTCGCGCCGCCTCGCATCCCAGGTCGGCCTCCGCCGGCCCGCGCCCGGGAACCGGGCGGGCCCGCAGCTCGGCCGCGATCTCGCCATTCAGCACCTGCTCGAGCCGGATCGCCGTCCTGGCGATCATGGCGCCGTCGGTAACCCGGTGATCCCAGCGGATCAGGATGGGAATCGTCTGGTCCGGCCCGACGACGTCGTAATTGATGATGAACGGTCCCGGGCTCAGGGCAAGGAGCTGGCCGCCGCCGCAGGCCGCGACGCTGGTGACGGAGAAATTGCCGAACCAGTTGGCGCGCTGGCGGCCGAAATTCAGCCCGACCCACCAGGCGAACCGGCGCAGTGGCAACGGCAGCCGGGTCGCCCGCATGATCTTGCGGAACATAGCGACGTCCCCGACCGGCGCCTCCTTGCCCTGCCGGATCACCGCGTCGATCTCGGCCAGCGACATGTCCTCCGGCCCGGAGACGCGCTGCGGCAGCACGCAATCCTCGCCATTCTCGACCCGGGCAATGGTGACGGTGGCGACGCTGCGCGGCAGCTCGTAGAGGCAGCGCCGCGGCCACCCGGTGTAGAGCGTGCGCAGGACCGGCTCGTCGCGGGCGACCAGGGCGAACGCCTTGACGAAGAGCGCGGCGAAACCGGGCGGGCGGACGGCCGCGGCGCGGGCCTCCAGCAGCGGCCCGATCTGGATCGTCCGGGCTAGCGACACGAACGGTACGCCGCGCGAGGCGTGCATCAGATCGATGATCAGACGGCGGTGCAGCGAAATCGGCCTGGTGGTTCCGCGCATCCTGAACCTGTCGCTCCCGTTCGTTCTGCTTGGCCTGGTCCGGCTCCCCGGCGGCGGCTGCTGTTAACACCGCAGGCCGGGTTACGGAAGCGCCGTTCGAGGGCGCCGGCGAGGCGAGCGGCTTGGCCTCAGACCCCGAGGACGGCCGGCGACAGGCCGAAAATCGTCTTCTTCCTCATGGTCTTCTCCCGCAAAGTTGTTTTTCGTTTGAAACATGAAGCGCGGCTCGAAACGGCGCGAATCAGCGCTTGATCCCCTCGAAGCTCGCGGCGATGCCGCGCTGGAACAAGGACCAGTCGAAGCCGAGCGCCAGCGCCACGTAACCGCGTTCGATCATCGCATTGGCCTGATCGGCCGAGCGCGCGGCGCCGCCGATCGGCACGCCTGATCTGAGGATGCCGGCCTCGGCGCGGGCGATCAGGGATTTCACTTCGGGATCATCGAGCTGGCCGCGCTTGTTGATCGAGGTGGCGAGATCGCCCGGGCCGATCACCGCGATGTCGATGCCGGGCGTGGCCATGATCTCGTCGATCCGCTCGACCGCCTCGACATGCTCGATCGTGACCATGCAGACCATGTCGTCGTCGGCGGTGGCCATGTAGTCGGCCATCGACACGTTCCAGCGGAAGGGGGCGTGGAACGGACCCCACAGGCGGTCGCCGCGCGGCGGATAGCGCACGCTGCGCACGGCCTTCTCGGCGTCCGCGCGGCTGGAAATCATCGGGAAGTTGATGCCGAGCGCGCCGAGGTCCATCGGCGCCTTGGCGAGATGCGGCTCGTTGGCGGCGATGCGCACCAGCGGCACGCAGGGCGTGCCTGCGGTGGCCATGATCATCGCGTGCGCGGTGGAGAGATCGATCGGCCCATGCTCGAGGTCGACGATGATCCAGTCGAGCGACTGCGCCATGATGCGCACGGTCTGGATGCTCGGGATGGTGGCGATGGCGCCGAACGTAGGCCTCTTGTCGCGCCAGGCCTGCTTGAGGCGGTTGAGCGGTTTGGGCGCTGCGGCCATCGGCGGTCTCCGTCAGGCCGGGACGCGGCCGCCGAAATAGGGCGTGAGCGCGCGGCCGAGCTGATGTGGCTTGTTCGAGGTGAAGATCATGGTGGCGCCGCCATCGTCGGGGCCGCCAGCCGGGGGGCCCAGCAGGTCGACGACACGGCGCGCGATGGCGGGCGCGGGATCTATCCAGGTCACCGGCCAGGGCGCCAGGCGTTCGAGCCGATCGAGCAGCAGCGGATAATGCGTGCAGGCGAGCACGACGGTGTCGGTCCGGCCCGCGGGATCGGCGGCGTCGCCCACGAAGCAAGGCGCGATCTCGGCGGCAATGGCCGCGTCGCTGACCTGGGTTCCGCTGAGCGCGGCCTCCGCCAGTGACGCGAGTTCCGGCGAGCCGACCAGCGTGACGGCGCAGCCCCGCGCGAAGTCGCGGATGAGGGCGTGGGTGTATTCGCGCTGCACCGTCGCCTTGGTGCCGAGCACGGAGACGCGCTTCGTCAGGGATTGCGCGCAGGCCGGCTTGATCGCCGGCACGGTGCCGACGAACGGCGTCGCGTAGGCCGCGCGCAGCGGCGCCAGCGTCTGCACCGAGGCGGTGTTGCAGGCGATCACGACGAGGTCCGGCTCGTGCGCGGCGATCAGCTCGCCCATCAGCGGCACCACGCGGGCGATCAGCGCCGCCTCGCTGTGATGGCCGTACGGAAAGAACGCGTCGTCGGCGACATAGACGTAGTGGGCATCGGGCCGCGCCCGCACCACCTCGCGCAGCACGGACAGGCCGCCGAGGCCTGAGTCGAAGACGAGAATCGTAGGGCGATGGGTCACGCGGCGAGTCTACCGGATCGGGGAGGCGGATTCAGTCGGTTTTTCTGCGGGATTTGGCGGGAGTGAGGCGCTTGGGTGTGTTCGGGCAGCGGGGGCGAAGGTTCAAAGCTGCGCATTGGGGCCACGGTGGCTGTCAAAATCTCAGTGTCATCCGGCGAACGCCGGGATCCATAACCACCGGCGGGGTTGGGCGTGCGAGCTGGACGCTCCAGCGTGCGTCACACGACCGCTGCGGAGTATGGTCCCGGGGGCGGCGCCGCGCCAACGCTGACGCGTTGCCGCAGCTTGCCCGGGACGACAGTGGAGACGCAGGCGTCATTGCGAGGAGCGTAGCGACGAAGCAATCCAGAGTCGTCGCGGGACTCTGGATTGCTTCGCTTCGCTCGCAATGACGCCGAGACATGAAGAGCGTGAAACATGCGCTCTCATCCTCGCGCCCGCTTTCGCGTCCGAGTTTTGCTCGTCTGATCGCCCTCTCGAGAATGAGGGCGCGGGAAAGGCCGGGTGCCGGTCGCACCCATGGCCCGCCTGCGAAAAAAATGCAGGCGGCAGGAACCACAGGTACGGGCCGGATCATCCCGGCCTTCCCCGCGCAATGGTTTGAACGGCTTATACGTGATCTCCCCGGGGATCGGCTTTCTTGCCCCCGTCGCCAGCGCGCTCGTCGAACTCGCAGCGCCAGCTTGGCATCAGCACCGGGATGCCAGGACCACACGACTTCGCCGTACGCATCGGATCGTTCGTCGGCATGATCGCTCACGCTGCAACCCGACACGCCCACCGCATCCCGCACCCAACGCTCGTGACGATCGCGAAACGCCCCTCAAGTGAGGCGGGACGGCGCGGATCATAGCATGCAATTCCGAAAAACAGAAGAAGAATCTTCGAGGCCGCCGGCCGAAACCGTGATCCCCTTGTAACGATTTGGCAAACCTGATTTTTGCTGCCGGCAATCTCGCCTTGCTCGGATGGGCGGAGGATGTTTCCTCCCAGGCTGGGAGGAGCCTGCGATGATGGGGCAAGCGCTGGTCGAACTCGACCGCACCGTGACCGAGGCCGAGCGCCGCCGCGTCGCGCAGGGCCTGATGCAGGCGCGGCTCGATGTCGCCCGGCTCGGCGTGCTGCGCGACAGCTTCGCCGATCTCGCCGAGCTGCGGCCGCTGGTGGTGCCGCAAGGCGCCACGCCCAACGACGTCGCGCGCATCCGCGCCGCGCTGCAGGCGCAAGCCGCCGAACAGCTGTCGAAGCTCGCCTCCAACCTGCAGCAGATCGCGCAGAAGCGCGCCGAGGCGCAGTCGATCGAGGCCGCGATCGCCAAGATCGACGCCACCTTGCCGTTCCTGCAGGAGACCGCCGACATCCGCCGCAACGCCAAGGAGATCCAGTACGGCAACCAGATCGCCTTCATCGATGCGCAGTCGCGGCTGATCGATCAGCAGAGCGAGCGCGTCGTTCAGACGCGGCGCTTGGCCGAGATCGAGGCCGCGCGATTGGCGCTGGAACAGCAACTGGCGCAGACCCGCTCGGGCTTCGAGCGCCAGGTGCTGTCCGATCTCACTGATGCCGAGAAGAAGACCGACGAGCTGACGCAGGACCTCGTCAAGGCCGAGCGCAAGGTCGCCGAGCAGGTGCTGCGCGCCCCGATCGACGGCACCGTGCAGCAGCTCGCGCTGCACACCGTCGGCGGCGTCGTCACACCGGCGCAACAACTGATGCTCATCGTGCCTGCCGACAGTCAGCTCGAGACTGAGGTCATGATCGCCAACCGCGACATCGGCTTCGTCAATATCGGCCAGCCGGCCGAGATCAAGATCGACACCTTCAACTTCACCCGCTACGGCCTCGTCCACGGCAAGGTACTGAGCGTCTCGCAGGACTCCATCGTCCGCGAGAAGCCGGCCGACAAGCAGAACGGCGGCAAGTTGGCTGGCGCGCTCGCCGAGACCAGCGAGCCGGCGGGGCAGGAGTTCATCTACTCGGCGCGGGTGTCGCTGGACGAGAAGCAGATGCAGGTCGAGGATAAGATGGTGGCGCTGGCGCCAGGCATGGCGGTGACGGTGGAGATCAAGACGGGGACACGGCGGATCATCGAGTATGTGATGTCGCCGCGCTTGAGGTATCGGCACGAGAGCTTGAGGGAACGATGACCGTCTTGATCGACCTCCTTTCGCGTCATTCACCGCGAATGCAGATATCCATCTTAGTAAACGATTGTAGATTCGTCTCAAATCTCGCTGGAAGACAGTTCGCAGAATCGTTGGCTTCTGGAGTGCTAGGATGAGGAGATTTATCGTTGTCCTCCTTGGAATCGGCGCAGGTATTGTGCTGCTGGGCATGAGCTCGCGAGCTCTTTTTGGTGATTCGAGCTTTACCAAGTCGCGCGAGGTGAGAACTCCCGGAGAGGATCGCGCGACCTATTATCGCCTGAAGGTCAAGCTCGCCTACAAGGGCGAGCCTCTCAATTTCGATATCGTGGTCGGCTGTCGCGTAAGCATCACAACGTACAAGGACAATGACCGAACCGTCGAGGTCAGCGTGGCGCCGATGGCCTTCGGGCTCAAGATGAAGGACGGGCACGGCGTAGTAGTGCGGCCGCCGGAGGCTTGTGGTGGTGAGACGACCGACAATGGAAAGGTCCCAAAGAGCCTGCTGCCACTAATTGTGACTTACGAGAGTGCGGACGCACCTTGGTTCGGCGTAGCTTATGCGTCCGAAGATGCTTACGAGAGCCCGCTTTCCGAATTGAAGTTTTTCGGTGCTACGATCAGCAAGGCGACGCGCGAAGAATGGCAGGAATGGCGGGGTACGGAGGCTTCAAAGAATTTCGTAACGTATGGATTGCTAGGTATCAACGAGGTGGATCGCTGGAAGAAAGTACGATGGAAGCCCGGCTATCGTGCGATGGGGTCTATATGTAGCGGCCTTTCGCGCGTGAAACTGCCGGATACAGTGAGCGAAGCGATCCGGCCATTCTGGCCTGCGAGCAGGCCAGATTATTGGTATCCAAACGGCGACGCGCAACGCGCGCTCTATTCTGCTGGCGACTATCATGGAAGGAAGGTGCTGTTCGAAGATAGCCCCCTCTACGAGTTTTTTCCTACGGAATCGACGTTCTTCCCTGGGCTTCCGCGTCATAAGCCAGGGGCGCTGATCTTCTTCACCGGGCACGTTGTCGGCGACGTGTATCCGGCAGCGTCGGATCTATCGTTGAACCGTCTCGATGCTACCGGGCAGTTGCCGGCCGAGATCAAGGCGAAGCCGAGAAAAAGCTATGTCGACGTCAGCGTACGGCCCGAGCTCAAGGGTTTCGCGTTTTGCGATGTCGTCTGGAACATTGATGGCCTGCCATCTGAGATTAGTTCTAACAGCAACCCTAATGCAAATCGAATTAACGGGCAGCCGATCAACGAGGAGCTGCAGCGGCATACCGGTGATTTTGGTTATGCCTTCGAACGCGCTGAATACGTCTATTTCTTCAAGCGCTACTCGCTTGTAAACATCTTCGGGGGAATATAATGAGCAACAATAGTCTTGATCCGGTTCAGTTCGCCGCCGCATTAGCTGAGATTGTTTATCATCGAGCTTCGGATTTACGGTGACAGTGCACTTAATTGACATGCGCCGTCCGAGTGCGCAAGATGGCGCATGGCCCGCCTTGCCCGTGTCGTCGTTCCTGGTCTGCCGCACCACGTCACCCAGCGCGGCAATGGCCGCGCGCGAACATTCTTCGGCGACGACGACTACGCGCTCTACCGCGATCTGCTCGCGACCCATTGCCGGGCGGCTGACGTCGCGGTGTGGGCGTGGTGCCTGATGCCGAACCACGTGCATCTGATCCTGGTGCCGTCGGATGCCGACGGGCTGCGCCGGGCGCTGTCGCGGGTGCATCGCAGCTATGCCGGCGTCATCTAGGCGCGCCGCAAGCGCAGCGGGCATTTCTGGCAGGGGCGGTTCGGCGCCGTGGCGATAGACGAGGCGCATCTGGCGGCGGCGCTGCGCTATGTCAGTCTCAATCCGGTGCGGGCGCGGCTGGCGGCGCGCGCCCAGGACTGGGGCTGGTCGAGCACGCGCGCGCATCTGCGCGGGCGCGACGACGGCCTGACCGCACGTGAGCCGGTGAAGGCAATGTTCCCGGACATTGCCGGACTCCTGACCCGCGCGCCGGAGGACGAGGAGGCTCTGTTCGCGCGTCTGCGCGCCGCCGAGAGCATCGGCCGGCCGATCGGCAGCGACCGCTTCCTCGCCCGCATCGAGAAATTGACCGGGCGCGTGCTCAAGCCGGCCAAACGCGGGCCGAAGCCCGTAGAGGAGGATTGAGCGGGGGGACGCTGAAACCAGGCTTGCGCAGTTTTGTGCACTGTCACCGTAACTCCGTCAATCGGGTCTAATAGTCGTAACCATGAATGGCTCGCAGAGGCTAATAAGGATATTTTTAGCGTTGTATCCGATCCGCGCGCTGAGCGGTTCGATACTGCTGCCCGCTTTGCTCTGCTTCACATCGGTCGGGCTTTCTCAGGAGCTATCGGCCAAGAATCTGTTGCAGAAGGACGTAAGAGGTTGTTGGGCGTTGAGCGTCGACCGCGGGCTAGATTCGAAGCCCTCCTCAAATAGGCGGTGGCTTGTCAGAATTTGCTTGTTCGAAGGCGGCGCGCTTTCGGGATTTGTACTTGAGCCGACGGGTGAGGCAGAATCTATTCAAGGCGTTTGGCGAATGACAGATAGCGGCATTTTGCTGGATGACGAGCACTGTTCAATTGCTGGCGAGTCCGATGGCCGTCGAATCGTGTTGTCGTCTTGCCGATTTGCGGGGCATTGGGATCTCACATGTCGTCAGCCAAAGAGCTTGTTTAAGTGCTCGAATGAATAGATTTGGATTTAAGGTGACAGTGCACTTAATTTGACATGTGCCGTCCGAGTGCGCAAGATGGCGCATGGCCCGCCTTGGAGAGATAGCTCATTAGTTCAAAGTGGGCCATTCTCTTCCGATGCTTAACTGCTAGAGCAGTCGATCAGTTCGCTCCTTAGAATAACATGGGGGTCGTAATGGCCGAAGAAGAAAAACCAAAATACGTTCTCCACATAACGACTGGCCGTCCGGAGGCTGGTTCGACTGAACATTCGACGGATCGTTGGCAGGAAATTCTACAGCGGAGGGCACTTCGGTCGCGCGAGGAGCTGATGCCTGTAGCGCTCCAGCTTGTTCAGGATCAAGCCGTAGTGCGCCAGTTTCGGGCAGTGCACGGATCCGAGAACAAGGAGCTGGCTAGCCAATTTATCGATCAAATAGAACGAAGCGCGCAGACGATCGATCCAGATGTAACGCATGCGGATGCTGCAAGGATAACCGTGATTCTTATGGAAATGCTGACGGATTTACGGTGACAGTGCACTTAATTTGACATGCGCCGTCCGAGTGCGCATGATGCTGCATGGCCCGCCTTGCCCGTGTCGTTATCCCTGGTCTGCCGCACCACGTCACCCAGCGCGGCAATGGTCGGGCGCGGACATTCTTCGGCGACGACGACTACGCGCTGTACCGCGATCTGCTCGCGACCCATTGCCGGGCGGCTGACGTCGCGGTGTGGGCGTGGTGCCTGATGCCGAACCACGTGCATCTGATCCTGGTGCCGTCGGATGCCGACGGTCTGCGCCGGGCGCTGTCGCGGGTGCATCGCAGCTATGCCGGCGTCATCCAGGCGCGCCGCAAGCGCAGCGGGCATTTCTGGCAGGGGCGGTTCGGCGCGGTGGCGATGGACGAGGCGCATCTGGCGGCGGCGCTGCGCTACGTCAGTCTCAATCCGGTGCGGGCGCGGCTGGTGGCTCGCGCCCAGGACTGGGCCTGGTCGAGCACGCGCGCGCATCTGCGCGGGCGCGACGACGGTCTGACCGCACGTGAGCCGGTGAAGACGATGTTCCCGGACATCGCCGGACTCCTGAGCCGCGCGCCGGACGACGAGGATGCGCTGTTCGCGCGTCTGCGCGCCGCCGAGAGCATCGGCCGGCCGATCGGCAGCGACCGCTTCCTCGCCCGCATCGAGAAATTGACCGGGCGCGTGCTCAAGCCCGCCAAACGCGGGCCGAAGCCGGCCGAGGCGGAGGACGGGTGAGCGTCGCGGCCAAGGCGCCGGCGCGGCTGCGAGCCTGAGTGCCTTGTCGTCAAACGCGCAATCAAAACGCCTAAGAAGTTAAGTGCACTGTCACCGAAATGCCCGCGCGCTCGTCGAACTTGCAGCGCCGGCTTGGCATCAGCACCGGGATGCCAGGACCACACGATTTCGCCGTGCGCATCGGATCGTTCGTCGGCATGATCGCTCACGCTGCAACCCGACACGCCCACCGCATCCCGCACCCAACGCTCGTGACGATCGCGAAACGCCCCTCAATCGAGGCGGGACGCGACACCGTAGCATCAAATTCTGAAAAACGGAAGAATAAAAATTCGGATTTTCGAGTGGGCGATTTAGCCGTGGAGGTTGGCTCCCCTTGCCATGGCGAAACGCCAGGCGGTCTTTCCAATAATATTAGTGTTGACTAATTGATTAGCGATTGCTATTGTTTTTTCATGATCCAGCCTGAACCCATCACTGCCGTCATGCGCGCGCTGGCCGATCCGACGCGGCGTGCGGTGTTCGAGCGCATCGTCGAGGCCGACGAGATCACCGTCGTCGAACTCACCCGCGGCAGCACCGTCACGCAGGGCGCGATCTCCCAGCATCTGAAATCCTTGAAACAGGCCGGCTTGGTCTGCGAGCGCCCCGAGGGCCGCAAGGTCTATTACCGCGCGGAGCCACGCGGCCTGGAGCCGCTGGCCGACTGGATGAGCCATTACGGCGCGTTCTGGCGCGACCGCTTTGCCAATCTGAGAAACCTGCTGAAGGACATCGATCCATGAACCAAGCCGTGAACGCGGATACGCGGGCCATTGTCGTCGAGGACATCTTTCCGCATGCGCCGGAGATCATCTGGAAAGCCTTGACCAACGGCGAGCTGATCGGCCGCTGGCTGATGGCGCCCAAGGGCTTTGAGCCGATCATCGGCAATCGGTTCACCTTTCAAACGACGCCGGCCGGCGAATGGGATGGCACCATTCACTGCGAGGTGCTGGAGGTCGTGCCGAACGAGCGGCTGTCCTACGCGTGGAAGGGCGGCCACGACAGCAATGTCGGCTACGGCGCGAAGCTGGAGACGGTGGTCACCTTCAGTCTTTCCAAGGCGGACACGGGCACGCGCCTTCGCCTGGTGCATTCCGGCTTCGTGCTGCCGACCAATGACACCGCCTATCGCAAGATGGGCGAGGGCTGGAAGACGGTCGTCAAGAAGCTCGATCAGATCGCCGCCGAACAGGCGTCATCGCAGCGGCCGCATTGAACAAGGAGAGCGACATGACGAAGTCCTATGCCGGCGGCTGCGCCTGCGGCGCAGTCCGCTACGAGATTACGGGCGAGCCGGCCGTGATGCTGGACTGCCAGTGCCGGCAATGTCAGCGCGACAGCGGCACCGGGCATCAATCGCATTTGACCTTCGTCGCGGCGGAGGTGAAGGTCGACGGCGAGGTGTCGCATTGGCAGAGCATCGGCGACGGCGGCACCGTCAAGCGGCGCGCCTTCTGCCCGACCTGCGGCTCGCACGTTCACCTGACATTTCCCGCGATGCCCGAGGTGTTCATCGTCCCGCCGGCCAGTCTCGACGACCCCGGCCGCTACAAGCCGCAACTGGTGTCGTGGACATCAGCCGGGTACGCCTGGGATCACCTCGATCCGGCGCTGCCGAAATTCGAGAAGATGCCGCCGCGGTGAGTCTTGGTGCTTGGGGCGAACGAGACGAGCATTTCCTGAGAATCGGCAATTGGCCGTGGGATGAGCTCTCGCCGTCTCCAATGCTGTCATGCTCCGCCAAAAGCGGAGCATCCAGTATTCTGCTGCAGAAGATACCGAACCGAAAAACCTCGGCGTACTGGATCGTCCGCCTTCGACGATGACCAGGGTTACGGCCCCGGGGTTACTGTGCACTACACTAACGACGGCGTGCGCGGCGGTGGGGCAGTGGCGACTGCACGCTCTATCTTGCCCCTCCGATGTTGGACCGGCCCTTTCCTCGGTTGCTGCATCGAGCCGGGCCGCGCTGGCAGGCGATAGGATCGACAGGAAGCTCGCGGCATCACCGGTTCCCTGGCGGAACATTGCGCTTGCGCCTTGAATGTCAACGGTGGGCATCCATATGCCATCCATGCACCATCCCAGTGGATGGTGGAATTGGATGCCGCTGTGCCCGACAACGTCCACCCACTCCGCGGGAAAGTTCCGGACACCGAGAAGATCACCGTCAATCTCGGCTACGTCGATCTCGGTCAGGTCGATCTGATGGTGCGGGAAGGGTTCTATTCCAATCGCACCGATTTCATCCGCACCGCGATCCGCAATCAGCTCGACCGGCACGCCGACGTGGTCAGGCAGTCGACGGTGCGCAACAGCCTGGACCTCGGCTTGCGGCATTACAGCCGCGCCGATCTCGAAGCGGCGCAGCGGGCAGGGCAGATGCTGCAAATCAACGTGCTTGGGCTTGCCACCATCGCCGCCGATGTGACGCCCGAGCTGGCCCGCGCCACCGTCGCCTCGGTCTCCGTGCTGGGCGCACTGCATGCCACCCCCGCGGTCAAGGCCGCTCTCGCCGACAGAATGAGGTAGCGCGATGCTGAACCAAGAGATCATGCGCGAAGCGACGCGCCTGACGCGGGCCGGCCAGTTGGGCGAGGCCACGGCGTTGCTGCAACGTATGCTGCGCGGCGATGGCTCGCCGGCGGCAGCGGCCAGTCCAGTGCGATCAGTGCCGGCGCGGCTCGCGCCTCCGACCATCGAGGGACAGGCGACGCGCGTCAGTGAGCGCGACCGGCCGTCCGCGAAGGTTGCCCCGGCGCAAGCGCGCGCCACGCAGGCCAAGCCATCGCACAAGCCATCGCAAGCCAAGCCATGGCAAGCCAAGCCCGCTCAGGCGCGCCAGCGACCCGTCCGGCGCGAAGATCTCGGCGAGCTGCCGGGCTTCGGCCTGCGAGGTCCGCATCTGCGCGCGCCTTCGGCGCGCGACACCACCCCCGAAGGTGCAAGATTCGTCCAGGCCAGCTTCGGCAATGCGGCGGGACGCCGGAGCTACAAGCTGTTGATCCCCAGCAGGGCCGAGGGCCGTCAGCTTCCGCTCGTCGTCATGCTGCATGGCTGCACACAGTCGGCGGACGATTTCGCGGCCGGCACACGGATGAACTTCCTGGGCGAGGAGCAGAGCTGCTTCGTCGTCTATCCGGAGCAGCCGAGCGGTGCCAATCAGTCCAAATGCTGGAACTGGTTTCGCACCGGCGACCAGCAGCGCGAGGGCGGCGAGCCGTCGCTGATCGCGGGCATCACCCGCCAGGTGATGCGCGACCATGCTGTAGATTCCAGGCGCGTCTATGTCGCCGGCCTGTCGGCCGGAGGCGCCACGGCCGCCATCATGGCCGCGACCTATCCCGATCTCTACGCCGCAGCGGGCGTCCATTCCGGTCTCGCCTGCGGGGCCGCGCGCGATCTTCCCTCGGCGTTGATGGCGATGCGCCAAGGCGCCGGCCACGCGGCGGATCGGAGATCGGCTGTGCCGACGATCGTCTTCCATGGCGATCGCGACACGACCGTGCATCCCGCCAACGGCGACCGGGTCGTTGCGCAGGCGACCGGCGCCATGCGCGGGACATCGTCGGTCGTGCACGGGCGGGTGCCCGGTGGCCATGCCTATACGCGGACGATTCTGACGGAGCCGAGCGGGAAGGTGACGTCGGAGCACTGGACCATCCACGGCGCCGCTCACGCCTGGTCCGGCGGCAGTCCGGCCGGGTCCTACACCGATCCGAAAGGACCGGATGCGACGCGGGAGATGCTGCGGTTCTTCCTCGCGCATTCATGCGCAGACTAGCAAGACAACGGCGCCCGTGAAAATGCCGGTGGCGCTGCATTCCGTCTTGCGAGGTCAAGACATCTGCGCATCGCTGCTACCAGCAACCATGATGCATCTCCCCCGTTAAGCGGGCACGAATATCCTGGCGGGTGTCGTCCTCGGGAGGGCGAATGACCATGTCACGACGAACGCGGGTGGTCCGATGTCGCGATTCCTGAACTGGTTCTTCCGCAATCGCGCGACCGGCGAGATCACGATCGCCCAGATGCCGAACCCCGCTCTTTGGATCGTGCTGGCGGGCAGCCTCGTCGGCTGGGTCTGGCATCCGCCGGGTCAGACAGGCGCCAATCTGGATTGTCTGGTCAAAGCCAGTCTCTTCGTCTGGGCGTTCGACGAACTCCTGCGCGGCGTCAACCCCTGGCGCCGCTGCCTCGGCGCAGCCGTGCTGGTGTATGTGATCGCGACCGCGGTCTGATGGGCATCAGCGCGTTGGCCACGGGATGATGTGGCCCGCTTGACATGCATCAACGGATGGCGATGGCTGCCGACCGATGGTCGGGGATGTCATCCGATGTCGAGGATTCAGGCGTGAGACGTCTCGCACGTTCGATGCGGGCCTTTGGTGCAGGAACCGCAGCCCGATGAGTTCGGCCGTCACCAACGACGGGGGCCTTGCCGCGCCTTCTGATCGGCCCGGCGCCGCACCGGTGTTCCGCGCGCGCAAGCTCTCGAAGACCTATCGGATGGGCGAGGTCGAGGTGCATGCGCTGCGCGATGTCGACCTCGACATCTACGAGGGGGAGCTCGTGGTGCTGCTCGGGCCGTCGGGATCGGGCAAGTCGACCCTGCTCAACATCCTCGGCGGATTGGACAGCCCGACGTCGGGCGAAGCGCAATGGCGCGATCATCAACTGGTCGGCGCCGGCGATGCCGAGCTGACGCGCTACCGGCGCGAGCATGTCGGCTTCGTGTTTCAGTTCTACAACCTGATCCCGAGTCTGACGGTCCTCGAGAACGTCGCGCTGGTCACCGAGATCGCCGACAAGCCGCTCGATCCGCTCGAGGTGCTCAAGCTCGTCGGCCTCGAGCGGCGGATCGACCACTTTCCCTCGCAACTGTCCGGCGGCGAGCAGCAGCGCGTCGCGGTGGCCCGCGCCATGGTCAAGGCGCCCGACGTGCTGTTGTGCGACGAGCCGACCGGTGCGCTGGACTATGAGACGGGGAAGGTCGTGCTCGCCGCGATCGCGCGCGCCAACGCGCAGCTCGGGACGACCACCATCATCATCACGCACAATGCGGCGATCGCCGGCATGGCCGATCGCGTGCTCCGGCTCGGCGGCGGGCGCATCGTCGGCGAGACGCGCAATGCGCGGCGCCTCTCGGCCGATGAGGTGCGCTGGTGAGCCTGCTGGACCGCAAGCTGTGGCGCGACGTCGGCGCGATGCGCGGACAGGTGGTCACGATCGCGCTGCTGGTGGCGGCCGGTGTCGCCGTGTTCGTCGGCTCGGTCTCGACCTATTTGTCCCTGCGCGGCGGCTGCGAGCAGTTCTATGCCGACGGCCGGTTTCCGCAGATCTTCGTCACGCTGAAGCGGGCGCCGCTCGCGCTGGTGCCGCGGCTCAATTCCATTCCTGGCGTGGTCGCGGTCGAGCCGCGCATCGTGCGCGAGGTCATCGTCGATTGGCCGGCCGTCTCGCAACCGGTCTCGGCCCGCCTAGTGTCGCTGACCCACGCCGGCGATGAGCCCCTGGCGCGGTTGCATCTGCGCCGCGGCGCCGCGCCCGAGCCGGGTGCCGCCCGCAGCGCCGCGGTCAACGAGGCGTTTGCCGAGGCCAATGGCGTCAGTCCGGGTGACGAAATCCGCGTGCTGCTCAATGGCCGCGTGCAGGGCTTCCGGGTTTCCGGCATCGCGTTGTCGCCGGAATATGTCTACGCGGTGAAGCCGGGATTGCCGATCCCCGACGATCGCCTCTACGCCATCCTGTGGGTCGACCGGAGCGCGGCCGAGGCCGCCTTCGACATGAAAGGGGCGTTCAACGATGCCGTGGTCGCGCTCGCTCCGGGTGTCGATCCCAAGCCCGTGATCGAGGAGCTCGACCGGCTGCTCGAGCCCTATGGCTCGATCGGCGCGATCGCGCGGCGGGACCAGCCGTCGAACCGCTTTCTCGAGGACGAGCTGAACCAGCAGAAGGTGATGTCGATCACCATCCCCATCATCTTCTTCGGTGTCGCCACGTTCCTGCTCAACGGCGCGCTCGGGCGGCTGGTCGCCGCGCAGCGCGAGCAGATCGCGGCGCTGAAGGCGCTCGGCTTTCCGACGCTGCGGCTCACCTTCCACTATCTCAAGCTGATGCTGGTCATCGTGCTGATCGGATCGGTGCTCGGCATCGCCGGCGGCGTCGGCTTCGGCCATGCCATGATCGCGAGCTATCAGGGGTTCTTCCGTCTTCCGGAGCTGCCGTTTCGGCTGGCGCCATGGGCGGCGGTGGCCGGTGTCGCGATCAGCGTCGCGGCGGGCGCCCTCGGTGTCGTCACGGCGCTTCAGGAGGTCGTCGGCCTTGCGCCGGCGGAGGCGATGCGGCCCGCGATGCCGCTGGGGTTCCGCCGCTCCTGGATCGAGCGCATCCTGCCGGGCACGGCGTTCGGCGCGCGGCGGATGATGATGCTGCGCAACGTCGCGGGGCGGCCGTTCCGTTCGCTGTTCACCATCGTCGGCATCGCCTTCGCGGTGCCGATGATGGTGCTCGGGATCTTCTGGCGCGATGCCATCGGCGAGATGATCGAGCTGCAGTTCAATCTGGTCGAGCGCGGCAACGCCACGATCACTTTCATCCATCCGATGGACCGCGCGATCCTGCGTGACCTGGCGCGCCAGCCTGGTGTGCTCGCGATCGAGGGCCAGCGCATCGTTCCGGTGCGCCTGCGCGCCGGGCACCAAAGCTACCTCACCTCGGTGATCGGACTGGCGGCCGCCGACGAGCTGCGCCGACCGCACGATTCCGCGCGCCGTCCGATCGTCGCTGTGCCCGATGGCATCACGCTGACCCGACGCCTCGCCGAGCGCCTGGCGCTGAGCGCAGGGCAGGTCGTGACGGTGGAGGCGATGGAAGGTTACCGCCGGCGGCGCGACCTGCCGGTGAGCGCCATCGTCGACGAGGCGATCGGCATGGCGTCCTACATGGACATCGACACGCTCAACCGCTTCACCGGCGAAGGCGCGGTGATCTCGGCGGCGAGCCTCCATGTCGAGCCGGCGGCGCTGGCTGCGCTCGGCGCGAGATTCAAGAGCATGCCGAAAATCGAATCCGTGACGATGAAGGCCTACACCCTCGCATCCTTCATCGAGAAGATCGCGGGCCTCGTGTTCGTCACCGCCGGCATCCTCACCGGCTTCGCCGCGATCATCACCGCGGGCGTGGTCTACAACAGCGCCCGCATCAGCCTGCAGGAGCGCGCCTGGGAGCTCGCGAGCCTGCGGGTGCTGGGCTTCACTCGCGGCGAGGTCGCGGGCATCCTGTTCGGCGAGTTCGCGCTGGACATCGCGGTCGGGATTCCGCTCGGCCTGTGGCTGTCGCACGCCATCATCGGGCTGATCGCGCGCCTGCATTCCAGCGAGAGCTTCCAGATCCCGGGCGTGATCGCGCCGCAGACCTACCTGATCGCGACAGCGGTGGTCTTGGCCAGCGCCGCGATCAGCGCCATCATCGTCCGCAGGAGGGTGGATCAGCTCGATCTGGTCGCGGCCCTCAAGACCAGGGAATGAGCATGCCACCCGTTTTGCGCCGCGTCGTCATCGTATCGAGCGTTCTGGCGGCGGCCGCCGTCATCGCCTGGATGATGATGCCGGGCCCCGTCCCGGTGGGGACGGCCGCGGTGACGAAAGGGCGGTTCGTTGCCACCGTCGAGGACGACGGCAAGACGCGGGTGCGCCAGCGCTACGTCGTGGCCGCGCCGCTCGCCGGCCGTCTCGGCCGCATCCGCTTCAAGGCCGGCGACCAGGTCAAGGCCGACGACGTGGTCGCCACAATCATGCCGGCGCCGGCGCCGCTGCTCGATCCGCGGGCCCGCCGCGAGGTCGAGGAGCTGCTCGGTGCGGCAGAGGCCAATGTCGAGCGCGCCAAGGAGGTAGTGGCCCGAGCGCAGGCGCAGAGCGCGCAGGCGAGCGCCGATCTGGCGCGTACCACGGCCCTGGCCGCCAGCGGAGCCGCGACGGCGCAGGCGCGGGAGCGCGCCGAGCTCGCGATGCGGATTGCCGAACGTGACCTGCGCGCCGCCGAATATGCCGACCATGCCGCCGAGCACGAGCTCAGCCAGCTCAGGGCGATGCTGGCGCGCTACGGGAGCAAGACCGATGCCGATGCGCCGGCGGATAGCTGGAGCGTGACCGCGCCGGTCGGCGGGCTGGTGCTGAAAGTGATCCAGGAAAGCGAGACGACGGTGCAGCCAGGCGCGGCGCTGCTCGAGCTCGGCGATCCCCGTGATCTCGAAGTGGTCATCGACGTGCTGAGCACCGACGCGGTCGAGATCCGTCCCGGCGCCGAGGTCACGATCGATCGCTGGGGCGGGGCAGGCCGCCTGTCGGGCCGGGTTCGCCGGGTCGAGCCGGCGGCTTTCACGAAGATCTCCACGCTCGGCGTCGAGGAGCAGCGGGTCAACGTGCTGATCGACATCGTCTCGCCGGCCGAGCAATGGCAGCGGCTCGGCGATGCCTATCAGCTCGATGCGCAGATCGTCGTCTTCACGCAGGAGGATGCGACCATCGTTCCGACCGGCGCGCTGTTCAAGCGCGGTGACGACTGGTCGGTGTTCGCGCTGAAGGATGGGCGCGCCGAGTTGCGCACCGTCCGGCTCATCCGGCGCTCGGGCCGGTTCGCCGCCGTGGCCGACGGCGTCGCCAGCGGCGATGTCGTGATCATCTATCCCAGTGACCGGGTCGCCGCCGGCGTCAAGGTGGCGCCGCGCTGACCTGCGGCGGCCGCAGACGCGTTCCTCAGCGCTGCGACGCCAGTTGCCTGAGCCGGGCATGGCGCGCCAGCGCGTGTGCGACCAGGCTGTCCATCAGCGCCGGCTGGGGCAGGCCGGTGGCCTCCCACATCTTCGGGTACATGCTGATGTTGGTGAAGCCCGGCAGGGTGTTCACCTCGTTGACGTAGACCTCCTCGCCGCGGACGAAGAAGTCGACGCGCGCGAGACTCTCGCAGCAGAGCACGCCGAACACCTCGGTGGCCATTTTGCGAATGCGCGCGGCGAGAGCGGGTTCGACCTGCGCCGGGACGTGCAGCGAGGCGCCCTTGGCATCGGTGTATTTGGCCTCATAGGAATAGAAGCCGTGGCTGTCGGCGGGCACGATCTCGCCGAGCTCGGAGGCGGCGACCTCGCCGTCGGCATGCTCCAGCACCGCGCATTCGATCTCGCGCACCGGGCTGATGCAGCGCTCGATCAGGATCTTCAGGTCGAAGCGCAGCGCCAGGCGGCAGGCGGCTTCGAACTCCTCGGCACTGCGCGCCTTGGAGATGCCGACGGAGGAGCCGAGATTGGCCGGCTTGACGAACAGCTCGGATGACCCGACGGCGTCGACCGCCGCCGCATAGGTCACAGGCGACGCTTCCGTCATGGTGACGAACGGCACGATCGGCAGGCCGGCATCGCGCAGCAGGCGCTTGGCGACGTCCTTGTCCATCGCCGCCGCCGATCCCATCACGCGACCGCCGACATAGGCGACATCGGCGAGCTCCAGCGCGCCCTGCACGGTGCCGTCCTCGCCGTTCGGACCGTGCAGCACCGGAAACACGACGTCGAAGGCGAGCTCGCGCGGGGCGCCGTCGCCGATGACCAGCGCGCGGCCCTGGCCGGCCGGCAGCAGCACGATCTGCGGGCCGTCAGCCGGTACGGTCAGCGCCGCGCCTGTGCCGTCATTCGCAGCGTCGGCGAGCACCCAGCGTCCGTCGGTGGTGATGCCGATCAGCGTGACGGCGTAGCGGCCGGCATCGAGCGAGCGGACGATGTTGGCCGCCGAGGCCCGCGAGACGTCGTGCTCCGCCGAGCGCCCGCCGAACAGGATCGCCACGCGCGTCTTTGTCTCCGTCATCGTCCTCATCCAGCCCTGATCTCTGCGATGCGCGACCGTACAGCCAGAGGCCAACGCGTGGCAATTGAGGTGTTGTGTCGGGTGTGGTGGAAGGCGACGTCGTCATGCGGCGGCGCTCACCGCCAGCCGATCCCGCCGTCCGAGCACACCGACGTCGTGCCGCCGGCATGCATGCAGCTCCGATAGAGCGGCGGCGCGATGAAGCGGCCCGACCAGATGCCGCGGCCGGCGCGGCGGGCGGCGCGCTGATCGGCGGTGTAAACGCCGCGCGAATATTGAGGCTCCTCGACCGCAAGCCCGCGCGACACCATGAACTGGCCGAGATCCGTCGCGCCGGCGGCGCAACGCGCGACGATGCGGCCGTAGCGATCGCCATCGACCGGCAGGCAGCGCAGAACCTTGCTGCGCGTGAACGCGTCCAGCGTGTTGGCGGCCAGCGCGCCGCAGCGATATGGCTTGCGGTCGCGGCCGCGGCAGAGCTGCGCGCTTTCGGGTGCGTCGATGCCCCACAGGCGAATCCGTTCGCCGTGAATGTCCAGCGTGTCGCCATCGACGATGCTGACGCGGCCGACGAGCTCAGCGGCTGTGGCGGGGAAAGCGAGGAGAAGCGGCAGAACGAGGCAGGCGAGACGGGGAAGGAGACGTCGCAAGATCGGCACCTGTGGCGCTGAGAGGGGCGTGATCGCTCGCTGCGCGAATCGATCGCGGATCATCCCGATCTATAGCGAATGGGAGTTGCGCGATTGTGTGGCGAGCACCGCGACAGCAGCGGAGCGCAATCGGCGCAGTTCGTCCGGATAGCTTCGCGGTTCAGCGCAGGCTCGCATTCTCTGCGCGCCCATCCCGTGCGCGCGCCGCGTGCTCGACCTCGGCGGCGAGCATGCTCAGATGCTCGGCCAGGCGCGCGAACAGCTCGCGCTTGTCGCGGTCGGTGGCGAGATCACGAATGAGGGCGCATTCCGCTGCGTCGGCCCGCAGCTTGTCCGGCTGGGTCATCAACTCTGACATGTTCCGCTTCCCTGCCGCGCCGGCAAGTTTTCGAAACAACGGATCGTCATGATTGTTCCGGGTGTCCATGCATTTTTTCGAGCGGCGCCGTCAGCGCCTGATCGGAGTACCTCTATGAGGATGCGAGATGACGCGACGCTCGGCATTCGACTGTCTATCGTTCACCGGGCCACCATGTCGAGGCCGGATGCGCGGCCGAGATCTTGGTCTCGCGCAATGCCACCAGCGCGCTGCGCTTGTAGGGACGACCGCGCAGCCGCGAGCAGTCCTGGCAGCGCATGTAGCGCTCGAGTTCATGGATTGGCGTCGTCTTGGCGCGCCTGATGATGTCGAGCGCAACGGTCTGATTGGTGTCGCAGCCGAGGCAGCGCACTTCGAGATAGTAATAGCCCGCGTTGAGCGCGTCACCGAGCAGCGGCGACGGCTGCGCCGGTCCCTTGTAGCCGAGCATCCGCTTGTTCCAGGCGTCGCAGGCCAGACGATCCGCTTCCTTGCGCGCGCGCGCGGCCTGCTCCTGCGCGATGCGGATGCCGGCACCGTAGAGTCTCTCGCGCGATTTCGTCGTCATGACCGCCATGATCGACGCTGCGGCGCTCAGCGGCAAGCCGCTAGGGTTAGCGCAGCAGGAGGCGCTGGATACAAGCTCTCTCGCGTGCAGCGTTCCGATACCGTTGTCTTTCAGTTCATCGGCGCAGCCGGCGACGAGCTCATCATGCAACGTCCAGCATTCGTGCTGCGCCGACGCGACGCGGAGTAGCGCTGATGGTGTCGAGCAGAGGCGCTGCGGGCGCCAGGGGCCATGTAGTCACGCTCGCCGGTGGCGGCGCAGCGGTCGCTTCTCCCACCACGCGGCATGATGCGTTCCGTCTGGCGCAACAGGGCCGTCGAACGCAACGGCGCGGCAAAAGTTCCTAAAATTTTTGCGCCCATGCGGCAGTTGCTTCAGCTTGTTCCAGCAGGCGTCCGGCGATAGACCTTGCGCTCGGGGTCAATCGTGCGCGCGGGTCGGAGTTTCTCAGATTGGATCGTTCGGGGCAGACAGTGGTCGGCGACCACGTTTCTGCTCACCATGCTCGCCGTCGCGATTTCGACCGCGGGCCGGATCGGGCTGGACTATGCCGGCGCGACGCTGCCCTACGCGACGTTCTACCCTGCGGTGGTGTTCGCCGCGCTGCTCGGCGGCATTCCCGCGGCCATTTTTGCCGCCTGGCTGTCTGCCACCGTGGTGCTCGTCGGCTTCACCGATCGTCCGGATCATGCCGAGGCGATCAACCTCGTCGGATTCCTGAGCACCGCGGCGCTGATCATCTGGCTCGGGCATCTCTGTCGCGGCGCGCTGATGGAGCTGAAGCGCAGCGAGCATGCGCGCGAGTTGCTGCTCGGCGAGCTGAGACATCGCGTGAACAATCAGCTCGCGTTGTTTCAGGCGATCGTCAGATCGAGCCTGTCGGGCGAGGATCGCGCCAAAGGGGAAGCGATCGCGCTGCGGCTCGACGCCGTCGCGCGCGCCAACAGTCTCGCCTGGTCGGACCACCGCCTGATGACCTTGCGCATGCTGCTCGACGTCGAGCTGCAGCCGTATCGCGCCTCCGGCGCCGTGACGGTGGACGGCCCGGACATGCCGTTGGGGCCGGAAGCGGTGCGTAATCTCGCGCTGGTGTTCCACGAACTTGCGACCAACGCCGTCAAATACGGCGCGCTGCGCGGTCAGGGCGGACGGCTCGAGATCCAGATTGCGCAGGAAGGTGGTCGCGGCACCGTGGCCTGGCGCGAGCTCGGTCCGCACGCAATCGAGCCGCCTGGGAGCGAGGGATTCGGCACGCGCATGATCCGGGCGAGCCTCGCGGCGATCGGCGGCAGCATCGAGCAGGATTTTCGCGACGAGGGTCTGGTCTGCCGGATCAGGTTCGAAGCGGCGATGTGACGGCGGACCGGCGGTCGCCGCGCGCGGTTCCTCACAGGCTGTCGCATGTCTCGCGGCGCGTGGCATGGCTGCGATGCGAAACGCGCAGCGGCGCTGCTGCGTATGTGTTCGATGGAACGGCGCGACATGCTGCTGCTGGCTGGATTGCTGCTGCTGGCACTCACCATCACCTGGGTTGGCACGGAATATGTGCTGAACCATGTCGTGATCCCGCTGATCGATGACTGAGAGCCGGGGGCCGGACCATCGGATATGCGCGCGTTCGCGTCGTCTGTCCGCCGCGCGGAACGAGGCTCGGCTTGATCGCCGGCACGAAACGCTTCACCATTCCCGGCAGAACAACGAAGCGGCGGCGCCGCGTGGGCGGGAGACATCGGATGCAATGTTACGAGCTGCAGGGGCCCGGCGGAATCGATGCGCTGGCGCTGGTCGACAAGCCCGTGCCGCAGCCGGGGAGGGGCGAGGTGCTGGTGCGGCTGACGGCCGCGAGCATCAACTATCGTGATCTGATCACGGTGAGGGGCGGCTACGGCTCGCGGCAGAAATTTCCACTGGTGCCGCTGTCCGACGGCGCAGGCGTGGTCGAGGCGGTCGGTGAGGGCGCCACAGCATTCGCGGTCGGCGACCGAGTCATCGGCAGCTTCTTCGAGAGCTGGACCGGCGGCGAGCCGAGCGAAGCGAAGATGCGTGCGGCGCTGGGCGGCGCCGTCGACGGCACGTTGACGGAGTATCGGGTGTTTCCCATGCACGCGCTGGTGCGGACGCCGGCGCATCTCACCGACGTCGAGGCCGCGACATTGCCGTGCGCCGGCGTCACCGCCTGGAGCGCGGTGATCAAGCTTGGCGGCATCAGGCCCGGCCACACCGTGCTGACGCAAGGCAGCGGCGGCGTCTCGATCTTTGCGCTGCTGATCGCGAAGATGGCCGGCGCGCGGGTGGTCGCGACGTCGTCGAGCGACGCCAAGATCGCGCGGCTGACGGCGCTCGGCGCCGACGTGGCGCTGAACTACAAGCAGGTGCCGGACTGGGGCAAGAAGGCGCGCGAGATCACCGGGCAGGGCGTCGATCTCGTGGTCGAGGTCGGCGGCGTCGGCACCTTGAACGAGTCGATCCGCGCCACCCGGATCGGCGGCACCATCGCGTTCATCGGCGTGCTCGCCGGTGCGCCGGCCTCGGAGCTGCGGCTGCCGCTGATGGTGATGCAGCAGCAGCGGTTGCAGGGCGTCACGGTCGGCTCGGTCGACGATCTCCAGGCGCTGGCGAACGCGCTGACGCTGCATCAGGTGAAGCCGGTGGTCGACCGCGTGTTTCCGTTCAGCGAGGCGCGCGAGGCGTTCCACTACATGGCGAGCGGCGCGCATCTCGGCAAGGTGACGATCGCGATCGGGGGATGAGTGACCACGCTGCTGTCGGCGACTGCGTCATCGAAGCAGGGCAGCGCTCTTAGCCTCACTCTCTCCGCCGTCATTCCGGGGCGCGTCGCGCAGCGGCGCGAGCCCGGAATCCATAGCCACAGGATGCTGTGCGACGCGAGCTGGCCGGTATGCTCGTCTTCGCCACATGCACAGTCGTGGTTATGGATTCCGGGCTCGTCGCTTCGCGCCGCCCCGGAATGACGGCGAGAGAAACGGGCTGCTAATGACTTGGCGGTTTGCGGTGCTGTTTTGGCAGCTTCAATTGCCAGCGGCCGTTGCTGCGTTCGACAGAGGCCGGGAATGGCTTCATCTCGGTGCCGACCTTGAAGGTGGCGATGAGCTTGACGCGGTCGTCGCCGTCCCAGCCGTCGAACTCGTAGAAGGTGTAGTCGTCGTCAGGGGTGAGATAGGACCAGCCCCCCAGCTTGAGGTCGAACGGCGCGGCAACGATCTCCATCCCGTTGCCGCAGCCGGAGGGACCTTCGCTGGAGCAGACCGAAAACAGCCAGCGGCGGCTTGGCGAGGCGTGCGGCGGCGAATGGATCTTGGTCTCGATGCCGCGATTGAGCCAGAGCAGCATCCATTGCACGCCTTCCCAATAGCCGATCTCGATCAGCAGGAGTTCGTGCTCCGGAAAGTAGCCGACGAGCTTGTACTCGACCGAGTCGTCCTCATGTCCGGGTAGGTCATCCGGAAGTCGGGTCACGTAGCTTCTGGTGGAACCATCCTTGAATGTGATTTCCAGCGACTTGCCGTTGCGCCTGACGACATCCTTCAACTGAGCGAGGCAGGCCTGCTCGTCGCGGTCGAGGTTGGCCTTGCCGGTGTCTCCTTTGCAGCGGCCGTCTTGTGAAGGATGCTCCGATATCGCGTAGGGGATGTCGGCCGAGGCCGCGGCCGGACCAATCGTGGTTGCCAGCGCGACAAGAAGCAAAACGAAGATGCATTGCATTTTATTGATCCAGCGTTGCCGCTTTGGGTTCAAAGCAGCGCTGGGGCGTGCGGTCAACCTTGGATCGGATCGCCTGTCGCCCCCTTGCGCGCGGGCAGCGTCATCGCGATCACACCAATGAGGACACAGGTGAGGCCGATCCAGGCGGTCGGCGCGAGGTGCTCGTCGAGCCCGGCCACGGCGATCGCAACGCCGATCGGCACCCGCAGATAGGATTGCGCGGTGGCGCCGATCGAGCCGAGCGTCTGCACCAGGCGGAAATAGATCACCATCGCGGCCGCAGTCGAGACGGTCGCGAGCGCGGCCAGCGCCAGCACCGAGCGCAGTGACGGTGCCAGCGTCCACGGATGGTCGACGACCAGCGCAAGCGGGATCAGCACCGCGGCGCCCGACAGCAGCGATCCCGCGGCCGGCAACATCGGATCGAGTCCCTTGAAGCTCTTTCCCAAGATCGCCGCACCGGCATAGCAGATGGTGGCGGCGACGATCGCAATCTGCGCCCACAGCTCGCGGCCAAGCCCGCCCAGCGCCTCGGTGCCGACGATGAGGCAGGTGCCGGCGAGTCCGGCGGCGACGCCGACCAGCTTGCGCAGGGTGACAGGCTCGTGGTGCGTCACCAGCGCGGTCAGCAGGAAGGTGAAGATCGGCGAGGTCGCGTTGAGGATCGTCGCAAGACCCGCCTCGACGGTGCGCTCGGCCCAGGCGATCAGCGTGAATGGCACGACGCTGTTGAGACCGGCCTGGATCACGAAGCGACGCCAAATCGTCCGATCACGCGGCCAAGCGAGGCCGCGGCTGCGGATGATCGCGGCCAGCAGCAGCCCCGCAATCAGCGTGCGCGCGGCGATCAGGGTCAGCGGCGGAATGGTTTCGACGCCGATCTTGATGAAGGTGTATGAGGCGCCCCACAAGGTGGACAGAACGAGCAGGAGGGCGAATTCTGTCGTGAGATCGGAGCGGCTCTGCATGGTGCCTCGCGGGCGGGAGAATGGCTTCTCCTAGCCGGGCGGCGGCGCGCGATGTTTCGATACGGGGCGAACTGTTCGTGGAAGGAAGCCGAAGCCATTCCGATCGGTGCATTGCGTCCCTGGATCGCTTCGCTGGCGCTCGCGATGACGGAGCCTGTGGGGCCGGCGATGTCAGCCACACCCGTCATTGCGAGCGGAGCGCGGAGCGAAGCAATCCAGACTGGCGATCCGATGAAGATCCTGGATTGCTTCGTCGCCTACGGCTCCTCGCAATGACGCCGTTGCGAGCTTGCGCGGTCGCTCCGATCAGTTCGCCGGCATGCTCTTCTCGACCAGCTTCACCCAGTACGATGCGCCGGCGCTGAGGATGTTGTCGTTGAAGCGGTAGGCCGGGTGGTGGCATTCGTTGCCGGGGCCCATGCCGAGGAACACGAAGGCGCCCGGGCGCGCCTCCAGCATGAACGCGAAATCCTCGCCGCCCATCAGCGGAATGGCGTGGTCGTTGACACGCTCAGCGCCGGCGACGTCGCGGGCGACGTCGGCGGCGAAAGCCGCCTGCGCAGGGTGATTCATCGTCACCGGATATTTGCGCTCGTAGATCGCCTCGGCCGAGCCGCCATAGGCGCGCGCGGTGGCCTCGGCGACCTCGACGATGCGCCTCTCGACGAGATCGCGGATCTCCGGATCGAGCGTGCGCACGGTGCCCAGCATCTCGACCGTCTCGGGGATCACGTTGAAGGTGGTGCCGCCATGGATCGAGCACACCGAGATCACCGCCGACTTCAACGGATCGACGTTGCGGGCGACGATCGACTGCAGCGCGTTGACGATCTGCGAGGCGATCAGGATGCTGTCGACCGCCCGGTGCGGGCCGGCGCCGCCATGGCCGCCCTTGCCGGTGACCTTGATGTGGATCGCATCAGCCGAGGCCAGCATCGCGCCGGGCGAGATTTCGAAATGGCCTTCGGGCACGCCCGGCATGTTGTGCATGCCGTAGACCTCCTGGATGCCCCAGCGCGTCATCAGCCCGTCATCGACCATCGCCTTGCCGCCGGCGCCGCCTTCCTCGGCCGGCTGGAAGATGACGATGGCGGTGCCGTCGAAATTGCGGGTCTCGGCGAGATATTTCGCAGCGCCCAGCAGCATCGCGGTGTGGCCGTCGTGGCCGCAGGCGTGCATCAGGCCCGGCGTCTTCGAGGCGTAGGGAACGCCAGAGGTTTCCTCGATCGGGAGCGCATCCATGTCGGCGCGCAGGCCGATGGTCTTGCCCGAGGCCGACTTGCGGCCGCGGATCACGCCGACCACGCCGGTGCGGCCGATGCCCGTCACCACCTCGTCGCAGCCGAATGCGCGCAGCTTGTCGGCGACGATGCCGGCGGTGCGATGCACCTCGTACAGCAGCTCGGGATGTTCGTGGAAGTCGTGGCGCCAGGCGGCCATTTCGTCGGAGAGCGCGGCGATGCTGTTGAGGATGGGCATGAGGACCGGATGACTCGCTGAAGTGGATCGGGACGCTGCAGTGGATGCGGCCAAGCCAGCCGGCAGCACCGCGCGGTGACCGACTATGACCCGGTCAAAAAAGCCAGGCAAGTTGCCGCCGGCCATGGCGCCATGCGCGGATGCGCGGTCACCTCGACGGACCACGCCGGGCGTTCCGGATTGCGGAACGGGAGTCAGGTGAGCGGGGCGGGGGCCGGCACGCGGGGATATTTGCGCTCGGGTGGTACCTCCAGGCGGAAGGCCCGCAGCTTCGGCTCGTCCCACGCCGCCAATGGCGTGCCGCAGACGCCGCAGTCGAACCGCCCGGCAGCGCCAATGGCGGAGGTCGATTCCGCGATCTCGTAGGCGGCACGGCAATGGGGACACGTCACGCTGGATATCTTCATGAGATCACGCTCCCAAACAGCTCGACCAGACGCCTTGAACCAGATCAATGCGGTCCATGAACCGACGTCACCGCGTCCGGTCGTCACGCCTCCTCGGCCTGCCATGGCGTCGGCGCCTTCGTGAAGGCGCGCCACGCCTCGCGCAACGGCTCCTCCACGCCGGCCATGGCATGCGACTGCCATCCGGTGATCGCGGCGGCCGCGATCGCCGCCTCGGTGGAGGTGGTGCCGAGGGTCTCGATCACGCCGGCGGTGACCGCCATGTCGTTGTAGTGGCCAAGCTGTTCCTGGAAGCCGGCGAGCGTCCTGGCATATTTCTTCGCCGATTTGCTCGCGCCGTAGAGCGGCAGCAGGAAGTCGATGCTGTAGCGCAGCTTCTTCAGCGCGAGACGCAGCCGGTGGCGCCGCTCGGCCGACAGCTTCTTGAAGCGGCGGCCGCGCTTGAGCACCTTCTGGTGGCGCTCCGACAGGACAGGCCCGGCAAAATCGATCGCGGGCGCCGCGAGGCGTCGGAGATCGTCGGGGGAGACGTCGTTGCGCCAGCCGCGGGTCTCGATCCATTCGCCGAGGCCGAGCACGAAAGCGGCGCAGCGGCGCTCGGCAAGCGCGATGCGCAGCGTGCGATAGGCGAGATCGCGCCGCCGCTCGGCGAGCGCCCGGAGCGAGTCGAAGCCTGCAACAGTGGGGCAGGCCTCGGCGATCTCGGGCAGCGTATCGGTCAGGAACACGTCGAGGTCGCGCGCCGCCGAGAGGCTCTGTGCCAGCCAGCGCGCATCCGCCTCGAGACCGTCGAGCGTCGCCGAGGTCCCGAGCGGCCGCATCAGGTGCAGCGCGGCGCGCAGGCGGCGCAGCGCCACCCGCAACTGATGCACGCCTTCCGTATCGCGTCCGTCCTCTGCCGCAGGCATGGCCTGCAGCAGATGATGCAGGCTGCCGCGCAGGACGAGGGCGAAGCTCTCGTCGAGAGACACCGCCGGATCGAGGCGCAGCTTGGGCGGCTTTTCGGCCCCCGGCGCTGCGCCGGCTGCGAGGTCGAAACCGCGCGCGGATTTGCTGCGGATCGAAGGTCTGATCGGTCCGTGATCGGCGATGCGCTGCGCGATCTCGTAGATGGCGGCGGGGTTGCCGCTCTTGAGCTCCAGCTCGATCTCGCTCACGATCTCACGGTGCTCGCCGACCTTGATGACACCGCTGTCGAACGCGATCTCGATGGTCGCGCCGGGCACGTCGAGCATGCGCGCGTGACGATGCACGTCGGCCGTGAACACCGCCTCGAGCGTTGCCTCGGCCAGCGCGGAGCGAAGCTCCTCCGGCAGCAGCGCGGCCGCCAGCACCGGATCTGGCGCCAGCGAGCTGACGCTGGCCTCCCACTCTCCGCGCTTGAGCGGGTCGTCGCTGTGCTGCTCTTTCACGGTCTGCACGAAGCGCGAGCCGCTCTGGCGCACCCGCAAGGTGAAGCCGTTCTTCCACAGCATGCGCTTCGGCGTGTCGTAGTAGACCGATGTCAGATGCTTGCGCGAGCCCTTGTTGCGCGCATGCGCGGTGACGACCGGTGCGTTGTTGAAGCCGGCGAGTTTATCGGGCGCGACGAGGAGTTTCAGCTCGATCTCGTGGCCGCTGCCGGCCGCCGGATCCGGCAAGGACGGCGCCGCGACCTCCACGCCAAGCGCTGCGGCATCCTCCTGCGTGGCCGCGTGATCGGCTAGGTGCTGCGCAGTCAAGCGATCGGCGGCGCCACCGGGATCGCTGCTCGCCGACTCACCACTCTCCCGCACGCCGACCGCATGGCCACTGCCGTGGATCGACGCCGGTGCGTTCGAATCCGGCATGTGTCGATTCTGTAACCGTTTAATGACAGTCATCTCTCGTATAGCTGCAGCCGGCACAAAGGGACAGTGGCATTTCTCGCAGGCCGTCGACGACGCGCGACGCGCCAGAGCTTACCGGTCGCATTTTTTGTTGCTGCTTCAATGACAAGTGCTCGCGCTTGCGGCCGGCAGGTGCTCACGAAGATATGTCCGTCGCAGCCGCAATGCACCGTCGTGCGGCCGCGCCGCCACAGGCGGAACTTCAGATCGAGCCGGTGAGCATGAAACGCGTGGCGATGAAGACGGCGGCTGCGGTGGTCGCAATGCTCGCGGCGGCCACGAGGCCGCGGCCGCGACGCGCCAGCGCGCGGGAGCGCTCGCGCGGATCCTGCGCCGGATCGACGGATGCGCGCCGGCTGCGCCGATGGCGTGCCGCCTGCACCCAGAAGGCAAGCGCAGCGATGCCGGTTACCACTGCAAATACGGTTGTCACGCCTGCGGCAAAGCCGAGATCGACACCGACGCTTTCCAGCATCGCCCGCAGATGCACAGCTAAGCGGGCCAGGAGAGTTGCGGCATAGTCGGCTGCTGCGGCGCCGGTGTAGAGCAGAACGGCAGTCCAGACCACCGCAGCCATCGCAATCAGGATCGACACCAGCACGGCGAGGCCGTCGCCTGCCATGAAGCCGATCGAGGCGGCGATCAGCGCCAGCGCCGGCATCACGTTGCCCATCGGGATCGGCAGGATGATGGTGACCGCCATCAG
Organism: Bradyrhizobium sp. HKCCYLRH1034; assembly: GCF_051168375.1. Taxonomy (NCBI): domain Bacteria; kingdom Pseudomonadati; phylum Pseudomonadota; class Alphaproteobacteria; order Hyphomicrobiales; family Nitrobacteraceae; genus Bradyrhizobium; species Bradyrhizobium sp. HKCCYLRH1034. The sequence goes on along the minus strand of NZ_JBNPUW010000001.1, from coordinate 258,537 downwards.
AAGCAGCGGCAGCGCGAGCAGCATCCGCGCCGGCCGGCCGGTCAGCCAGACCAGCCGGTCCTCGCGCAGGCCGCGTTCGGCATAGCCCGCCCAGTCGAGACCGGCGCGGATGATCTTGCGCAGCAGCCGCTGCGGCACCGGCCGGCGGCGCAACTGTTCGGGCAGCCACAGCCGCTCGGCGCCCAACAGGATCTGCAGCGCGACGAGAGCCACCAAGGTGCCGAACACCATGCCAAACGGGCCGGGCAATGGGATCAGCGCCGGCAGGGTCAGCAGCAGCAGGGTCAGGCCGAGACCTTCCGATTCCAGCCGGTCGAACAACTCGCCGATCGACGGCTCCTCGGACCGCACCGTCCGGGCGATCGCGAGCAGCCGGCGGCTGATCGGTCCGTTGTGACGGCGCGGCGCCGAGGAGTCCTCGTCGTCGGATGCGACATCATTCATTGCCACGCAGCAACCTCTTGTCCTTTGACCTGCCTCACTTCATCTGCTCGACCGCAGGCCGCGTCTTCCACAGCGAATAGGCGATGCCGGCGCCGAGCAGACCGAAGGTGATGCCGAGCGAAATCGCGGGCGGAAACTTCTCGAGCCCGAGCAGGTCGGCCAGGAAGATCTTCGAGCCGATGAAGATCAGCACCGCCGCCAGCGCCAGCTTGAGATACTGGAAGCGATCCACCATCGCGGAAAGCGCGAAATAGAGCGCGCGCAGGCCGAGGATCGCGAAGATGTTCGACGTGTAGACCACGAAGGGGTCGGTCGAGATCGCGAAGATCGCGGGCACCGAGTCGACCGCAAAGATGACGTCGGCAAACTCGATCAGGATCAGCGCCAGGAACAGCGGCGTCATGAACCAGGTCGGCTTGCCGCGCGCATCAGGCTGGCGCACGAAGAAGCGCTCTTCGTGCAGGCGGTCGGTGACGTCGAAGCGGCGGCGCACCCAGGCCAGCGCCGGGTTGGCGCCGATGTCGTGCGGCGTGTCCTTGAACACCAGCATCTTGATGCCGGTCGCGACCAGGAACAGCGCGAACAGATAGAGCACCCAGCTCGCCTGGGCGACGATCGCGGCGCCGAGCCCGATCATGATCGCGCGCAGCACGATGACGCCGACGATGCCCCAGAACAGCACGCGGTGCTGATAGGCGCGCGGGATCGAGAAGTAGCTGAAGATCATGGCGATGACGAAGACGTTGTCCATCGCCAGCGCCTTCTCGATCGTGAACGCGGTGAGATAGGCGGTGCCGGCCTCGGCGCCGATTTGCCACCACACCCAGGCGCCGAAGGCGAGGGCGAGCATGATGTAGATGCCGCTCATGACGAGGCTCTCGCGTACCGAGATCTCGCGCGTCTTGCGATGGAGGATGCCGAGATCGAAGACGAGGAGGGCGAGCACGATTGCGAGGAAGGCGAGCCACATCCAGACGGGCTTGCCGGCAAACGCGATGAGCAGGAATTCCACGACGGGTCCCTCTTTCAAGCCGGTGAGATTGATGTCAGGTCCGACATCGTGAGCGCACCGGCAGCTTCACCAGAGGGGCCCGGACCAGGGGTAGGCGACGGACGTATGTGTCTGCCGATTGGTTTTCAAGAGCCTGCGGTTTTCAAGAGCCCGCCGTTCGCATCTGCGTTCGGCAAGATGAACGGCGAGGTGCGACAGAGTGTCTGCTGCCCGGCGGCCGTCTTGCGGCCGTGCGGCGGTGAACTAATTCCAGAGGGCCGGAGATCCGGGCCCCTCTGATAGTCCGTGAGACTATGATGTCGGACTCTCTTTCATGACCGCTGCCGCTGGCGGTATTGCGCACTTCGGGCGCTATTGAGGAGTTTGACGAGATGCGGCCCCACGCGTCGCTTGTTGCTATCGGGCCTTGCGGCTCTCGCCCCCACATCACCATCCCAACAATCGTTACCCCGCTCAAACCTCCCGGCATCGCCTGGAGGGGCGGCGGTGATCGTGATGGAACCGGAGCGCCTGCTCGCCACTTTGTATGGAACCTGCGTGCTGGAGCGCGCTGGCATTTTGTGTACGGGAGACAATCGTGACCACGGGGGGTGACCAGGTATCGATCGCGAAGGCGCCGCCGTCGCGCCCGGCCGTGGCAACGCGCCGCCTCTTGATGATCATCAATCGCGGCAGCCGCTCCGGCGGCGAAGCGGCCGGCGTTGCCGTGTCGCGGCTGAGCGCAGCCGGCTATGATCTCGTGATCTCGGCGCCGCATAGTCCGCGCGAGGTGGCGCCGTGGATCGAAGCACATGCCGACGATGCGGAGGCGGTCGTCGTCGCCGGGGGGGACGGCAGCCTGAACGCGGCTGCGCCCGCACTGCTCAAGACCGGCCTGCCGCTGGGCATCATTCCGGCCGGCACCGCCAATGACCTTGCCCGCACGCTTGGCCTGCCGGCGGATATGGAGGCCGCGGTCGATGTGATTGCGGCCGGCCATCGCCGCCGGATCGATCTCGGCGAGGTCAACGGGCACCCGTTCTTCAACGTCGCCAGCCTCGGCTTGAGCGCCGAGCTCGCGCGGCAGCTGACCAAGGAAACCAAGCGGAGGTTCGGCCGGCTCGGCTATGCGCTCACGGCGCTGAAGGTGCTGACCAATGCACGGCCGTTCCGCGCGATGATCGTATCGTCCGACGGCGCGGTGCGGGTGAAGACACTGCAGATCGCGGTCGGCAATGGCCGCTACTACGGCGGCGGCATGGCGGTCGATCACCGCGCCGAGATCGACGATTCCCATCTCGATCTGTATTCGCTGGAGATCGGCCGCATCTGGAAGCTGCTGGCGATGGCCTATGACTTCCGCAAAGGCCGCCACGGCCTGTGGCAGGAGGTGCGGGCCTCGCGTGATACATCGTTCGAGATCCGCACGCGCCGTCCGCGCCGGATCAATGCCGATGGCGAGCTCGTCACCTTCACGCCGGCGCGCTTCTCCGTGCTGCCGCGTGCGGTCACGGTGTTCGTGCCCGAGGTCGCAGCGCAGGACCGCACCTGACGCGCGGCCGCTTGATCCGCCGTTCGCGGACACTCGATTTCGACTGATCACCCGATTGAGAGACCCATGACCAAGCAGACCCGCTTCAATCTCTGGTACGCAATCGTCGCGATCTTCGTCGCGATGATGATCCACAATGCGTGGACGAGCTATCGCCAGGTCGCCGTCATTCCCTACAGTCAATTCCAGGACCTGCTCGCAGCCGGCAAGGTGAAGGAGGTCGGCGTCTCCGAGAACTACCTGGAAGGCACGCTGAAGGAGCCGCTGCCCAGCGGCCAGTCGCGCTTCGCGACGACGCGCGTCGACCAGGAGTTCGCCAAGGAGCTCAGCAAGGCCAACGTCACCTTCACCGGCCGCGTCGAGAGCAACATCCTCGGCGACATCCTCTCGCTGGTGATGCCGATCGCGCTGTTCTTCGGCGTCTGGTACTGGCTGTCGCGCCGGATGATGGGCGGCGCCGGCGGGCTCGGCGGCGGCCTGATGCAGATCGGCAAGAGCAAGGCCAAGGTCTACGTCGAATCCAACACGGGCGTTCGCTTCGACGACGTTGCCGGCGTCGACGAGGCCAAGGACGAACTGCGCGAGATCGTCTCGTTCCTGAAGGATCCGAAATCCTATGGCCGTCTCGGCGGCCGCATGCCCAAGGGCGTGCTGCTGGTCGGCCCGCCCGGCACCGGCAAGACGCTGCTCGCCAAGGCGGTCGCGGGCGAGGCCGGCGTGCCATTCTTCTCGATCTCGGGCTCGGAATTCGTCGAGATGTTCGTCGGCGTCGGTGCCGCGCGCGTGCGCGACCTGTTCGAGCAGGCCCGCGCCAAGGCGCCCGCGATCATCTTCATCGACGAGCTCGATGCGCTCGGCCGCGCCCGCGGCATGGGCCCGTTCGCCGGCGGCCATGACGAGAAGGAGCAGACCTTGAACCAGTTGCTGGTCGAGCTCGACGGCTTCGATTCCTCGACCGGTCTCGTGCTGCTCGCGGCGACCAACCGGCCGGAGATTCTCGATCCGGCGCTGCTGCGGGCCGGCCGCTTCGACCGCCAGGTGCTGGTCGACCGGCCCGACAAGCCGGGTCGCATCCAGATCCTGCAGGTGCATCTGAAGAAGGCCAAGCTCGCCGCCGACGTCGATCCGGAGAAGGTCGCGGCGCTGACGCCCGGCTTCACCGGCGCTGATCTCGCCAACCTCGTCAACGAGGCGACCTTGCTGGCGACGCGGCGCGGCGCCGACGAGGTCACGCTCGACGATTTCAACAATGCGATCGAGCGCATCGTCGCCGGTCTGGAGAAGCGCAACCGGCTGCTCAATCCGAAGGAGCGCGAGATCGTCGCCTATCACGAGATGGGGCACGCGATCGTTGCGATGAGCCTGCCGGGCACCGATCCCGTGCACAAGGTCTCGATCATCCCGCGCGGCGTCGGCGCGCTCGGCTACACCATCCAGCGCCCGACGGAAGATCGCTTCCTGATGACGCGCGAGGAGCTCGAGAACAAGATGGCGGTGCTGCTCGGCGGCCGCGCCGCGGAGCTCGTGGTCTACGGCCATCTGTCGACGGGCGCCGCCGACGATCTGCGCCGCGTCACCGACATCGCGCGCTCGATGGTGACCCGCTACGGCATGTCGGAGCAACTGGGCTCGGTCGCCTATGAGCGCGACAACCAGTCGTTTCTTGCGCCGGGCGTCTCACGCAGCGCCGAGTATGGCGAGGCCGCAGGGGATGCGATCGACGCCGAGGTGCGTGCGATCGTGACGAACGCGCTGGAGCGCACCCGCAAGCTGCTCCAGGACAAGCGCGACGTGCTGGAGCGCGCGGCGCGCCGCCTGCTGGTCAAGGAGACGCTCGACGAGAGCGAGCTCGCCGCCCTGCTGAAGCAGGACCAGCGCGCCGGCGATCTCGTTGTGGCAGCGAAGCCGATATAGTTGTCGAGTCGGGGAGCAAAGGCGCGGCCGTGCGGTCTCCACGATCGGGATTGTGTAGCGCCGTGCCCATCGTCTTGGCAATGAGCTCGCCGCACGACGATGGGCACGCTGCCGGCTGACGGCGGCTGCTTTGCCCACCCTACGGCGGCCACGCTCACCGCCGCGGCCACATCCGGGCCAGCGCCTCGTCCTTCTTGACAAACGCGTGCCAGAGCGTGGCCGCAATGTGCAGGCCGACCACGAGATAGACCAGATAGGCCAGCGTATCATGCGTGATCTCGCCGGCATGGGCGATCGTCCTGTCGCCGGCGAACAGGCGCGGCCAGCTGAAGGTCCCGAAATAGCGCAGCGAGTAGCCGCCGGCCGACGAGAACATGTAGCCGGTGACGGGCATGATCAGCAGCAGCGCATAGAGCGCCCAATGATTGAGCTGCGACAGCGCGCGGACCATCGGTCCGAACGTGGCCGGAGCGGCCGGCGCCGTGGTGCGAGCCCGCACGATCACGCGGATAATGGCCAGCATAAACAGCGTGACGCCGAGCGATTTGTGAACCTCCAGCAGCTCCCGCCGCGGCGACGTCCCGGCCGGCTGAAGGCCGCAATACAGCCCGATCAGCATCGCTGCGATGAACAGCAGGGCGGTCGCCCAATGAATCCATCGCAGCAGGGGATCGTAGCTCGCGATCGTCTCGGGCATGTCGGGCTCGTCAGTGGTGAATTCCGGCGACCTGCTTAGTCGCGGATCTGACCTCTGTCGAAGGATCAGAGGTCGACGACGAGATGTCGGACAACCGCACAAAGGCATCTGCTGATCATTTTTGAGTGATTCCATGCGTGCCGCTCTGTCAGTCGCGCCTCGATAAGCCGTCCCCCGTTCGATGACCGCATTGGATCAAGCGACGATGTTGCCTTGCGGATGACGGGCGGTGCTGAGAACTGAGCGGGTGGTCCTGCGGGCTCGCGCAGGGATTGTGCCTTGATTTTCCTGCAATTGCGGACCAATCTCCCTGCCGGCATTCTGGTCGGGGGGCCTCGTGTCCAATCCTGTTGCAAAGAACATCGTGCTGTTGTCGGACGGGACCGGCAACAGCGCCAAGGCCGTGTTCAAGACCAATGTCTGGCGCCTGTTCCAGCTGCTGGACCTGCGCGATCCGCGCCGGCAAGTCGCCTTTTATGACGATGGCGTCGGAACGTCCTCCTTCAAGCTGTTCGCAGCCCTCGGCGGCATCTTCGGCTTCGGCCTGAAGCGGAATGTGATTGCGATCTACAGCTTCTGCTGTCGCAACTACAAGCCGGGCGACCGCATCTACTGCTTCGGGTTCAGCCGCGGTGCCTTCACCATCCGTATCGTGGCGGCAATGATCGCGGGGCAGGGGCTCGTCGCCTACGACGACAATGAAGCCGATCTCGCCCGGTTCGCCGCAGACGCCTATCGCCGCTATCGGCGTCGCTACAATAGCGGAATTCTCAGATATCTCGGCAAGATCGGCCTGGACCTGCGCGGAGTGCGCGACTGGGGAATTAGAACGCTGCGCAGAGTGCAGGGCGTGGCGCTGCAGGCTCCGCCAGCAGTCGAGGTCGAGAGCGTGCATTTCGTCGGCATTTGGGACACCGTTGACGCCTACGGCGGGCCGATCGAGGAGATGACGCGCGCCATTGACTATTGGATCTGGCCGCTGTCGATGCCGGACCAGTTCATGAATTCCAAGATCCATCGCGCCTGCCACGCCCTCGCGATCGAGGAGGAGCGTGACGCCTTCCGCCCGGTGATCTGGGATGAGCGCTATGTGTGGGGACGGGACGAGGCTGTTTCAGGCCGCAGTGACAAGAAGGACTGGCTGTTCGGCATCGACCACGATCCGCGCAGCGCGGCTGCGAAACTGGCCGACCCGCCGCCGCATCTGCGCACCGATCTGCCGCCACGTGACCGCGAGCGCATCAGCCAGGTGTGGTTTACCGGCGTGCATTCCGACATCGGCGGCGGCTATCCGCAGGATGGCCTTTCCTATGTGACGCTCGATTGGATGCTCGACCGCGCCCAGGCCTATGGTCTCGTCTATCTCGACGGGCGGCGCAGGCTCCTCTACGATCCCGAGATCGATCCGCTCGACACGCTGAACGACTCGCGCAAGGGGCTTGCGGCCTACTACCGCTACAAGCCGCGCAATCTGCGCGAGATCTATGACGCGCCGCCCTACAAGCTATCGCTCCGGTACGATGTCAGTCGCATCAAGTGGCTGCTTCATTCGCCGTTCAAGGCCCAGACCGGGCTTCTTGCTGACGATCTGCATCCGAGCCTGCCGCAGCCACCTCTGCCGCCGGTGAAGCCGACGATCCACCGCACCGTGTTCGAACGCATTGGGTCGGGTCCCGATCACTATGCACCGGTGGTCGTACCCGCCGCTTACCGCGTCACGGATGAGACCGATACGCCGGTCGATGCGCTGCATCCGCTCGATCACGGGCACGCGCGGACGCGGGTGCAGGACGATGTCTGGAATTGGGTCTGGCTGCGCCGCGTGGTCTATTTCGCCACCATGTTCGCGCTGCTGTTCGTCGCGGCGATCCCATATTTCGTCATCTATTGGCCGCGCGTGCTTTATGAGCCCTTGCATGGGCTGGTAAATCCGCTGGTCAACGGAGCGGCAGCCTTCTTGCCCAAATTTCTCGACCCATGGTTCGTCGCGTTTCGGGATTCGCCGGGTTTGCTAGTGGTGGGTGTGGCCGCTGCACTCGGCTTGACGGCGTGGGGCACCTCACTGCAGCGAACGATCCGCGACGCCGCACGCATCGCCTGGAACGATCCATCCCGGCACAAGCCGGTGACCGGCTGGCGCGCGACGGTCTATTCGCTGCGACGCCAGGGCTGGTACATCGCCGGTTTCTATCTGCTGAAAACGTGGATCTTCCCGTTCGCCATCATGTTCTGGCTGTTCTGGTGGCTCGGGTTCGGCGCGGCCAATACGGCCGGGCTGTTCTGCAAGGAGACGCTGAGGCCGATCGAGGTCGAGGAGACAGAGATCGGCGCATACCCTGGTGGAAGCATCCGGCCAGTATTCGAGACGCGTCACCATTGCTATCCGACAGCGCTGACCGTGGCGCAGGGCGAGACCTATCAGATCGTGCTCGACGTCGGGGAGGCATGGAGCGACGGCGGCATCCCTGCGACTCCGGCCGGCTTCGGTTACGGCACCTGGACCCAATTGCCTGGGATACCCTTCAAGCGGCTGATCTGGTCGAACTGGTTCGCACCGATCGTGCGGGTGGGCAGCACCGGGCTGGAGGAGCATCTCCCGGCTTTCCAGCAGGAAACGCCCGGCAGCAGCCGCTGGACAGCCAGGTTCACGGCCCGCAGCGATGGGGAGGTGTTCGTCTACGTCAACGACACGTCCATCATGCTTCCTTGGCTGCTGTTGTATCGATTCTACTTCAACAACAAGGGCAACGCGGTCGTCTCGTTGAAGAAGCTGTAGCTGCAAGCGCTGCCAGGTCTGGCACTTGCCGAGCGTGACGTCGTCACGCTTCAGATGCTGCGCGGCACGGGCTGGTGTTGGCGTCGGGGCTGGGTAGGATGCAGGCATTGATCGCCTGCGAGGAGTACCATGACCCGACGAAGCTGGACAGGATGGACCGCACGCTTGGCGCTCGCCGCCGTCACGCTCGCCGGTGCCAGCGCCCATGCCGCCGAGCGGACGATGTCCTGGGACAGCGGCTGCCGTTTCACGGTCCGGTACGATCCCGCCAAGCACGACGAGACGCGGCTGCGCAACACCGTCCGTCTGCTGTTTGGCCCGTCCGATTTCGACTCGCCGGGCACGTTGCCGGCATTCGACCCGAAGGCGGTCGCGGCGCTCGACGCCGACAAGATCGACCGCGCCTGCAAGGCCACGCTCGACGCTGCCGCGCGGCTGGAGTTCATCGCGCTGCCCGGCATCGATGACTATCGGCGCGCCAGGGTGGCGGAGCTGAAGGACAGTTGCGATTTCGACCTGGCGCAGACCCGCGGCTTCAAGACGCCCTCTGCGCTGCGCGACTATCAGCCTGCCGCCGCCTGCGCGCGCTTCGTCGACGCGATCGAGGGCAAGACCGACCTGCAACAGATGTTTCGCCAGACCGTGGATAAGGGCTGTGCCGACAACGCCAGCCCGAAGGCCTGCGTCGCCCGCTACGTCGCCGAAGCGCAGAAGCCGGACGGCCAGGAGCGCATGCGGATCTATCTGGTCAATTTCGGCTGGAGCAATTGCGCTATCAACTACAACCTCCGCAACACCGGCGAGAAGAAGATGGAGGCGATGCGGAGCGCGCTCGAGACCCAGTTCCGGAAGATGTTCAAGGTCAAGCAGGACAAGTGCGAGGAGGCGGACTGAGGCGTCCGCCCGCTCGACGCGCGCTCAGCTCTCCCCGAACACGCGCTTGAAGATCGTGTCGACGTGCTTGAGGTGATAGCCGAGGTCGAACTGCTCGTCGATCTCGGCATCGGTCAGGTACTTCTTCACGTCGGCATCGGCCTTCAGCAGGGTGCGGAAGTCGCCTTCGCCGCGCCACACCGGCATCGCGTTGCGCTGGACCAGCTTGTAGGAGTCCTCGCGGCTCGTCCCCTTCTGGGTCAGCGCGATCAGCACGCGCTGCGAGTGCACGAGGCCGCCGAGGCGCTCGAGGTTCTTTTCCATGTTGGCGGGATAGACCAGCAGCTTCTCGACCAGGCCGGCGAGGCGAACCAGCGCGAAGTCGAGCGTCACGGTGGCGTCGGGGCCGATCATGCGCTCGACCGAGGAGTGCGAGATGTCGCGCTCATGCCAGAGCACGACGTTCTCCATCGCGGGCGTCACATAGGCACGCACCATGCGGGCGAGGCCGGTGAGGTTCTCCGACAGCACCGGGTTGCGCTTGTGCGGCATCGCCGACGAGCCCTTCTGCCCCTCGGAGAAGAACTCCTCGGCTTCCAGCACCTCGGTGCGCTGCAGGTGGCGGACTTCGGTCGCAAAGCGTTCGACCGAGGAGGCGATCACGCCGAGGGTCGCAAAGAACATCGCGTGGCGGTCGCGCGGAATCACCTGGGTCGAGATCGGCTCGGGCGACAGGCCCATCGCCTTGGCGACGTGCTCTTCCACGCGCGGATCGATCTGGGCGAAGGTGCCGACGGCGCCGGAAATCGCGCAGGTCGCGACTTCCTTCCGCGCGGCGACCAGGCGCGCGCGCGCGCGGGAGAATTCGGCATAGGCATAAGCGAGCTTGAGGCCGAACGTCACCGGCTCGGCGTGGATGCCGTGCGAGCGGCCGATGGTCGGCGTCATCTTGTGCTCGAAGGCGCGTGTCTTCAGCGCCGCAAGCACGCGGTCGAGATCGGCGAGCAGCAGGTCGGCGGCGCGGGTGAGCTGGACGTTGAGGCAGGTGTCGAGCACGTCCGATGACGTCATGCCCTGGTGCACGAAGCGCGCCTCGGGACCGACGATCTCGGCGAGATGGGTCAGGAAGGCGATGACGTCGTGCTTGGTCTCGCGCTCGATCTCGTCGATGCGGGCGACGTCGAAGGTGGCGTCCTTGGCCTTGGCCCAGATCGTCTTGGCGGCCTCCTTCGGGATCACGCCGAGCTCCGCCAGCGCGTCCGCCGCATGCGCCTCGATCTCGAACCAGATCTTGAACCGGGTCTGCGGCTCCCAGATCGAGGCCATTTCGGGACGGGAATAGCGGGGGATCATCGACGGCGCTCCGAGGCGGGAGGGAAGGTGGGCGGGACCAAGCGTCCGCGCCGGCATTTTACGCCGCGCTTTACCAGAGCGGCCGGATCGACACAAACCGCGGTCTTTCCAGCCGCTCGGCATGCCGTTGCAGGATCATAATACCATTTTCAAAGAATCGCGCTGACAGATATTGAAATCTGTCAGCGCGATGGTGTATATCGATCTTGCCATCTTGCTTAAGATCAACTTCCACTGTCTGACCTTGGGTTCAGCGGTTTCAACTGCGAAGGACCGCTTCGATGAAAATTGAAAAGCGATTGCTGCACTCACAATTTCAGGACTGGCTGAATCTCCAGGTCGCGCGTCACCTGGAGGCCCAGGCCACCAGGTTTCGCGCGCCATCGTCCACCGACCAGGCTGAGACGATCCAGATCAAGGCGAATACGTCCGACGCCGATATGGTGCACGCATGAATGAAGCCGTGGTTCTGACATCCGAGCGCATCCTCGAAGTTACCGAGGACGTGTTGCGCCGTTATGGGCTCGCCAAAGCGACGGTCGTCGACGTCGCGAGAGCGCTCGATGTCAGCCACGGCTCCGTCTACCGTCACTTTCCGAGCAAGGCGTCGCTGCGCGAGGCGGTTGCCAAGCGCTGGCTCGAGCGGGTCAGCGCGCCGCTGGCGCAGATCGCGGCCGAGCCGGGACCGGCGCCGGCGAAGCTGGAGCGCTGGCTGCGCGAGCTGTTCGGCGCCAAGCAGAAACGGGTCTGTGAAGATCCGGAGATGTTCGCGACCTATCTCACCCTGGCGCGCGAGGCGTGCTCGGTGGTCAAGGCGCACAAGCAGAACCTGATCGCCCAGGTCGAGGGCATGATCGCTGAGGGGGTCGCGCAGGGGACGTTCGATGTCGCTGATCCCAAGACCGCGGCCGCGGCGATCTTCGACGCGACCCGAAGCTTCCATCATCCCGCCCACGCTGAAGAATGGGGCGAATGCACCTGCTCGGCCCGCGTCGATGCCGTGCTGACCCTGCTGCTCCGTGGACTTCAGGCGCGCTAGGCGCGCGCTCATCCGGGCTACAAATCCGTCAGCCCGCTGGTCACCGCCAGCCGCACCAGCTGCGCATCCGTCTGCAGTCCCGTCTTGGCCTTCACCAGATAATGATAGTTCTGCACCGTCTTGACGCTGAGGTGCAGGTTCGTGGCGATCTGCTCGGTGGTCAGGCCCGACGCGAACTGGCGCAGGATTTCGATCTCACGCTCGCCGAGCCGGTCGAGCACGGTCTGCTGCGGATCGAGACTGTCGGCGGCCAGCACATGGGCGACGTCGTCGCTGAGCGCGCGCTCCCCGCTGATCACCATGCGGATGGCACGGACCAGCGCCGACGGCTCGCTGCTCTTGGTGACGAAGCCGCTCGCGCCGGCGGCGAACGCCGCCTTCACCAGCGGCGCCTCGCCATGCATCGAGAACACGAGGATGCAGGCGCGATTGTCGCGAGCGCGGATGTTGCGGATCGCCTCCAGCCCGCTGGCGCCCTTCATCGAGATGTCGAGCACGACCACGTCGGGCGCATGCGCCTTGAACGCGGCATAGGCCGCCGCGGCGCTGTCGGCCTCGGCGATGACTCGAAACCCGTCCTGGCTCTCCAGCACGCGGCGATAGCCTTGCCGGACCACCGGGTGGTCGTCGACCAGCAGGATCGAAATGCCAGTGCGCTCGGGCATCCCGGTTGTCTCAGGCGGCCAGTGGAATTGTCGCGGAGACGCTGAGCCCGCGCGCGGCCGGTCCGATCGACAGCGAGCCGCCGACCGCGGCGATGCGCTCGCGGATTCCGGTCAGGCCGAAGCCGCTCGATTGCGCCAGCAGTGTCGCATCGCCGCCGCCGTCGTCCTCGACTGAAATCAGCAGCGCACTGTCGGGCCCGGAGCGCCGCTCGACCCGCAACGACACCTCGCTCGCACTGGTGTGGCGCAGGGCGTTGGTCAGGCACTCCTGCGCCATCCGGTAGGCGGTGACCGCGACCGGGCCCTGGATGTCGGCGAGATCACCGTGGAGGTCGAGCCGGATCGCCGGTCGCGCGGCGTGCTGATAGTTCTCGGTCAGCGCGATCAGGCCTGCGGCGAGGCCGAGCTCCTCGGTGAGCGGACGGCGCAGTCGGCTCAAGGTGCCGCGCAGGCACGCCATCAGATGGCTGACGGACTGCGTGATCATGCGTGCGTCCTGGGCGATCTGATCGTTGCGGCCGTTGCCGGCGCTCTCGATCGTCGAGGCAAAAGCGAGGATCGCAGTGAGGTTCTGCCCGAACTCGTCGTGCAGCTCGCGGGCGAGCGCCCGCCGCTCCTCGTCGCGGATGTCGAGCAGGCGCTCGGTCAGCGCGGCGCGCTGCTCGTTGGCCTGCGCCAGCCGGTCGCCGAGCTCGCCGACGGCGCGGCCGATCATCGCGAGCTCCATCGAGCGGAAGCGCGGCAGTGAGGGGCGGTGGTCGCCCTCGGCCATCCGCTGCAGCGCCGAGACGATGCTGCGCGCCGGCGCCAGCGCATGGGCGATCGCCAGCGAGGCCAGTACGCCGATCGCGACCGCCATCGCCAGCGCCACGCCAAAGCTGTCCTGGATGCGCAGCCAGGCGAGCTGGATCGCCGCATCGGGATCGGCGATCGCCGAGACGGTTCCCGCCGTGGTGGCGCGCGCGCTGATCGGCTGCGCGACCGCCGCGTGATCGCCGAGGATGGCTTCCACGGCGCTTGAGAACCAGCGCGGCGGCGCGGCGCCGAGGCCCTTGCTCTGGCCGCACAGCGGTTTCTCGAACGCCGCCTCCGGCTTGAACTGTACGCAGATGCCGGGCGCGATCAGCTTCATGGTCTCGGTCGTGCGCCAGTCGGGCAGCGGCAGCAGCCGCTCGCGCGATCGGTTGCCGCGCAGCAGCAGCTCGCGCCAGTACAGCGCCTCCAGCGCCTGCGAGACCCGGTCGGCCGATGCCGCGGTGGCGCGGTCGACGCTGCGATAGGCGTCGACGGTGACCCATACGGCCGCGGCGGCCAGACACAGCAGCACGATCAGCGCGAGGCGCGCAATGAGCTGGAGCACGAGACGCATGCGATCCTCTCCACGGCTTTTGCCGCAGCGTAACAATGGGCTGGTGCTCCGCCAAGCAAATGCACTGCAGCAAGCGGCAGGTTGGGAAATTTTCCCGAGAGCCTCGAGGCAGATGTCTTTGGACGCTGTTCCGCCGCTCTGCTTAACTCGCCTGCGAAGCGCCGAACGAAACGGCGCGCATCGGGAGTTCATGCATGAGCGTGGTCAGCAGTGCCGAACGAGTGGAACCTGCGCGCGACGCAGCCGAGCGCGGGCCGCTGCTGCTCTGGATGATCTTCACCGGCCTTACGATATTCGCCGCCGTGGTGCTCGCCCGCTACGGCTATTTCCACCTGATGGTCGCCTCCGACCGCACCTACATCTCCAGCGTCATCGCCGTGCTCTACGTCGCCACGTGCTGCCATTGCTTCTGGCGCACCAGAGCGATCGCGCGCGAGGCGGATGCGGCGCGGCGCTGCCGCGCCGTGCTGATCGGGCCCGATGCGGCGCGCGCGCTCGAACCTGATGCGCAGTTGCTTCCCAAAGGGCTGGTCACCAACCACATCCGCAGCCTCGTCACCAAGGCGCAAACGCAAGGGGCAGGGCGGCTCGACCAGACGCTGCTGCTGCGGACGCTCGCCGACCGCCTGCGCGGCTCCAACGGCTTCGGCGGCTTCGCCTCGGACACGCTGATGAAGCTCGGCCTGCTCGGCACCATCATCGGCTTCATCATCATGCTGGCGCCGATTGCCGGCCTCGACGTCAACGACAAGCTGGCGATGAAATCCTCGATGGGGCTGATGAGCGACGGCATGGCGGTGGCCATGTACACGACGCTCGCCGGCCTCGTCGGCTCGATCCTGGTGCGCATCCAGTACTACATGCTGGATGCGGCGACTGGGCGCGTGTTTTCGGACGCGGTCATGCTCACCGAGACGCGGGTGACGCCGCGGCTCGAGCGCGCGATGGATCGCGCGCCGGAGCAGGGCGCATGATGGACGATTTCGGGCTCTACCCGCGCGAGGAGCAGTTCGACCCGTTCAGCGTCATGCTGTTCAAGGCGCTACAGATCGTCGCGTTCTTCTTCTTCATCGCGGTGCTCGCGATCTCGCCGGACGCCAAGGACGGCAAGGTCGACTCGAAGGCCGAGTTCCTGATCACGATGGACTGGCCGGATAACCATCCCGACGATCTCGACCTGTTCGTGCAGGATCCCGTCGGCAACATCGCCTGGTACCGGCATCGCGAGGCCGGCTTCCTCACCCTCGATCGCGACGACCGCGGCGGCGCCAACGATTTCATCCTGGTCAACGGTCTGAAGATCCCGTCGCCGATCCGCGAGGAGATCGTGACCATCAGAGGCATCGTCGCCGGCGAATACACCGTCAACATCTCGCATTTCCAGAACGTCAGCGGCGCGCCGGTCGAGGCCACCGTGAAGGTGCAGAAGCTCAACCCGACCGCGCAGGTGATCTTCGACGACAAGGTCGTGCTCGACCATTCCGGCGACGAGAAGACGGCGCTGCGCTTCAAGCTCAATGCCGAGGGCAAGGTGATCGACGTGCAGCGCCGACCGAAATCGCTTTTGGAGACGTTCCGCAGCAATTGGCGCAATGGCGCCGATCTCGATCCCAAGACCGGCGTCAGGGTGATCAGGCGATGATGAGCAGTCTGCAGACCGTCATCGTCACGCTGTCCGTGTGCTACGCGCTGATCGGCGCGCTGCTCTTGCTGGTGCTGGTCTATGCAAGGCTGCCTTGGCAGGCCAAGGCGGTCGCCGTGGTCATCACCAGTGCGTTCTATGTCGGCAGCTTCGCCGGCGCCCGCGGCCTGCTCGGCTGGGCCAGCGTCGACCGGCTGCCGAGGAGCTTCAAGGTGCTGCAGGTGCGGATCGTCGATCCGCACTCCGTCGAGGGCGATCCCGGCGCGGTCTATCTGTGGGTCGAGGCGCTGGACGACGACAACCGTCCGAGCGGCGTGCCGCGCGCCTATCGTATTCCCTACAGCGACACACTTGCCGACAAGGCGCAGCACGCCGCCGACCAGATCGCGGCGGGCCATCCGCAGGGCGGTCGCGCCGCCGATTTCGGCACCGGCGACGGCGGGGTCATCGACGCCGCGCGCGAATACATTCTGCCGAAGACGATCATCGAGACCGCCGGCGGTGATCCCTCCACCGGCGAGTTCAAGGCCGCCAAGAACGCCGGCGACGGCGTCTCGTTCACGCCACTGCTGCCGCCGCGCATGCCGCCGAAGGACGAGCAGTAGGCGGCTGCGGCCGTATCCTCCCGCGCGAAGCTCGCGCGCGGGTAATGGCGAGCATCGGGACGTTCCTGGCACGGCGCCTCGAGCTCAAGGTCAACAAGGTCAAGAGTGCGGTCGCCAGACCGAACCACCGCAAGTTCCTGGGCTTCGGCTTTACCCAGGGAAGAAAGCCGCACCGGCGCATCGCAGGGGACCTGCAACGCTGACATTCCGCATCTCTCCGCCTATCTTGTTTGATGTTCCTCAAGTCTCGTGTGGCCACGGCCGCTAGCCTTGAGAACCGGAGGACACGGGTGCTGCTGGCGATTTTCACCGATATCCATGCCAATCGGCAGGCCTTTGCGGCCTGCCTGGAGGCGGCGCGTGCGCGTGGCGCGGATCGTCTCATCTGTCTCGGCGACATCGTCGGCTATGGCGCCGATCCGGAATGGTCGGTCGACACCGTCATGGAGATCGTCGCCGGTGGCGGGCTGGCGGTGCGCGGCAATCACGACAATGCCGTTTCGACGGCGAGCGAGAGCATGAATGCCGAGGCGCAGGCGGCGATGGAGTGGACGCGCGGGCGGCTCAGCGCCGAGCAGCGCCGCTTTCTCGCCGAGCTGCCGATGAGCATCGGTGACGACGACCGGTTGTTCGTGCATGCGGAGGCCTCGAGCCCGCCGCGCTGGCGCTATGTGCAGTCGTCGGCCGATGCCGCGCGCAGCATGATCGCGACCGAGGCGCAGGTGACGTTCTGCGGCCACATCCATCGTCCGGCGCTGTACTCGATGTCCGCCACCGCGAAGATGACGAGCTTCACCCCGACCGCCAACATGCCCATTCAGCTGTTGCGCGGCCGGCAATGGCTGGCCGTGGTCGGCTCGGTCGGCCAGCCGCGCGACGGTGATCCGGCCGCGTCGTTCGTGACCTTCGACACCAGGACCCGCGAGCTGACCTATTGCCGCGTGCCCTATGACGTCGAGGCGGCGGCGCAGCGCATTCGCGACAACGGCCTGCCGCCCTGGCTGGCGCAGCGGCTCTCGATGGGGCGCTAGAGCATGACGAAATCAAGGCTCAAGCCGGGCGTCGTGATCGACGGCTTCACGGTGGGTGAATGCGTGCATTCCGGCGGCATGGCGACGTTGTGGAGCGTCACCCATCCGGACATCGACCGGCCCATCCTGATGAAGGTGCCGCGCGTCTCCGAGGGCGAGGATCCTGCGGCGATCGTCAGCTTCGAGATGGAGCAGATGATTCTGCCAAAACTGTCGGGACCGCACGTGCCGGCCTGTTTCGGCACCGGCGATTTCGCCACCCAGGCCTATGTGGTGATCGAGCAGATTCCAGGCGATACGCTGTACAAGCGGCTGCCCGAGCTGCCGCTGGCTTACGAGGAGGCGCGGGTGCTGGTCGCGAAGATCGCGACCGCGCTCGCCGATATTCACCGGCAGCACGTCATCCATCACGACATCAAGCCCTCCAGCATCATGTTCCGGCCGACGGGGGAGGCGGTGCTGATCGACTACGGCCTGTCCTGCCACAAGCACTTGCCGGATCTCTTGCAGGAGGAGTTCCGCCTGCCTTACGGCACCGCGCCCTACATGGCGCCGGAGCGCATGATGGGCACGCGTAGCGATCCGCGCAGCGACATCTTTTCGCTCGGCGTGCTGCTCTACTTCTTCACCACCGGCGTGCGGCCGTTCGGCGAGACCGAAACCTTGCGCGGCATGCGCCGGCGGCTGTGGCGCGATCCCTATCCACCGCGACAGCTGAAGCCGGACTATCCGCCGTGGCTGCAGGAGATCGTGCTGCGCTGCCTGGAGATCGAGCCGGTCTGGCGCTACCCGACAGCGGCGCAGCTCGCCTTCGATCTCGGCCATCCCGACCAGGTCAAGCTGACGGCGCGTGCGGAGAAGGTCAAGCGCGACCCGATCACGGCCGTGTGGCGCCGCCGCTTCAACCGCGGCCTGGTGCAGCCGGAACAGAAAACATCCGACGTCGCGGTGCAGATCGCCTCCAGCCCGATCGTGGCGGTCGCGATCGACACCGTGGAGGGCGGCGAGGAGCTCAACGGCGCGCTGCGGCTGACGGCGCAGCGCATCCTCGCCACCTTGCCCGCGGCGCGGCTCGCCTGCGTCAACGTGCTGAAGCTCGGGCGCCTCACCATCGACCGCACCCTGGACGAGGAGGGCAACAACAAGCACATCGACCGCATGGTCGCGCTGAAGCACTGGGCGACGCCGCTCAAGCTCGACGCCAGCCGGCTGACGGTGCACGTGCTGGAGGCGGTCGATCCGGCGGCCTCCATCATCGAATTCGCCGAGGCCAACCAGGTCGACCACATCATCATCGGCGCCCGCCGCGATTCCGTGCTGCGCTCGCTGCTCGGCAGCGTCTCGGCGAAGGTCGCCGCGGAGGCGGGGTGTACGGTGACCGTGGTGCGGACACGGCTCGCGGCACGGGAAGCCGAGGGCGACGATGATGATGCGCCGGCAAGGGTCGTGTCGGGGGAATGATGGACATGCGATGAAGATCCACGGCGCCTCCAAGCACGACAGTCAGAACGGCATGCACAGGCTGAAAAGTGAGACGCGGCTGCGGTTGCGTTTCGAAAGTTCCCCCTCCAAAGTGATCCGGCGCGTGCGGAACGTGTCGGTTTTTTTCTGAGGGGGGACGATCAATGGCGGCAACGGATGTGAGCATGGCGGGGACAGCCGCGCCGAAGCGAGGCCTGTTCGGCTCGCTCTTCTTTCAGGTCGTGGCTGCGCTCGTGCTCGGCATCCTGATCGGCGTCTTCGCGCCCGAGACCGCCCAGGGGCTCAAATTCTTCAGCGACGCTTTCCTGCGTCTGATCGCCATGGTGGTCGCGCCGATCGTGTTTTGCGTCGTCGTGCACGGCATTGCGAGCGCCGGCGATCTCAGGAAGGTCGGCCGCGTCGGCGTCAAGTCGCTGGTCTATTTCGAGGGCATGACCACGATCGCGCTGGCCTTCGGCCTCGTGCTGGCGCTGGTCTTCAGCCCCGGCCACGGCATGAACATCGACGTCTCCAAGCTCGACGCCAAGCAGCTCGCGAGCTTCGCCGACAACGCCCACAAGCTGCAGGGCGGCGGCTTCGGCGGCTTCATCCTCAACATCATTCCGCCGACGGCGTTCGACGCCTTTGCCCGCAACGACGTGCTGCAGGTGCTGTTCTTCGCGGTGATCTTCGGCGTCAGCCTGGCGCTGGTCGGCGAGCCCGGCAAGCCCGTGGTCGACCTGATCGAGTCCGTCGCCAAGGTGCTGTTCAAGGCGATGGGGCTGATCGTGCGCGTCGCGCCGCTCGGCGTGCTCGGCGCCATCGGCTTCACCGTCGGCAAATATGGCGTCGGCTCGCTCAAGCAGCTCTTGGCGCTGGTCGTGCTGTTCTACGTCTCGGTGGCGCTGTTCGTCGTGACCGCGCTTGGCCTCGTGATGCGCATGGCCGGCCTCAGCCTGTTCAAGTTCCTGCGCTATTTGAAGGAGGAGCTGCTGATCGTGCTGGCGACGGCCTCGTCCGACTCCGTGCTGCCGCAGATCATGCGCAAGCTCGAGGCGATGGGCGTCAAGCAGGAGGTCGTCGGCCTGGTCATCCCGACCGGCTATTCCTTCAACCTCGATGCGTTCTCGATCTACCTGACGCTCGCCGTCGTCTTCATCGCCCAGGCCACCAACACGCCGCTGTCGGTCAGCGACCTGCTGCTGGTGCTCGGCGTGTCGCTGGTCACGTCGAAGGGCGCGCATGGCGTACCGGGCTCGGCGATCGTCATCCTGGCCGCGACGCTCGGCGCCGTGCCGGCGATCCCCGCGATCGGACTTGTGCTCGTGTTGTCGGTCGACTGGTTCGTCGGCATCGCGCGCGCCGTCGGCAATCTGATCGGCAACTGCGTCGCCACCGTCGTCGTCGCCGCCTGGGAGGACGACCTCGACCATGCCAAGGCGAAGGCCGTGCTCGACCGCGGCACGGCGGAAGAGGTGGAGTATCAGGGGGCGTGAGGGAGGATCACTAGGGGGAGAATGAGGGAGCGAGTACGGCGTGGATTGGTCGATCGCGCGATCGAGCCGGTGTTCGAGGCCGATGAGGAGAAGCTCTTCGTCGGCGGTTGCGGCCGAAGATTCGACGAGCGCATCAGGTGGCAGTCTTGCGATAGCCGATGTCGTGGCCGCATTCATAGCGGCCGCTCGGATCATGATTGCGCAATTCGTAGACCCGCTGCCATGTGCTCTCCCACGCGCCTTCGGCGGTTAGACAGGTCCGGGTTCCGTCAGCATCGATCTTGATCACCTTCCAGATTAGAAGCGCCACGCAGGCGAAAGAATCGAAAAATGCATCCAGAAACGAGGTGAACCAGCCGGAGTCCATGCCCATATGGCGGAACTCCGGTTCGTGCGCAGAACTCACCAGGCCCCAGGGGCAGCCCGGTCCGAAGCCGTGCTCACAATAGGCGATCTCGGCACCGGATTGTGCATCGCGAAGCACGAACCAGCAGGGATATTGCTGCCCCGGTTGGCCATAGTTCCAATCGCGCAGCACCATGTGAGGTGCGACGAGCATGCCGCGGATATGCGAGAGCACACGCTTGTCGGACAGCTCAGCCAATTCCCCTTCGATCAAGCTCTCCAGGCGTTCGGGAACGGTCGACATCAGCCGTGTATCCAGGACTCATTCAGCGGATGCTGCTGGCCTTCACCTGAACGGCCGCAGCTTCATGTGCCGGTTGGCGTCCTTGTAGAGCAGGTAGCGGAAGCGGCCGGGGCCACCGGCGTAGCAGGCCTGCGGGCAGAAGGCGCGCAGCCACATGAAGTCGCCGGCCTCGACCTCGACCCAGTCGCGGTTGAGCTTGTAGACCGCCTTGCCCTCGAGCACATAGAGCCCGTGCTCCATCACATGCGTCTCCAGGAACGGGATCACGGCGCCGGGCTCGAAGGTGACGATGTTGACGTGCATGTCGTGGCGAACGTCGAGCGGATCGACGAAGCGCGTGGTGGCCCAGCGGCCCTGCGTCTCCGGCATCGCGGCAGGGGCGATCGTCGCCTCGTTGGTGACGAAGGCCTCGGGCACGGCGATGCCGGGAACGGCCTCATAGGCCTTGCGGATCCAGTGGAAGGTCGCGGGCGCCTGGCTGTCGTTGCGCAGCGTCCACTTGCAGGACGGCGGCAGGAAGGCGTAGCCGCCATGGCCCAGGCGATGCTCTTTGCCGGCGATGGTGAGCATGATCTCGCCTGACACCACGAACAGCACGCCCTCGGCCTCCGGATCCGGCTCGGGCTGGGCGCTGCCGCCGCCGGGCGACACCTCGACGATGTATTGCGAGAACGTTTCCGAGAAGCCGGAGAGGGGACGCGCGATCACCCAGGTCCGGGTCTTGTCCCAGAACGGCAGCGCCGAGGTGACGATGTCGCGCATCACGCCTTTCGGAATGACGGCATAAGCCTCGGTGAACACGGCGCGCCCGGTGAGCAGGTCGGTCTGCGGCGGGTGGCCGCCATGCGGCACGAAGTAGTTCGGCTTGTCCATCATCGTCTCTCCACGGCGCGGATGATCAACCGGCGCGCCATCGGTCATCAGGGAATGGCAAGGTAGAGCGGCTCGTCGAGCCACAGCTCCTCGAGATTGTCGGGGCTGATGCGGTCGACCACCATGAAGCGCGAGGCCTCGTCGAACACCAAGAGCGGATGATGCCAGACGTTGCGCGCGTAGTTGACGCCCTGGCGGCCGGTTGCCGTGAAGGCGTGGTAGCTCGCGGGATCGCGCGGATCGGCGCAGACCAGCACCAGCCACGGCCGGTCCTGCAACGGCATGAACAGCTGGCTGCCGAGCGGGTGCCGCTCCATCAGCTTGATCTCGATCGGCAACGGCCGCGGCTTGGCCTCGAACAGGCTGATGTTCGCGGCCGCGCCGCCCGATGTCACGTCGACAGCAGCGAGGCCGTTGCAGCGGCGGGCGAAGCCCTGGTTGATGTCGATGGGCTGGGCGCCATCGGTCTCGACGACGTCGCCGAAAGCAGCGAAGGCCGCTTTCGTCAGCGGCTGCGGCGTGAGCGTGTGCATCCCGCCTCGCGTGCCTCAGATCGCTTCGCCGCGCGCCAACGCGGCGGCGCTGCGGATCGCGGCGATGTTGCTGCGATAGGCTTCCATCGTGCCACCCTTGAAGACGGCGGAGCCTGCGACGAAGGCGTTGGCGCCAGCGGCGGCGAGTGCGCCGGCATTGTCGCGGCCGACGCCGCCATCGACCTCGATATCGATCGGCCGGCCCGCGGTCATCGCGCGCAGATCCTGGATCTTGCCAATCGCCGAGGGGATGAAGGCCTGGCCGCCGAAGCCGGGATTGACCGACATGATCAGCACGAGGTCGACGAGGTCGAGCACATATTCGATGACGTTGAGCGGGGTCGACGGGTTGAGCGAGACGCCGGCCTTCTTGCCGAGCGCGCGGATTGCCTGCAGCGAGCGATGCAGATGCGGGCCGGCCTCGGCGTGGACCGTGATGTGATCGCAGCCGGCCTTGGCGAAGGCTTCGAGATAGGGATCGCACGGCGTGATCATCAGATGCGCGTCGAAGATCTTGGTGGTGTGCGGACGCAGCGCCTTGATCACGTCAGGGCCGTAGGAAATGTTCGGCACGAAATGGCCGTCCATGACGTCGAGATGGATCCAGTCGGCGCCGGCGGCATCGACGGCGCGCACCTCCTCGCCGAGCTTGGAGAAATCGGAGGCCAGGATCGATGGTGCGATGACGAGCGGACGCGGCGTGAAGGACTGGGTCATGGGCGGCTGTTCCAGTGCGATCGGGGAGTGTCGCCGTATCATGCAGAGGCGGCTGCGGCAACGCGAGCGGGAAAAATCTGCCGGGCGCGGCATGATCTGCCGGGTTTCGGCGATCGCAACATCGCGAAATGTCGGGAAATATCAGCGATTTGGCGCTGGCATGGCGATTGCGAGGAGAGGGGCGAGGTGTTGTCGCCGCCGCTCGCCGCGGCTTTCTCGGAGTTTCGCCATGTGGTTTGCATTGGGGGCCGCCGCGTCGGTCCTGGATGGCCTGCAGTCGCTGGGCTCGACGAAGTCCAGTTCCGGCAAATCAGACCAGTCCGGCGGCGGGCTGTTCAGCCTGGGCAATACTGGCTCGAGCAGCTCGGGCAATTTCAGCCCGTGGTCGAGCTCAGGCAGCGGCGGCAGCTCGGGGCAGATCGCCCCGGAGACGATGAGCGCGCTGCTGGCGGCGCAGAGCCAGTCGGGGACGACGTCGAGCGCGAGCTCGACCAGCAATCCGCTGCAGGACCTGTTCTCGCAGATCGACGGCGATGGCGACGGCAAGATCACGAAGTCCGAATTCGAGACTGCGCTCGGCGCGGGCGGCACCAACCTCTCGAACGCAGACAAGGTGTTCGGCAAGCTCGACAGCAACAGCGACGGCAATGTCAGCATGGACGAGCTGACCTCGGCGCTGCAGGGCGCCGGACGCCGTCGAGGCCACCATCACCACCAGGCTGGCGCAGGCAACGCCGACGGCTCCGGCAATTCGTCGGGCGCAGGGGCCGATGCGCTGATGCAGGCGCTGTCGGGCGCGTCGAGCTCCTCGTCCACCAACAGCGACGGTTCGACCACGACCACGATCACCTATGCGGATGGGTCGAAGGTGACGCTGACGACGCCGGCAGCCACAACCGCGTCCAACGCTGCGACCTCGTCCTACAACATGATCGAGAAGCTGATCCAGCGGCAGTCCAACATGCTGTCGGCCTCCACGTCTTCAACGACCGCGGTCAGCGCGTAAGCTCAACTGCCGAAGCGGCCTTGCCAGGACGGCAGCGCGCCGGCGAACGGCAGCGGCCTCGCGTGATAGACGCCGCGGGCGATCGCGCGCGCCAGGACGTTGGCCGCGACCATGCCGAGCTCACTCAGCTCGACCAGCGGCTCGATCGGCCTGGTGCAGGTCGCGGCCGCGAACACGATGTCGCCGTCGAGCGGCAGATGCACCGGATAGATCGCGCGCGCCATGCCGGTCTGCGCCATCATCGCGAGCCGCTTGGCCTGCGCCTTAGTCAGGATGGCATCGGTCACGACGAGGCTGATCGTCGTGTTCTCGGAGGCCGATGCTGCCGGGCCGCCCTTGATGCGCATCGCCAGCATGTCCGTCGTGAAGGCGGCCGGCAGGCCGCGGCCGCCGAACTCGCCGTCGATCTCGTACGGTGCCGCCCAGAACCACGGACCGTCGCCGACGGTGACGCTGCCGACCGCATTCACCACAACAATGGCCGCAACCTTGATGCCGCCTGTCGTCGTCGCCGACGCCGAGCCGAGCCCGCCCTGCAGGTTGGCCGTGGTGGCGCCGAGCCCGGCACCGACGCTGCCGAGCGCGAAGGTCGTGCTGGCCGCCGCCGCGGCCGCGTAGCCGAGCTCGCGATACGGCGCGTAGCGGCCCCAGGCCTTGTTGCCGCCGTTCAAGAGGTCGAACACGATCGCGCCGGGGACGATCGGGATCAGCGCGTCGCGCACGGCAAAGCCGCGCCCCTGTTCCGCCAGCCAGGCCTGAATGCCGCTCGCGGCCTCGAGCCCGAACGCCGAGCCTCCCGACAGGGCAATGCCGTCGACCCGTTCCACCGTATTCGCAGGATCGAGCAGCGCATCCTCGCGCACCCCGGGTCCGCCGCCACGGATGTCGATCGCGGCGACCGCCGGCTGATCGAACAGGATCGCGGTCACGCCGGAAGCGAGCGCTGCGTCATGGGCATGGCCTACGCGTACGCCGGGGATGTCGGTGAGGAGATTCTGCACGATCGTCCCTCGCTGCAGATGATGATGCCGGATGGATAGCGCGGCCGGCGCGAGGCCTCAATGCAGGAGGGCACGCGCCTCGGCGCTGGTATGAGCGCCCCGCTTGCGTCCCGCGGGCGCGAGGGGGGGGGAGGCGACATCCGGGTCTCACGTGCCGCGCCGGTAGGCCCGGATGTCGCTTACGCCGATCCGGGCGCGTGCTTCAGCGCTCCAGCGCGATACGGATCATGCGGGCCAGCTCTGGCTTCCGGTAAGGCTTGGGCAGCAGCAGCACGCCGGCGTCGAGGCGGCCGTGGTGCACGATCGCGTTCTCGGTGTAGCCCGAGGTGAACAGCGTCCGCAGCGCCGGCCGCCGCACCCGCGCGGCGTCGGCGAGCTGGCGGCCGTTCATGGCGCCGGGCATGATGACGTCGGTGAACAGCAGGTCGATCTCCGGATGGCGCTCGAGCACGTCGAGCGCCTCGGCGGCATTGGCTGCAGCCAGGGTGGTGTAGCCGAGGCTGCCGACCTGGGCGATCACGTGCTGGCGTACAAGCGGATCGTCTTCCACGATCAGGATCGTCTCATTGCCGCCGCGCGCGTCTGGCGCCTGCAAGCCCGCGCTGGCCGCCGGAGTGGACGCCGAGCGCGGCAGATACAGCTTGATCGAGGTGCCGTGGCCGACCTCGCTGTAGATCTTGATGTGGCCGCCGGACTGCTTGACGAAACCGAACACCATGCTGAGGCCGAGCCCCGTGCCCTTGCCGGTGCCCTTGGTCGAGAAGAACGGATCGAACACCTTCTCGAGATAGGCCGGCGGAATGCCACAGCCGGTGTCGCTCACGGCGATCATCACGTAGTCACCGACGATGACCTCGCTATGGACGTCGGCATAGTCCCGGTCGAGCGTGACGTTCGCGGTCTCCAGCGTGAGCTTGCCGCCCTGCGGCATCGCATCACGCGCATTGAGCGCGAGATTGATGACCGCGGTGGCGAGCTGGTTCGGATCGGCGAGCGCAGTGCAGGGATCGGCGTCAAGGATACGCTCGATCTCGATCTGCGCGCCGAGCGTCGGCTGCAGCAAGGCTGCGGTCTCGTTCAACAGCGCGTTGACGTCGAGATCCGTCGGCTGCAGCGGCTGCTTGCGGGCGAAGGCCAGCAACTGCCGCGTGAGCTGCGCGCCGCGGTCGGCGGAGTCGTCGATCAGCTTGGCGACGGAGGCGAGCTCCGGCCGGTCGGAGACGGCGTCGGCAAGAATGCCGATGCTGCCGGTGATGACGGTGAGGATGTTGTTGAAGTCGTGGGCGACGCCGCCGGTGAGCTGACCGACCGCCTCCATCTTCTGCGCCTGGCGGAACTGCGCCTCGGCCGCGCGCTTCTCGGTGAGGTCGCGGCCGACGAAGAAGTGGCGCTGCACCGGCTCCGACCAGCTCGCCATCCAGTTCAGGACGACGCCGCGGCCTTCCTTGTGCATGAGCTGCGCCTCGAAATTACGGACGTCGCGGCCGCGGCGGCAGGCGCGCATCTGGCTACGGACCGCCTCGAGCTCGGGCGGATAGACGAAGTCGCTGGCATTGCGGCCGACCATCTCCTCCGGCCGGTAGCCGAGCACGTCCAGCGCGCTCGGGCTGACCTGCATCAATTGTCCGTAGGAGTTGGCAACCAGGATCAGGTCCTGCGAGGTCTCGAAGATGCGGCGGCGCTCCTCGGTCTCACGGGTCAGGGCGGTTCGGGTGCGCTTGCTCTCGGTGATGTCGTGCGCCACCTTCGAGGCGCCGATGACCACACCATGCGCGTCGAGGATCGGCGACACGCCGAGCGATACTTCGATCTCGCGGCCGTCCTTGTGGCGGCGGATCGTCTCGTGATGCTCGATCTTCTCGCCGCCGCCGATCCGGCTCAGGATGCGATCGACTTCGCTGCGCCGTTCGGCGGGCACGATCAGGCCGACGTCGTTGCCAAGCGCCTCGTCTGCGCCGTATCCGAACAGGTGTTCGGCGGCGCGATTCCAGGACGTGATCTTGCCCTGCAGCGTCAGCGTGATGATGGCGTCGTTGGAGGATTCCACCACAGCGCTGAACAGCCGCTCCCGCGCGATGAAGCGTGCCCGCTCGCTTTCGCTCTGCCGGCGCTGCTGCTGCAGCAGCCGCGTGAGCCTCGTCTGCAGCCTGACATTGTCGGCGAGCAGGACGCCGAGGACGAAGCTCGCTGCCAGCAAGCCATAGATGCGGCCCGCATAGTAGCCGAGGTCGAACCGGGCGGCGTTGAGCAGCGAGGAGAGCGAGAGATCGAACAGCCAAGCGCACAGCACCACCATGACCCAGAGGTCGAGAATGCTGTGCGGCCTGCGCAACGCCAGGACGAGCAGGGCAGCCGATGTTACGCACCAGATGGCGCCGACCGCGATCTTCAAAGCCGGAGTGGCAGCGTCATCGCGGACGAGCGCAGGCAGCGCCGTATCATGGGCGATCACCGCCCAGGTGAGTGCCGCAAGTGCAACCGCCACGCCGAGCACGGCGACCGAGAGAGACAGCGCAACCGACCCAACGGGCGCCGGACGGAGACGGTCGTGCAGCGCATAGACCAGAACGAACAAGGGGAACGCGCCGTGCCAGATCATGTAGATCCAGGCTGCGGTCTGCGGCCCTGCATCGAGCAGGCCGGTCTGAGAATACAGGCCTGGGAACACCAGCGTGTGCAGCAGCGAGGCTGGCGCGGTAAACAGGTAACCGGAGGCCAACCACAGCAACGGTCGCGAGCGAAGCAGCACGAACTGGGAGAACAGCAGGAACGCGGTGATGAGATCGTTCAGCGCCAGCGCCGACTGGTAGCTCGCGACGAACGCAGGCACCGGCGGCAACTGCACCTTGGCAAAGGGAGCGGCGGCGGCAAACAGCAAGGTCGAGATCGCAACCGCGGCGAGTGCTGCGATTTGGTCTCGGCGCGTCGCGGTGGACGTCGACAGGAGGACTTCGCGATGATCCTTGATGCTCTGCATCTCCAAGGGTCCTGCGCAACAGAGCCGACGTGCAAGAGGGGAGGCTTTACAGCTGGTGCGCGAAGAAAATCACTGTTCTAATGAAGGTTGTATGGTACCAGATCGGATCGTTCTGTAGAATGAGTCGATAGTTGGAGTAACCGCACCTTTACCGCAATTGGGATAAATATACTCATAGTTGTGTCCGATTTCTTTCTACGTCGTAGGCTGTCCAACGGAAAAATTCTGGAGAAGTTGATGCCACGGATTCTGGTGGTCGACGATCAGAAGGATGTGCGCGCCATGATCTGTATGGTGCTGCGCGTCAATCAGTTCGACGTGGTCGAAGCGGGAACCGCTGCGTCCGGACTGCAGTTGTTCCGCGACCAGGCATTCGATGCCGTCATCGTCGACATCTATCTCGATGATTCCAACGGGCTCGATCTGGTCAGCAGTATGCGCGCGCTGGTTCCCGACGTTCCGGTGGTCGCCGTCTCCGGCATGACTGCCTTCGATGGCGCGTCGATGTCGGACGAGCTGACCCGTGTCGTTTACCTGCAGAAACCGTTCCGCCCGGCCGAGCTGATGCGTGCCGTTGAAACGGCCCGTGCAGCAGTGGCGGCGAAGGGGGCCCCATCGCTTTCGGCCTGTGCCGGCTGAGCCGGTCTGTTCCTCTGTACGACGTGGTTCCCCACGGTCGGCGGGCCTCAACGACGAACCAAGCGCTCAGCAGAACGCCCCGGTCCAGGACCGGGGCGTTTGTATTTTGCTGATGATGATCGAGACGGTCAGGAGTTCTATCAGGAGCCCTTGCCGCCGAGCTCGGCGTAGCCGCCCTTGGCGTCCCACTTGTAGACGACGTAGTCGATCTGCTTGATGTCGCCCTTGGCGTCGAAGCCGAGCTTGCCCAGCACCGTGTCCCACTCGCCGGCCTTGATGGTGTCCATCACCTTCTTGGCGTCGGTGGTGTTGGCCTTCTTGACGGCCTGCGACCAGACCTGGATCGCGGCGTAGGTGTAGAGCGTATAGCCCTCGGGATCGATGTTCTTGGCCTTGAACTTGTCCACGATCGCCTTCGCGCTCGGCTTGTTGCGCGGCTCGGGGCCGAAGGTGAACAGCGTGCCTTCCGCGGCCGGACCGGTGATCGAAGCGAACTCCTTGTCGTTCATCGCGTCGCCCGCCATCAGGATGGTCTTGAGGCCCTGGTCGCGCATCTGGCGCAGGATGAGGCCGGCTTCCTGATGGTAGCCGCCGACATAGACGAGATCGATGTTGTCACGCTTCAAGCGGGAGACGATAGCGTTGAAGTCCTTGTCGCCCTTGTTGTAGGACTCGAACATCTTCTCGGTGACGCCGGCCTTGTTCAGCGCCTTCTTGGTCTCGTCGGCGAGACCCTTGCCGTAGGTGGTCTTGTCGTTGAGGATCGCGATGTTCTTGCCCTTGAAGTTCTTCGCGATGTAGTTGGCGGCGACGAGACCCTGCTGGTCGTCACGGCCGCAGACGCGCGCCACGTTCCACAGCTTGCGCTCGGTGAACAGCGGGTTGGTCGAGGCCGGCGTGATCTGCAGCACGTTGCTGTCGGCATAGGCCTCGGAGGCCGGGATCGACGACGACGAGCAGAAATGGCCGGCGACGAACGGAATGCCGGAGCCGGCGAGCTTTTCGGCAACCGAACGCGCCTGCTTCGGATCGCAGGCATCGTCACCGACCTGCAGTGCGAGCTTCTTGCCGAGCACGCCACCGGCGGCATTGAGGTCGGCGACCGCCATCTCGGCGCCGTTCTGCATCTGGCGGCCGAAGGCCGATTCACTGCCGGTCATCGGGCCGGCCACGGCGATGTTGATGTCTTCGGCGAAGGCAGCAGTCGAGAGCGCCAGCGATGCGCCCAGAGCCAAGCCGATGAGTTTGAGTGGTTTCATGAGAAATCCTCGCGGGGGTAGGTCGACACGGAACGGCCCGAACGGCGGGCCGCAGACCGCGCGCATTGTGGCTGATTTTCCGGCGAAGTCACCGGCAATTTTTGACCACACCTACGAAGGACTAAGGCCATTCTGGCCGCGTTTTGAGGGCCCGCCTCAGTGGCGGCCGCCCTCCAGATAGGCAGCGCGGATCTCCGGTCGCTGCAGCAGCTCGGTGCCGGTGCCCGACAGCGTAATCAGGCCGTTGACCAGCACATAGCCGCGATGGGCGAGCTTCAGCGCGTGATTGGCGTTCTGCTCGACGATCAGCACGGTCAGACCGTCCTGGCGGTTGAGTGTCCGAATGGCGTCGAAAATCTGGCGGGCGATCAGCGGCGCCAAGCCGAGCGAGGGCTCATCCAGAAGCAGCAGGCGCGGCCGGCTCATCAGCGCGCGTCCGATCGCCAGCATCTGCTGCTCGCCACCGGATAGCGTGCCGCCGCGCTGGTCGACGCGCTCCTTCAGGCGCGGAAACAGGGCGAAGACGCGCTCCAGCGTGCTGGCCCGCTCCGCGTCGGTCGTCTCGCCGGCGTCGGCGCCCATCTGCAGGTTTTCCGCCACGCTCATGCGCGGAAAGATGCGGCGTCCCTCCGGCGACTGCGCGATGCGCAGCCGCGCGATCTGATGCGTCGGCACCTGTGTGATGTCGTTGCCGTCGTAGACGATGTTGCCGGAGCTTGCGCGCGGGCGGCCGAAGATCGACATCATCAGCGTCGACTTGCCGGCGCCGTTGGCGCCGATCAGCGCGACGATCTCGCCCGGCTTGATGTCGAGATCGACGCCCTTCAGCGCTTCGATTTTGCCGTAGGACGCGCGCAGATTGCGGATCGCGAGCAGGGACGCACTCACGCCTCGGCCTCCATCACGGCTGCGGCCTCTTCCTCGTCGGTGCCGAGATAGGCGGCGATGACCTTCGGATCGTCGCGGATCTCGCGCGGCGTGCCCTCGGCGATCTTGACGCCGTAGTCCATCACGACGACGCGGTCGGAGATTTCCATCACGACGCTCATGTCGTGCTCGATCAGCAGGATCGACGTGGCGTGATCGGCCCGGATCGACAGCAGCAACTCGCTGAGGGCCGCACTCTCGCGCGCGTTGAGGCCGGCGGCCGGTTCGTCGAGGCAGAGCAGGGCCGGCGAGGTGCACATCGCGCGCGCGATCTCCAGCCGACGCTGGTCGCCATAGGCGAGATTGCCGGCCGCGTCGTCGGCGCGGTCGATCAGCCCGACGCGCTTCAGCCAGAACACGGCCGCATCGATCGCGTTCCGCTCGGCCGCGCGCCACGAGGGCACGCCGAGCAGCCCGAGCACCGTCATGCCGGACGCGCGCATCAGCGCGTTGTGCTGCGCGACCATCAGGTTCTCGAGCGCCGTCATGCCCGGAAACAGCCGGATGTTCTGGAACGTCCGCGCCACCTTGGCCTGCTTGGAGATGTTGAAGTCCTTCAGCTTCTGCATCTCGAACTGCGCGCCGTCATCATGGGTCAGGCGGATGACGCCGGAGGTCGGCTTGTAGAAGCCGGTGATGCAGTTGAACACGGTGGTCTTGCCGGCGCCGTTGGGGCCGATCAGGGCCGTGATCTGCGTGCGTTGCGCGGTGAACGACAGCGCATTGACGGCGACGATGCCGCCGAAGCGCATGGTGAGGTTTTCGAGTGCGAGAATGGGAGCGGAGCTCATCCGTGGCCTTCCTTGACGAGGTCCGAAGAGATGCTCTTGGATTTTTCCAGGAATACGGTCGGCGCGCGATGGCCGACAATGCCGCGCGGCCGCCAGATCATCACCAGCACCATGGCGAGACCGAACACCAGCATGCGGTAGCCCTCGAGGCTTCTGAACAGCTCGAAGCCGCCGATCATGGCGAGCGCCGCCAGCGCGACGCCGAGCTGCGACCCCATGCCGCCGAGCACGACGATGGCGAGCACCAGCGCCGATTCCTGGAAGGTGAAGGATTCCGGGCTGATGAAGCCCTGGCGCGTGGCGAAGAAGGCGCCGGCGAAACCGCCGAACATCGCGCCGGTCGCAAATGCGGTCAGCTTGGTGGTGGTGATGTTGATGCCGAGCGCGCGGCAGGCGACCTCGTCCTCGCGCAGCGCTTCCCAGGCCCGGCCGATCGGCAGCCGGCGCAGCCGGATGGTGACCCAGTTGGTCAGGAGTGCCAGCGCCAGGATCAGATAGAACAGAAAAACGATGCGATGCGTCGGCGAGAACGGGATGCCGAGCATCGATGCAAGGCCGCCTTCGCCCGGTGCGAGCGGAATGCCGAACAACGTCGGTCGCGGAATCCCGGAGACGCCGTTGGGACCGCCGGTCACGTCCTGCCAGTTGATGAGGACGAGGCGGATGATCTCGCCAAAGGCCAGGGTCACGATGGCGAGGTAGTCACCGCGCAGCCGCAGCACCGGAAAGCCGAGCAGCACGCCCCAGAAGGCGGCGAGAATGCCGGCGAGCGGCAGGCAGACCCAGAACGACAGGCCGAAGGTGGTCGAGAGCAGGCCGTAGGAATAGGCGCCGACGGCGTAGAACGCGACGTAGCCGAGGTCGAGCAGGCCGGCGAGACCGACCACGACGTTGAGGCCCCAACCCAGCATGACGTAGGTAAGGACCAAAATGCCGAGGTCGAGAATGTAACGCTGATTGTAGAAGATCACCGGTACCAGCAAGGTGAAGATCAGCAGCGCCGGCGCGAGATAGCGGCCGGCTACCGACATGCCGCTCCGCACGGACGGCGGCACGAAGCTGCCGAGGCCGCCGCGCGGTCCGAACCACAGCCGCAGCAGCTCGACCGCGATCGAGCCGACGAACACCGCCACAACCAGGCTGGCGAGGTCGCCGAAGCGGGTCCAGTATACGAGCTGGCCGCTCTGACCCGCTTCGGTGCGGACGCCGACCATCAGGGAGAACAGACCGAGAGCGACCAGTGCGCTGAGAAGGGCCTTCTTGAGGATGAAGGCGGCTCTGACCGGTTCGGAGCCTTTCGACGAGGCGGGAAGGGACGCGCTCACGCGGACTCCATCTTCAGACTTTTTCGACTTCGGGCCGGCCGAGCAGGCCGGTTGGCAGGAAGATCAGCACCACGATCAGGATCGAGAATGCCGCGACGTCCTTGTACTCCACCGAAAAATAGGCCGACCAGAACGTCTCGATCAGTCCGATCGCGAGGCCTCCGAGCATCGCGCCCGGCAGCGAGCCAATGCCGCCGAGCACCGCCGCCGTGAACGCCTTGATGCCGGCGACGAAGCCCATGAAGAAATCGACCAGGCCGTAAT
Organism: Bradyrhizobium sp. HKCCYLRH1034; assembly: GCF_051168375.1. Classification (NCBI taxonomy): domain Bacteria; kingdom Pseudomonadati; phylum Pseudomonadota; class Alphaproteobacteria; order Hyphomicrobiales; family Nitrobacteraceae; genus Bradyrhizobium; species Bradyrhizobium sp. HKCCYLRH1034. Next base: position 225,668 of record NZ_JBNPUW010000001.1, on the reverse strand, counting down.
ACAGCAGGTACATCATGCCGGCGACGGCCGCGAGCGCCGCGCCGATCACGAAGGTCATCGAGATGGTGCGGTCGACGTCGACGCCGAGCAGTGCCGCCATGGTCTGATCCTGCTCGCAGGCGCGCATGTCGCGGCCGAGCCGCGTGCGGGATACCAGCCAGGTGAACAGCGCGAGCAGAACGATGGTGGTGATGACCACCACGATCTGGATGTTGGAGAGCTGGACGACGAAGCCGCCCGCGCCCTCGTGCAGCGTGTAGCCGCCGGTGATGATCGGCGGCACCGGCTTGACGCGCGCGCCCTGCGACACCTGCGAATAGTTGGTGAGGACGAACGACATGCCGATGGCGGACAGCATCGGCGCCAGGCGGAACGAGTGCCGCAGCGGGCGATAGGCGATACGTTCGATGGTCCACCCATAGAGCGCCGTGATGGCCATCGACACCAGCAGCACGATCAGCAGGATCACCGGAACCGCGGTCAGGCCCAGCGACACCAGGACCAGGAAGCAGATCAGCGCGATGAAGCCGCCGATCATGAAGATGTCGCCATGGGCGAAATTGATCATGCCGACGATGCCGTAGACCATGGTGTAGCCGATGGCGATCAGGCCGTAGATCGAGCCAAGGACGAGGCCGTTGATGAGCTGTTGCGCGAAATAATCCATGAACTGCCGTGAGTGAGACTGCCGATACCGGTTCGCAACGCGGCGGGGGCCTTGTAGAGCGGGTGCCGGTATGCCTGGAGACGCACCCGCGCCCAAGGCGACGCGTGCGGCAGTACTAACAGTTCGGAACCGGGTGCCGCAACAGCGTGCAGTGCCACAATTGCGGGCTTATCCCGCCTCCTTTGATGGCGCGGTTCCCCTGCCTTCCTCGGGGCCGGCCGTCGCCATCAAATGACCGCTTGGGAACCCAGCACGTAGCGCCGAAAAGGAGGGTTCTCGCACCGGTTGCTGGCGCCGCTATATGCCGCTACCGCTGTCTTCCGTCGAACCAGGCACTTTTGCCATCAGCTTCGACTGGAGCCTGACCAAGGCGTCGCGCAGCCGCGTCGCCTCATCGTACCGGGTTTCCCGAGCCACCATGCCAGAAAACGGATCTTTCACCATGGTCTCGGCGGCCTGGGCAAGACGGCGCATCGGCGTCACCACCCATTTCGCGGCGAAATTGAGCAGCACCAGGATCGAGAACACGCCACCGGCAACGTTGAACCAAAACGAGCGCACAAGCTGGCGGGTCGGCACCATCGCGGCAACGGCGTCCTGCCGGATCAGAAGGGACCAGCCGAAGCTCGGCAGATCGGCGTACTTCACGGTGGGGAACGTGAGGGTGAAATAATCCTTGCCGTCGGGCCATCGCTCGATGAGCGCGACCGAGGCCCCGCGGCTTGCGGCCTGCGCCGAGCCGATCGTCAGTTGCTTGCCGACGAGATCCGGCGGGCCGAACAGCACGATGCTCTCGCGCGACAGCAACACCAGATCGATGTCGCGCGACGCCAGCGCCGCGACGGATTCGATCACCCATTTCCAATCGATCTGGGCCCCGATGACGCCGGCGGGGGCGCCGTCGTGCACGAGCGGAGCCGACATGGCGATCAAGCGGTCCGGTCCCGAAGCGGCCTGCAACATCCGGCCCAGGGCCTCTGATTCGCGATCATCGACCGCCGTCGGCACCCCGAGTCCATGCCGGAACCAGCGCAGGTCGGCGACGTTTTGTCCCTCCAGCATCCGGTCCTTGCTCGCGATGACCTTGCCGCCGGAGTCGGCGATGCCGAGCCAGGCATAGCGCGGCTGGAACTGGCTCACGAACTGGATCTGCCGGCGCGCCTCGGCGACGTCGGCGGGGTCGATGATCGCGGCGAGCCGCGACACGTCGCTCCACGTGCCGTACAACTGTCGCGCCAGCAGGTTTGCGCTGAGCTCGCCGCGCGTCCTCAGTTGCTCGATCGCGAGCTCCTCGCCGCGCCGCTGCAGCGACGCCGAATAGAGGATGGCAACGGCCAGCGCCGTCACGATGATCAGTGTCGTGCCGCCGAGGAACACCGCTGTCTGTAAGCTCCACCGTCGCCTCGTCATTGTCTTCTCCTCAATCGGCCACGGCTCGCGCGAGTTCTTTCAGCATGCGGCCGAGATCGCCGCTGTCGGCGCCGGGCACTCCGCTCGCGGTGTGCAGCCGCTCGATGATCTGGGCGCGCTGCTGCGGCGTCACCGTAAATATGAGCCGGTAGCCGTCGTTCGTCGGAGCCGCGACCTTGGTCTGGATATCGCCGATCAGGGGCAGGGTGAGCGTGCCGATGGCGCCGGTCGCAAGGCCGACCGGACCGCTGACGCGTGCGCCGCCGGGGCCGAGATTGACGATCCAGCCGCGTTGCGGCTCGCCGTCGACCGTCAGGGTTATCGGCTCGACGATCTGGCGTTGCGGCCGGTTGTAGCGTGGACGGTCGATGCACACGGCGATCGCCACCGACAGCACCAGAATGTTGTAGATCGTCCAGAACATCACGACGATGACGCCGTCTCCCGCGGTCCCCGTGGTATTGAAGACGAAATCGGACGTCAGCGACACGATCATGCCACCGATCGTCAGCGCCATCAGGATCAGGAAGGGCCGCATCAGCGGCCATTGGACAATGATCTTGGCGCGATCGCCGCCCTTGGCGGTCACCGAGAATTTGTGCGGACCGGGGGAGAGCAGGCCGAGAGCGGCGGCGCGGAGCACGGGCCAGGCGGCGACGATCTGCGAGACATCGTTGACGATCGGAATGAACAGTCCCTTGGACAGCCAGTTCAGCGTGTACATGATCGAGAGATAATAGGGGCCGTAATACCGGATGATGTCGGCGATCGAGGCGTTCACCACCGTCACCCCGCCCCACCAGTAGAGCAGTGGACAGATCAGCGCGGCGAGGCGGAACGGATAGGTCGACGTCCAGTAGAGCAGCGAGTCGAGCACGCTGAGCCGGTGGAAGAAATCGAGACCATGGGAGCCGAATGGATTGTAGACGTTGCGCACGATCTGCATGAGGCCGAGGCACCAGCGGCCGCGCTGCGTGACGTATTCCGCAAGGCCTTCCGGCGCCAATCCCTCCGACAACGCCTCGTTCAGGTACACGGTCTGGTAGCCGTGTGCGGACAGGCGCAGCGTGAGCAGGAAATCCTCGGTGACGCTCTCGGTGGGCACGCCGCCGATCATCTCCACGGCGGAGACGCGGAATATCGAGGAGGTGCCGCAGCACATTGCTATGCCCCAGGCGTCGCGCGCCGGCTCGACGTTGTCGAAGAAGTGGCGCTGCTCGTCGGGATAGGCCGCGCCGATGCCGAGATTGTGCTGGATCGGGTCCGGGTTGAAGAAGTGCTGGGGCGTCTGTACGAGGCCGACAGCCGGATCGTGGAACAACGCGAGCGTCCGCTCGACGAAGTCGAGATGAGGCACGAAATCGGCGTCGAGAACGGCGACGAAATCCGGCCGGTCCGCATCCGCCGCGCGCAGCCGCAAGGCATTGTTGATGTTGCCGGCCTTGGCGTGCGACTTGTCGGTACGGGCGACATAGCCGATGCCGTGCTCGGTGCAGTAATCCCGGAGCCAGGCCCGGCTGCCGTCGTCGAGGACGAAGACGCGCAATGCCGCATAGGTGATCGCCTTGGCGCCGACGATGGTTCGCTCCAGAACCTCGAACTGCTCGTTGTAGGTGGTGATGAAGATGTCGACCCGAGGCGGCGGCCTCGGAAGCCACCAGCCGGCATGGCGATCAGCCTCCGTCGTCCGCTCCTTGGTCCTGGTCAGGATCAGGAAGGCGAAGGACGACGAAACAACGGTGAGCGCTTCGAGAATGGCGAAGCCCCAGCTGAGGATCCCATCCGGCGTGAGGCCGGGCGGAGCAAGGGTCTCGGTGAAGCGCCAGGCGACATAGCGCCAGGCCAGCAGGATCGAGCCGCTGAGGAGCAGGGTCCGCCAGTACCATATCTTCGGGTCCAGGAGGGGCAATGCCAGGACGCGCAGCCCTACGATGATCGCAACGACTGCGAACGCGGACAGGAATGGTGACAGCGTCGGCATCAGTAGCCGTACCGGGCGACGAAGCCGCGCAATGCCGCGATCGGTCCGCTGGTGAAGATCACCCGGCCGGTGCGCCCGATGGCGCAGGACAGATCCGGCTGCTTGGCGAGATCTGGCACCGCAACGGTGACGTCGAACCGCTGCAAGTGCTGCGGCGTCGGGCCGACGGCGAGATTGGCGTAGAGTTGCGAGGCGCCCGAGCCGCCGAGACGTGTCACCGTCCCATCGAATATCCGGTCGTCTCCGAACAGACGGAACTGCACCGGGGCGCCGATCGACAGGCGGGCGTAGAGACTTTCGGGAACGCTCGCGGTCACCACGAGACTGTTGCAGTCCACCAGCTTGACGAGATCCTGACCGCGACGGGCATATTCGCCATCGTCGACGAGGAAATCCCAGGCCATGCCCAGGACGCGGGCCCTCAGCGTCGCCGAGGTCAGCCGGTTGATCCGGACGCGTTCGGCGTTGATCTGCTGCTCGTATTGGACTAGGCGGGATTGGATCTGCTGCTCGTCCACGGCAAGTTCGGCGAGGCGCAGGTCGAGCTCGTGAATGCGCTGCATCGAGAACGGCACGTCGTTGTAGGAGTCGCCGATGAAGACCCCCGATTGCGCGGAGCCGAGCTCGGTCTCGACATAGTTGGTGCGCTGTTTCGCGCTTTCCAAATCCTGCTTGGCGATATCGAGCGAGGCGCTGGCCTGGTCGAGGCCGGCGACCGTCTGGACCCCGCGTTCCTTCAGCTCGTTGGCCCGCGTGAAGGTGAGATCCGCGAGCTTCAGCCGGGCGGCCGCGGCATCCTCCGCCGCCTTGGCCTCGGCGATGCGCGCCGCGATCTGGCGGACGCGGCCGGTCTTGTAGTTGGCCGACTGGGCCGCGAAGGCGGCCCGCGCCTGCTCGAGCGCCGAACGCTGCGCCGGAACCCGCTTGAGCGCGATCTTCTGCTCGTCACGGTCGCGCTCGAGATTGAGCAGGCGCGTGGTGTCGAACCGGTCGTCGACGATCTCGGCCACGAGTTCCCCGGCATTGACCCTGGCGCCGATATTGCTCACCCCCAGCGTCACGCGGCCTTCGATCGGCGCGCGCACGACGTAAAGCCGGGCATTGACGGTCGCGTCGCCTGAAGTTCCGGCGAAATGCTCGCCGACCAGGATGTAGAGGCCGCCGGCCAGCAGGAGGATGCCGATGAAGATCCGAGCTACTCTCATGCGGTACTCCCGCTCGGCAGCTGCCTGCCGCATCACGATCCCGCTGTGCGAAACGCAGCGGTGTTCGCCCCTAAGGTAGTATCTATGTTTTAGACTACTTTGACGCTAGTCAAGAACGCCGCTGACGCGGCGCACGGAGCTGCAAGGCGCATGGACTTGAATCAGCGGCCGCCGACGTGATCGGACTGCCGGCGGATCGATCGTGACCGATGCAGGCGTCGGCGACGGCGGTCTTTCAGCGGAGGAGCCGCATCCCGTTGGTGGACCGAAGCGGACGCAATGTCGGATGCGGTGCAGATGTTCGAGGAGGCGTCGATGGCCGGAAAGGCCGCTATCACGCGGGAATTCGGGGCCTGATCGGCGAGGTCGTCAGCCCGGTCTCTACGGCGATTGGACGGGGGCTCTCGCGCCCGTCGCCACCCTGTTAAGGTAAACGAATGGTTTAAATTGCCGGGCGCGTTTGCCGGGCGTTAGCTCGTCTGGAAATCGGCCGGACGGGCAGTTGGTGGGATGCAAAGGTGGGCGTGACATGATCAAGGATTGCGTGATCAGGAATTGGCGGCTCAGCTGCGTCAACGGTGTGCTGCTGGCGCTTTATTTCGTGCCCGCCTGGACCATCATCGCGTTTCAGATCATGGTGTCGCCGATCCAGGGGTTGTTCGCGCGGCCGAATATCGCGGTGGCCTTGTTCATCAGCGACCACCTGCGGCTGTCGGGCATCGAGACGGTTCGCGCCGCCTGGCTGCTTGCGCTGGCGCGACTGACGGTCGCAGGCTTCTTCGCGATGTTCCTGGTGCTGATCCTGGTTCCGCGGGTGCGAAAGGTGGCCGGCTATGTCGAGGCGCTGTCGATCGGGCTCGGCTTCGGCAGCATGCTCGCCTTCTTCAGCATGATCATGGCTGCCAAAGTCGGGGAGCCCCAGGCGTTGCGTCTGCATGCCACGGAACTCCTGATGCTGCTCGGCACGGCCATCGTCATGCTGGTGGAGAAGCCGACGACGCAAGCCTCGCCGTCTTCCGCATCCGCTTCACCGAAGATGGAGCCCACGGCGACGCCGTCGCCGCAGCAGGCATGACGCCCCGATCCATCTCGGTGCATCAGTGCTGGGTCAGAAAGCCCAGCACGGCATCGTTGAACTGGCCCGCCGCTTCGACATTCGAGATGTGCGCGGCATCGACGATGGTCATGCTGGCGCCGGGGATGCGGCTGCGGATTGCTTCCGCCATCGCGATCGGCGTCGATTTGTCGTAGCGGCCGGCCACGACGAGGGTCGGGCTCTTGATGGCCGGCAGATCCTCACGCAGGTCCAGGGCACGCAGCGCCGCGCAGCAGGCAAGATAGCCGCCGACAGGGGTGGCCACGAGCATTGCCTTCATCCGGTCGGCGACATCAGGATTGTGATCACGAAACTCCTGCGTCAGCCAGCCAGCGATGACCGTGTCGGCGATTCCAGCGAGTCCGCTGTCCTCGACCGCCTTGATGCGGGCGTCCCAGATTGCCGGATCGGGGTAGTAGCAGGTGGTGTTGGCGAGCACGAGCTTGCCGATGCGTTCAGGAGCATGGGCGGCGAGCCACTGCCCGACCATGCCGCCCATCGACACGCCGCACCAGTGCACCTTCTCGATGTTGAGGTCATCGAGAATCGCCAGCGCATCGCGGCCAAATCGCTCGATCGAGTAGGGCCCGGGCGGCACTTGCGATTTGCCATGACCGCGCCGGTCATAGCGGATCACGCGGAACACCTGCGTGAAGGCGCGCATCTGCGGCTCCCACATCTGCAGGGTCGAGCCGAGCGAGTTCGAGAGCATCAGGGTCGGCCCGCCGTCGCGGCCCTCGACGGTGACATTCAACAGACAGCCGTCGGCATCGATCATCGGCATGGGCGGAATCCTTGTCGCAGGCGGCCGCGCCGCCGGAGGAATCGTGCAGATTTGATGGCGAACTAACCACCGCCGCCGCCGTCTGCCAATCAAAACCCGACGGCGGCGAGGTCCGGAATGCTGCGGTGCCCGGCTTTTCTGCAACGCTTCCGGGCGCTGCTCGCCCTTCCTTTTGGGCGTTCGGTGCTTTACTTGAATGCCTCTAACCGCGCCAATCGGGGGGAGATGCACATGGCTATGACGATGACGGGCGAAGTCCAGCTGGCCGCTCCGCGAGAGCAGGTCTGGGACAAGCTGAATGATCCGGAGGTGCTCAAGGCCTGCATTCCCGGCTGCGAGGAGCTGGAGAGGACCGAGGATGGCGGCCTCCGCGCCGTTGCCAAGATGAAGGTCGGACCGGTCTCTGCGCGCTTCAAAGGCAAGGTGACCTTGAGCGATCTCGATCCGCCGAACGGCTACAAGATCTCCGGCGAAGGCGAGGGCGGTGTCGCCGGATTCGCCAAGGGTGGCGCGGTCGTCGCGCTGGCGGACAAGGACGGCGGCACGCTGCTGACCTACAATGTCGAAGCGCAGATCGGCGGCAAGCTGGCGCAGCTCGGCCAGCGGCTGATCAACGGCACCGCAAAGAAGCTCGCCGACGAATTCTTCGCCAACTTCGCCAAAGCCGTTCAAGGCTGACCGCAACCGACCCATGCGCGGCCGGGGGCGAGGTTGCCCGCCGCCGGGAGCGCCCATATGATGGTTTTCGACTGATTTTGCTGGGCTGCGCTGCAGTGCAACGCTGTCGCGCGGATAATAGAGAGTCCTGAATGGCCAAGATTTCCATGATTGTGAACGGTAATCCCGTCACGGCGAACGTCGACCCGCGGACGCTGCTGGTGCAGTTCCTGCGCGAGAATCTGCGCCTCACCGGCACCCATGTCGGCTGCGACACGTCGCAATGCGGCGCCTGCGTCGTCCATCTCGACGGCAAGGCAGTGAAGTCCTGCACGACCTTGGCCGTGATGGCCGATGGTCATGAGGTCAGGACGATCGAGGGACTCGCTGCCGACGGCGCGCCGCTGCATCCGATGCAGGAGGCGTTTCGCGAGCATCATGGCCTGCAATGCGGTTTCTGCACGCCGGGCATGATCATGACCGCGGTCGACCTCGTCCACCGTAAGGGACATGAGCTCAGCGACGAGACCATTCGCGAGGAGCTCGAGGGCAATCTCTGCCGCTGCACGGGCTATCAGAACATCGTGCAATCGATCGCCGCCGGCGCCAAGGCGATGGCCAAATCGGACCTCGCCTAAACGTCTGACCTTGCCTTAGTCGGCCCGCTGCGCACAGGACATTCCCCCATGTACGAATTCAAATATCACCGGCCGGCGACCGTGCGCCAGGCCGCCAATCTCCTCACCAAGAACGAAGACGCCAAGCTGGTCGCCGGCGGCCACACGCTGGTGCCGGTCATGAAGCAGCGGCTCGCGAGCCCGCCGCATCTGGTCGATCTCTCCCATGTCGAGGGGCTCGATACGATCGAGGTGAAGGGCCGAAACCTCGTGATCGGCGCGATGGCGCGTCACGCCGACGTCGCCAACTCCGCAACCGTCGGCGAGGCGATTCCGGCACTGGCCCATCTGGCGAGCCTGATCGGCGATCCCGCGGTGCGCCATCGCGGCACCATTGGCGGCTCGATCGCCAACAACGATCCGACCGCGGACTATCCGGCCGCATGCCTCGCGCTCGGCGCCACCATCGTCACCAACAAGCGCAAGCTGAAGGCCGAGGAGTTCTTCCTGGGGCTGTTCACGACCGCGCTGGAGCCGGACGAGATCATCACCAAGGTGAGCTTCCCGCTGGCCAAGAAGGCGGCCTACGTCAAGTTCCGCAACCAGGCCTCGCGCTACGCGCTGGTCGGCGTGTTCGTCGCCCGCCGTCCGTCCGACGTGCGCGTTGCGGTGACCGGGGCCGGCGGCAATGGCGTGTTCCGCGTCACCGCCTTCGAGGAGGCGCTGCAGAAGCGCTTCTCGCCGAAGGTGCTGGAGGGCATTCCGGTCTCGGCCGAAGGCCTCAACAGCGACATCCACGGCAGCGCCGAATATCGTGCCCATCTGATCGGCGTGCTGGCGCGCCGTGCGGTCGATGCGGCCAATGCCGGCGCCAAGGCCTCAACCGCGTCGGAGGGAGCCGCCGAACCCGAGGCTCCGGCTTCGTGACGGACGCGTGAAGAAGGAAGCGGTCTCGCCCATGAGTGCTCCGGCCCTGCCAGCATCGGTCGACGCGATGCTCGAATTGTTGTCCTCGCGCGGCTATCTGGCCGAGCGATCGCTGGCGACGGTGACCTATCTGTCGCTGCGCATGGGCCGGCCGTTGTTCCTCGAAGGCGAGGCCGGCGTCGGCAAGACCGAGATCGCCAAGGTCCTGTCGGCGGCGCTCGGCCGCAAGCTGATCCGGCTGCAGTGCTACGAGGGTCTCGACGTCGCCTCCGCCGTCTACGAATGGAATTCAGCGGCGCAGATGATCGCGATCCGGCTGGCGGAAGCGGGCGGCGAGGTCGACCGCGATCAATTGACGTCGGACATCTTCGCCGACCGCTACCTGATCAAGCGCCCGCTGCTGCAGGCGCTGGAGCCGGATGTCGCCGGCGCGCCGGTTCTGCTCATTGACGAGCTCGACCGCGCGGACGAGGCGTTCGAGGCCTATCTGCTCGAGATCCTCTCCGACTTCCAGGTCACGATCCCCGAGTTCGGCACCGTCAAGGCGCCGCATCCGCCGATCGTCATCATCACCTCGAACCGGACCCGCGAGATCCATGACGCGCTGAAGCGGCGCTGCCTGTATCACTGGGTCGATTATCCCTCCGCCGAGCGCGAGCTTGCCATCGTCAAAACCCGGCTGCCCGGCATCTCGCAGCGGCTGTCGCAGCAGATCGTGCGCTTCGTCCAGGCGCTGCGCGACCAGGACTTCTACAAGTCGCCGGGGGTCGCCGAGACGCTCGACTGGGCCACGGCGCTGACGGAGCTCGATGCGCGCTCGCTGAACGCCGAGGTCGTCGGCGACACGCTGGGCGCGCTGTTGAAATATCAGGACGACATCGCCCGCATGCAGGGCGATGCGTTGCAGAAGGCGATCAAGGACGCGACCAACGAGACGTAGTTCACGCCGGTGCCCACAATAAAGGTCGTCATTCCGGGATGCGTGCGCAGCACGCAGGCCCGGAATCCATAACCACGATCGTGAGTATGGATTCCGGGCTCACCCTCCGGGCGCCCCGGAATGACGAGCTCAATTTGAGGCGTGTGCGAAGCGGACGAGGGATCAGAACGTGCCCACAAGCATCAATCACCTCGCGCCGCCAACCGGCGGCATCGCCGACAACATCGCGGGCTTTGCGCGGGCGCTGCGTGCCGCCGGCCTGCCGGTCGGTCCGGGTGCCGTGATCGACGCGATGACCGCGCTCGAGGTCATCGACATCGGCAAGCGTGCGGACGTCTTCACCACGCTCGAATCGATCTTCGTCAAGCGCCACGAGCATGCGCTGATCTTCTCTCAGGCCTTCGACCTGTTCTTCCGCCCGGCCGAGGAGTGGAAGTCGATGCTCGATTCGGTGCCGCTGCCGGATCACGCCAAGAAGAAGCCGCCGCCGGCCTCGCGCCGGGTCCAGGAGGCGATGTCGCAGCCGCAGACCCATGAGGAGCCGAAGGCGCAGGAGCAGGACCTGCGGCTCGCGGTGTCCGACCGCGAGGTGCTGCAGAAGAAGGACTTTGCGCAGATGAGCGCGGCGGAGATCGCCGAGGTTGCGCGCGCCATCGCCAAGATGCGGCTCCCGCAGGCCGAGCTGAAGACCCGCCGCCACACCGCCGATCCGCGCGGCCGTCGCATCGACATGCGCAAGACGCTGCGTCAGGCGCTGCGCACCGAAGGCGAGATCATCAACTTTCATCGCTTGGGGAGAATCGAGAAGCCGGCGCCGATCGTGGCCTTGCTCGACATCTCCGGCTCGATGAGCGAGTACACCCGCCTGTTCCTGCATTTCCTCCACGCCATCACCGACGCGCGCAAGCGCGTCTCGGTGTTCCTGTTCGGCACGAGGCTGACCAACGTGACCCGGGCGCTGCGCCAGCGCGATCCCGACGAGGCGCTGGCGAGCTGCTCGGCCAATGTCGAGGACTGGGCCGGCGGGACCCGGATCGCCACCTCGCTGCAGACCTTCAACAAGCAGTGGGCGCGCCGCGTGCTCGGGCAGGGCGCGATCGTGCTGTTGATCTCCGACGGGCTGGAGCGCGAGGCCGACAGCAAGCTTGCCTTCGAGATGGACCGGCTGCACCGCTCCTGCCGGCGGCTGATCTGGCTCAATCCGCTGCTGCGCTATTCCGGCTTCGAGGCGAAGGCGCAGGGCATCAAAACCATGCTGCCCCACGTTGACGAATTCCGCCCGGTACATAACTTGACTTCGATCGAGACGCTGATCTCGGAGCTGTCGTCGCCGCTGCCGCCCCACCAGCGCAGCGCGATCCGGCCCGCCGCCTGAGAGGGAGATGACCATGCTCAACCGCGACGAAGACATCCTCAGGGCCGCCGAGGACTGGCACAAATCCGGTCACGGCGTGGCGCTCGCCACCGTGGTCGAGACCTGGGGCTCGGCGCCGCGCCCGGTCGGGTCCAACCTCGTGATCAACGACGAGGGCACGTTCTTAGGGTCCGTGTCCGGCGGCTGCGTGGAGGGCGCTGTCGTTACCGAGGCGCTCGACGTGATCACCAGCGGCCAGCCCAAGATGCTGGAGTTCGGCGTCGCCGACGAGACGGCCTGGAATGTCGGGCTGTCCTGCGGCGGCACCATCCGCGTGTTCGTCGAGAAGGTGGGTTGATCCATGCAGCCTGCAACGCTGGCCGAACTGAACGCCGAGCGTGCCGCGCGTCGCCCGGCGATTCTCGTCACCGACGTCGGCTCCGGGGCGCAGCGCCTGGTCAGGGCCGCCGCCATCGCCACCGATCCGCTGCGCAACGAGCTGTCGACCCATCTGCGTATGGGCAAGAGCGGCATGGTCGAGGTGGACGGCAAGCGGCTGTTCCTGAACGTCTACGCGCCGACGGCCAAGCTCGTGATCGTCGGCGCCGTCCATATCAGCCAGGCGTTGGCGCCGATCGCCAAGTCGCTGGGCTATGACGTCACCGTCGTCGATCCGCGCACGGCTTTCGCCAGCCCCGAGCGCTTCCCTGACGTGCCGCTGATCGCCGAATGGCCCGACGTGGCGCTGCCCCCGCTCAACGTCGATCACTACACCGCCTTTGTCGCGCTGACGCATGATCCGAAGATCGACGATCCGGCGCTGCTGCACGCCTTCTCGCGCGACTGCTTCTATATCGGCGCGCTCGGCTCGCGGAAGACGCACGCCAAGCGCGGTGATCGGCTGCGCGCGCAGGGCGCCAGCGATGCCGACATTGCCCGCATCCATGCGCCGATCGGGCTCGCCATCGGCGCGGTGTCGCCGTCGGAGATCGCGGTCTCGATCATGGCCGAGATCACCGCCACGTTGCGGCTGCCGGCCAAGGAGAAAGAGCAGGCGGCATGAAGTTCGGTCCTGCCAGTCCAGCCGAGGCGATCGGCGGGGTGACGGTGCACACCCTGCGCAAAGGATCATTGGTGCTGAAGAAGGGCACGCTGATCGGTCCCGCGGAGGTCGAGGCGCTGGTCCGGGAAGGCGTCAAGGAGATCGTCGTCGTCCGGCTCGAGGCCGGCGACGTCTCCGAGGACGAGGCGGCCGCCGACGTCGCCAAGGTCGTCGCCGGCGCGGGCATTCACGTCGATCGCGCCTTCACCGGGCGCGCCAATCTGTTCGCGGCGCAGGCCGGCGTGCTGATGATCGACCGCGCCGCGGTCGAGCGCATCAACGGCGTCGACGAGGCCATCACCTTTGCGACCCTGCCGGCGTTCAAGCCGGTGGTCGAAGGCGAGATGGTCGGCACCGTCAAGCTGATCCCGTTCGGCGTCGAAGGCCGCCTGCGCGATGTCGCCGTCGCGGCGGCGGGCAGGGGCGCGCTCAGCATCGCCTCCTATGTGATCAAGCGCGTCGGCGTGGTCTCGACGCTTCTTCCGGGGCTCGCACCCAAGGTCATCGACAAGACGCTGCGCGTCACCGCAGAGCGGCTCGCACCGGCCGGCGCCACCATCATCGCCGAGCGCCGCGTGCCGCATGAGCAGGCCGCGCTGGCTGCTGCGATCAGGGAGTTGTTGGCGCTGGGCGCCGAGCTCGTCATCGTGTTCGGCGCGTCCGCCATCGCCGACCGCCGCGACGTCATTCCAGCCGCAATCACCGGCATCGGCGGTGCCATCGAGCATTTCGGCATGCCGGTCGATCCCGGCAATCTGCTCTTGATCGGCAATGCCGGCGGTGTGCCGGTGCTCGGCGCGCCCGGCTGCGCCCGTTCGCCGGCGGAGAACGGTTTTGACTGGGTGCTGATGCGGCTGCTCGCCGGCATCAAGGTCAGCCGCGCCGAGCTCACGGCCATGGGCGTGGGTGGCCTCCTCATGGAGATCGTGACGCGGCCGCAGCCGCGCGCCAAGCCGGAGGTCGAGGGCGAACGCAAGGTAGCCGCCGTCGTGCTCGCCGCCGGACGCTCGACCCGCATGGGAGGGCCGAACAAGCTGCTGGCCGAGCTCGACGGCAAGAAGCTGGTGCGCATCGTGACCGAGCAGGCGCTGGCCTCCAAGGCCGGTGAGGTCATCGTCGTCACCGGTCATCAGGCCGAGCTGGTCGAACAGGCGCTGTCCGACCTCAACGTCCGCTTCGTCCGCAACCCGGATTTCGCCGGCGGCCTCGCCAGCTCGGTGAAATCGGGCATTGCCGCGGTGCCTGAGGGCGTCGATGGCGCGGTGGTGTGCCTGGGTGACATGCCGATGGTGTCCTCGGATCTGCTCGACCGCCTGATCGGCGCGTTCGCGCCCGATCGCGGCAATTTGATCGTGGTGCCTGTGTCCGAGGGACGCCGCGGCAACCCCGTGCTGTGGTCGCGCCGCTTCTTCGCCGAGCTGATGACGCTGGACGGCGATGTCGGCGCGCGGCACCTGATCGCCAAGCACACCGAGGCTGTCGCCGAGGTGCCGGTCGACGGTGACAGTGCATTTCTCGACATCGACACGCCGCAGGCGCTGGAAGCCGCGCGGCGCGGTTGAAGCCCGTAGCCCGCATGAGCGTAAGCGACATGCGGGTTCACCGACGCCGTGCGTGAGAGCCCGCATGTCGACTACGCTCATGCGGGCTACGACTTCCCTCCGACTCAACCTCTCATTCACCAAGTTTCAACGACCCCCGGCTAGATTTGCCGACATTGGGCCTCGGGGGAGGAGAGAGTGATCATTTCGACCGCCGCGCGACGTTTCGCGCTGTTTGCATTTGGACTGACCGTGGTCGTTGGTGCCACGCGCATCGCAGACACCAGCGCTATCAGCCCGGCGCATGCGGCCGGCGCGTTCGCCATTGGCCAGTGCGCCGCCTATGGCCAGGCGTTCGACTATCCGGCGGAGCATCTCGCCAAGGCCGCGGCGCTCAAGCAGTGCAAGGGCGACTGCACCGCGGTGACGATGAAGAAGGCCTGCGCGGCGTTCGCGGTCGATCTCACCAATCCCTGCGGCGCCCACGGCTATGCTGTTCGGCCGACGATCTCGACCTCGCTCAACGAAGCGACCCGGGAATGCTACAAATATGGCGGCAAGGAATGCGTCATCCGCGCCTGGGTCTGCGACGCCAAGGGTTGATTGGAGTCTGATGATCTCATCGGCTCGGCTGGGGTTCCACGTCCGCTTTCATTTCGATGCTTCACCCCGAGAACGGCTCGGCTATTCTCGGCGTTCGATGACATCGAACCCTGGAAGTGGCATGCAATTCGACACCAAGATCGCGCTGATCATCCGCAACGATCTCGAGGCCTGGCAGAAGCTCAACGTCGCGGCGTTTCTTTCCAGCGGCATCGCCGCGGCATTTCCCGAATGCATCGGCGCACCTTATGAGGACGGCTCGGCAACCCTGTATCACGCGTTGATCGGACAGCCGATCCTGATCTACGGCGCGCCGGATCGTGCGGCGCTGGCGCGTGCTCTGGATCGGGCGCTGTCGCGCAGCGTGAAGCCGGCGCTCTACACCGAGGACATGTTCAAGACCGCGCATGACGAGGCCAACCGTGATGCCGTGAAGGCGGTGGCGCGCACCGATCTCAATCTGGTGGGATTGGCGTTTCGTGCGGAGCGCAGGGTGGTCGACAAGGTCGTCGACGGACTCAAATTTCACGCCTGACAGCCATGGGCACATTGCGCTGTCATCAAACTGTTACTTCATGCAGCGGCGCGGATTGATGCCGATCAAGCCCGGAATACGCCGACGTCGTTAGTTTGCGCCGCGACATGAGGAGCAGACAGATGCAGACCATGAAAGCCGCCGTCGTCAAAGCCTTCGGCAAGCCGCTCGACATCGAGGACGTTCCGATTCCTGTGCCGGGACCCGGCGAGCTTCTGGTCAGGGTGAAGGCGTGCGGCGTCTGCCACACCGACCTTCACGCCGCCTCCGGCGATTGGCCGGTGAAGCCGGTGCCGCCATTCATCCCAGGACACGAGGCGGCCGGGATCGTCGCGGCGCTCGGGCCCGGGGTCACCGACTTCAAGGTCGGCGACGCCGTGGGCGTGGCGTGGCTGCACGATGCCTGCCTGCGCTGCGAGTATTGCGAGACCGGCTGGGAGACCTTGTGCGAGCACCAGCACAACACCGGCTACAGCGTGAATGGCGGCTTTGCCGAATACGTGATCGCATCCGCGGCGTTCGCTGCGCGTCTGCCGGCCAATGTGGATTTCGCCAGGATCGCGCCGATCCTCTGCGCCGGCGTCACCACCTACAAGGGTTTGAAGGAGACCGACGCGCGGCCGGGCGAGTGGGTGGTGGTCTCCGGCGTCGGCGGCCTCGGTCATGTTGCAATCCAGTATGCGAAGGCGATGGGGCTGAAGGCGATCGGTCTCGACATCGCCGAGGACAAGCTGAAACTCGCGCTGCAGGCCGGCGCCGAACATGCCGTCAACGCGCTCGACAAGGATGCCGTGGCGCAGGTGATCGCAATCACCGGCGGCGGCGCTCATGGCGTGCTGGTCACTGCGGTGTCGACACCGGCTTTTGCCCAGGCGCTGCACATGGTCCGCCGCAAGGGGACGGTCAGCCTCGTCGGCTTGCCGCCGGGCGAATTCCCGACACCGATCTTCGATGTCGTGCTGAAGCGCATCACCGTGCGCGGCTCGATCGTCGGCACCAGGCGTGATCTCGACGAAGCCATCGCGTTCGCCGCGGACGGCAAGGTGACGGCCGAGGTGACCACGGCGCCATTGTCGGAGATCAACACCGTCTTCGACCGCATGAAGGCCGGCAAGATCGACGGTCGCGTGGTGCTCGACTTCGGCTGATCGCAAGACCGATCGACGGCGCCGCCGTGCCGAACATTGGGGCGGCGGTTTGATCTGGATCAGGAATGAAGACGCGCGGCGCTGGCACAAATTGCTCATGGCAGCCGTCACCAAGATCGTCTTCCTCGGCGCGAGCAGCGCGTCCTTTGGACTCAGCGTGTTCCGGGACCTGTTCTCGACGCACGATCTCGCGGGTTCGACGCTCGTGCTGGTCGGCCGCGACCCGATCCGGCTTGCCCGGTCGGAAGCACTGGCCCGGCTGCTCAACGACCTCTCCGGCGCCGGCCTTAAGATCGAAGCGACCACGGATTGGCGCGCGGCGTTCGACGGCGCCGGCTTCGTGATCCATGCCACCGCGATCGACCGCAACCGCCTGTGGAAGCTCGATTTCGAGGTGCCGCGCAAATACGGCATCCGTCACACGCTGGGCGAGAATGGCGGGCCGGGCGCATTGTTCTTCACGCTCCGCACCTTGCCGGTCGTATTCGACTTCGTGCGCGAGATGGAGCGGCGCTGTCCGGACGCGCTGTTCATCAACTTCTCCAATCCCGAGAGCCGCATCATCCTCGCGCTGGGGCTTCACAGCCGCCTCGCGCATATCGGCCTGTGCCACGGCATCTTCATCGCGCGCAGCCAGGTGGCTTCCATTCTGGGACTGGCCGAGGAGCGCGTGGACGTGTGGGGCGCCGGGCTCAACCATTTCCAATGTCTCGTGCAGATCCGGGATCGCGACACCGGGGCCGATCTCTATCCACTACTCCGCGAAAAGGCTGGGAGCCACGACCCCAAGGTCGCGCCGCTGACGCGGGCGCTGTTGCGCGACTTCGGCTTCTGGCTGGGCTGCGGCGACAGCCATGTCGGCGAGTATCTCGCCTATGGCTGGGAAGCGGGCGAGAGCGGGTACGACTTCGCCTGGGACGAGGCGGAGCGGGCCAAGCTGATCCGGCAGATCGACGAGGTCCTGGCGGGCAAAGCCGGCATGCCGGACTGGTGGCGAATGCCGTCCGGAGAGCGCGCGGTCACCGTGATCGGCTCGGTGCTGCACGATCGGAAGCAGGTCATCGAGTCCGGCGTCGTTCTGAACCGTCACGTCATTCCCAACCTGGCTGCCGAGGCCGCCGTCGAAGTGCCCGTTGTCGCCGATCGCGTCGGTATCCATCCGGTGTCGCTGGGCCCGCTTCCAGATGCAGTCGCCAAGCTGATGTCGGTCCAGGTTCAGGTTCAGCAACTGGCGGTGCAGGCGGCCATGACCGCCTCCAAGGATCTCGCGCTGCAGGCGCTGCTCATCGATCCCGTCGTCAACTCGGCGGCCGCCGCGCGCCAGATCGTGGACGAGCTCTGGGAGGTCAATCGGCCTTACATCAGGTCCTGTGCGTGATCGCGCCGACTTCGTCTGAAGACGGGGCCGCGCGGTCGGGTAGGGCTCCTGACCCGCGCCGACGGATCTGCGAGGCCTCTTTACAATGACTGACTAGTCAGTCATAATGACTTAATGTCGAAGCCGTCGAAATTGTCCGAGCGCAGAGTTCAGGCCGTCAAGCCAGCGGGAGCTGGCGCGTCGCGCCGGGCGGATCGCTCCGCCGAGCGCCGCGCGGCGATCGTGCAGGCGGCGATGGACGAGTTCATCGCCCGAGGCTTCGCGGCGACGCGGCTGGACGACGTCGCCAAGCGGGCCGGGGTCGCCAAGGGGACGATCTATCTTCACTTCAAGGACAAGGAATCGATGTTCGAGGAATTGATCCGGACCGCGATTGTGCCCTTCGTCGGCCGTCTTGCGGCGCCGCCGCCGGCCGGCGGCTCGGTGCGCGACATGGTCGAGGCGTTGGCGCGCATGTTCCTGCAGGAGGTCGCCGGCACCCGGCGGGCCGATCTCGTCCGGCTCATCATCGCGGAAGGGCCGCGCTTTCCGGCCATTGCCGATTTCTATTATCGCGAGGTCGTCTCCCGCGGTCTCGCGGCCATGCGCGCGCTGATCCAGTTGGCGATCACGCGCGGCGAGATCCGCGAGCCCAAGCTGGTGCAACACCCGCAATTGATGATCGCGCCAATGATGGTCGCGGTGCTGTGGAAGAGCCTGTTCGAGCGACATGCGCCGCTCGACGCCGAAGCGATGCTGCAGACCCATCTCGATCTGATCTTTGGCGCGAGGAGGCCGACATGAGTCTGCTGCACTGCCTTGCCGTGCTGGTCACGGCCTTCACGTTCAACGGCTGCAAGGAGACGCGCGATCCCGGCTATCAAGGCTGGGTCGAGGCCGACATGATCTTCGTCAGCCCGGACGAAGCGGGTCGGATCACGAAGCTGAACGTGCATGAGGGCGACGTGGTCAAGGTCGGCGATCCGCTCTATTCGGTCGACGACGATCTGCAGCAGGCCGATCTCAACCAGAGCAAGGCGACGCTGGCCAACGCGCAGCAGACCTATGACCGCGCCGCGGCCCTGAGCAAGACGGGCGCGGGGACACAGGCGACGCTCGACTCCGCCGTTTCGGCGCTGCGCGTCGCCGAGGCCCATCTCGTGACCTCGCAGACGCGGCTGGCACGGCGCAAGGGCGTGGCGCCGGTCGCGGGCACCATCCAGCAGATCTACTTCCGCGAGGGCGAGATGGTCGCGGCGCAACGGCCGGTGCTGTCGATCATGCCGCCGGGCAACATGAAGCTGCGCTTCTACGTGTCCGAGCCTGATCTGCCGAAGCTCGCGATCGGTGACGAGGTCCGCGTCACATGCGACAATTGTGCTGATGATCTGACGGCCAGAATCTATTTCCTCGCGACCTCGGCGGAATACACGCCGCCGGTGATCTACAGCCTCGATGAGCGCAACAAGCTCGTCTATCTGATCCAGGCGCGGCCGTCGCGGCCGGATGCGCTGCGCGTCGGCCAGCCGGTCAGCATCTATCCGCATTCCAGGACGCCTGATCCGAAGACCCCGGTGGCGGACAAGCAATGAACGGAACGGGTCCCGCCGAGATCGCGATCGACGTCCAGGGATTGACCAAGTCCTTCGACGGCCGCGAGGTCGTGCATGATCTGTCGATGCAAGTGAAGCGCGGCTCGATCTACGGCTTTCTCGGCCCGAACGGCTCGGGCAAGACCACGACCATCCGGATGCTGTGCGGCCTGCTGACACCCGACGGCGGCGAGGGCACCTGCCTCGGCTTCGACATCCGTCGCGACGCCGACAAGATCAAGCGCCGGGTGGGCTACATGACGCAGCGCTTCAGCCTCTATCAGGACCTCTCGGTGCGGGAGAACCTCGAATTCGTGGCGCGCCTCTATGGCATGTCCGATCCGCGCCGGGCCGCGCGCGACATGGTGCAGCGGCTCGGGCTTGCCGGCCGCGAGCGGCAGCTCGCCGGCGAGTTGTCGGGCGGCTGGAAGCAGCGGCTGGCGCTCGGGGCCTGCACCCTGCCGAATCCGCAACTGCTGCTGCTCGACGAGCCCACCGCCGGGGTCGATCCCAAGGCGCGGCGCGACTTCTGGAACGAGATCCATGCGCTCGCCGGCGAAGGGCTGACCGTGCTGGTCTCGACCCACTACATGGACGAGGCCGAGCGCTGTCACGAGATCGCCTATATCGCCTATGGTCATCTGCTGGTGCACGGCACCGTCTCGGAGGTGATCGCGCAATCGGCGCTCACCACGTATACGGTGAGCGGCGACGATCTGCGCGAGCTCGCGGCGGACCTCACCGGCAAGCCGGGGGTCGACATGGTGGCGCCGTTCGGCACCAGCCTGCACGTGTCCGGCCGCGACCGCGACGCGCTGGACGCTGCGATCGCGCCCTGGCGCGACAAGGCTGATCTGCACTGGCAGCCCGCCGCGCCCTCGCTCGAGGACGTCTTCATCGACCTGATGAACCGTTCACGGGACAATTTCCAATGAGCGACGCAGCCGTCCATCACGCGTCTTCCGAGCCGCGCTTCGGCTTCTGGCGGCGCACCTACGCGATGCTGGTCAAGGAGTTCATCCAGCTCAAGCGCGACCGGGTCTCGTTTGCGATGATCGTGATGATCCCGGTGATGCAACTGATGTTGTTCGGCTACGCGATCAACACCACGCCGCATCATCTGCCGGCGGCGGTGCTGCTGCAGGAGGACAGCGATCTCGGCCGCTCGATCCTGAAGGCGATGGAGAACACCGCCTATTTCCGCTTCACCCGGGAGGTCAGCAGCGTCGCCGAGTTCGACGATCTCCTGCTGTCCGGCGAGGTCCTGTTCGGCGTCGAGATCCCGCGCGGCTTCGAGCGCGCGGTCCGCCGCGGCGACCGGCCGGCCTTGCTCGTTGCGGCCGACGCGACCGATCCGGTCGCGGCGTCATCGGCGCTGTCCTCGCTCGGCATGATCGTGCAGACCGCGCTCGCGCACGATCTCTACACCGGCAATCCCGTCACGACGCCGTTCGAGATCAGGGCCCACGCACGCTACAACCCGGCGGCCTCGTCGCGGCTCAACATCGTGCCGGGCCTCGTCGGCACCATCCTGACCATGACCATGCTGATCTTCACCGCGCTCTCGGTGACGCGCGAGATCGAGCGCGGCACGATGGAGAGCCTGCTGTCGATGCCGATCAAGCCGGTCGAGGTCATGCTCGGCAAGATCATCCCCTATGTGATGGTCGGCTTCCTGCAGGCGACGATCATCATCGGCATCGGCGTCCTGCTGTTCGGCGTTCCGATCATGGGCAACCTGCTGCTCTTGGCGCTGCTGTCGACGCTATTCATCGCGACCAACCTCTCGATCGGCTACACCTTCTCGACCCTGGCGCAGAACCAGCTGCAGGCAATGCAGCTCTCGATGATGTTCTTCCTGCCGAGCATCCTGTTGTCTGGATTCATGTTTCCCTTTCTCGGCATGCCGCAATGGGCGCAAGTGCTCGGTGAATGCCTGCCGCTGACGCACTATCTGCGGATCGTCCGCGCCATCATGCTGAAGGGCTCGACGCTCCAGAACCTGCAGCATGATACGATCGCCCTGTTCGGCCTCATGCTGTTCGCCATGACGGTCGCCGTCCTGCGCTTCCGCCGCACCCTCGATTGAGGCACAATGGCGGCCGGGAGCAGGAACGGCTGAGGCAAGATGCAGATCGTGGGAGGAGCAGGACAGGCGAACGAAGCGCCGGCCGGAGCGCCGGCCGAGTTCGACCAGGCGCTGATGCGTCAGACGTTGAACACCGAGCTGCTGCGGGTGAGGGCGCTGATCGCCACTGCGGCTCTGTTTCTCGTGATATCGGTGCTGGTCGAAATCTTCGAGCCCAAGATCTCGGAGTGGATCTGGCCGACCCGAACCGGGGTCCTCTACGTCTACGCGATCATCGTCGCATTCATCAGCTTCCAGACTCTCATCCTGTTCAGGATCAAGGCGGACATCCGCCACGGCTGGGACGTGCCGGTGATCTGGCGCTATGTCAGCGCCCTGGTCGAGACCTCGCTGCCAACGTTCGTCCTCATCCTGCAGATCGAGGGCATCGGCCACGACAAGGCGCTGGGCTTCGGCGCGCCGCTGGTCTATTTCATCTTCATCGTTCTCTCGACGCTTCGTCTCGATTTCTGGCTGTCGAGCTTCACCGGTCTGGTTGCTGCGGTGGAGCTGCTGGTGGTGGCGCTGTTCGACCGGCCTTCGATCGATCTCAGCCAGAATCCGGAGATCTATTATCACGGTGAGCGCAGCTTCATCATCCTGTTGTGCGGGATGCTCGCCGGTGCCGTCAGCGTGCAGCTGCGACGCCAGTTCGCGGCGAGCATCGAGGCCGCGTCGGCGCGCGACCGCGTCACGGATTTGTTTGGCCAGCACGTCTCGCCGCAGGTCGTCGAGCGCCTGATGAAGGAGGGGACGGCGGAGGCGCGCGACATCCACGAGGTCGCGGTGATGTTCGTCGACTTCCGCGGCTTCACCGCGGCGGCGCGGTCGAAGACGCCGCAGCAGGTTGTCGATCGTCTCGACGGAGCGTTCGCGGTGCTGGTGGAGATCCTCGAGCGTCATGGCGGCATCGTCAACAAATTCCTCGGCGATGGCTTCCTGGCGCTGTTCGGCGCGCCGTTCGAGGCGCGCGATGCCGCCGTGCAGGCGGTCATGGCTGCGCGCGAGATGGTGGCAGCGATGGAGCGCGTCAACGCATCGTCATCCTGGCAGCTCAGGATCGGGATCGGCATACATCTGGGCGAGGTGGTCGCCGGCAGCATCGGCTCGCCGCGGCGCAAAGAGTATACCGTCATCGGTGACACCGTGAACTTCGCCTCGCGGCTCGAGGCGCTGAACAAGGAGTTCGATTCGCAACTCCTGATCTCGAGCGAGGTGCGGCAGGCGGCCGGCGACGGGGCGCGCGACGCCGTCTTCCACGGCGCGGTGTCGGTGCGTGGCTACGACCGGCCGTTCGAGATCTGGCAATTGCACTGACGCAGGCGATACGGCGCGCGATGTCGGAGATTTACATTGGCTGGCCTCCGCGTTTAACTGCCCCCAACGAGAAGCATCATCAGGGGGAATGCATGATCCGAACCGGGGCGTCGTTTTTGGCCGCAGCAGGGATCTTGTGCGCAGCCGGGCTGGAGGCGGTGCGGGCTGAGGATGTTGCCTGCAGCAAGGTGACGGCCGAGGCGTTGAAGGTCCCCGGGCTGACCTTGACGGGATCGAAGCTGCAGGAGGCCGCCGACGGGCTGCCGCGGCATTGCATTCTCTCCGGCAAGGTCAACGAGCGCACCGGCGTCGATGGCCATGCCTATGCGATCCAGTTCGAGATCAGGCTGCCGGAGACCTGGAACGGCCGCTTCCTGCATCAGGTCAATGGCGGCAATGACGGCGTGGTGGTGCCGGCGCTCGGCGACAAGGCCGACGGTCTCGTCAGCGGCGGTGTGACGCCGCTCGCCCGCGGCTTTGCCGTGCTGTCGTCGGACAGCGGCCACTCCGGCAGCGATCCCGCCAACAAGCCGCGCGGGCTTGCGTCCGGCTCAGTCTTCGGGCTCGATCCGCAGGCGCGCCGCGACTACGGCTATTCGGCCGACATCACGCTGGCGCCGATCGCCAAGGCGATCATCTCGGCGCATTACGGCAGGAAGCCGGACTACTCCTACATCGCCGGCTGTTCCAATGGCGGCCGCCACACCATGGTGGCTGCCGAGCGCATGCCCGAGCAGTATGACGGCTTCCTGGTCGGCAATCCCGGCTTCAACCTGCCGCGCGCTGCCGTGCAGCACGCCTGGGACGTGCAGGCGCTGACCAAGGCCGATGTCGACATCCGCAAGTCGATCACGCGGGAGGATGCCAAGCTGATCGCTTCCAAGATCACGGAGGTCTGCGACGAGCTCGACGGCGCCAAGGACGGCCTCACGGCCAACCTGAAAGCCTGCCAGAAGGCGTTCAATTTCGACAGCCTGCGCTGCGCCGCTAGGGCGACCGAAGCCTGTCTGCCGGCCGCCAAGGTCGATGCCTTGAAGAAAGTCTTCGCGGGCCCCCACAATTCCAAGGGCGAGCCGCTGTATTCCGACTGGCCGGTGGATGGTGGCGTCGGCACCGGCAACTGGCGCGCCTGGAAGGTCGAAAGCCCGGTGGCGCCGTGGAACAACCTTCCGATCATTGCCACCATGGGCGGCGCCTCGCTCAACTACATCTTCTCGACGCCGCCGGTCGAGATCGAAGGCTCGCCCGACAAGCTCGTCGAGAAGCTGCAGACCTACGACTTCGACAAGGACGCGCCGAAGATCTACGCCAAGGAAGGTCCATTCACGGAGTCGGCGATGGACTTCATGGCCCCGCCCGCGGTCGATAACCCAACCTTGCCGGCGTTCCAGAACGGTGCCCGCAAGATGCTGATCTACCACGGCCAGGCTGATCCGGTGTTCTCAATCAACGACACGATCCGCTGGTATGAGAAGCTCAACGCCAACGTCCAGGGCAAGGCCGACGGTTTCGCGCGGCTGTTTGCGCTGCCCGGCGAGACCCATTGCGGCGGCGGCGTCACGCTGGAGAAATTCGATGCGCTGGGCGCGCTGATGGACTGGGTCGAGAAGGGCAAGGCGCCGGAGGCGATCACGGCCTCGGTCAATGCGGCCAACAAGGAGCTCCCATCGACATGGAGCCCGCAGCGGACGCGGCCGCTGTGCCCGTGGCCGAAATTCGCCAAGTATGTCGGCGGCGACGTCGAGCAGGCGTCATCCTTCACCTGCGCGGCGGAGTGAAACGTCAGACCTGCGGCGCGATCAGATTCTCGACTCGGACCTGGTCGCGCTCCTCGATGATCTCCGCGATCCATTGCCGGTGGCAATGAGCGTGGTCGCGCTCGTAGCAGAGCAGGCAAACGGGACCGGCGCTCTTCACGAGCGAGGCCAGCTCGTCCATCTGCTCCTTCGCCTGCGGCGTCTTCAGATGGGCGCTGTAGATCTTGTGCAGCGTGTCGTAGTGGCCGCTGCGGGCCGCCTCGCGGCCTTGCTTCGGCGTGCCGAGCCCGCGCAGGTGCACATAGCCGATGCCGCGCTCGTCCAGCCCGGCGGCGAGCTGGCTCTTGGAGAAGCCCGGCCGGCGCGAGGCCGCCACCGCGCGGACGTCGACCAGCAGCTTGACGCCGGCCGATTGCAGCTCGTCGAGGACGGCTTTGGCCGGCGTGTGCTCGTAGCCGATGGTGAACAGCGTCTTGCTCTTGGCCATCATGCGCCTCCTGCGTCAGCTCACGCGCTCGATGAGCTCCATCGCGCCGGCTGGCGCGCGCACCTTGCCCTCGTGGATGACATAGGCGAACACGTCGCGCGGTATCTTCTTCGCCGGCTTGTCGTCAACCCGTGGCAGATCGTCCGGTTCGCCGCCGCCAGCCCACAGCTGCAACCGCTTCGCCCAGGCGTCGAGCTGCTTCGGCGGATAGCAGGTCGCAAGCTCGTCATTGCCCTTCTGCAGCCGGGCATAGACGAAATCACCCACGACATCGGCGATCGCCGGATATTTGCCGTGCTCGGCGAACACGACCGGCGTTGCAAACTCGCGCAGCAGCGCGACGAAGCCGGGGACGCAGAAACTGTCATGGCGGACCTCGACGACGTGACGCAGCTTGCGGCCGTCGAGCTCGCGCGGCAACAGCTCGAGGAACTTGCCGAAATCGGCCTCGTCGAACTTCTTGGTCGGCGCGAACTGCCACAGCACCGGCCCGAGCCGGTCGCCGAGCTCGAGCACGCCGGTGTCGTAAAAGCGCTTCACGGAATCACCGGCCTCGGCGAGCACGCGGCGGTTGGTCGCGAAGCGCGGCCCCTTCAGCGAGAAGATGAAACCGTCCGGCACCTCGCGCGCCCATTTGCGGAAGCTCTCCGGCTTCTGCGAGCCATAATAGGTGCCGTTGATCTCGATCGAGGTCAGCTTCGAGGCGGCGTATTCGAGTTCCTTCGATTGCGGCAGCTTGTCCGGATAGAACACACCGCGCCACGGCGCGAAGGTCCAGCCGCCGATGCCGATGTAGATATGGCTCTTGGATTGCGAGGCGCGTGCGGGGGCTTTGCTCACGGACCAATTCCGATGCTGATTGCCGAGGGTGTTGCGGTAGGGGAGACGATAGTCAACCGGGCCGGTTCTGACCAGTTCGGCGCGGTCGCGCCGTCGCTCTTCCCGTGCTCCGGAGCCTCGTGTATCCAGGGCCGGAGCCGGGAAGGGGAGATATGACAATGAGAGCGGAATCGGTCGGCGGCCTGCTGGGGGCAATCGTCGCCGCTGTCGTGCTTGCGGCAGCCTTCTACTATGTTCCCGTCGGGCCGATGGCCCGTCAGATGCAGCCGGCCAAGGTCGAGGTGCCGCCCACGCCGGTGCAGACGGTTCCGGTGGCTCCGGCCGTACGCGGACCGGTGGTCCGGGAGGTTCCGAACTAGGCCGGCCAGGGACCCCTTGCAATCCTGCCGAGGCACCCCATTTTGGTCGGGACGGTGACGTCGAGCTGTAACGGCTCCGGCACCGAGACGACCACGGCAGAGCGGTTGCGCCGGATGTACGCGCGCCCTTTGTTTGTGGTCGTTGGCATTTTGGGCCGCTCATTCGGCAGCGGTGCACGCCGGCACCACAGTCCGGGCTTTTTGCGCCTTCCTTCAGCCGTTGCGCTTGGCAGTGTGGAACGCGGCAGATATACGCATCCGCACCATGAACGATGTCCTCCGACCGGCCATGCCCGCGCCGCCGCAAACCGCTGATATTCCGATCGTTTCGGTGGTCGTTCCGACCTTCAACGAGCGCGACAATGTCACCACGCTGTACCGGCGGCTGGAGGCGGCGTTCAAGGATGTGCCGTGGGAGGTGGTGTTCGTCGACGACAACTCCCCGGACGGCACCTGGCAGGTGGTGCGCGAATTGTCGCGCAGCGACAAACGTGTCCGCTGCGTCCGCCGGGTCGGCCGGCGCGGCCTGTCCGGCGCCTGCATCGAGGGCATCCTGGCCGCCAGTGCGCCCTATGCCGCCGTGATCGACGCCGATCTGCAGCATGACGAGACCCAGCTGCCGAAGATGCTGTCGCTGCTGCAGAGCGGCGCGGCCGAGCTCGTCGTCGGCAGCCGCTACATCGAGGGCGGCAGCGCCGCAAGCTTCGACAGCAAGCGGGCCGGGGCCAGCGCCTTCGCCACCGAGATCGCGCGCCGCGCGCTCAAGGTCGAGGTCAACGATCCCATGAGCGGCTTCTTCATGATCCGCCGCGACCGCTTCGAGGAGATCGCGCCGAAGCTCTCCACGCAGGGCTTCAAGATCCTGCTCGACATCATCGCCAGCGCCGAGGGTGGTCTGAAGACGGTCGAGGTGCCCTATACGTTCGGCTCGCGCCTGCACGGCGAGAGCAAGCTCGACTCGATGGTCGCGCTCGACTTCCTCGGCCTCGTGCTGGCCAAGATGACCAACGACGTGGTGTCGCTGCGCTTCCTGTTGTTCGCGATGGTCGGCGGCACCGGCCTGGTGGTCCATCTCGCCACGCTGTTCCTCGGTCTCAATTTGTTCGACCTTCCGTTCGCGGAGTCGCAGGCGCTCGGCGCCTTCGTCGCGATGACCTCGAACTTCATCCTCAACAACTTCCTCACCTATCGCGACCAGCGGCTGAAGGGCTTTGCCATCCTGCGTGGCCTGCTCGTCTTCTATCTGGTCTGCTCGGTCGGCCTGCTGGCCAATGTCGGCGTCGCCTTCTCGGTCTATGACCAGGAGCCGATCTGGTGGCTGGCGGGCGCCGCCGGCGCGCTGATGGGCGTGGTCTGGAATTACGCGATCTCCGGATTGTTCGTCTGGCGCAAGCGATGACCTCTGCGGCCGTCGCCGACGACGCCCGGCTGGTCCGCAATGTCTGGCTGACCATCGCGGGCCTCGTCGTTGTCAGGCTGATCGCGGCCGCGGTCACGCCGATCACCTTCGACGAAGCCTATTACTGGATGTGGTCGAAGCATCTCGCGGGCGGCTATTACGACCACCCGCCGATGGTTGCGGTCGTGATCCGGCTGGGCACGCTGATCGCCGGCGACAGCGAGCTCGGCGTGCGCCTCGTCTCGATCCTGCTCGGCCTGCCGATGAGCTATGCGGTCTATCGCACGGCCGAGATCCTGTTCGGCGGCGTGCGCGTGGCGGCGACCGCGGCGTTGCTGCTCAACGTCACCCTGATGGCGGCGGTCGGCACGCTGATCGTGACCCCCGACGCGCCGCTGCTGGTCGCCTCCAGCTTCGTGCTGTTCTTCTGCGCCAAGGTGCTGGAGACGGGGAGAGGCGCGTGGTGGCTCGCGGTCGGCGCAGCCGTCGGTGCGGCGCTGCTGTCGAAATACACCGCGATGTTCTTCGGCGCGGCGATCCTGATCTGGCTCGTCGTCGTGCCGAAACTGCGCCATTGGCTGGCCTCGCCCTGGCCCTATCTCGGCGGCCTCGTGGCATTCGCGCTGTTCGCGCCGGTGATCCTGTGGAATGCCGATCACCAATGGGTGTCGTTCATCAAGCAGCTCGGCCGTGCCAGGGTCGAGGCGGTCAGGCCTGTCTACATCGCCGAGATCATCCCGACGCAGTTCGCCTTTGCGACGCCGCTGGTGTTCATCCTCGGTCTGATGGGCCTCTACGGCCTGGCCCGGCGCAGGGCAGGGGATGCGGCGGCGCGCGTCCTGATCGAGGCGATGGTCTGGGTCATCGTCGCCTATTTCGTTTGGCATTCGCTGCATGCCCGGGTCGAGGCCAACTGGTTCGCGCCGGTCTATCCGGCGTTCGTGGTGGCTGCCGCGGCGGCGGCCCATCTCGTCGCCTGGTCGGCGCGCGAGCAGCGCACCGCGACCTTCTGTCTGCGCTGGGCCGTGCCCGTCGGCGTCGTGATGTTCGTCGCGCTGATCGTGCAGGCCAACACGGGCCTGCTGTCCGGCTACCGGCGCGATGCCACGGTGCGCAGCGTCGGCGTCGGCTGGCGGCCGCTGGCTGCCGAGATCGAGGCGGCGCGGGTGCGCGCCGACGCCTCCTGCGTGCTGGCGATGGATTATGGCACCACCGCCTGGCTGTCGTTCTATCTGCCGCCGGGGACCTGCGTGCTGCAGCCGATCCAGCGCATCCGCTGGGTCAATTTCCCGGAGCCGGATCCGGCCAAGCTCGCGGGCACGCAGCTGTTCGTCGACGAGGCCCAGATTGCGACGCGGGCCTATGTCAGCAATACGTTCGGCCACATCGAGAAGGTCGGCGAGGCCGCGCGCAAGCGCGGGCCCTTGACCATCGAGACCTACGCCTTCTACGCGCTCAGCGAGCCGAAGGGCGATCTCCTCGACCGCACGCCGCCGCCGGAGCTGCAGCGCTGACACGCGCCTCAGGCCTGCTGCGGAATGATGTCCGCCAGCGCCTTGTCCTGGCCGTGGATCGCGACCATGTTGATGTCGGCGTCGATGGTCTTGTAGCCGCGGCGATCGAACCATTGCCGCAACTGGTCGGCATCGGTCTTGATCTTCTCGACCAGCATGATCGGCGTGCAGCGTTCGATCGTCGCCGCCGCTCCTTCGAGCGCCTCGAGCTCCATGCCCTCGACGTCGAGCTTGATCAGGTCGCAACGCGGCAGGTTGAAATCGTCCAGCGGAAGCTTGCGCACCTCGACCGTGTCGTTCTCATAGTCGATGGCCTGGCCAATGAACTCGGTGTTGGGACGCTGGCGCAGCTCGAGGCTGCCGAAGCTCGACGGGGTCAGATAGTTCGGGCTCGGGATGTTGAGCACGCCGCGCTCGGAGGATACCGCGGCATGGATCGCAATCGCGTTGAAGCAGTTGTTGATCGCGATATTGCCGGCGAGCGCGTAGTAGATCCGCTCCTGCGCCTCGATCGAGAGCACGGATCCCCAGCCGGTCATCGCCTTCGCCCATTCGATCGTGTGGACGCCGATATTGGCGCCGCAGTCGATCGCGACCGCGCCGTCCCCATGGTGCCTGCGGCGTACGCCGAGCAGGCGGACGGCCAGCTGCACCTCTCCCGGATCGAAGGCGCCGGTGTTGAGGATCTGGAAGCCGACGCCGTAGCCGCGGTTGGCGTCGATCATGCGATAGTCGAGCCGGTTGACGATCATCGTACCTTGATTGGTCGAGGCCAGCACGAAGGCCAGCTTCCGGCCGGGGATCTGCATGGAGAGGTCCTCTCGTGTCGTCTTGGCCGGGAGCGGACGCGGTACGATTCGCCGACGGCGTGTCGCAGAGAATCGTCCCGTACCATACTGTCGCCAGCGGCCACAGCGCCTGTAACTCCGGGTTGCTACGGATGCGCTTGTCGCGCACCCGGCCTGCCGGAGCAGGGGCTTTCGACTGGCGAGACCTGTGGCCTTTACCTCGTCAGCGCACGCATACGAGAGATCATCGATCGCTCGCCGCCGCCCAGGCCCAATCGTTAACGCGGCGTGCGCTGTTTTACGGATCGGCGCGGCCGACGGATGCTGCCTCTCCCGATTTTCCCGGTACGGCAATATTGCTTCCGGCTGCGGTTTTGCCCTGTTTCTGCCCTCTTTCCCGGCAAAACAGCCCCTGATGGTTAACCCGCCTCTAATCCGCCAAAACTTAATCAGCATTTAACTAAAAGTCGCCTTAATGAAGCTCTGTGCTTCTGCGAGATGCAAAGCGGGTGTCCGTGGCGCATCGAGCGAGAGTTGTCGAGTATTCGTTCGGGCGTGAGTGAATGAGTAACAGTCGAGCTGCGTTGGCCGCACGAAATCGCAGGAAGTCCTCCCTGATCGCGTTCTCTCACAAATTGATCGGTGGCGCGGCAATCGCATGCCTGATCGGGGGCTGCGCCGTAACGGTCTATACCAAGATCATCGCGGCCGACGCCTATCCGACCCTGGGCAGCATCGAGCAGGATGAGCCCGTCGTGCGCCCGGCGCCGCGGCTCGCGACGCGCAGCGCCGCCGATGCTGTGGGTGAGGCCTTCTCGGCATTCCCGGAATCTCCGCCCGTCACCACGGCCGCCGCCATCACGCCGCAGATGTTCAACGACCGCTTCGGCGCGGCCGTGCCGCAGGGCGTCGCCTCCAACGCCGCGAACGGCGCGCCGCCGCTGCCCAAGCTCGCCGAAGCCGCGCCCAAGCAGATCGAGACTAGGCAGATCGAGACCAAGTCGGCCGAGGCCAAGCCGGCCGAGCCTGCGAAGGTCGCCGAGGCGTCGAAGAAGGATGCCCGGCCGCCGATGCAGCTGGCGCTCGCCAACACCAGGCCGGCCGCGCAGCCCGCGACGCCGGCGCAGGCTGCCGAGGCCAATGCGCCGAAGAGCAGCGGCTTCTCGCTGCGCGCGATGACCGAGCGTGCCAAGGCGGCGGTGCTGTCGATCGCGGGTGAGCGCCACTCGATCCAGGAAAAGCTCTGGGGCAAGCCGGAGAACCAGGATGGCGGGCTCCTGGCCTATGCCTCGGCTGATTCCAACATCACTGCCAGCATCGCCAAGGATCCGACCCGCGGCGGCCGGCCGCCGTACGATTTGAGCACGGCCGTGTACGACATCTCGGCCAAGGCGGTGTATCTGCCCGACGGCACCAAGCTCGAGGCGCATTCCGGCCTCGGCGACAACCTCGACAAGCCGAGCTCGGAGAAGATCAAGATGCGCGGCGTCACCCCGCCGCACATCTACGAGCTGAAGCCGCGCGAGGCGCTGTTCCATGGCGTGCCGGCGCTGCGGCTCAACCCGATCGGCGGCGAGGACGCCATCCACGGTCGCAACGGCCTGCTGGCGCACACCTTCATGCTCGGCCCGAACGGCGACTCCAACGGCTGCGTCTCGTTCCGCGACTACTATGCGTTCCTCGATGCCTACAAGAACAAGGGTATCCGCAAGCTCGCCGTGCTCGCCCGCATCGAGTGAGCCGGACAGGCGGCGTTGAGGTGGGATCTGCATGGTCGCCCTCACACTCAGCAGTAGTTCCGAACTGTAGGGCGTGCAAAGGTGCGCCGTGAATCCCGTCGCACGAGTGCTATATCGCCAACTACTACGCTGCGCGATACAGCGCCCTCTTCCCTTGTGGGAGAGGGCGCATTCACTTGCAGCGCTCGTCCGATCTCCCAATCTCCTAGAGCACGCACTTTTAGAGCCACAAGATCGAGAATCCGTTGGCTGCCGTGCAGTCACGAGCGCACGATTTCTGATGCGGCTTCGGGATCGGCGTCGCTCCGGGCGACCGCTTCATGCGATCGCACTGGAAGAAGGAAAAACGGATACACAGCTCGAACACTCCTGGACACGACATCGCATTCTCGCGGCGAATGACGCCCGAGGCTTGCCAGCGACATCGCCCTCGTAAATCAGGAGAGGGCGCGGGGAATGCCGGGTGAGGGCCTCACCCATGGCCCGCCTGCAACAAAGAAAGCAGGCGGCAGTCACCACAGGTTCAGCCGCATCATCCGGCATTCCCCGCGCGATGGACCTACGGCTTATACGTGGTCTCCCTGGTGCGCCGGGCTTTCTGGCCACCATCGGTCGGAGCATTCGTCTCTCTCGACCTTGACACCAGCATCGGGGTGTCAGGACATCACGACTTCGCCGTGCGCACCGGATCGTTCGTCCGCGTGATCAGATCACGCTGCAACCCGACGCGCCCACCGCATCCCGCCCTCCACGTTCATGACGATCGCGAAGCGCCCCTCTCATGAGGGCGGGACCGGCATAGAATGCATGATTTCCGATTTTTGGAAACAAGAAAATGCGAGGCACAGGAGGCGAGCGGGGCGATCTGATTGACCCGGCTCAACAAATCAGCTTTCGCGCGCGCGTCTTCGATCGTTCGAGCGGGCGACAGTGCTGTTGTCGTGCGCGAAAATGCGCAACTGATTTGCCCGACGAGCAGTCCGGCTGTTGCAGATCCGTCGCATTGCGGAAGCCGGCAACGTCATCGCATCACGCTTTGGTCTTGACGGTTTCGGAAAATTCTGCGCATAGCTCTGCCCCATCGCAATCGGCCGCCGATCATCACCGGCGCGCTCTTGAGGACTACGACCGTGTTGAGCCTACGCTCACATCTCGCGAACGCCGCCACCAACGAACGACCCTTTAATCGGTCGAGCGATTGGTCGGGTCTGCGCGTCGCCTGTCAGGGTCCAAGCGATCTCGTGAAAATCCTGGCCCGACCGGGACTCCAGATTTCAGCAAGAGCATAACAGCGGCGGGACTGCACCCTCCGCGCACCAAGCGGAGGGTTGGATGACCCGGACGTCAGGCGAAGATCCCGAGACTTGCGACATTGCGCGCGCACTGGATTCACCGGTGGCAGCAGCTTTCGTGCGCATCGTCATGACGTGCCGCGGCGTGACCGAGGCGCGCGCGCGGCAGCTCTATCTCGACTACCTCAATCGCACCGATCCGGACGCGTTTCATCCGCACTCCGCGGACTGCGGGCGCGATGGCCGGCGAGCGTCGAGCGGTGCGTCGGGTAGACCATGAGGCCCATGTCCCCATCTGGCGAAGGGACCGGACCGTCGATCCGGGAAGGCGGGTTCGATTCCCGCCATGGGCGCCAGAACGACCAGGCGGTTGAAGCGAAGAGAGGAGGTCGACGATGTCAGCAACAAGTCCGGCGCTGGTTCTCAACGCCGACTTCCAGCCGCTGAGCTACTTCCCGCTGTCAGTGGTCAGCTGGGAGGATGCGATTAGGGCAGTCGTCAGCGGCTCTCACGTCGTCGTCGCGGAATACGACCGGGTCGTTCGTAGCCCGAGCGTCACCATGCGGCTGCCGTCGGTGATCGCGCTGCGCGACTACGTCAGGCCCGCGATGCGCGTGCCTTTCACGCGGTTCAACGTATTCCTGCGCGATCGCTTCGAATGTCAGTACTGCGGCGGCCGCTATCTGCACGGCGAGTTGACGTTCGACCACGTGGTACCGCGGGCCGATGGCGGCGAGACGTCGTGGACCAACATCGTCGCCGCTTGCAGTCCATGCAACGCGCGCAAGGACCGGCGCTATCTCAAGCCGCGACGGCCGCCCTTCGAGCCGACGCGGCACGAGCTGATGGCCGCGCAGCGCCTGTTTCCGCCGAGATTCCTGCACGAGACGTGGCAGGATTATCTCTATTGGGACGTGGAGCTGGAGCGGTGAGGAGAGGTGGCCCAGATGAGCGTGCGCCGAGGTCCAGCGGGCCTCGGCGTAAGCGACATCCGGGCTACGAAATTGCGTCGCCCGCATTTGCATGCGAGCGACGTCGTTATGAGTAGATCGATATGTAGACGATTAGTTACGGAATGAGATCGTTCGAAGATAATCGATGTCTACGTCTTGCGCGTGCCGTTGATTGTGTGTAGTAGCACCGTCCTTCGTGATGACTTTGGTTCGGGCTCGCTGAAATCCCGACTGGCGCGGCCGGTGTCCGGTCCCGTGTTCCGTCGTCGCAAAGAACAAGGAGTCTGTAGCTCATGGAGAGCGTCGGGTTGAAGGCCCGAAGGCATCGGTTCGATTCCGATCGACACCACCAAAGGATAGCTCAGTTAGGTAGAGCAGATGACTGTGAATCATCGGGTCGCGGGTTCGACTCCCGCTCCAGCGCTTCGGTTTAGCCTGAGAAGCTAATCGCCTCTGACGAGGACCGGACGCGCGCTTCAGTCGCGGTCCGGCCGTTTTGCCCAAGAAGAAAGTTCTAGGGCATTTCGACCAGATCAAGACACTGCAGAACCGGCTCTGTGCCGCGGTGGATACCGCGTCTGAAGATGCCGGGAAGGCTGCGCAAGGACGCTCGGGCTGATAGCTCGTGTGACCGCGCGCGTGCGCCCGGCATCGTCAGATGCTCAAGCCTCGGTCCGCTCGGTTCACGCAGGAAGCGTCGTCCGGTCCTCACGTCCTTTGATCAATGAATCGCGTTTCGGCCGATGGGCCGGACGCAAGCTGTGGGAGTGTGTTGTGACTTGGCATCTGGTGACGAAGACCGTGACGGTGGAGGATGGCGAGCGGGCGCTGGTGTGGCGTGACGGCCAGCTCGTGCGCGTGCTCGGTCCTGGCCGTCATGCGCTGCTCGATCCGCTGCACCGGCTGATGGTGCAAGTGTACGACGTGGTCAGGGCCGAATACCCGGCCGAGCGCTACGCGGTGCTGAAGGCCGCGCGGCCCGATCTCGCCGCCGAACTCTTCGAGGCCGTGGAGACCGGCGCGAACGAGATCGCGATCGTCAGCCTCGACGGCCGGCCGACGCATCTGCTCACGCCGTGGCAGACACGTGTCTACTGGA
The DNA here is from genome assembly GCF_051168375.1 of Bradyrhizobium sp. HKCCYLRH1034. Taxonomy (NCBI): domain Bacteria; kingdom Pseudomonadati; phylum Pseudomonadota; class Alphaproteobacteria; order Hyphomicrobiales; family Nitrobacteraceae; genus Bradyrhizobium; species Bradyrhizobium sp. HKCCYLRH1034. The sequence goes on along the minus strand of NZ_JBNPUW010000001.1, from coordinate 190,480 downwards.
AGGTGGCGACGCAGGTCGAGGTCGAGCGCATCGACATCGCAAGCGACGTGCGTGTGAGCGCGCGGCATCTGGCGATGATCGAGCGTAACCGGCCGAGCGTTGTGACCGAGGTCGTGGTCGAGAACCACGAGGCCGGTCTGCTCCATGTCGACGGCAAGCTGACGGAGCGGCTGGCGCCGGGCCGGCACGCCTTCTGGGCGGTCGGCCGCAAGATCGAGGTCAAGCGCCTGGATATGCGGCCCACAGTGCTGGAGATCACCGCGCAGGAGATGCTGACCAAGGATCGCATCGCGCTGCGGGTGACGCTCACGGCGTTCCGGCGGATTGCCGACGCGGAGGCGGCTGTCGCGACCACGCCCGATGTGGATGCGTGGCTGTACCGGCTGGTGCAGTTCGCGATCCGCGAGGCGGTGGCGTCACGCACGCTCGACGAGGTGCTGGCCGCCAAGGCCTCGCTCGATGCCGAGCTGCGCGACTACGTGCGCGCGCGGCTCGGCGGCTCGGGCGTGGAGGTGACGGAGCTCGGCGTGAAGGACGTGATCCTGCCCGGCGAGATCCGCGAGCTCGTCAACAAGGTGGTGGAGGCGGAGCGGCTGGCCAAGGCCAACCTGATCCGTCGCCAGGAGGAGACCGCGGCGACGCGCTCGCTCCTGAACACCGCCAGGCTGATGGAGGAGAACCCGCTGCTGCTGCGGCTCAAGGAGCTGGAGTCGCTGGAGCGCCTGGTCGAGAAGGTCGGCCGCATCGACCTGCATGCCGGCGACGGCGCCGGCCTCGATGCGCTGCTGACGCGGTTGGTCCGGCTGAAGGCGCCGGATGCGGCGTGACCGATAAGAGAGGCCGCCCACGGGCGGCTTCCAATCTCATGGAGGAGCGAGCGATGACTGATATCACCTGGCGAGCCGACAACATCGAGACGATCTCGAATTTCTTCGGCGCTGCTGAGTGCGAGGAATACATTCGCATGGGTGAATCGATGGGGTTCGAGGCGGCGACTTTGTTTGCGCCTCGCGGCGTGAAGGATCATCGCAACAACGACCGCGTGATCGTTGACGATGCCGATCGTGCACGAGAGCTCTACGAGCGGCTCGCCGTGCATCTGGCGCCCTCGTTTCAGCATCGCTGGACGCCGGTCGGGCTGAACGAACGGTTGCGACTTTATCGCTACGACGTCGGACAAAAGTTCGACTGGCATCGCGACGGTCATTTCGAGCGCGACAATGGCGAGCGCAGCCAGTTCACCTTCATGGTCTATCTCAACGATGACTTCGAGGGTGGCAGAACGTCGTTTTGCGACGACACAGGTCGGATGCCGGACGGTCCTTTGCTCATCACGCCGGAGAGGGGCATGGCGCTGCTGTTCCAGCACCCGATCATGCATCGTGGTGATCCCGTGACGAAGGGCCGCAAATACGTGCTGCGGACCGACGTGATGTATCGGCGGAACGGTTAGCCCGCACGAGCGTCAGCGACATGCGGGTTCTCCGGCGAAGCTCGTGAGCCCCCCGGATGTCGCTCCCGCCTGCGCCCTCGCGGACGGAGCCGTCGGCTCATCGGCGCTGCGTTCGTACGAACGTGACGTCGTCGACCGGTGGAGGGAGCCGCCCACGGGCGGCATCCCGCGAGGTGAACGCAGGTGGATCGGGGCACGACAAAGCTCCGGCTGGACATGTGAGAGTAGCAAGATGATCGACGGAAACACCATGATCGCCTGGGGCTTCAAGCCCGGTCGCTGGTTCAAGGAGGGACTGGCGACGGCCAATGCGATGCGGGCCGATGGCGCCGATGATGACGCGATCTTCGCCGCGCTGCAGGAACTGCAGCCGGCGGAGACGCTGATGCGCACCAACGGCGTGCCGTTCGCGACGCTGATCGAAGCCGACAACGAGCTGGAGCGCGCCAATGTCGCGGCGGTGACCCAGCACATGGATGCGTTGATGCGGGTGCCGACCATCGTAGCCGGCGCCGTGATGCCGGACGCCTGTCCGTCGGGAACGGCGCTCGGCACCATCCCGGTCGGCGGCGTGGTCGCCTGTGAGGACGCGATCCATCCGGGCTTCCATTCCTCCGACATTTGCTGCTCGGTGGCGGTGACGGTGTTCGCGCGCAAGGACGATCCCAAACGCATTCTCGATGCGGTTCACGCCGTGACCCATTTCGGTCCCGGCGGCCGCGACCGGCTGCATCAGCCGCCCGACGAGGTGATGGCAGGGTTCGAGGCCAACCCCTTCCTGAAGGGGCTCGAGCGCTTCGCGATCGGCCACTTCGCCACGCAGGGCGACGGCAACCACTTCGCCTATGTCGGCCATCTCAGGTCGACCGGGCAGGCGGCGCTGGTGACGCATCACGGCTCGCGCGGCTTCGGCGCACAGCTCTACAAGCGCGGCATGGCGGTGGCGAAGCGGCACACCGCGATCCATGCGCCGAAGGTCCCGGAGCACAGCGCCTGGATCAAGGCGTCGAGCGACGACGGCCGCGCCTATTGGGAGGCGTTGCAGGTCGCGCGGCTGTGGACCAGGGCCAATCACCACGCGATTCACGATCTCGCTGCGGCGAAGCTCGGCAACGCCGTCGCCGACCGGTTCTGGAACGAGCACAACTTCGTCTTCCAGAAGAGCGACGGCCTGTTCTACCACGGCAAGGGGGCGACGCCGAACTGGTCCGGCTTCTCGGCTGACGATGACGGACGCACGATCGTGCCGCTCAACATGGCCGAGCCGGTGCTGATCCTGAAGCATCGCGACAACAAGGATGCGCTCGGCTTCGCGCCGCACGGCGCTGGCCGCAATCTCGGTCGGAAGGCGTTTTTGCGCGCGCATCGCCCGGAGATGCCCGAGGGCATCGATGCGCGGTTCTATTGCGGCAAGCCTGATTTGTCGGAGCTGCCGCAGGCCTACAAGAACGCGGCGTCGGTACGGGCGCAGATCAAGCGCTACGGCCTCGGCGAGGTCATCGACGAGGTGATCCCTTACGGCTCGATCATGGCCGGCGATTGGGAAGCCGATGCGCCGTGGCGGAAGGGGCGGTGATCTCGGCTCCGGTTGACAGCTGATTGCGCGGGTCGCGTACCGGTTGTGTCCGGAACTGTCCGTTTTGTGATTGTTGCGGGAGTGCCCGGGGATGGTCTAGACGTGAGTTTCTCATCGGTCGCAACCTGGCATTCCATGTTCATTTCGTCCTCGATCCTTCCGCTGATTGTCAGTCTGCTCCAACCCCTGGCGGTCGAGTCGGCGTCGATGGCTCCGACGCTGCTGGTCGGCGACAAGGCGGTGATTGCCGGCTACGGCGCTGGCGCAACGCCCGCGCGCGGCGACATCATTGCGCTGACCTCGCCCAAGTCAGGAACATCGGCTCCATTTGTGAAGCGTGTCGTCGGATTGCCGGGGGAGCGGATTCAGATGCGGGATGGTCAGCTTTGGATCAACGACAAGCCCGTGAAGCACGAGAAGGTGCAGGATTTCGTCGGAGAGGGTCTGTGCGGAGTGGCCAGTCTCGCTGCTGTCAGCCAATGGCGCGAGACGTTGCCGAACGGCGTAAGCTATCAGACGCTCGATTGCATCGAGCACTCGGCTCTCGATGAATCCGCGGTTCACACCGTGCCGGCCGGAACGTTGTTCGTCGTCGGTGACAATCGCGACAATTCGGTCGACAGTCGGATGCCCGCGCGGATGGGGGATGTGCCGTTCAGCAGTATCCTTGGCCGCCTTGAGCGCGTCGTACCTGGTCCGGCTCGGAGCAAGTAGCGCAGACGAAATCTGGTGCGATACGTCAGGGATGGCTGACTGGGGGGCGTCATGACGAGCGTAGATGCTGGTGGGATTCGGCGGACCCGCGAGCCGTGGTGGGCGATCGCGGCGATCTTCATCGCGGGCTTCGCGCTGCTGAGCCTGCTGCTGGCCTCGCCGGTGCTGATCCGCTCCTTCCTGTATCAGCCGTTCAACATTCCTTCATCCTCGAACATTCCAACGCTTCGCGTCGGCGATGTCTTCTTCGTGTCGAAATATCCCTACGGCTACAGCCGCTTCACTTGGCCGTTGTCATGGCCTTCCTCGTTGCCGCCGTCGGCGCGTATCTGGGGCGCGACACCTGCGCGCGGTGATGTCGTCGCGTTCTTCCTGCCGAAAGACAATGCGACCGTCTATATCAAGCGCGTCGTCGGACTGCCCGGCGATCGCGTCCAGATGAAGGACGGAGTGCTCTACATCAACGATACGGCCGTCGAGCGGGAGCGCGTCGAGGATCTGACCGGAGAGGCGGCCTGCGGGGGCGATGCGAACGAGCGCGTCACGCGCTGGCGCGAGACCTTGCCGAATGGCGTGAGCTACGAGACGCTGGATTGCGTCAGCCACGGCTTCTTCGACAACACCAACGTCTTCGTTGTGCCGGACGGCCGGCTGTTCATGCTCGGCGACAACCGCGACAACTCGACCGACAGCCGCGTCCTGTCCCAGATCGGCTATGTGCCGATCGAGAACGTGATCGGCCGCGCCGCCATGATCTTTTTCTCCGCCGCCCGCGCCGAGAAAGGCGAGCCGGGCCGGATCCGTTTCGAGCGGATCGGGACGATGGTGAAGTAGGGCGGACGCGAACCCGTAGCCCCGCATGAGCGAAGCGACATGCGGGATCACCGGCGCGGTTCGTGAGACCCCGGATGTCGCTTCCGCCCGCGCCCTTCGGGATGCGGCGTGCGCTCATCCGAACTACGCATTGAATGCATCGGGGCACGAGCCCGAAACCGAGGCTGGCGATTCGACAATTCCAGTACAAACGAAAACCCCGGCATCGCTGCCGGGGTTTTGCAATTGTCGTCTGCGACGAAGCGTCGGACTTAGAAGTCCATGCCGCCCATGCCGCCGCCCGGAGGCATCGCGGGGCCGCCGGCGTTCTTCTTCGGCAGCTCGGCGACCATGGCTTCGGTCGTGATCAGCAGCGCAGCCACGGAGGCGGCGTTCTGGATCGCGGCGCGAACCACCTTGGTCGGGTCGATGATGCCCTTGGAGACCAGGTTGCCGTACTCGCCGGTCTGGCTGTCGAAGCCATAGGCGTACTGGTCCTTCTCCAGGATCTTGCCGACGATGACCGAGCCGTCCTCGCCCGCGTTGATCGCGATCTGGCGGGCCGGGGCGGAGAGCGCCTTGCGGACGATCTCGATGCCGGTCTTCTGGTCGTCGTTCTTGGTGCGCAGGCCCTTGAGCTGCTCGGACGCCCGGAGCAGGGCGACGCCGCCGCCCGGCAGGATGCCTTCCTCGACAGCCGCGCGGGTCGCATGCATCGCGTCATCCACGCGATCCTTGCGCTCCTTGACCTCGACCTCGGTCGCGCCGCCGACGCGGATCACCGCGACGCCGCCCGCGAGCTTGGCCAGACGCTCCTGCAGCTTCTCACGGTCGTAGTCCGAGGTGGTCTCCTCGATCTGCGCCTTGATCTGGTGCACGCGCGCCTCGATGTCGGCCTTCTTGCCGGCGCCGTTGACGATCGTGGTGTTCTCCTTGTCGATCATCACCTTCTTGGCGCGGCCGAGCATCGAGAGGTTGACGTTCTCGAGCTTGATGCCGAGATCCTCCGAGATCGCCTGGCCGCCGGTCAGGATCGCGATGTCCTGCAGCATGGCCTTGCGGCGATCGCCGAAGCCCGGCGCCTTGACGGCCGCGACCTTCAGGCCGCCACGCAGGCGGTTGACGACCAGGGTGGCGAGCGCCTCGCCCTCGACGTCCTCGGCGACGATGACCAGCGGCTTGCCGGTCTGCACCACGGCCTCGAGCAGCGGCAGCAGCTCGTTCAGCGAGGAAAGCTTCTTCTCGTTGATCAGGATGTAGGCGTCATCCATCTCGACGCGCATCTTGTCGGCGTTGGTGACGAAGTAGGGCGAGATGTAGCCGCGGTCGAACTGCATGCCCTCGACGACGTCGAGCTCGGTCTCGAGCGACTTGGCTTCCTCGACGGTGATGACACCCTCGTTGCCGACCTTCTTCATCGCGTCGGCGAGGAACTTGCCGATCTCGGCGTCGCCGTTGGCGGAGATGGTGCCGACCTGGGCGATCTCGTCGTTCGACGTGACCTTCTTGGAGTTCTTGACGAGGTCGGCAACGACCGCCTCGACCGCGAGGTCGATGCCGCGCTTCAGATCCATCGGGTTCATGCCGGCGGCAACCGCCTTGGCGCCTTCACGCACGATGGCCTGGGCCAGCACGGTCGCGGTGGTGGTGCCGTCGCCGGCCGCATCAGCGGACTTCGAGGCGACCTCGCGCACCATCTGCGCGCCCATGTTCTCGAACTTGTCGTCGAGCTCGATCTCCTTGGCGACGGTGACGCCGTCCTTGGTGATGCGCGGCGCGCCGAACGACTTGTCGAGGACGACGTTGCGGCCCTTCGGACCGAGCGTGACCTTGACGGCATTGGCGAGGATGTCCACGCCGCGCAGCATGCGGTCGCGAGCGTCGACGCCGAACTTTACGTCTTTTGCTGACATATTGGGTTTCCCTGAGTTGAATTGGTCGTCTCACCCTGGGCAGGGCGCCCGCAGGCGCTCCTCAGGGTGAGCGTTGAGCGGGTTGGCTTAGGCGGCCTTCTTCTTCGACGCGGTGTCGGTGAGCACGCCCATGATGTCGCTTTCCTTCATGATCAGCAGCTCGTGGCCGTCGATCTTGACCTCGGTGCCCGACCACTTGCCGAACAGCACGCGGTCACCGACCTGGACGTCGAGCGGGACCAGCTTGCCGCTCTCGTCGCGGGCGCCCGGGCCCACCGCGATCACTTCGCCCTGCGAGGGCTTCTCCTTGGCCGAGTCGGGGATGATGATGCCGCCAGCGGTCTTCTCTTCGGCGTCGATGCGCTTGACCACGACGCGGTCGTGAAGCGGACGGAAAGCCATACAGTCCTCCTAAGCTATTGAGGCGATTGTCAGTTTCTGGGAATTTGGCAGTCGGCGCCGGCGAGTGCCAGCACGCAGGCTGGATTTAGGGGAGAGCATTCAGCCGGGCAAGGGCTTGTAGCAGAAAAATTAGCAGTCAACTGCGGGCTCTGCCAAAGCGTTCCGATAGCGTTAACGGGAGCGGAACGAACCATGAAACCCCGTATTAGCACCTGGGCTAAGTGGCTGCTAATGCAGCATTTTTCAACATGTCGTTAAACATTTAAGCTTGAGATGGGTTGAGGACATGCGTCACATTTCTAGGCAGTGAGCGCATCTTTGCCGGGTGGCTCCATCCCGGATAGCCACACGGACATGCGCTCCAGAAACGGAGGTTGGCATGGTGTCGAAGGTTGAGGTTTCCGAGGACTTTCGGAAACAGGTGCTGGGTTACGGGCTGACGACGGCGCAGATCCTGTATCGGATGCCGGACCATCGCTCGCTGCTGCAGACCTATGTCTGGCAGAACTACGACCTGTTTCCGAAATTCCCGGCGCTGCAGGACTTCCTGGCGTTCTGGCAGGAGAAGATCGAGGGGCCGCTGTATTCGGTCACGGTGGCGCATTCCAAGCTCATCAAGCCGGCCGAGCTGCGTGCCGTCGACGGCGTCTTCCGGCTGCATTGAGGCTGACAGCCACCGCTGCCGCCTCATGACCGGTGTCATTCCGGGGCGCGCGAAGCGCGAGCCCGGAATCCATCGGGCGGCAGAACGCGCGGAGGAATGGAATCCGGGCTCGTGCTTCGCACGCCCTGGAATGACGACCTTTGTTGGAGCGGCTGCTGGGACTCTCCAATATGTGCTACCCTCGCGACGAGGATACGCAGGGAGAGCACCATGGCCACCAAGAGCCGGACGACCAAGCCCGCATCACGCGCCGCCGCCAAGTCAGCGGCGCTGAAGACCGGCAAGAGCAGCAAGGCGACGGCGAAGGCCGTTACGAGAACTAGCGCCAAGCCGCTGGCGAAGACGCCCGCCAAGCCGGGCCGGGCGGCTGCGCCGTCGGCGCGCAAGGCGCTGGCGAGCAAGGGGCGACCAGCGCCGGCGCCGCGCCGCCGCAAACAGAAGGTCGCGATCAGCCATCACCGCGAGGAGGACTTCAAGGCCGACGGCCTGCGCGCTTATGCCCATTACCGCGACCTCGGCATCGCCGACGCGACGCACGGTTTGGCGCGCGCGCATGTCATCCGCATGCTGCCGCCGTGCAATCCGCAGGAAGTCTCCAAGCTGCACACCCATGCGGTCGACTTCCAGATGGTCTATGTGCTCAAGGGCTGGGTGAAGAGCTACCTCGAAGGCGTCGGCGAGACGCTGATGCAGGAGGGCAGTTGCTGGACCCAGCCGCCGAAGATCCGGCACATGATCCTCGACTATTCCGACGACGTCGAGCTGCTGGAAGTGATCCTGCCGGCCGACTTCAAAACCGTCGAACTGTCGACGTAAAGCCGACAGAAATGGATGGAAACATTTGCGTGCGATGGACGGCGGTCCCATCGCGCGTGTGTGTTGACATCCGGTCTCGCGTCACTGGGACGGATGGGCCGGCGACGAATCCGTAAGAGGTGTTCGTCGCGGGCTTGCGTAAAGGCGTACCCGTCCCGTTGCCGCGCTTCGTCGTCCAGTTCGCTCCCACGATCCCGCGCGCGCCTCGCACGCGCGCATCGATGCAGCCCCGCTTCGCCAGCGCGGGCGCCGGCTCGGCTTCAGGTGTAGGACATCGCGAGGACATCGACTGGCTGCGCGCCATCGCGGTGCTCTCCGTCGTCGCATTCCATTTCGAGGCGCCGGCGATCTTCGGCGGCTTCGTCGGCGTCGACATCTTCTTCGTCATCTCCGGCTACCTGATCACCGGCATCATCGCCGCGGAGATCGCGGCGGGCCGCTTCTCGTTCGTGCAATTCTACGAGCGGAGGGTGCGGCGGCTGCTGCCGGCGCTCTACGCCATGGTGGCGTTCGCGGCGCTTCCGGCGTCGCAGGACATGCTGGGCTCCGAGCGCGCCGAATTCTTCCGTTCCGCGGCCGCCGTCGTCACCTTCACTTCGAACGTCTTCTTCTGGCAGCAGTCGGGCTATTTCGACCACGCCGCGGTGGAGAAGCCGCTGCTGCACACCTGGTCGCTCGCCGTCGAGGAGCAGTTCTATCTGGTGCTGCCGATCGTGGTCTGGGCCGTGTTGCTGATAGCGCGCGGCCGCAGGCTGGCGCTGACTTTCACGCTGGCGCTGCTGGCTGCCGGCTCGTTCGCGCTCTGTTTGCTGCTGATGCGCGAGGGCGCGTCCGCGAGCGCATTCTTCCTCAGCCCGCCGCGCGCCTGGGAATTCCTGCTCGGCAGCCTGGTCGCGATATCCGGCCTTCCCGCACCGCGGCCTGGTCTCGCCCGGCGCGGCGCCCGCGCGCTGTCGCTGCTGCTGATGGCGGTGCCGATTCTGGCGCTGCGCCCCGGACCGGGTTTCCCCGGCGTCGACGCGCTGGCGCCATGCCTCGGCGCCGCGCTGTTCCTGTGGAGCGGCGCCGGCGTGGCCAACGTGCCGCGTAGCCCGCTATCGCCGCTCGGCGTGGCGGCGTTCTTCGGCCGCATTTCCTATTCGCTGTATCTGTGGCACTGGCCGTTGTTCGCCTTCGCGCGCTTCGCCAAGCCCGGCCTCGCGCTCGACGGCTGGGAGCGGGTGGCGTTGTTCGCGCTCACGGTCGCAGTCGCCACGTTGTCCTGGCGCTTCATCGAGCAGCCGTTCCGCCATCGCAAACTCGCAGCGACCCCGCGCGCGGCCTTCGGTCTTGCGGCGCTGGCAAGCCTGCTGCTGCTGGCCGGCAGCGGCGTGGGTCTGCTGCGCGCCGGCGCCGTGTCGGACGCCGACCGCGCGGCGCAGCGGCTGGACGCCTACAACGCCTACGACATGAAGCCGGTCTATCGCTACGGCACCTGCTTCACGACGCCGGACGGGCGCGTGCCCGAGGATTGCCTCCGTCCAGTGCCTGGCAAGACCAATTTGCTGCTGTGGGGCGACAGCTTTGCTGCGCACTACTACCACGGCCTCAAGGCCGAGCTCGATCCGGACACCGTCAACATCATGCAGGCGAGCCAGCCCACCTGCATGCCGACCTTCAGCGCGGAGACGCAGGGCGTGGCCGCCTGCCGCGCGCTGGCGGCCCAGATGCGCGACTACTTCGCGGCGCACCGGCCCGACCTGGTGGTGATGTCGGCCGATTGGCTCGAAGATGCCCGATCGCCGCGCTTTGCCGGAATGGTGCGCGACCTCAGGTCGACCCTGTCTCGGCTCAGTGATGCCGGCATTCCGGTGGTGCTGCTCGGCCCGTCCGTGCAATTTCGCGCGCGACTGCCGTCGATGCTGGCGCGCGCCACCTTGCGCGGCATGGCGCCGGATCCCGTGGCTTTCGTTCGCTCGGACATCTTCGCGCTGGATTCGGCCATGCAGGCGGGGCTGCCGAGTGGTGAGGGCTTTTCCTACGTTTCGATCCTGTCGGCGGTCTGCGAGAGCGGACGCTGTCCGCTCACGGTCGGCGACGTCCCGCTGTCGTTCGACCACGCGCATCTCACGGCGGCGGGCTCGCAGCTCGTGATGGCCCGGATCGCGCCGCTGCTTCTCCCGAAGACGACCGAGCTCAGCTCACGTCAGCAGGCCGACGATCGCGCCCATCAGGCAGGTGGTGAGGGTGCCCGAGACGATTGATTTCAGGCCGAGCGCGTTGATCTCGTCGCGCCGCGTTGGCGCCATGGTGCCGAGGCCCCCGATCATGATGCCGAGGCTGGCGAAGTTGGCGAAGCCGCACATCGCGTACAGCATGATCAGCCGCGCGCGCGGATCGAGCGCGCCGGCGTCGAGCTTGGCCAGCTCGACATAGGCGATCAGCTCGTTCAGCACCGTCTTGGTGCCCATCAGGCTGCCGGCGGTGACGGCCTCCGACCACGGCAGGCCCATCAGCCAGCACACCGGCGCCATCACGAGGCCGAGCAGCCGCTGCAGCGAGATGTCGGCGCCGCCGATGGCGGGCAAGAGCGACAGGATCGCGTTGGCGAGATGCACCAGCGCGACCAGCACCAGCAGCAGCGCCACGATGTTCATCAGGAGTTCGAGCCCGGCGCTGGTGCCCTTGACGATCGCGTCCATGGTCGAGGTGGCCTGAGTCCCGGGATCGCCGAGCGCGCCGCCGGTGAGCTGCTTCGACGTCTCCGGCACCATGATCAGGCTGACCAGGATCGACGCCGGCGCGCCGAGCACCGAGGCGATGACGAAATGCGCGGCGGCATCCGGGATCAGTGGCGCCAGCAGCGTGGCGTAGAGCACCAGCACGGTGCCGGCGATGCCGGCCATGCCGCCGGTCATGACGAGAAACAATTCGCTGCGCGTCATCTGCGCCAGATACGGCCGGATGAACAGCGGCGCTTCGACCATGCCGAGGAAGACATTCGCGGCGGTCGACAGGCCGACCGCGCCGCCGACGCCGAGGGTGCGCTCCAGCAGCCAGGCCATGCCGCGCACCAAGGGCGGCAGCACGCGCCAGTAGAACAACAGCGTCGTGATCACGCTCATGACCAGCACGATCGGCAGCGCCTGGAAGGCGAGCACGAAATCGGCACCGGGCGCCTTCAGCTCGAAGGGCAGGGCGCCGCCGCCGACATAGCCGAAGACGAAGGAGGTGCCGGCCCGGGAGGCCGACGAGATGGCGCCCACGACGTCGTTGATGGCGCCGAACGCGCGGGCGACCGCAGGCACCTTGAGCAGGACAATGGCCGTCACGAGCGTCACCACCAGCCCGAGCCCGGCCTGCTTCAACGACACCGCGCGCCGGTTTTCACCGAGCGCCCATGCGATCGCGAGCAGTGCGATTATCCCGAACGCCGATTGCAGCTGAAGCATCAGATCCCCCGAACCCCGTTTCATTATGGGCGCAGGGAACTGCCGCGTGCAATGCCGCGCGGGCCATGCGGGGCCCGCGATTGACAAGCAGTGAGGGCTGCGTCACGCAGGCGCCATCATGTCGTCCACCGTCCCGATCGGCGCGCGCGATCTCTTGAAGCAAAGCGCGTTCCTGTTCTTCCTGTCGTCCCGCAGCCTGTCGCGCTTTGCGAGCCAGATCGCGGCGGTGGCGATCGGCTGGCAGATCTACGATCTGACCGGGCGCGCCTTCGATCTCGGCATGGTCGGGCTGATCCAGTTCCTGCCAACGGCACTGCTGGTGTTCGTCGCCGGCAGCGCCGCCGACCGATTCCAGCGCAAGCGCGTCGTGCAGCTCTGTCAGCTCGTCGAGGCGCTGACGGCGCTCTATCTGTGCTGGGGCGCTTACGCCGGTCAGCTCGGCGAATTCCAGCTGTTCGCGGCCGTCTTCGTGCTCGGCATTGCCGGCGCCTTCGAAAGTCCGGCCACGGCGGCGCTGCTGCCGCTGATCGCGCCGTCCGGCACCTTGCAGCGGGCCAGCGCGCTGTCCAGCGGTGCAGCGCAGCTCGCGACCATCGCGGGGCCTGCGATCGGCGGCTTCGCCTATGCGGTCGCGCCCGGTGTGCCCTACGGCATCATGATGCTGTTCTGGATCGGAGGCATGGCCCTGACCGGCCTGATGCAGGTGCCTGATGACGTGCCGGCCGAGCGGCTCGAGGGCAGCAAGGACGATCTGTTCGCCGGCGTCCGCTTCATCCGCGCCAATCCGGCGATCCTCGGCACCATCTCGCTCGATCTGTTCGCGGTGCTGCTCGGCGGCGTCACTGCGCTGCTGCCGATCTACGCGCGCGATATTCTCGACACCGGGCCGTTCGGGCTCGGCGTGCTGCGCGCCGCGCCAGCGGTCGGCGCGCTGGCGATGACGGCGGTGCTGGCGCGCTACACCATTCGGCGGCGCGTCGGCCTGCGCATGTTCCAGGCGGTCATCGTGTTCGGTGCGGCGACGGTCGTGTTCGCCGTCTCGCATGTGATGTGGATCTCGGTCGCTGCGCTCGCCGTTCTCGGCGCCGCCGACACCGTCAGCGTCGTGATCCGCTTTTCTCTCGTTCAGCTCGCCACGCCCAACGAGATGCGCGGTCGCGTCGGCGCGGTGAACTTCCTGTTCATCAACGCCTCCAACCAGCTCGGCCAGTTCGAGAGCGGCGTCACCGCCGCGCTGCTAGGGGCCATGCCCGCCGCCATCCTCGGCGGCGTCGGCACCATCGCGATCGCGCTGGCGTGGATGAAGCTGTTTCCCGAGCTGCGGAAGGTGGAGCGGTTGGAGTAGGGCGAGCCGGCCGCGCTCTCTCCGTCATTCCGGGGCATCGCGCAGCGATGAGGCCGGAATCCATCACCGTGAGACGTCGTGTGACGAAGATAAATGCCACATCCATCTCGCGCCACACCACCGCGTGTGGCTATGGATTCCGGGCTCGCGCTTCGCGCGCCCCGGAATGACGAGTGGAGAGAGCAGGGAGCGGGATCTGAAAGAAGTGATCACCCCCGTCCGACGAACGGCATCTTCGTCGCCATCACCGTGATGAACAGGACGTTGGCGTCGAGCGGCAGGCCGGCCATGTAGGCGACGGCGTCGCCGACCGCCTTCACGTCCATGCGGGGCTCCGGCATCATGCGGCCGTCGGGCTGCAGCACGCCGCCGACCATGCGCTCGGTCATCGGCGTCTCGGCGTTGCCGATGTCGATCTGGCCGACCGCGATGTCATAGGCGCGGCCGTCGAGGTTCGACGCTTTCGTCAGACCCGTGATCGCGTGCTTCGTCGAGGTGTAGGGCGAGGAGAACGGCCGCGGCGCGTGCGCCGAGATCGAGCCGTTGTTGATGATGCGGCCGCCGCGCGGCGATTGATCCTTCATGATGCGGAAGGCGTGCTGCGTGCACAGGAACGGCGCCGTGAGGTTGGTCGCCACCACCGACTGCCATTGCTGCAGGGTGAGGTCCTCGAATGGCACCGGTGGCGCGCCCATGCCGGCATTGTTGAACAGCACGTCGAGCCGGCCGTAGGTCGACTTCACGGTGTCGAACAGCGCCGCGATCGAGGCGGGGTCCATCATATCGGCGGAGACGGGGAGGCTCATGCCGGCTGGGCCGAGCTTGGCGGTCTCCTCCAGCATCTCCTTGCGGCGACCGGCCAGCACCACGGTGAAGCCGGAGTTCATCAACGCGAGCGATGCGGCGCGGCCGACCCCCGTGCCTGCGCCTGTCACCAGCGCGATCTTCTTTGCCGCTTCAGCCATGTTTCCTCACCTTCAGTTCAAGTGTTTTGCAGTTTCAGTGTTTTGACTCGCTCTGAGTCTTATAGGGCGGCCTTGGAATGTTGTTATGCGCAGCGCGCAGGGCCGCCGACCAGCGCGAGCGGAGATCGTGGAAATAGGGCTCGCCGGCCTCGATGCGATGATTGAGGTCGGCCTCGCAGGCCTCCGCGCGCACGACCAGCACGTCGATCGGCAGGCCGACGCCGAGATTGGAGCGCATCGTCGAGTCCATCGAGATCAGGCCCGTCTTCAGCGCCTCGTAGAGCTCGACGTCGTAATGCATGGCGCGGTCGAGCACCGGCTTGCCGTATTTGTGCTCGCCGATCTGCAAGTACGGCGTGTCGGTGGTGCATTCGATGAAGTTGCCGGCGGTGTAGACCATGAACAGCCGCATCCGCGAGCCCTTGATCTGGCCGCCGAACAGGAACGAGACGTCGAACGAGATGTCTTCGGCCTTCAGCGCCGGGCCTTCGGTGGCGTGCACCATGCGGATCGCCTTGCCGATGCGCTGTGCGGCCTGAAACATCGTCGGCGCGTTCATCAGGGTCTCGACCTCGCCGGTGTCGGGGTCTTCCATCCCTTCGGTCAAGGTCGATAGGACGGACTGGCTGATGGCGAGATTGCCGGCGCTGGCGACCGCCACGATGCGCTCGCCCGGATTGGAGAAGATGTGCAGCTTGCGGAAGGTCGAGACGTTGTCGAGACCGGCATTGGTTCGGGTGTCCGCGATCATGACGAGGCCGTCACGCACCAGAATTCCGCAGCAATAGGTCATCTCAGTCCCCTCGAGCCATTGCGCGAATTACTAGCGAAAATCGGCCTCCCGTCCACCCCCGCCAATGTCGAAGCCGGAATGAGCGGTCGCTCCACAAAAGGTCGTCATTCCGGGGCGGAGCGAAGCGACGAGCCCGGAATCCATCCCTCCGTGCATTCTGCCGCCCGATGGATTCCGGGCACGCGCTTCGCGCGCCCCGGAACGACACCATGGCTGGAGCGCGCGTTCCAGAATTCAGGACTGCCGCTGCGACTGGGATTGCGACGGACCGCCGCGGCCGACCTGCTCGACCTTCACTTTCACGGTGAGCGTCTCGGTGCCGCCGCCATAGCGTGTGCCGCGCACCGGCGCCGCGCCGAGATAATCGAGTCCGATCGCGACCCGGACATGAGCGTCGGTGGTGCAGATGCAGTTGGCGGCGTCGAAACCGACCCAGCCGAGATCCGGTACATAGGCTTCCGCCCAGGCATGGCCGGCCTCCTGGTGCACTGCACCATCGGAACGCAGGAAGTGGCCGGATACGAAACGCGCGGGAATGCCGGCGGCGCGCGCGCAGGCGATGAAGATATGCGCATAGTCCTGGCAGACGCCGCGCTTCAGCACGAAGGCTTCCGCCGCCGAGGTGCCGCTGTGGGTCGGATCCTCGTCGAAGGTCATGTGCTCGTAGACCTGCATCATCAGCGTGTGCAGGAGGCCGAGTACGTCGCTCTCCGACTCCGCGCGCAGATCGCGCACGACGGCGGCCATGGCCGCATTTGCGGCCGTGAGCGGCGTCTGCCGGAGGAAGAAGCTGGGTGGGAAGCGTTCGTCCGCTCCCTTCAGCACGCCGCCGGTGTCGTGGGTCTCGACCAGTCCTTCGGCGGTGATCGTGAGGTCCTCGAGCGCGCCATGCGTGATCACGTGGGTGACGTTGCCGAATGCGTCCTCGTGCATGTCGAGGCGGGAATCGGTCGACACGTCGATCTGCCACTCCGCCACATATTGGCCGTCATTGCTGCCGGGCGTCATGCGGATGATCTGGATCGCGCCGGTCGCCGCCGGCTCGTAGCGGTAGGTGGTGGAATGGGAGATACGCAGGCGCATGGCGGTCGACCAGTCTTCGTCAGATGTGCTGTCCGCGGTAGCTCGTTTCACCTCTCCCTGAAAGGGGGAAGGAGGATCCGTCGGGCGGAGGGCAGGGGGCCGGGTGCCGGACGTGGTCTCGCAGTCACAGTCCGACGGCCGCCCATCGCCGTATTCGCCGCGCTCCAGGCGCTCAGATCAGATACTGCTTGGTGATGATCTCTCCGAGCCGTGAATTGTCGGCGATGAACTCCTGGATGAACTCGTGCACGCCGCGCTGGAAAATGTCGTCCATGTTGGAGTGGTCGAGCCGGTTGCGGACGCCGCGGGCATGGCGCTGCGCCGCCCCCTGGCGGCCATAGGCGACGCCAATCTGGTCGAGATTGCGGACGAGGTTGCCGTAGCAGCTCGCCAGCGAGCGCGGCAGCGTGTCGTTGAGGATCAGCAGGTCCGCGATCAGCCAGGGCTTCAGCGTCTCGCGATAGACCCAGTGATAGGCCGTGAGGGCCGAGACCGAACGCAGGATCGAGGTCCACTGATAATAGTCCAGCGGGCCGCCGACATGCTCCTCCTCGGGCAGTAACACGTGATATTTGACGTCGAGGATGCGGGCGGTGTTGTCGGCGCGCTCCAGATGCAGCCCGAGCCGCGAGAACCAGTAGGCGTCGTTGCGCAGCATGGTCCGGTAGGCCGAGCCGTCGAAGCGCAGCGAGGTTTCCTGCACGAAGCGCAGGAAGCGCGCCAGCTCCTCGCGCGTCTTGGTGCCCTTGCTCCAGACCTCCTGGAGCTCGATCCAGGAGCCGTTGAGGGTGTCCCACATCTCCGACGTCAGCGCCGTCCGCACCGAGCGGGCGTTGAGGCGGGCGGCCTCGATGCAGTTCTTGATCGAGGACGGGTTCGACTGGTTGAACGAGAGATATTCGACGACGTTCTGCTCGTTGGCCTCGGAGTAATGCTCGTAGAAGCTGACGTTGACGCCGGCGGTCATCAGCGCCGATTCCCACTCATTGGTCTTGCCGATATAGGCCGCGGGAAGCGCCGTGACGCGCAGGGTGGCGTCGATGGTGCGGGCGAGGTACTCGGCGCGCTCGACGTAGCGGGCCAGCCAGTACAGATTTTCGGCGGTGCGCGACAGCATGGGCAATCTATGAGGTGCGATGTGAACCCGCCCCGGCGAGGGGGAAGGCATGCACGGGAACGAAGCGCGTGAAGCGAGGGCGGCGAGGCTTACTCATCCAGCACCCATGTGTCCTTGGTGCCGCCGCCCTGGCTGGAATTCACCACCAGCGAGCCTTCCTTCAGCGCCACGCGGGTGAGGCCGCCGGGCACGATGGTGGTGCGGTCGCGGCCGGTCAGCACGAACGGGCGCAAATCGACATGGCGCGGTGCCAGCCCTGACGTGACGCAGGTCGGGCAGGTCGACAGCGCCAGCGTCGGCTGCGCGATGAAGCCCTCCGGCTCGCGCTTCAGCTTGTCGCGGAACGCCTCGATGGTCGCCTTGGTGGCGGCCGGGCCGATCAGCATGCCGTAGCCGCCGGAGCCGTGCACCTCCTTGACGACGAGCTCGCCGAGATGGTCGAGCACGTAGGACAGATCCTGCGGCTCACGGCAGCGCCAGGTCTGCACGTTCTTCAGGATCGGCTCCTCGCCGAGATAGAACTTCACGACATCGGGCATGTAGGAGTAGATCGCCTTGTCGTCGGCGATGCCGGTGCCGACCGCGTTGGCGAGCGTCACGTTGCCGGCAACATAGGCCGACATCAGGCCGGGCACGCCGAGCGCCGAATCCGGGCGGAAGGTGAGGGGGTCGAGGAAGTCGTCGTCGACGCGGCGGTAGATCACGTCGACCCGCTTCAGCCCCTCGGTAGTGCGCATGAACACCTCGTCGTTCTTGACGATGAGGTCGCGGCCCTCGACCAGCTCGATGCCGAGCTTGTCGGCCAGGAACGAGTGCTCGTAATAGGCGGAGTTGTAGATGCCCGGCGTCATCAGCGCTACCGTCGGCTCGGCCGAGGCGCTGAGCGGCGCCACCGAGCGCAACGCCGATAGCAATTCGTCCGGATAGCGCTCGACCGGCGCGACGCGGTGGCGCGCGAACAGGTCCGGAAACAGCCGCATCATGATCTCGCGGTTTTCCAGCATGTAGGACACGCCCGACGGCGTGCGCGCGTTGTCCTCGAGCACGATGAAGTCGTTGGCGTCGACGCGGACGATGTCGATGCCGGCGATATGGACGTAGACGTCGTGCGGCACGTCCTGGCCGTTCATCTCCGGGCGGAACACCGGGTTCTGGAAGATCAAGTCATCCGGGATGACGTTGGCGCGGAGGATGTCCCGGCCATGATAGATGTCGCGCAGGAACATGTTCAGCGCCTTGACGCGCTGCTTCAGTCCCTTCTCCAGCAGGGTCCATTCCTTGCCCGAGAGGATGCGCGGGATGACGTCGAACGGGATCAGCCGCTCCTGCGCCTCCGCCTCGCCGTAGACCGCGAAGGTGATGCCGATTCGCCGGAACAACAGCTCCGCTTCGTGGCGGCGATACTCTAGCGCCTCCGGCGGCGTTTCCTTCAGCCACCGCGACAGCTCCTGATACGCCTGACGGACCTCGCCGCCCGGCCCGTTCATTTCGTCGAACGCAACTGCCATAGATGCCCGTGTGTCCCAGCCTCGCCATACACTGCATGACTCCTCGGGATGGTAGCAAGGGGCGGGCCAGCGCGATATGCATTCTCCTGCGGCATTTCGTGGGGGGGTGCGAAGGCCGTGCCCGAAAAACCGGCTGCGTGGTGCTCAAATCCGCGGCATAGACTGCGACGTTCCGGATGACATTGGCGCCGTGGCGGGCCAAAAGAGACGACAGATGCGAGGAGAAACCATGAGCGAGATCGTCACCGCGGGGTTGCTGGTCATCGGCGACGAGATCCTGTCCGGCCGCACCAAGGACAAGAACATCGGCTTCATCGCCGAATACCTCACCAATCTCGGCATCGACCTCAAGGAGGTCCGGGTGGTCTCCGACGACGAGCCGGACATCATCGCGGCGCTCGATGCGCTGCGGCATCGCTACACCTATGTGTTCACCACCGGCGGCATCGGTCCGACCCATGACGACATCACCGCGGATGCGATCGCCAAGGCGTTCGGCGTCGGCATCGACCACCATCCCGAGGTGGTGGCGCGCTTCCGCGAGCGCTGGAGCGAGCAGGAGCTCAACGAGGCGCGGCTGCGCATGGCGCGCATCCCCGACGGCGCCGAGCTGATCCAGAGCGCCACCATCCTGGCGCCCGGCTTCAAGCTCGGCAACGTCATCGTCATGGCCGGCGTGCCGTCGATCATGCAGGCGATGATGGACATCGTCGCGCCGAAGCTGAAATCGGGCGTGCGCATGCTGTCGGAGACCGTGCGCGCCAATGCCCGCGAGGGCGATATCGGCGGCCCCCTGCGCGAGATCGCCAAGGCGCACCCCGAGACCATCATCGGCAGCTATCCCTTCATCGACGAGGACCAGAAGCCGAACACGCATCTGGTGGTGCGCTCGCGCGACCAGGACAAGCTGTCGGCCGCGATGGCGGCCGTGAAGGAGATGCTCGCCGGGCTGAATGTGACGCGCTAAAGCAGGTGCAGCTTTCGAGAACTCACGGACGAGATGAGATGCCAGACAAGACTTTGAGTGCAGAGGAGCGCGCGGGCCGGGCCTTCCCGGTGTCCTGGGACCAGTTTCATCGCGATTGCCGGGCGCTGACCTGGCGGCTGAACGAGATCGGGCCGTTTCATGCCGTCGTGGCCATCACCCGCGGCGGACTGGTGCCGGCGGCGATCGTGGCGCGCGAGCTTGGCGTGCGCGTCATCGATACGATCTGCATCGCGAGCTATGACCACACCAAGCAGGGCGAGCTGCAGGTCCTGAAGGGCATCTCGGCCGACACGGCGCAACTCGGCGGCGGCACCGGCAAGGGGCTCCTGATCGTCGATGATCTCGTCGATACCGGCAAGACCGGACGCATGGTCCGCGAGATCCTCCCCGACGCCCATTTCGCCACCGTCTACGCCAAGCCGAAGGGCCGGCCGCTGGTCGACACCTTCATCACCGAGGTGTCGCAGGACACCTGGATCTTCTTCCCCTGGGACACCGCGCTGTCGTTCGCGCCGCCGCTGCGCGACGGGGCGGCGTAAGCCCGGAGAGTGGCGAATAGGGAGTAGCGAATAGGGAATTCGGGTGGGCGAGGCGTTCGCTATTCGCTACTCCCCATTCGCTATTCGCCAGCCGAAGGCTCGCCATGCCGCTGCAGAACCGCGTCACGCCGATGGGCGATATCGTCGCCGCGCCGCATCGCGGCCTCTTCACCGGAAATCGCGGCATCATCCACGACCCCGCCACGAAGACGCTGCTGAACCGGCGCTGGTCGAGTCCCGCCTGGCTGGTCTGCCTGTGCGAGTTTCGCGGCAAGCGCCGCAAGGTCATGGCAACGCAAAGCTGGACCGAGCTGTTCTTCCTTGACGAGGCGACCGCGCTCGCCGCCGGTCATCGCCCCTGCTTCTACTGCCGCCGCGACGACGCCAAGAGGTTTCGTGCGGCGTGGGAGGAGGGCAACGGCGTCGGGGCACTGCGCATCTCCGAGATTGATCGCGTGCTCCATCGCGAGCGCCTCGATCGCGGTCGCAAGCGCCTGCATCCGCTGCCGGCGCCGCTCGCCGCCTTGCCTGACGGGGCCATGGTGCGGGCAGGCGAGGAGAGCTTTCTGATCCGAAAAGGCAGGGCGCTGCCCTGGTCGGCGGCGGGCTATGACGCGCCACGCGCAGGGATCACCGACGCGTTGCTGCTGACCCCGCCCTCGACGCTGCGCGCGATCAAGGCGGGCTACGCGCCGGTGCTGCATCCGAGCGCGATGACCTGACCGTCGGGTGATCGGGGCGCCGTGCGGATGTGCCGCGCGGAGCTCCGCGCGTCACCACGTGTAGCGCACGATGCCCTTGCCGGCGTAGCTGCGGGTCACATCCGAGAACTCGCCCTCGAAGCTCGCGGCGGCCGACCAGCCATTCCGCCACTTCATTTCAGCGGAGACCGTGGTCAGCGCTGAATTCTGCGCCTGCCGCGCGCCGTTGACGACGAAGGATGCGCCCGGAAGGGTCTGGAACGTGGCCCCGGCCGACCGGCTGGGGTTGAAGTCATAGGCCCAGGCGAAGCGGCTGCGCAGCGTGAAAACGCCATCAGCCAGCGCATAGGCCTTGTCGGTGCGCAGGCCCAGCTCCGACCGCGTATCGGTGACGTTCTGCGATCCAAAGCGCAGCGCGAAGGTATTGGCGCCGGAGACCGCATTCTCCGCATAGCCCGGCAGGCTGAACGTCGTGAACTGCGCCGCGGCGTAGGGCGTGATCCCGAACCCCATCCAGGGCGACACGAAGCGATAGCCGCCCTCGACCCGGCCGGCAAAGGTGTTGGCGTCGAAATTGGCGCGCAGCTGGTCGACGCCGGCGACGGTCACGGTGCGGTTGGTGGTGATGTTCTGCCAGCCATAGGCCAATGCCGCGGAGATATAGGCCGGGCCGACCGTGTGCCGGACGAAGGCGCCGGCCTGGAACAGGTCGGACCGGCCGCTGCCGCCATTGGCGACGCTGAACGTGGTGCCGCCGCCGGCCATCGAGAACCCGGCGATCGTGGACGGCGAGAAGCGGTAGTCGGCGCCGACGGCCGTGCCGTAGATGTTGCTGGTGGTATTGTTGGACCCGAGCGCGGTGTTGCCATCAGTGGTCTGCGAGCCGCCGAAGCCGGCTGCCCACACGCTCCAGCCCGGCCTGACCACGGGCGCGGCCGGCGCCTTGGTGTAGATCGCGGCCAGCGCGTCGTTCGGATTGCGCTTGGACGCAAAAGCGAGCGTCTCTTCCGTGTAGCCGATCGCGCCGCTGGGCGCAGAGCCCTGGTCGCCGCGGCCGCCGATGAACGGATCGGTCATGACGCCCATGAATTGCGTCATCGCATTGAACGTCGTCTGCTGCGAGCCGGTCGCGGTCTCGCCCGAGATCTGCGTCAGCCCCGCTGGCGTCAGCCCGGTGAAGACGACGGGAATGCTGCCGTTCGTGTTGAAGTAGTTGCTGAGCGCGTTGCTGACGTTCTGCTGGTTGATGTTCCCCGACGAGCTCATCGTCAGATTGAGGAAGGCGTTGTTGGCGTCGTAGCTCAACGTCGCGCTGAAGCCCGCCGGCAGGTTGGTGTTGGTGACGCCGCCGAAGGTGCCGCTGACGCCGCCGGTGGCGGTGAGAATGGTGTATTGCTTGGAGATGTAGCTGCCGTTTGCGAAGGTCGCGGTGACGGCGGCGCCCCCGAGCGTCGCAGTGCCGGTGACGGTGGCGAACGACGCCGTGCTCGGATTCACCTGCACCAGGTATTGCGCGCCCGACTGGAACGCGAGGTTGCCGACGATAGCCATGGAGGACGCCGGGGTGCCGTTGCCCGGCGCGAACGAACCTGAGATCGTCGCGTTGGCGCCGGTGACGGTGCCATCTCCGCTCAGCGTGCCGAACGTCTTGTTGAAGCCGTTGAGATCCAGCGTGGCGCCGGACAGCACGCTGAACACCGTGCTGGCGCCGAACGCGCCGGCCGAGCCCGCGCGCAGCGTACCGGCGTCGACATTGGTCGCGCCGGTGTAGGTGTTGGTGCCCGAGAGCAGCAGGATGCCGCCGCCCGCCTTCACCAGGGTGCCGGCGGAGGCGCCGTCGCCGACGATGCCTTGCAACGTGGTCGTGGTCGCGCCGGCTACGTCGATCGTCGACAGCCCGGCAATCTTGAAGTCGCGGCCGTTGGCGAACGTCGTCGTGCCGGTGACCGCCAAAGTGCCGCCATTGGAAATGATCACGTCGTTGGCGACGTTGCCGAGATTGGCGGTGGCGCCGACCGAGAGCGTGCCGGCGCTGATGTTGACGTTGCCGGTGAACGTATTGGTCGCCGACAGCACCAACGTGCCGATGCCGGTCTTGTTGATCGCCGTGTTGACGCCGCCGGTCGTTAGGCCGGTGCCGCCGATCGAGTCGCCGTAGGTCACGGTGCCGCCGGACACGCTGATATTGGCCGTCACGCCGCTCAGGAAGATGCCGGCGCCCTGCGCTGCGCCGGCCGCTGCCGAAAATCCATTGATGGCGCTTGGCCCGATGCCGATGCCGGGGGTGCCGGCGGCGCCACCGGTGACGGTGTTGCCGGAAATCGGCGAGTCGAGAATCGTCAGCGTACCGCCGGTGGCGACGTAGATGGCGCCGCCATTGCCGGCGCCGCCATTGCCGCCGGCGCCGCCGTCGGAGCCGGGTCCGGGACCGCCCGCGCCGCTGGCGTTGGTGGCGCCGTCGCCGCCGGTGCCGCCGTTGCCGCCATTGGCGTTGCCGCTGCCGCCGGGATTGTTGTTGGTGTAGGTGTTGCTGTTGGTGGTGCCGGAGCCGCCGCCGCCACCGCCGCCGTCACCGAGCGCGGCGCCCGCGGTGCCGGCCGTGCCTTGCGTGCCGGTATGTCCGCCCGTGCCGCCCGCGCCGCCGCCGCCGCTGGCGCCGCCGTTGTTCGCGGCACCGCCCGCGCCGCCGTTGCCGCCATTCACCGGGTCGGCCGCCGCATTCTGTGCGCTGCCGCCATTGCCGCCGGCGCCACCGGTGGCGCTGTTGCTGGTGAAGGTCACCGCGGCGATCGTGACGTTGGCGCCGCTGCCGACCAGCAGGCCGCCGCCGGCACCGAGACCGCCACCGCCGCCGCCGCCGGAGCCGTAGGCCAGGCCGCCGCTATAATAGCCGTTCTGGCCGTTCTGGCCGTTGCCGCCGATCGCGGCCGTGTTGGTGATCGCCAGGCTGGAGATGTTCACGGTCGGCGCGTTGGCACCGTTGACGACGATGCCCTGAAACGAGGAGGCGCCGTTGATCGTCTGGCCGTTGCCGGTGATGTTTACCGTGACGTTGCTGTTGGCGGCCTGCAGTTGCGCAAGCGAGCTCGACAGCGTGAAGCCGCTGGTGATGTTGATGGTGACGGTCGAGTTGGCGCCGGCGGCCGCGACCGCTGCCACCGCCGTATTCCAGTCGGTCTGGTTGGCGACGTCGATCGCCAGGGCCTGGGTGCTCAACATGGTGCCCGCAAGAAGAACCGAGAGGGTCAGCCAGCGCCGCGACTTCGGCGCAGCAAACATCGTTCTCGCAAGGCAAGCCATTGCATTCCCCAATAATGAAGGCGGAGGTCAGATACGAACTGGATTAAGCAGCAAAAAATTCACGCCACACTTGTGGCCAAGAAATGAAATGTTAGGACACATACTGTCAAGCGCAGCAAAGACACACAGCGTCGGGAATTGTTGTGCATCTGGTATTTTGCTACCAAGGGTAGATTTTCCCCATCCGGCGACCGTGATCGATGATCGCTGCGATCTGCTGCAAAACACAGAGCAGTGCATATGAAAGGCTGACGTGGCCATCGCGGCGGTCGTGCAGGGGCAGCAAAGGCGCGGCCGTGCTGTTGCGGCGAATCGCGCGTGGTGAGGCCGTGCTCACCTCGGATGCGCTCTTACTTTGATTCCAGGCCCGTGTGCGTGTCGCCTCCCGGCGCGATCGCGATTGAGCCAGGGCCCCGAGCGCGATGCCTCGGGGGGCGGCGAGCCGTCGACGCCCTTGCCTCGGGTCTGACCTGACATCTGAGTCAGGCAAACCTTTGCCGTGCCAGCTTTGCGCCGGTGCCGAGCGCCATCAGCTTGGCCTCGGCGATCTCGCGCCGCATCGGCGCCATGCCGCAATTGGTGGTGGCGATGATGTTCTCCTTCGGCACCACCTTCATGACGTCCTCGAGGGTCTTGCAGACGTCCTCGGCGGTCTCGATCGCGTCGCTGGCGACGTCGATGACGCCGGCCTGCACGATCTTGTTCTTGAGCAGGCCGAGCAGCTCGATCGGCACCTTCGAATTGCGGCATTCGACGGCGACCTGCTGGATGGTGCTGGCGTCGATGACCGGGAAGGTCTCCTCATACTGCCGCCACTCGCCGCCCAGCGTCTCCTTCCAGTCGGTGTTGGCCTTGATGCCGTAGCCGTAGCAGATGTGCACGGCAGTCGGGCAGGTCAGCCCTTCGGCGGCGCGCTCCAGCGCCTTGATGCCCCAGTCACGCACCTCGTCCATGTAGACGTTGAAGGCGGGCTCGTCGAACTGGATCATGTCGATGCCGTCGTCGTGCAGCGCCTTGGCCTCCTGGTTCAGCAGCTCGGCGAAGGCGAACGCCATCTTCACACGGTCGCCATAGTAGTTGTCGGCGATGGTGTCGATGATCGTCATCGGTCCGGGCAGCGTGAACTTCAGCGCGCGCGTGGTGTGCGTGCGCGCGATCCGCGCCTCGTCGCCATGGACACGGCCCTTCAGCGACAGCGGCGCCACCACCTGCGGCACCATCGCCTTGTAGCGGTCCTTGCGGATGCCCATCTCGACCTTGTGGGCGAAGTCGATGCCTTCGACGCGCTCGAGAAAGCCGTGCACGAAATGCTGGCGCGACTGCTCACCCTCGGTGAGAATGTCGATGCCGGAATCCTCCTGCAGCTTCAGCGCCAGGATCGTCGCATCGCGCTTGGCACGCGCCAGCTCCTCGCCCTTCGACTTCCACGGAGCCCACAGCACGTTGGGCTCGGCCAGCCATTCCGGCTTCGGCAGCGAGCCTGCGATGGTCGATGGAAACAGCATGGTCGAACTCTCCAGCATAAAGGCGGTCAGGCTTGAGCGCCTGTCTGCCATGGCTTACCCTTCAGGTACAGAAGAACGAAGCCGCCTCGCGTGTTCCGCAGCGCGGCATAATGGTCAGGGGAAGGAATCGTGGAAGGATGATCGATCTCCATTATGCGCCGACGCCGAACGGCTGGAAGATCTCGATCATGCTCGAGGAACTCGGGCTGCCCTATACCGTCATTCCCGTCGACATCCGCGCCGGCGACCAGTTCAAGCCGGAGTTCCTGGCGATCAGCCCGAACAACCGGATTCCCGCGATCGTCGATCACGCGCCGGCCGATGGCGGCGCGCCGTTCCCGGTGTTCGAGACCGGTGCCATCCTGATCTATCTCGCCGACAAGACCGGCCGTTTCCTGCCGCAGGAGGCGCGGGCGCGCTCGCGTGTCATCCAATGGGTGATGTGGCAGATGGCCGGACTGGGGCCGATGATGGGGCAGCACGGCCATTTCGCGCTCTATGCGGCTGAGAAGATCCCTTACGCGATCCAGCGCTACCGCGACGAGGTGGCCAGGCTGTTCCACGTGCTCGACGTGCAGCTCGGCAAGACCGGCGCCTATGTCGCCGGCGACGACTATTCGATCGCGGACATCGCCTGCTTTCCCTGGATGATGACGCACAAGGCCCAGGGATTCACGCTCGACGACTATCCCGACATCAAGCGCTGGTACGCGGACCTGCGCGCGCGGCCCAAGCTGCAGGCGGGGCTGGCGATCGGCAAGTTCGTCAAGGAGCCGTTCAACGAGCAGTCGCGTCATGTGATGTTCGGCGCGCGCGCGAAGGAGATGACGGGGCGGTCGTGAGCGAGCTCCGCGGCATCGCGAGGAGCATGGGGATCAGCCATCCAGACCGTATGTTGCAGCCCCTGGATTGCTTCGTCGCTACGCTCCTCGCAATGACGGAAGGAGTGGTTTGCACCAACTCTCTCCGTCATTGCGAGCGAAGCGAAGCAATCCAGGGCCACGACCACACTCCGGATTTTTGCGCGCGCAAAGGCGAACTTATCGAGACCTTGAGGAAACACACATGATCGAATTCTTCTTCGACTGCTCCAGCCCCTGGACCTATCTTGCCTTCCACAACATCCAACCGCTCGCGCAAGAATTCGGCGTCGACATCGTCTGGCGGCCGATCCTGGTCGGCGGCATCTTCAACACCGTCAATCCCAGCGTCTATGCGCAGCGCGAGAAGCCGGTGCCGGCCAAGGCGGCCTACACGCTGAAGGACCTCGACGACTGGTCCCGCTCGGCCGGGCTCAAGATCAAGATGCCGCCATCGGTGTTTCCGGTGAACAGCGTCAAGGCGATGCGCGGCTGCATCTGGCTGGGCCAGGACATGGTGCCGTTCGCGCGGGCCGTGTTCGAGATCTATTGGGGCGAGGACCAGGACATCTCGCAGGATGCGGTGCTGACCGAGGTGTGCCGGCGCGTCGGCGTCGATCCGAAGGCGTTCTTCGATGGGATCGCGCAGCAGGGCATCAAGGACCAGCTGCGCATCAACACCGAGGAGGTCGTCAAGCGCGGCGGCTTCGGCTCGCCGACGATCTTCCTCGACGTGACCGACATGTATTTCGGCAATGATCGGCTGCCGCTGATCCGCGAGGCGCTGGCGCGGGCGAAGGGGCGCGCCTGATGCCGCGTGCGATCGTCTGCCGCGAGCTCGGTCCGCCGGAGACGCTGCGGCTGGAGGCCCTACCGCCGCGCTCACTCGGTGACGGAGAGGTGCGGGTGAAGATCCGCGCTGCCGGCATCAACTTTCCGGACATATTGATGGCGGCCGGCGAGTATCAGCTCAAGCCTGAGCTGCCGTTCACGCCCGGCGTCGAGGCAGCCGGTGACGTCGTCGAAACCGGGGCCGCCGTGACCGGCCGCGCCGTCGGCGACAAGGTGATCGTCCGCATGCGCTTCGGCGCCTATGCGGAGGAGGCGGTGGTTGCGGCCAGCCAGCTCACGCCGCTGCCGTCGACTTTCGACTACGCGGAAGGCGCGACCTATCTGGCCGGCCACGGCACCGCCCATCACGCCCTGGTCGATCGCGGCCAGCTCAAGCCCGGCGAGACGCTGCTGGTGCACGGCGCCGGCGGTGGCGTCGGCCTCGCCGCCGTCGAGATCGGCAAGCTGCTCGGCGCAACGGTGATCGCGGCGGCGTCGTCGGAGGAGAAACTCGCGGTGGCACGCGCGCGTGGCGCCGATCATCTCATTCTGTATTCACGCGGGCCGTTCCGCGACGCCGTCAAACACATCACCGATGGCCGTGGCGTCGACGTCGTGTTCGATCCTGTCGGCGGCGAGGTGTTCGAGAACAGCGTTCGCTGCATCGCCTGGGGCGCGCGGCTGCTGGTGATCGGCTTCACCGGCGGCATCGGGCTCGCACGCACCAATCTGATCCTCATGAAGGGCGCAAGCGTGCTCGGCGTTCGCGCCGGCGAGGCGGTGCGGAAGGATCCCGAGCTGGGCGAGCGACGGATGGCTGCACTGCTCGCGTTCGCCGAGCAAGGCAAGCTGCGGCCCAACGTCTCCCACCGCGTGCCGTTCGACAATTACGCATCGGCGATGCGGCTTTTGATCGATCGCAAGGCCATCGGACGCGTCGCGCTGGTGATGGATTAGTTGGCAGGCGTCTGCCCAAAAATTCGGCGGATGGGGCTGTGTATTTTTTTACCACTGGATTCATAGAGTGATCGGACAGGTCGAGGCCGATCATGTTGAAGACGTCGAAGATACTTCACCGCATAGCCCTGTCTGCATTGCTGCCCATCGTCACACTGGCCGCGTTGGCGGCCTACGAGATTTCCACGAAATGGGCGGTGCGTGTCGAGATGACGCGCATGCAGCCGGCGGCGGACGCCGTCGCCAGGCTCAGCCGCTTCGTTCATGAGCTGCAGCGTGAGCGCGGCATGTCGTCGGCATTTCTGAGCAGCAAGGGCACGCAGATGCGTGCCGAGCTGGATCAGCAGCGCAAGCTGACCGATGGCGAGCGCGCGCACGCGTTTGCCGCGCTGGACGGGCTGCGCCGGAGCGCCGCACTGGCCGAGGCGGCGCAGGCGAGCGAACAGGCGTTGACGCAGCTCGATCGCCGCCGCGGCGACATCGATGTCCAAGCCGTCACGCCGGCGGCAGCGGTCAGCTCGCTCACCGAGATCGTCAGCCGGCTGATCAGCCTGATCAGCGGCATATCGAGGCTCAGCGATGACGACGATATCTCCAAGGCGATCATTGCCTATGGCAATCTGACCGAAGGCAAGGAGCGCGCCGGCCTGGAGCGCGCGGTCGTGGCGGGAGGCCTTGCCGCCGGTCGCTTCGAGCAGGCCGCCTACGCGCGCGCCATAGGGCTGGCTGCGGCGCAGGACAGCTATTTCGCGGCCTTTCGCGCCGCCGCCTCGGCGAAAGGACGTGCGGCGTTCGATGCGGCGATGACGGGACCGGCGATCGACGGTGTCGTTGCCATGCGCAAGGTGGTGGAGCAGGGCGGCGTCAGCGGTGATTTCAAAGGGCTCGCGAGCAAGGCCTGGTTCGATGCGGCCACGCTGCGGATCGATCTGCTGAAGCAGATCGAAGACGCTCTGGCCGTCGAGCTGTCCGAGCTGATGGCCGGCAAGCAGGCCGCGGCCACGGCCAGCCTCGCCGCCGTCGGCGCGCTGCTGCTGGTCGCCTTGGCGCTGAGCCTCGCGATCGTCGTTGCGCTGGCGCGCAGCATCACTGGGCCGATCAACGCGCTTGCCGATACGATGACGCGGCTGGCGAAGGGCGATGTGAGCACTGCAATCGACGCGGTCGATCGGCGCGACGAGGTCGGCCTGATGGCGAGGGCAGTGCAGGTCTTCAAGGAGAACATGATCCATGGTGCCGAGCTCGCTGCCAGAGATGCGGAAGCGATGAGCCAGCGCGCCGAAAAAGCCAAGCGCGTCGGCGAGCTGACCGACCGTTTCAGCGGTGACATCGCGGCCGTGATCGACAGCGTGATCTCAGCCTCGACACAGCTTGAATCGACGGCCGCCGTGATGAATCGGACGGCGAGCCGGACCTGCAGTGAAGCGAGCAGCGTCGCGCAGGCGACCGAGGCCGCATCGAGCAACATGCAGACGATGGCCGCTGCGACGGACCAACTGTCGAGCTCGGTCGCGGGCATCGGCGGTCAGGTGACGCAGTCGGCCGACATGGCGCAGAGGGCGGCCGCGGAGGGGCAGAGGGCCAACGAGACCGTGCAGGGCCTTTCCAGCATGGCCGAGCGGATCGGCGACATCGTGCGGCTGATCAGCGACATTGCCGGCCAGACCAATCTTCTCGCGCTCAATGCGACCATCGAGGCCGCGCGGGCGGGCGAAGCCGGCCGCGGCTTTGCCGTCGTCGCCGGCGAGGTGAAGCTGCTCGCCGAGCAGACCGCCAAGGCGACCGGCGAGATCCGCGCGCAGATCTCCGGAATGCAGGAGGTGTCGAGCGAGGCCGTCCGGGCCATCCGCGGCATCACCACGACCATCGGCGAGCTGAACGAGATCGCGTCGTCGATCGCGAATGCCGTCGAGGAGCAGGGCGCGGCGACGCGCGAGATGGCGCGGAATGTCCAGCACGCAGCCAAAGGGACCGACGAAATTTCGCAGAACATCCAGCAGGTCACGGCCGCCGCAAACGAATCCGGCGCCACCGCCAGCCAGGTGCTCGGGGCGTCGGCGGAGCTGCTGCGTCAGTCCGAGAGCATGCGCCGCCATGTCGACGACTTCATTCGCGGCATCAAGGCGGCGTGAGCGATCGCACGCGATGGGATTGGCGCGGTGATTGGCTGCCGAGGTCGATTGCGATCCTGGTGCTGCTGATGGAGTCGTTGCAGTTGCCGCCCACGCGGCGTCGTCCCGGCCTTGAGCCAGGACCCATACCGCGCCATCTATCGCGTGGCACTCTGGACGCCGTTCTTTGCCAAATGGTGTCCTGGGGCCGTGGCGCTACTTATACTCCCGCTCGTCCCACCACGGGAAATAGTCGGGCATATCGGCCGTCACCGTGTTCTTGAATTGCGCAGGGCGCTTCTCCAGGAACGACACCACGCCTTCCTTGACGTCGTCGGAGCGGCCGCGCGCGTAGATGCCGCGGCTGTCGACCTTGTGCGCCTCCATCGGATCGTCGGCGCCCATCATGCGCCACATCATCTGGCGGATCAGCGCGATCGACACCGGCGCGGTCTTGTCGGCGATCTCGCGGGCCAGTGCACGGGCGGTGGGCAGCAGATCATCCGGCGGCACGACCTTGCTGACGAGGCGGCCGGCGAGTGCCTCCTGCGCCGGAAACACGCGGCCGGTGTAGCACCATTCCAGCGCCTGCGAGATGCCGACGATGCGCGGCAGGAACCAGCTCGACGCCGCCTCCGGCACGATGCCGCGCTGGGAGAACACGAAGCCGAACCGCGCCGCGTCAGAGGCGATGCGGATGTCCATCGCGAGCTGCATGGTGACGCCGATGCCGACGGCGGGGCCGTTGACCGCGGCGATGACCGGCTTCAGCGACTTGTAGATGCGCAAGGTGACCTGGCCACCGCCATCGCGCACCTGCGGATCGGAATAGTCGACGCGGCCATCGGCGTGGCGCTTCACCGGTCCGCGCTTGGCATCGCGATCGAACGTGTCGGCCCCGGAGGAGAGGTCAGCACCCGCGCAGAACGCGCGGCCCGATCCGGTGACGATGATCGCCCTGACGCCGTCGTCCTTGTCGGCGCGATCGAAGGCGTCGATCAGCTCCTCCATCATGGTGCCGGTGAAGGCGTTGAGCTTCTCCGGCCGGTTCAGCGTGATGGTGAGGATCTTGTCGGCGACGTCGTAGAGGATGGTCTGATAAGCCATTGGCGCTTCCTGATGTTGTCGTGGCGCTTATTAGTTGTTTGCTCGTGCCACAATCTCCGCCGTCATTCCGGGATGCGCCCTCTTGGGCGCAGGCCCGGAATCCATAACCACCATCGTGAGTATGGATTCCGGGCTCGTGCTTCGCACGCCCCGGAATGACGACGACTGGGATCGACGATAGGGAGTACAATAGTTCAGCGAGAGGCCGCGTCAAATCGTGACGACATTCCGCATGGCGGGCAAAGAGCCGCGCTTTTCATTGGTCTCCCAGCACGCGATCCGGCAGCGATGTGGCCCACGCTCTGTCCCCGTCATTGCGAGCGCAAGCGAAGCAATCCAGAGTCGTGGGCGGGACTCTGGATTGCTTCGCTTCGCTCGCAATGACGGAGGAAGGAGTGGGGTGACGCGAATCAGGAGGCCGGCGGTATCGGCCATGGCCGCTGCTCGCCGCGTAATCCCTCGAACGTCTTGGCCATCCCGAGCACGCCGACATCATCGAAGCGGCGGCCGACGATCTGCAGGCCGATCGGGAAGCCGTCGGGGTCGTAGCCGGCATTGACGGAGATCGCCGGGTTCTCCGACATGTTCCAGGGCACGGTGTAGGTGATGTGCTCGAACGGCCTCTCGGGATCGTTGACCGGCGAGGCGAACTCGGCGGGGAATTTCACGCCGGGCGAGACCGGCGAGATGATGTAGTCGTAGTCGCAGAACAGTCTTGCCGCGGCGGCGCGTAGCGCCATCGTGACGTTGAAGCCTCTGACGACTTCGACGCCGGAGAGCGCGGCGCCGCGTTCGGCCCAGCGCAGGATGTAGGGCAGGGTCTTCGCGCGCACCTCGGGCGCCAGCCGCGCCAGATCGTCCCACAGCCGTGCACGCCAGAAATTGTCGAGACCGTCGAGCATCTCGCGCGTCAGGAAGCCCTTGACCTCGCTGATCACGGCGCCGGCGTCCTCGAAGGCTTTCGCCGCAGCCAGGGTCGTCGCGCGCACCGGCTCCTCCAGTGGCTGGCCGACGCCGCCGAGATCGAGCATCAGGCCGATGCGCAGCTTGCGCACCGGCTTCTCCGTGACCTTCCAGTGCAGGTCCGACGGCGGCAGGCTGGTGCCGTCGCGGCGGTCGGGCTTGGACAGCACGCTCATCATCAGCGCGGCATCGTCGACGATGCGCGTCATCGGACCGGCGACGCGGCCGACATAAGGCGGGTCGATCGGCACGCGGCCGAAGCTCGGCTTCAATCCGACGAGGCCGCACCACGATGCGGGCAGCCGGATCGAGCCGCCGATGTCGGTGCCGACATGCAGCGGACCGTAGCCCGCGGCGGCTGCGGCGCCCGCACCGGCGCTCGAACCGCCGGGGTTCATGCGGAGATCCCATGGATTGCGCGTCAGCGGATGGAAGCTCGACAGGCCGGACGACAGCATGCCGTAATCGGGCATCGTGGTCTTGGCGAAGATGATCGCGCCGGCCTCGCGCAGCCGCGCCACCGGCGGCGCATCGGCGGCGAGCGGCGTGCGCGTGACGCTGGCTGCGCCGAGCGGCATCGGCTGGCCCTTGGTGGCGAGATTGTCCTTCACCGTCGCCGGTACGCCGTCGAGCACGCCGGCCGGCTCGTCATTGGCCCAGCGCGCGGTCGACGCCTCGGCCGCGGCCCGCGCGGCGTCGGCGTCGAGCAGATACAGCGCCTTGATGTGCGGCTCCCACGCCGCCACGTGCGCCAGGACCTCGTCCATCACCTCGGACGGCGAGAACTGGCGCGCGCGATAGCCGGCGATCAGGTCGACGGCGGAGAGATCGTGAAGCGAGGTGACGTCATCCGAGACGGGCTTGTGCATGCTGGTACTCCCACGCCGAAGTTCATCTCGATCTGCCGCCCGCTCATTGACGTATGTCAGTCGCGCTAGGCCGCCGGCAGCCGCGTCTCGATGATGCGGGCGAACATGCTGGCGCCGATCGGCAGGATCTTGTCGTCGAGCACGTAGCCGGGATTGTGCACCGGCACCGAGCCGTCATGGCCGACCCAGAAATAGGCGCCCGGAATCGTCTGCAGCATGTCGGCGAAATCCTCGCTGCCCATCTTCGGCGTCGAGCGGGTCAGCACCTTGGACGGCTCGACCACGGTGCGCGCGACCTGCTCGACGACCTTGGACTGCTCCTCCTGGTTCACCAGCACGCTGAACGTGTCGCGGATGTCTACGTCGATCTCGCAATTGAAGGCGGCCGCCATGCCGGCGCAGATCGCGCGCATGCGCTCGCGCACCAACGCGCGCACGGGGTCCGAGAACGCGCGCACGGTGCCGCACAGCCAGGCATCGCCGGGAATGACGTTGTAGGCCGAGCCGGCGTGGATCTGCGTAATCGAGACGACCGCGGCCTGCAGTGGCTCGACATTGCGGCTGACGATGGTCTGGATCGCCTGCGCCACGCTGGTCGCGATCACCACCGCATCCTTGGAACGCTCGGGCATGGCGCCATGAGCGCCGTAGCCGGAAATCCGGATGTCGAAGAAGTCGGCGCCGGCCATTGCCGGACCGGGCAGGATCGCGATCTCGCCGTGCTCCAAGTCCGGCGCGTTGTGCAGGCCGTAGAGCTCGTCGCAGGGAAACTTCTGGAACAGGCCGTCCTTGATCATCGCGCGTGCGCCGCCGAGGCCTTCCTCCGCCGGCTGGAAGATGAAGTGCACGGTGCCGTCGAAGTTGCGAGTCTCGGCGAGATAGCGCGCGGTGCCGAGCAGCATCGTGGTGTGGCCGTCATGGCCGCAGCCGTGGAAACGGCCGGGGATGGTCGAGCGCCACGGCAGGTTCGTGTTCTCCTCCATCGGCAGCGCATCCATGTCGGCGCGCAGGCCGATCTTCCTGCCGCTGTCGTTCTTGCCCTTGAGCACGCCGATCACCCCGGTGCCGCCGAGGCCGCGATGCACCTCGATGCCCCATTGCGCAAGCTTCTCGGCGACGATGCCGGAGGTGCGCGTCTCCTCGAAGCCGATCTCCGGATGCGCGTGCAGGTCGCGGCGGATGGCGGTGAGCTCGTCGGCGTAAGCCTGGATGCGATCGATGGTGGGCATGGAGCGTTTCCGTTGTCGGGTTAAGCTTCGAACGCCGGGCCGTTCGGCTTGAGGCGGATGCCCGGACGCAAGCTGGTCCAGGGCAGGGTGGAGGGATCGGCGGGCATCGCGCCGGGCGCGGCGCAGATCAGGAGATGTTCGGCGATCGGTTCGAAATCGGCGCGGAAATGCACCGAGCTCTTGTTGACCAGGATCGCCTGCGCGGTCGGCTCGATGCCGACGAAGCGGTACATCTCCTGGTCGGCAAGCTGGGACTTGTGCGAGGCCACGACGACGCGGACGTCGCCAATGCGCAAACACGCTGACGGTCCCATTTCCATCTTGCGGCCGCCGTAGAACGGGCCGGGTGCGACGAAGCGGCCGTCGGAGATCTTCTCGACGATGAAGCTCTCCTCGAACGGCGCATCGCCGGGAATGCCGCTCTTGCCGCCGAGCGACAGCGTCACGGTG
Source organism: Bradyrhizobium sp. HKCCYLRH1034 (assembly GCF_051168375.1). Taxonomy (NCBI): domain Bacteria; kingdom Pseudomonadati; phylum Pseudomonadota; class Alphaproteobacteria; order Hyphomicrobiales; family Nitrobacteraceae; genus Bradyrhizobium; species Bradyrhizobium sp. HKCCYLRH1034. The sequence continues at coordinate 155,477 of NZ_JBNPUW010000001.1, read as the reverse complement.
GCCCCTTCGCCGGCCGCATGCGCGGCGATCGCCGCTTGCGGATCGTAGATCATGCCGATCGCGGCGCGGCTGGCGCGATTGCGCACCAGCGCGCGCAGCATGCCGGTCGTATCGGAATCGCCGCCCGCGCCGGGATTGTCCTGGGTGTCGGCGATCACGATCGGACGCGTCGCTGTCTTCGCCAGCGTCATCGCATGGCGCACGCCGTCATCGGGCGTGTAGATGCGGCCGTCGAAATCATCCTCGTGGCCCGCGACGATCGCCGCGATCGCATCCGCCGCGGCGTCCGCGTCGGCCTGCGTCCGGCCATAGGCGAACACGCTTGGGCCGCAATGCGCGAAATCGGCGGCGGGAAAGCCGGGCGCGAACGACAGCGTCGGCACCGCCTCGCTCTGCAGCGCCGCAAGCTTCTCGTAGATGCCCTTGGTCGGCTGGTCATTGGTGCACTGCCAGCTGATCGGGATCAGGAACGGCAATTGCCGGAAGGCTTTCGCCAGCGGCGTCTTTGCGCGCAGCAGCAGCGCGAGGTGCTCGGCGCTGGCGCGGCCGGTGTCGGCCATGTCGGTGTGCGGATATTTCCGGTAGGCGATCAGCGCATCGGCATGTGCCATCATCTCGGGGGTGACGTTGGCATGCAGGTCGAGGCTCGCGACGAGCGGCACGTTCGGGCCGATCACCTCGCGCACGCGCGCCAGGATCTCGCCTTCGCCGTCGTCGAGATGCTCCGTCACCATCGCACCATGCAGGTCGAGATAGACGCCGTCGAGCGGGCCGGCGGCCTTGATGCGGTCGACCATCACGCCCGTGATGCGCTCGAACGCATCCCTGGTGACATGCGCGGAGGGACTCGCCGCGCAGGCGATGGTGGGCACGACGTCCCAACCGTTGGCTTCCGCGACTGCCATGAAGCCGGCCTGGCCGGCATTGATGCCGCGCATCGTCGTGAGCACGGAGGCCGCATCGGCGATCGAGGCGCGGCCGCCGCCATGCATGAACGCGTCGTAGTCCGCTTTCGTCGGTGCGAATGTGTTGGTCTCGTGCAGAAAGCCGCCGATCGCGACGCGCGTCATTACTTCGCCTCAGGCCGTTGAACGTGTCATGACGTTAGACCGGCCCTCGCGGCGCAGGCAAGCGAAGGAGCGATGCCGTTTTGCATGCGGGCCACGATGACGGCGCGCCGGCCTGCACGGGCTCTCTCCGCGCGTCATTCCGGGGCATCGCGCGGCGATGAGCCCGGAATCCATACCCACAGACGGTCGTTGGGAAGCAGGCTGTCGACCACCCGATATCACCACACCCGCCTGTGGGTATGGATTCCGGGTTCGTGCTGCGCTCGCCCCGGAATGACAGCGGTGGGTGGCGCTGCTACGCCACCGCCTCCGCCACCGGCCGGAAGTTCGCGAAATCCCAGTTCCGTCCCGGCGCGGCCTCGAGCAGAGACTTGGTATAGGCCTCCTTCGGATGCGTCAGGATCTCGCCGGCCGGGCCCTGCTCGACGATGCGGCCCTTCTGCATCACGACGACGTCGTCGCAGATCTGCGCGGCGACGCGCAGGTCATGCGTGATGAACAGGATGGCGATGCCGAGCCGGCGCTGGATCTCGTCGAGCAGCTCCAGCACCTGCGCCTGCACCGAGACGTCGAGCGCGGAGACCGCTTCATCCGCCACCAGCACGTCGGGATCGAGCGCGAGCGCGCGCGCGATCGCGATGCGCTGGCGCTGGCCGCCGGAGAACTGGTGCGGATAGCGCGAGATCGCGTCCGCGGGCAGGCCGACCAGCTCGAGCAGCTCGCGCGCCCGCGCCATCGCCTTGTCATGCGAGGTGCCGTAGTTGACCGGTCCCTCGGCGATGCTCTCGCCGACGGTCAGCCGCGGGTTGAGCGAGCGGTAGGGGTCCTGGAACACGATCTGGATGCGCTTGCGGTGCGGCTGTAGCAGCCGGCGGGTCAGGATCGAGATCTCGTGGCCGGCGAGGCGGACGCCGCCGGAGGTCGGATCGATCAGCCGCACGATGCAGCGGGCCACGGTCGATTTGCCGGAGCCGCTTTCGCCGACGATGCCGAGCGTACGGCCCTTGCGCAGGGTGAGCGTGACGTTCTGCGCAGCGACGACTTCGCGCGCTTTGCCGAGGAACGAGCGCTCGCGATAGACCTTGCCGAGCTCGTTGGTCTCCAGCACCACCGGCTCGGTGCTCTCGGGCCGCGGCGGGCGTGGGATCAGGCTGGGCACGGAAGCGAGCAGGTTGCGCGTGTAGTCCATCTCGGGGCTGCGCAGGATCTTGTCGAGTGCGCCGGTCTCGACCAGGCGGCCCTGGCGCATCACCGAGACGCGGTCGGCGATCTCGGCGACGACGCCCATGTCGTGGGTGATGAACAGCACGGCGGTGCCGTGATCGCGCTGCAACTCGCGGATCAGCGAGAGGATCTGCTTCTGCGTGGTGACGTCGAGTGCGGTGGTCGGCTCGTCGGCGATCAGGAGTTTCGGCTCGAGCACCAGCGCCATCGCGATCATGATGCGCTGGCGCTGGCCGCCGGACAGGCGATGGGGATAGGAGCCGAAAATGCGCTCGACGTCGGGCAGGTGGACCTGCTCCATCATGTCGAGGATGCGCTTGCGCCGCGTCCGCGCATCGAGAGACGTATGCGCGCGCAGGACCTCGTCGATCTGGCGGCCCACCGGCACGACCGGATTGAGCGCGGTCATCGGCTCCTGGAAGATCATCGCCATCCGGGTGGCGCGCAGCTCGCGCAGCCGGCGATCGCTCGCGGTGAGCAGCTCTTCGCCGACCAGCTTGACGCTGCCGCCGACGGCATGAAGCGCGTTCTTCGGCAGCAGGCCCATCGTGGTCAGCGAGGTCACCGATTTGCCGGAGCCGCTTTCGCCGACGACGCAGAGCGTCTCGCCCTTTTCGACCTTGATCGAGACGCCGTCGATGATGCGCGGGCCGTTCGGGTTCTTCGTCTTGCCGACGGTGACGACGAGATTGTCGATGTCGAGGATGGTGTCGGTCATGTGTTCATTTCTCCAGCGTCATTGCGAGGAGCGAAGCGACGAAGCAATCCAGAGTTCCGGGCGTGGCCCTGGATTGCTTCGCTTCGCTCGCAATGACGAAAAGTGAGATGATCATCCGGGCTACGAAAGGCCGTCACTTGCCGGCCTCGCGCTGCTTCATGCGCGGGTCGAGCGCGTCGCGGGCGGCGTCGCCGATCAGGTTGATCGAGAGGATGGCGATCGACAGCAGCAGGCCCGGCCAGAAGATCAGCGACGGCTTGATCTGGAAGTAGGAGCGGCCCTCGGCCATGATGTTGCCCCAGGTCGGCGTCTCCGGGCTGATGCCGGCGCCGAGAAACGACAGGATCGCCTCGGTGAGGATCGCGGCGGCGCAGATGTAGGTGCCCTGGACGATCAGCGGCGCGATCGTGTTCGGCATCAGATGCCGCCACATGATCTTGGGCATCGACGTCCCCAGCGAAATCGCAGCTTCGACATAGGGCTCCTCGCGTGCCGTCAGCACGACCGAGCGGACCAGGCGCGCGACGCGCGGGATCTCGACGATGGTGATCGCGATCATCACGGTGCCGACGCTGGCGCCCGACAGCGAGACCACGGCGATGGCGAGCAGGATGCTCGGGATCGCCATCAGGCCGTCCATCACCCGCATCAGGATGGCATCGACCCAGCGGAAGAAGCCGGAGACGAGGCCGATCACCAGACCGATCGCGATCGAGATGATCGCGGCGCCGACGCCGACCAGCAGCGAGATGCGGCCGCCATAGATCGTGCGCGACAGCAGGTCGCGGCCATAGGCGTCGGTGCCGAGCAGGTGTTGCGCGCTCGACGGCTTGAGCCGCTGCGCCGGCGCGAGCAGCACGGGATCGTGCGGCGCCAGCAGCGGTGCGAGGATCGATATCAGCACGATGAGCGACAGGCAGACGGTCGCCACGGCGATGATCGGGGTCGAGGTGAGAAAGCCGAACCGGGGCCCCAGTCGCGTGGTGACCGGGATCGACGGCTCAGGGGTGGTGACGATCGCCATCGGAAAGGGCCTCAGTAGCGGATGCGTGGATCGAGCAGGGTGTAGGCGAGGTCGATCAGGAGATTGACCGCGAGATAGATGAAGGAGGTCAGAAGGATCATGCCCTGGATGACCGGATAGTCGCGCGCCAGCACGGCGTCGACGGTGAGGCGGCCGATGCCGGGCAGGTTGAACACGCTCTCGGTGACCACGACGCCGGAGATCAACAGCGCGAAGCCGGAGCCGATCACCGTGATGACGGGCACGGCCGCATTGCGCAACGCGTGGCGCAGCAGCACCGCGATCTCGCTGACGCCCTTGGCGCGCGCGGTGCGCACGAAGTCCTCGCCGAGCACGTCGAGCATCGCGGCGCGCGTCATGCGCGCGATCAGCGCGACGTAGATGAAGGACAATGCGCAGGTCGGCAGGATGATGCGCTCGAAGAACGGGCCGAAGCCGGCGCTGAGACTCTTGAAGCCCTGGACGGGGACCCAGCGCAGGTTGATCGCGAACAGCTGGATCAGGATGTAGCCGATGACGAACACCGGCACCGAGAAGCCGATCACCGAGAGCGCCATCACGAAACGATCGATCCAGGTGCCGTGCTTCCAGGCCGCGATGACGCCGAGCGGGACCGCGACGAGAATCGACAGGATGATGGTCGAGATCGCGACCGAGATCGACGGCTCGATGCGCTGGCCGATCATCTGCAGCACCGGCACCTTCGAGATCAGCGACACGCCGAGATCGCCATGCAGCAGCTGATTGATCCAGGTGATGAACTGGATGTAGAGCGGCTCGTTCAGTCCGAGCGTGGTGCGGATGCGCTCGAGCTGCTCAGGGGTCGCGTTGTCGCCGGCGAGAATCGCGGCGGGATCGCCCGGCGTCAGCCGCAGCAAGAGAAAGACGAACAGCGCCACCACGCCCATCACGGGGATGGATGCGAGGATGCGGCGAAGCAGATAACCGATCATCTTGAGAGAACCGCCTTCATGGTGCTGGGGCGACGCGCGCAACGTCGTGAGAGAGTGTGCATGTCACCGATATCCATCGCTTTCAAGGTCTCCGGTGTTCGCTCGTCCGCTCGTGCACGCGCGATGACACGGTGTTCGTGATCCGCGCGAACCGTCGCATTTGCGAACAATGTCGCAGCACTTTGCGGCGAACCCTGCGCGAAACTTTGCAAGCCGCATGCCATCATGCGCGCGCCGTGGAGCCGTTGTCTACTCACCGTCCTGGTCCCGGAAAATGAAACCGTGCTGCTGCGCAGCAGGCGGTGCGTAGCCGGGAGAGCGAAGCGACCCCGGGGTCTCGCGCTGCGGCGATGACCCCGCATGTCGCTGCGCTCATGCGGGCTACGAGATCTTGCCCGGAGGCAATCCTACGCCAGGGTCGCGAGCAGGCACGCCATCAGGCGGCCGCGCTCGGCGAGGCTGTCGATCTCGATGTGCTCGTTCAGGGTGTGCATGTCGGTGCCGCGCACCCCGAGGCCGTCGAGGGTCGGAATGCCGAGCGCGCCGGTAAAGTTGCCATCCGAGCCGCCGCCTGCCGAGCCGTGCGGCAGCGACAGGCCGAGCTGTTCGGCGATGCCGCGCGCCTTCTCGTACAGCGCCATGGTTCCGGAATCCGGCTCCCACACCGGCCGCGTCACGCCGCGCGTCACCTTGAAGGTCACGTCGTCGGTGGTGCCGGACAGCGCCAGCATCCGCTCCACGCCGCGGTCGAGATCGGCCTGCCGCTTCGCCATGCTGAGGGCTTCGCCGGTGGCGGTGGTGGCGACGCAGTTGACCCACTGGCCGCCATGCACGATGCCGACCGAGAAGGTGCAGTCCTCCGTCGTCATGCCGTCGATGGCGAGGATCTGTCGCGCCATTTCCCGGATCGCGGAACGGCCCGCGCCGAGCCGCGCTCCGGCATGGCTCGGACGTCCGATCGCCTCGAGATTGAAGCGGGCGATGGCATAGCGGCCGGTCACCACGCCGTTGTCCTGACGGCCCGGCTCGGGCACCAGCACGTATTTGTTGCGCTGCGCCTCGGCTTCGATGATGTCGCGGGTCGAGGGCGTGCCGACCTCCTCGTCCGGCGTGAACAGGATGGTGATCGGCAGCGGCGTCGCGATGGAAGCCTTGATCAGCTGGCGGATCGCTTCCAGCGTGAGATAGTTGCCGCCTTTCATGTCGCAGATGCCGGGCCCGTAGCATTTGTTGCCCTCGCGGCGCCAAGGCAGCCTGGCCAGCGTGCCGACGGGGTGAACGGTATCCATGTGGCCGGCGATCAGGATGCCCGGCTCACCCTGCCGCGGGTGCGGGAAGCGGGCGCGCACGCAGCCGGCGAAACCCTGGCGCCCGGCGATGCGCTCGATCGTCGCACCCAGGATGGCCATGTCGCGCGCGGCAAGATCCAGCATGCGCTCCACCGCGGCGGCGTCCCAGGTCGGACTTTCGCATTCGACCCAGCCGCGCAAGCCCTGCAGCATGATGTCGGTATCGAAGGGAAGATGGGCTGGATTCATTTGTGCTCTCTCAAGGCTTTGTCGCGATCTCATGACACGAGACGGAGTTGCGCACGTCTTGTAAAGCGAAAGCTACGCAGACGTTAACGGCATTCTCAGCCCAGGGCCGCATGCGCTGAATGCGGATTGACGCGAAAGGCGACGTCTGCAACTGTCGAAAGCTCGCGACTTACAGCATGTTAGTTCGCACAAGGATTGATCTGCACGCCCAACGAATGGTCTGGATCTGATGAGTTTCAGGTCAAGCCATCCACTCAGGAGACCTCGTAATGTTCCACAGCCCGCGCTGGAAACGTCTGACGCTCGCGACGAGCCTCGCCGTTTCCATGCTTTCGCTCTCGACGGCGCTGAGCACCCAGGCCATCGCAGCCGGCAAGAAGACGATCACGGCGGTGATGCATTCGGATCTGCGCGTCATCGATCCCGGATTCACGACGGCCTACATCACCCGCGACCATGGCTACATGGTTTATGACACGCTGCTGGCGACCGATTCGAATTTCAAGGTCCAGCCGCAGATGGCGGACTGGAAGGTCTCCGACGACAAGCTGACCTACACGTTCACCCTGCGCGACGGCCTGAAATGGCATGACGGCACGCCCGTGACCGCCGAGGACTGCGTCGCCTCGCTGAAGCGCTGGGGCCGCAATGACGGCATGGGCCAGAAGCTGATGGACTTCACGGCGAGCCTGGAGGCGCCGGATGCCAAGACCATCGTGCTCAAGTTGAAGGAGCCCTACGGACTCGTCCTGGAGTCGATCGCCAAGCCGTCCTCGCTGGTGCCGTTCATGATGCCGAAGCGTCTCGCCGAGACGCCGCAGGGCCAGCAGATTCCCGAGCAGATCGGCTCGGGCCCGTTCAAATTCGTCAAGGCGGAATTCCAGCCGGGCGTGAAGGCGGTGTACGAGAAGAACACCGACTACGTGCCGCGCAAGGAGCCGGCGAGCTGGACGTCCGGCGGCAAGGTGGTGAAGGTCGACCGCGTCGAGTGGATCACGATGCCTGACGCGCAGACCGCTGTGAACGCGCTGCAGTCCGGCGACATCGACTTCATGGAGAACCTTCCCTACGACATGCTGCCGGTGCTGGAGTCGAACTCCGAGCTCAAGATCGACGTGCTGAACAAGTTCGGCTACCAGACGCTCGGCCGCATGAACTTCCTCAACCCGCCGTTCGACAACGTGAAGGTGCGCCGCGCGGCCTTCCTCGCCCTGAACCAGAAGGACGTGCTCGACGCGCTGGTCGGCAACGAGAAGTACCAGAAGGTCTGCGGCGCCGTGTTCGTGTGCGGCACGCCGCTCGAGACCGACGTCGGTGCCGAGACGCTGATCAAGGGCAACGGCATGGCCGAGGCCAAGAAGGCGCTTGCCGAGTCCGGCTATGACGGCACGCCGATCGCGATCATGGCGCCGGGCGACGTCACCACCTTGAAGGCGCAGCCCGTGGTGGCGGCGCAGCTGTTGCGCGAGGCCGGCTTCAAGGTCGACCTGCAGGCCACCGACTGGCAGACGGTGGTGACGCGGCGCGCCAGCCAGAAGCCCGTGAAGGAGGGCGGCTGGAACATGTTCTTCACCAACTGGGTCGGCGCCGACGTCGCCAATCCCGTGGCGAACGTCTCGGTCGGCGGCCGCGGCACCAAGGGCGGCTGGTTCGGCTGGGCCGAGGATGCCGACATCGAGAAGCTGCGCGACGCCTATGCGCGGTCGTCCTCGCTCGACGAGCAGAAGAAGATCGCCACCGAAATCCAGAAGCAGAACTACGAGAAGGTGATCTACATCCCGCTCGGACAATATCTGCTGCCGAGTGGCTGGCGCAAATCGCTGACCGGCGTGCTCGACGGCCCGGCGACGCCGGTGTTCTGGAATGTCGACAAGAGCGAGTAGGCGGCGGACGCACTCGTGACGCAAACAAAGACGCGGCGAAGTGGAGACTTCGCCGCGTCTCTTTTTTGTTCCTGCATTCGCCCGTGCGTTAGCGCCCTTCAGCAGTGCGGATCGCGCACGGCTTCGAGACCCTCGACCATCAAGGGTGGGCTGATCTGATCCTGGGACGGGTTCTTATCGGTGCGGATCGGCATGGCCGGATGTCGGCTGTCCCGCGGCTTGGTGACTTCATTCGGCATCATCAGGCTCCTTGCTGCTGCGCATAACGGACGAGGCGCAGCCGAGTTCCAGATGGCGGGACGCCATCGTCGGCAGTCACGATGTGTGCAGCCGCGTGGTGCGGTGACCCATGCGTCCGTGGCGATTGACCTCCGATGGAACTGCTGCAAGTCTCCCTCGCCGAGACTGTTTGCTGAGCGTTCGCAGACGCGACGCAGGACGCCTCGTCAGGCCTTGATCGGTATCGGGGCCCTCGGATGGAAGCCCACGTCAAGAGAGATCGCATGTCACATACTCCGCGCCGGACCGCATCCGCGCTCGTTTCATGGTTCGTCGCCTCGGTCATGGCCGTGTCGATGGCGGGCGTGACGACCCAGGCCCTCGCCGCCGGCAAGAAGACGATTACGGCGGTGATGCATTCGGATCTGCGCGTCATCGATCCCGTGTTCACGCCGGCCTACATCACGCGCGACCACGGCTACATGGTATACGACACCCTGCTCGGGACCGACGCCAAGTTTCAGGTCCAGCCGCAGATGGCAGAGTGGACGGTCTCGGACGACAAGCTGACCTACACCTTCACCTTGCGCGACGGCCTGAAGTGGCACGACGGCGCGCCGGTCACCGCCGAAGATTGCGTCGCCTCGTTGAAGCGCTGGAGCCGCAACGACAGCATGGGCCAGAAGCTGATGGAGGCCACGGCCTCGCTCGAGGCCACCGATGCCAAGACCATCACCTTGAAGCTGAAGGAGCCGTACGGCCTGGTGCTGGAGTCGATCGGCAAGCCGTCCTCCTACGTACCGTTCATGATGCCGAAGCGTTTGGCCGAGACGCCCGCGAACCAGCAGATCTCGGAGCAGATCGGCTCCGGACCGTTCAAGTTCGTCAAGGCGGAATTCCAGCCGGGCGTGAAGGCGGTGTATGAGAAGAACACCGACTACGTGCCGCGCAAGGAGCCGCCGAGCTGGACGGCCGGCGGCAAGGTGGTGAAGGTCGACCGCGTCGAGTGGGTCTCGATGCCCGATGCGCAGACGGCCGTCAACGCGCTGCAGGCCGGCGACATCGACTTCATGGAATTCCCGCCGCTCGATCTCGAGCCGGTGCTATCAGCCAATCCCGATCTTTCGATGAACGTGCTGAACAAGTTCGGCTACCAGACCTTGGGACGCATGAACTTCCTGTTTCCGCCGTTCGACAATGTGAAGATCCGCCGTGCGGCGTTCCTGGCGCTGAACCAGAAGGATGTGCTCGACGCGCTCGTCGGTAACGCCAAGTACTACACGATCTGCGGCGCCGTGTTCGGCTGCGGCACGCCGCTCGAATCCGACATCGGCTCGGAGACGCTGGTGAAGGGCAACGGCATGGAGCAGGCCAAGAAGCTGCTGGCCGAGGCCGGCTATGACGGTACGCCCGTCGTGATCCTCGCGCCGGGCGATGCGATCACCCTGAAGGCGCAGCCGGTGGTCGCCGCGCAGCTGTTGCGCGAGGCCGGCTTCAAGGTCGATCTGCAGACGACGGACTGGCAGACCGTGGTGACGCGGCGTGCCAGCCAGAAGCCGCCCAAGGAGGGCGGCTGGAACATGTTCTTCACCAACTCGGTGATCGCCGACTCCGGCAATCCGATCGGCAGCACCTTCGTCGGCGCACGCGGCCAGAAGAGCCCGTTCGGCTGGCCCGACGATCCCAAGATGGAGGAGCTGCGCGACGCCTTCGCCAAGGCCACGAAGCCGGAGGACCAGAAGCGGATCGCCGCCCAGATTCAGCAGGAGGTCTACGACCAGGTGATCTACGTGCCGCTCGGCCAATGGTTCATGCCGAGCGCCTGGCGCAAATCGATCACCGGCGTCCTGGAAGGGCAGGCCGTGCCGGTGTTCTGGAACGTCGACAAGAGCGAGTGACGAGATGTCGGCCGCGGCCCGTAGCCGCAGCCCGGATGAGCGATAGCGACATCCGGGTTCAAACGCGCTGTGGAGGAGACCCGGATGTCGCTATCGCTCATCCGGGCTACACGACTGCCGACGGGGCCGGCTCTCTCGCCGTCATTCCGGGGCATCGCGCAGCGATGAGCCCGGAATCCATATCCACGCGCCGTCATGTGGCGAAGACAAGCGCCACTGCCATCTCACACCACACCCTGTCCTGTGGCTATGGATTCCGGGCTCGTGCTGCGCACGCCCCGGAATGACGCGAGGATGGAGTGACGTGACGTCGGCAGCAGCCTCGTAGCTATGAGGCCCTGATCTCGTCCAGCGCCGCCAACACCTCGCTGGAAGCGACCTCGACCCTGCCGATCTCGTTGAGCGCTTCATCGATGCGCCCTGAGCTGAACAGGCGCGCGGCTTCCTTGCCGTGGCGGTGCACCGCCTCGTGAGGGCGTTCGAGGTTGCGAAATGCCGGATCGCCGGCCAGACGCTGGCCGCCTTCGCCATAGTACCATTTGCCGAGCCGGCACGTGTGATGATCGGAGAGCTCGTCGGCGCGAAGTTGCAGCCGGCCGACCGACATGTCCACCAGCCGCTTCTTCCAGATCACGTGATCGGCCTTGGCCAATCTCACCACCTGGTTGTCGAGCGAGAGCTTGGCGATCTCGCCCAGCATCTTGCCGACCTTTGCGTCCGTCTTGCCCATGGTGTCCGCGAGCGACATCACCTCGTTGGCATTGGCGGTCGCGAGATCGGCGATGATGGTGATGCCCTGCGCGACCTCGTCGGTTGCGGCGGACTGCTCGGCGAGAATGCCGGAGATCTCATCCATCTTGGTGCTGACCACCGCGGTCCGGGTGCCGGCCTGATCGATCGCCTGCGCCAGATCGTTCATCTCGGACATGCCGACCTCGACCGCCTTGGCGCCGCCGGCCATGGCCTCGACGATGCCGCTCATCTCGGCTTGCAGCCGCTCGATACGACCCTTGATGTCCTCCGTCGCCTTGGTGGTCTGCTGCGACAGGTTCTTGACCTCGGCGGCGACCACCGCGAAGCCCCTGCCGAATTCGCCGGCGCGCGCCGCCTCGATGGTGGCATTGAGTGCCAGCAGGTTGGTCTGGTTGGCGATCGCGTCGATGGTGCCGACGATGGATCCGATCTCGGCGGAGGCGGCGCTGAGATCGGCGATCTTCGCCGAGGTGTCGCGCACGGAGCTGGCGATGCCGTTCATCGTCTGCAACGTCCGTTGTACCGCGGTCACGCTGTTCTCGACGGCTTGGCGCGTCGCGGCAGCCTCGGCAGCGGCTTCGGTCGACGTCGACCGGATGGTGTGCACGGAGGCCTGCATCTCCACCGATGCGGCAGCGAGACTCTGACAGCGTTCGGACTGATTGTTGGAGGCGTCGATCAGGCGCGCCGCGCTGATCGAGGCTTCGTTGCTGTTGATGCAGATGTCGACGACGGAATCGAGATCCTGGGACGCGCGGGCCGCGAGCGCAGTGCCGAGACGATGGATGGCCTCGATCAGTTGCGGCTTGAGCTGGGCGCGCAGCGCGGCAGCATCGACGCCTCCGATATCGCGATTGAGCTTGCCGTCCGCCCAGTCACCGAGGCACTGCGCCAGCGCGTCCTGGAAGGCGTCGTGTGCGGAGGTGTCGGACGCAAGCGGGGCGTCCGATGGTTCGTTCTTTCGGCGGAATCCCAGCATCGTGCCTCTCATTGATGGCGAGCCCCGGCCAGCCTGAGCGACGTCGCACAACCCGCCCGGACGCCGGCAACCGTTGGTTCCACCCTGGTTCGGTTATGGTTAATGGCGGGTTTCTCCTTGCAACCGGCGGTGGCGAGATCTGCAGGGATCGGGGCTCTCGCGTTCTCCGGCCTGCCGCCTTGACGTTTATGTAAGTAGTGGCTTACAGTAAGCCATGACTTACGGAACGACACTGAATGTGCTGGCGGACCCGACGCGGCGGGAGGTGTTCGAACGGCTGCGCGGTGGACCGCGGCCGGTCCATGCGATCGCGGCCGGGATGCCGGTGTCGCGGCCGGCGGTCTCGCAGCATCTGAAGGTGCTGAAGGATGCCGGGCTGGTCGAGGAACGCAGCGAAGGCGTGCGCCGCATCTACGCGTTGCGCCGTGAGGGGTTGGCCGAGCTGCGCGACTGGCTCGACAGCTTCTGGGACGACGCGCTGCTCGCCTTCAAGATCGAGGCGGAGCGCACGCATCGACAGACGAAAGGGGGGATCGATGAGTGAGGGGGCCGTGATCGCGCCGGTGCGGAAGCTCGTCCATGTCCGGGCGCCGATCGATCATGCGTTCGACGTGTTCACGCGCGGCCTGACGCGCTGGTGGCCGCATACGCATGGGGTCGGCCGCAAGCCGATCGAGAAGGTGATGCTGGAGCCGAAGCTCGGCGGCCGCTGGCTCGAGATCGCCGAGGACGGCACGGCGACCACGGTCGCGACCATCACGCTATGGGAGCCGCCGCATCGCTTCGTCATGCTGTGGCAGATCGATGCGCAGTGGAAGCCGGACGCGGCGATGCGCTCGGAGGTCGATGTGCAATTCGTTGCCGAGGGCCCGGACGTGACCCGCGTCGAGCTGCTGCACCACAAGTTCGAAACCATGGGCCGCGAGGCCGGCGCGTCGATGCGGCGGGATGTCGACGGCGGCTGGCCGGGGCTGCTGCAGCGCTTCGTAGCCGAGGCCGAGCGGCCGCCGGCGTCATCATGAGCAGTTCATCATCTGCGTGAGGGAGATCGTGATGTCCGAGTTCGTCGTCCATTCCGTGCCGGGGAGCCCGTTCGGGCGCAGCGTGCTGATCGCGCTGGAGGAGAAAGGCGCGCCGTATCGGCTCGCGGCGCTGGCGCCGGGCGACTCCAAGGGCGCGGCGCATCTGGCGCGTCATCCCTTCGGGCGCGTGCCGGTGCTCGCGCATGACGGCTTCGTGTTGTACGAGACCCAGGCGATCCTGCGCTATCTCGATCGTGTGCTGCCCGAGCCGGCCCTGACGCCCGCGGATGTCAGGCAGGCCGCGCGCATGGACCAGGTGATGAACGTCAGCGACTGGTACCTGTTCCAGGGCGTGTGCAACGTCATCCTCTTCCAGCGCATCGTCGGTCCGCAATTCTTCGGCACGACCACCGATGAGGCCGCGATCGCACGCGCGATGCCGCAGGCGAGAACTGTCATCGCCGAGTTGTCGCGGCTGCTCGGCGAGCAGCCGTTCATGGTCGGCGATCATCTGTCGCTGGCCGATCTGCAGGCCGCGCCGCAGGCGAGCTTCCTGTCGTTGACGCCGGAATGGGCGGAGCTGACCGCCGGCCATCCCAACCTCGTCGCCTGGATCGAACGGCTGGAGGCGCGACCGAGCTTCAAGTCCACCACCATGGCGGAGCTGACGGCGCGAGCGCAGGCGGCGTAGGCGCGTGCGGCGTCAATGATGCTTCGGGTGAGATCCAAAGCCCAAGCGAGCGATCGCGCTGCGACGGCCGTCGGCATGGATACGCGACTTTCAGCCGCGTGATTAATCCAGGTTATATCGCGGCGGGCCGGTTCCATTTTAGCTGCGACGTAGGTCGAAGGGCCTCGGCATCCGCCGCCCCCGATCGACCGCCACAGCGTCCCGATGACCGAATGACGAAGCCGGGTCGGCGGGACGGATTGGACGCAAGCGCGCGCACCCCTTGATGCTGCGATCAGAACCCGATCTCCCCGGCTGCTGCGTCTCCTGCACCCACGTCGATTCCGGATTCTGTGCCGCGCTTTTCAAGGCCTGCCGGGAGCAGTCGGCCCTGCCGCGGCTCCATCAGCAGTTCTTCACCGTCCGGGCCGGCCAGCAGATCAAATGCCAGAGCGAGGCGCGCGACGATGTGCTCGTGCTCTGCAGCGGCTGGGCATTCCGTTACATCCAGTTGTCGGATGGCGGCCGCCAGATCCTGCGCTTCCTGCTGCCGGGCGACATCTTCTCGCCGGCGGCGATCTTCGCCAAAGGCATGAGCTTCTCGGCCAAGGCATTGACCCAGGTCCAGGTCAGCCGGCTCGATGGCGAGGAGGTCCGCAAGCAGTGCCGCGCCGACGAGCTGGTCATGATGGAGGTGTTCCGCTCTCTCGGCGACAACGGCCGGGCCTCCTACGAGCTCATCACCGTGCTCGGCCAGCGTCCGGCCGAGCGTCGGATCGCGCATCTGCTGCTCAGCCTGATGCGGCGCGTCGCGGTGGACGGTGTGGTCCGGCACCACCGCTATCCGTTTCCCTTGAAGCAGCAGCACATCGCCGACGCCGTCGGCCTGACCTCGGTCCATGTCAGCCGCGTGCTCGCGCTGTTTCGCGATCGCAAGATCCTGACGATCTCGGAGGGCAGGCTGGAGGTTACCGATCTCGCCGAGCTCGAGCGGCTGGCGGCGTTGAACTGAGCCGGGCAGGGCGGTCAAGGAAGGTGAGCATAGCTGGTGCGGACGGTGGGACTCGAACCCACACGACGTTGCCATCGAGGGATTTTAAGTCCCTTGCGTCTACCCGTTCCGCCACGTCCGCCCTATTGATTTCCATAGCTTTTTCGTTCCAGGCCGGCAAATGTTTTCCAATCGAACCCTTGCGTTTTCCATTTCGGTTACAAAACCCGTTCACGCCTTGTCCTGACCGTATTTGATCCTGCTGAATGCCCGGATGATGTTCTGCTCGGCCTCGACGTGCCGGGTATAGTGGGCGCCCATGCGTTCAGACTCGTCGCCGATCAGATCGGCCACCTCGCGGGTGTTGGCGCCGTTGCGCCTCCACCAAGCAGCGTAGGACACGCGCAGACCGTGCAGCGTGGTGCCGGCGCCAATGTGGCCGGCGCGCTCCCGGTCGCGCAGCCAGTGGCTCACCCGGGTCTGCATCTCCTTCTCGGACGGCCACACCGTCCCGTCGTCGCGGACAGCGATCAGCCCGTCCGCCCGCTGCACCTTCAGCTCGCCCATGAAGGCCTGCAACTCGGGCAGCACCGGTAGGTTCACGAATTTGTCGTTCTTGCGCGCCTTGTAACGTGCGAGGAACAGGCAAATCTTGATTTCGAGCGGAGCGTTCTCGCGCGCGAATTGCCACTCCCACTCGCGGTTGCGTTGGGATCGGCCTTGTGGGCCTTCTCGACCAAGAATTTCCGGTCTTTGCGGAAGAAGCGCGAGCGCGTTCCGGCATATTCGAACGCTGTATCGTTGAAGTCGCCGCGGACCGACGTGTCGTTCGCGTGATCCATAGCGTGGCGATGTTGCGAGCTTTGCCATAGCCCTGTCTCCGCCTGATGGCAGCCGCTGCACGCTTGGCTGCCGACAAAGCTCAGCTCTGCTACGCTGGTCGGCTGAGACGAGGTATCCGGCGTCTTGAACCAGGACAGCCCGCTTGCAAGCAGAGGAAACAGCGCACCCGACCCGATTGCCAACAGCGCGGCAGTCCGCAAGCGGAATGTTGGCGCGGAGCGTTGAGCAGGAGTCGAAGGGCTTGTTCAGGCCGGGCCGTCGCGGTGGCCTTCTGACGCCCGCGCCTCTTCCGAGACCTCTTCGTCACATCCGATCACCCCTCGACTGCCCTGGAAGACTTACACGCGCAGGTCGTTGTCGTGAAGTGCAATTCGGGTTTCGCGGGCGAGGTCGATGAGAGAAGCGCAGAACGTCAGCAGCGCAGCCATGAACAGCAGCGCCACGCCATATTCGTGGGCAACATCGAACAGGGCGCTGATGAAGGCAACGATGATGATGAGGGCGGTGAGGATCGCAGAAAGGATGGAGCAGAACAGCGACCTGTTCAGGAGCGAAGCCCGGTGCCGCAGCCGGGGAATATCCGTCTTGAGGTAAGCCTTTGAAGCATCATCATCGGTGATGCCGTGAAGGAACTGGGCCCGGTCGACCACACGGTTGATGCGGGAAATAAGAACCGAGATGAAGGACGCGACGGCTCCCAGCAGGAAAGCCGGGGCCGCCACGTTGCCGATGATCCGTGCCAGTTGGTCGATTGAAGGCGTTACCGGCACCAACTGGATTACACTGTCCATCTCCTCGCGCAGTCCTTGCAAGTTCTTCAGGTGTCGCGAACACGCCGGACGGGCGGGATCTTGAACGTCCCGTCCTTAAGGGCAGTCTTGGGCTGATAGACCCTGACGCTGAGATTGAATGGCAGGCTCGGCGGACACGGAAGCCAATTCGTTTCCTTGTCGGCGCCTGGTGATTGCGCCTGGATGTAGATATCGAGCGAGCCGTCTGGATTGTATTTGATCGGCATCGCCGAAGTTATGCCGTAGCGGTTGATCGCGTTCCGAACATAGAAATTCTCGCGATAGGGCGAGACCGACCAGACCCCAGCTTCGGATGGGAATATCTCGTCCTTCTCCAGATGGAGAACATACTTCGCCGCGCCGTCCAGCACGTTGCCGTCGCCATCGACAAAGGCGGTTGGATAGACCGCATCGTCCGATGTCAGCGCCCCCAATCCAAACCAGGCGATGAATGCCCGCGTGGTGTAGTCGGTACCGAAGCGACCGATATTCAGCGCGCCCTGCCAGCCGTTGACGGTCGGCGCAGTGTAGGGGCCTGTTTCCAGCTTGTACCAGACCTCGGCCGGCGCCCGGTTGATCCCCCGCAGAACGGCCGGATCGAGCTTGGACGGTTCAAAGTCCTTGCCGACCTCGATCCCGATGCGCTTGAGCTTGTCGATAGTCTTGGCGTCGTCAGGGTAAGGCGGGTTGTCCTTCAACGCAGCGGCGAGGCGCTTGAAGAACATCTCGCCGGTCATGAGCCGCACCTGATCGTACGGCGTCGCCGTTGTATCGACACTGGTGTCGATCGGCACATCGGAGGGTGGCGTGTAGGACTTGCCCCAGGCGCTGAGCGGCGTCAGTTGCAATTCATCCTGCAGCTTGTTGATTGCAACGAACTCCTTGGGGCTGTCGCATGCGATCTGGACCAGAACAGATGCGTAGCGGGTCGTCGAACGGAACGTTTGCTTGATGCCATTGGGCGCAACACCGTTCCATTTGGGGCCGGCGATCAGGAAGTTTCCGGCGCCAGTTCCGGTCGTCCGACTGCCCGCCGAGGCGAAATCGTCGGTCCACATGTTGAGCGCCTGCATGATGATGTATCGCCCCTGAGTGTCAGGCTGAGAATAGACGAACGGCTCCTTGTCCAGGTCGATGAATGAAAACGCCCAGAGGGAGTTGACGCTGATGCGGACGCAGTCTTTGAAATCCGGATCGACATAAGTCCGCATCCTGCCGAACTGGTTGACAGGCGCTTTATACTGTTCGGACTTCGACGTGGCCGTCATCACCGCTCGGGTTGCGTCCATCATGACAAGCGGAAAGCCGTAGACATAGCATTCCAACGCAAGAACATACGCCAGTTCTTCCTCGACATCGCCCTTCAGGTCGCCGAGTGCGCGCAGCAGCGGGCCGGCCGCCTCGCTTCTTGTGGATGACAAGGCTGTGCCCAGCCCGGCACCGAGTGCGGTCGTGAGCAGGCAGCGGCGATGAAGCGAAATGCCTTCCTGTCCAGCAGATGAACTCATGAGCGATCTCCTTTTCATTAGCGTGCCGCTCGACCCATATTTGACCTAAGCTCGAAACGTCCCGTCTTTCGGTCGCAAGCCGTGGAAGAGGGAGACCACCGCAGATGACGCCCGGAACATATCGGGTTCTGAGAGTGGGGAGCTTTTTGCTCCCCACTGCTTTGCTGGGAATGACCAGGCTAGTCGTTTGCTTTGGTCGCGGCCTTCTGCATGGCTTTGAGATCTTCCTCAGCCAACTGTTCCGGCTTGATGTTGTAGGTCAGTTTGTCGATCTTGCCGGTGAATCGGAATGGCAGCGTATAGCTATCATCGACCGCGGTGCGGGTATCGAGCCCAACGTCCATGGATTCATCGATCGCCATCATGAATGGAATCGTGTGTTCCATTTTTTGTTGCGACAGCACTCGGCCGTCAACCGAAAGGACACCGCTGCCGCCTTTGCCGAGTCCGGGTCCATCGTATTTGAAGTCGAAGACGATCTTGTGCTTACCCGGACTGAGCGCCTGGCCCAGCCAGTCATCGGCTCCAACGCCGCCCTCCCAGCGGTAACGTTTGAGATTGAGAAGATTGTAGACGAAGACTGGTTTACCCTTGAGCAGGTAAAGGCCGTAGCCACCGAACCTCCCGCCCATTGTAGCGATCATCCCTTCGGCACCGCCACTGGGCACGGTGATCTCGGCTGTGATCGTGTAGTCCCTGTTCAGGAGGCTGGGAGCATTGGCAATCGGAATGTCAGCGTTCTCACCGACATAGGTGAACTCCGTTCGCCCTGCCGTCCCACTCGGCCGCGGCGTGAGAAGTCGCGGGAGCACCGAGTTATCCAGCGGAAACACCTGGTACCTGCTCGCCTCCGCCGCAAACACCGCCTGCAGTTCCTTGAGCTTCTCGGGATTCGTCGCCGCAAGGTCGTCCGCCTGCGAGAAGTCCTCGGCAAGGTTGTAGAGCTCCCACTTGTACTGCTCGACCGGCGGCAGCGGCTTCGTGCCGACAAGCCACGGCGGCTCGGGTGGTGTGGTCGCGGCGTACCAGCCTTCGTGGTAAATGCCGCGGTTGGCGAACATCTCGAAGTACTGGGTCGTGCGCTTCGACGGTGCGTTGGCATTTGCCTTGTCGAACGTGTACGCCATGCTAACGCCTTCAATGGGCTTCTGCTTGATGCCGTCGACCATGTCGGGCGCCTTGATGCCGGCCGCCTCAAGGATTGTGGGCACGATGTCGATCACGTGATGAAACTGGGGGCGAATGCCTCCGACATCGTTGATGTGGCCGGGCCACGAGATAGCCATACCCTGCCGCGTCCCACCGAAATGCGACGCGATCTGCTTGGTCCACTTGAAGGGCGTGTCGAACGCCCACGCCCACGGCACGGCCATGTGCGGATAGGTCTGGTCCGAACCCCAGGATTCGTAATATCGAAGATACTCGACCTCCGGCAAATCGAGCACGCCATTGGCGACCGTCAGCCAGTTTGGCGTACCCATCATCGAGCCTTCCGAACTCGTGCCGTTGTCGCCGTTGATGTAGATGATCAACGTGTTGTCGAGCTTGCCCATGTCTTCGACGGCCTGGATCACCCGGCCGATCTCATCGTCGACATAGGCGGTATAGGCCGCGAACACGTCGGCCTCGCGAATGACGATCTTTTTCTTCACCTCCGAGAGCGAATCCCACTTCGGCAAGACGTCCGGCCACGGCGTGAGCTGCGTGTTTGCGGGAATCACGCCCAATCGCTTCTGGTTGGCGAAGATCTGGTCTCGCAACTTCTCCCAGCCCTGGTCGAACAGGCGCATCTTGCTGATCTTGTCGATCCATTCCTTGGTTGGCTGGTGCGGGTCATGGGTTGCGCCAGGTACGTAGTAGACGAAGAACGGTTTCTCGGGCGCCGCGGCGTCAAGTTCCTTCATGTAACGGATCGCGTCGTCCGCCATGTCGGTGATCAGGTTGTAGCCCTTCTTCCCGACCCACGGGTAAACGGGGGTGTGGTCGCGGAACAGGTACGGCGTCCACTGGTCGGTCTCGCCACCCATGAAGCCGTAGAAGTACTGGAAGCCCATCCCGCTCGGCCATTGGTCGAACGGACCGGCCGCGCTGTATTGGAAGGACGGCGTGTTGTGGTTCTTGCCGAACCACGATGTGGCATATCCGTTGTCGCTCAGAATCCGGCCGATAGTCGCGTTCTCCGGACCGATGACCGAGTCATAGCCCGGATATCCAGTCGCCAGTTCGCTGATCTGGCCGAAGCCGACCGAGTGATGGTTGCGACCGGTGATCAGAGCCGCTCGCGTCGGCGAGCAGAGCGCCGTCGAGTGGAATTGGGTGTAGCGCAGGCCATTCTTGGCGATGCGATCGAGCGTTGGCGTTGGGATCACCCCGCCGAATGTGCTCGGCACGCCATAACCGGAATCGTCGGTCATGATCAGCAGAACGTTCGGCGCACCTTTACGCGGCACGACCGTCGGAGGCCACCACGGCTTCGAGGTCTTCGCATCCTCCGTGATCGTGCCGCCGAATTTCGGCGGTGGCGGTGGAAGCTGGTCGCCCGGAATGGTGATGGTCGCGGCCGGGGAGCCGAGCGGCGGCGTAGTCGGTTGCGCTTGCTGTGCAAACGCGGGGGCGGATATCGCCGACGTCAAAAACAATATGGAAGCAATCGCACGAAAATTCATCGCAGGCCCTCCCCAAGAGGTGCGCGCAACCGCGCAGATGCTTGTGATCCTCTAGGACGGCGCAAGGAGCGACGTTGACGCAGATCAACCCACGCGCGAAGGCGCCTAGGGCAGATGCGATCGCCTGGCTGTGCTAACCAGCGGGGCACGCTCATCTATTGTATTATTGTATGGACCTGCCGATGTCTCACGCCGGTCAGGCATCTGCAAAGAACCATCAAATATCGAAGAAATATTGAAGAGCAGGACACGCGCACACGTTCGGCATCGTGCTGCACCGAACAAGTCGAATAACGGACCTTGAGCGAAATCAATGGGGAACATTTTCTGAGTCTCAAACCGTCAAGGGCAAGCTTTCCTGGTCTTCCTGGATCGACAGCGATACGCTATGCTCGCTTACAAGCTCAATCATCCCGTCGTCGGCGCCGCGCTCGCGATCACCTTGATTGCAGTTTCGTTGGTTTCTTGGCAGAAGCTTTCTGCGAAGCATCGGCTTGCGATCAAGAGCGATCGTCTCGAGTAGGGCAATCGTCTTGACCTGGGAGATGGCTGTGCGGAGACAGCGTGGCCCTATGGATGTAGCTGGCAACTGCCTCCTGAAAGACGAGAAACCAAAAGGCACTTTCCCAAGCGGCGACAAGGTTTGTCTTGGTTTCTCTCATGATCACGCGCGAGGCTGTCCTGTCTCTTAGAGAGCCGCGTGAATTTCCCTAGGAACAAACAAGCAATTCTTTGCTAAGCGGCGGACCAGGGCGACACTGTGCTTCACTTGCAACATCCGGTTGCAAATTGTTCCCTGTCATCGTGACGGCTATCGCCCGGCGCAGTACGGCCTGTCATACTGTCAGCATCATGCTCGTCACTCACTATGAGCGAGGGTCGTGGTTCGGCAGGAGATTGCCATGAGAATGACGAGGGCGCTTGGCGCTATTGCATTTGCGACCATTGCATCAGTACCGACGATTGTCTCGGCAGATGAGAGCGGCATCAGCTTTTGGATTCCGGGCACATTCGGTAGCCTTGCCGCCACGCCTCAGCAGCCCGGTTGGTCGGCTGCGTCAATTTACTATCATACCTCAGTGTCTGCCGGCAGGGACGTGGCGCGCGCTCGTGAGATCCAGATCGGCCGTATTCCTGCGAATCTGACAGCTACCTTGAACGCAAACGTCAATGCGAACGTCGATCTTGGCCTGCTGAACGCGACCTACGTCTTCGCGACACCGGTTCTCGGTGGTCAGGCGTCTGCAAGCTTGATCGGAATCTACGGCGCAAATACAACCTCGCTCAATGGATTGGTGACGGGCTCGCTTTCAACACCGGGCGGCTCAATTCCGTTCTCGCGCTTTGATTCCGTCAGCGATTCCATCACTGGCTTCGGCGATTTGATCCCCCAATTCGCACTGCGCTGGAACGCGGGCGTCAACAACTACATGACCTACGTGATGGGTGACATCCCTGTCGGCGCTTACCAGTCCACGCGCCTCGCCAATATCGGGATCGGGCATGGGACGATCGATGCGGGCGGCGGCTACACCTATTTCAATCCACAGAGCGGACATGAACTCTCCGGCGTGCTAGGCTTCACCTACAATTTCACAAATCCTGACACGCAGTATCAAAGCGGCGTCGACATGCACTTCGACTGGGGCGCTTCGCAATTCCTGAGCAAGCAGGTCCAGATCGGGCTGGTGGGCTACGTCTACAAGCAACTTGGCTGCGATAGCGGCTCCGGCGATCGCGTCGGCTGCTTCCGCTCGCAGGTCGCGGGTGTCGGCCCGCAGGTCGGGTTTATCTTCCCGGTCGGTGACATGCAAGGCTACCTCAACTTCAAGGCCTACAAGGAATTTGCCGCGGAAAACCGGCCTGACGGCTGGAACGCCTGGGTGACGTTTGTCATCTCGCCGGCAGCACCAACGCCGACCGCGCCACCGAGGCGGATGATAACGAAATAAGGCTTTGATGAGCCGTGGCGGCCCAGCTCCCGCCCCGGCAATCGCCAGCTGACCTGCCCGGCTCTCCCCGGCGAACGCGCTGCCCCACCGCTAGCTACACCACCACCGGGGACACGACCTCGGATCCGGCACGGCTGGTTGTGGATGCACGAGGAGCGGGGACTGATGTGAAGATTGCGCCTGCTGGAGTCGAGCTGTTCGCACGAGAAATTGCCGCAGAGCATTCAACTCTTGCGAGTGTGGCGTTATTTTGCAGCTTTGTGACTAACAACGACTAATCGTCATCTTTGCGGCATATGGTACCTCCAGCCCACGCAAGGGCGATCATTCGATCAGGGAGGCTACTTTGCATCGCTCTTCTATTCTGGTCCTCGTCGGTATCACTGCAAGCGCGGCGGCGTTTGCTCATGATCACCCCAGTCGGCTTCACGGGACCTATGCGATGACGGGCGCATCGGACTGTATCCAGAACTCGGCGTCGATCGGATTCGATTCGAATTTCTTGCCAAAGGGTCCGGTCGTGTTCTTCGCCACCACCGTCGACGGCGTCATGGTGTTTCGCGCCGACGGCACCGGCACGGTGAACAACCGGTCCTTCACGGTCGACGCCGGCGAAGGTACGACCAGCGATATCTCGTACCAGATCACCTACTCGATTGACCCCGGTGGCAAGCTGTCGGTCAAGGCGGTGCCAGGTACGTACAGCTCCACGACCCTGACCGGACCGAACGCCGGGTTGACGCAAGTCGTCGATGTTCCCGACACCAGCGGATTCATCGGCGAAGGAGCACGGGCCATCGTCCTCGCTCCGCCCGCGCCGACCGTCCTGACGGTCAGTCGTTCCAATGGCACCCAGTTTGCCCGGATCTGCAATGGATCTCTCATCATGACCCGCCTCAGCGACGACGACCGCTGATGTAAGGGCGAGCCATTGTTCTGATCGGGGAGGAAACCATATGCACCGCTTTCTTATTTTGGCCGCCGCTGCGACGGCAAGCACGGCCGCGTCTGCGAATGATCATGCAAGTCTACGCGGAACCTATGCGTTAGCTGGCAAATCGTTGTGCATCCGGAATCCGGCCGCTGTCGGATTCAATTCGAACTTCACGCCAAAGGGCGGCCCGCTGAAGCTCTTTTCCTTCACCGTCGAAGGCGTCATGGTGCTTCGCGCCGATGGCACCGGGATGATGGATGTCCAGGACTTCTCGGTGGACACCGGCGGAGGCGAGACCGGCGTTACCTCATACAAGTTCACCTACACGATCGCCTCCGATGAGAGAGTGTTGCTCAAGGCGGTGCCGGGCACGTACAGCCACACGATCCTGACCGGCCCGATCGCCGGGCTGACGCAAGTCGCCGACGTTGCAGATGCGACTGGGGTGATCAGCGAGGGCGCGCGGACCATCACATTCGCCCAGCCCGCGCCGATCGTCCAATTGGTCAGCCGTTCCGATGGCAACCAGTACGCTCAGATCTGCAATGGATCGCGCATCTATATTCGCATCGGTGATGCCGATCGCTGATCTCGCCAACGGCGGCGCTCTGTGGCCGGCGCCGCCGTCCCGCCCCGAAGCTTGTTTCTCTCGCTCGGGCGGCCTCCTCGTCGCTCCCTTGGGCACGGCGAGATCGGGGCCGACCTGTCCCCGCCGCCCGCAGCAAGGGATAAGAGGGGATGGTGTCGAAACCGATTGACCGCCCGCACCATGAAAGGGACCGGATCAAGGTGAAAAACCGTAAGCGTCCGGCAATGGCGTGCCTGACGAAGCTCCTGCTCAAGCCAGCGCGAGCGCCTTGGTAAAGCCTCAATCCGGCCGTCACCAGCTGCTTTGAGATGCCTTCGCGTTGAAGCGCTTCGCCAGGTCTGGGATCATCTGGTGCAAGACATGGACGAAGCGGCCGTTGTAAGGCACGGACCCATCACGAGAAAACGATTCGGATCCGCATCCCTTGCGGGGCGGTCGTTGGGCGAGGTGAGCGTGACGAATCCGAGGACCATCGCAGAGACGAATGCTGCCGCCGTTCGGGCCGATGTCCGCGGCCGATCGGCCCATGATCGAGCCCAGGATCGAGCCCATGGCTCGACGCCGCCGCACGGTCGAGGCTGCATGACCAGCGATCGGCTTTGCGTCGCGCTGGCCGCGGGACTGCTGGGGGTGGGATCGTTGCTGTCGGGCTGCGCCGGCATGAGCGACAGCGTGTCGACCGCCTTCGCGGATCCGGCCAAGTATGAGCTCTATGACTGCAAGCAGCTCGAGGCCGAGCGCAAGGCGCTGGCCGGGCGCGCAGCCGAGCTGCAGGGCCTGATGGCCAAGGCAGAGACCGGAGCCGGCGGCGCGGTGGTGGCCGAGGTCGCCTATCGCAACGACTATATCGCGATCCGTGGCCAGACCCAGTTCGCCGAAGAGGCCTGGCGCCGCAACAAGTGCCAGGAGACCCCGGCACCGCAGCCGGCTGCTGCGAAATCCGGCAAGCCGGTCAAGCCGGCGCGTCCCGCGCGGCCGATGGCCTCCGGTGCGGGCACGCCGTCGACCCTGCCGCGGGACGGCTCGGTCTACTGAGACCGGGCCGCTTCGCCTACGGCCGCCAGTCGTAGATCCAGCTCTGCCGCGCCGACAGGCGCTGCGGGCCGAGCGCCTTGATGCTGAGGTCGCGGGCCAGCGCCAGCGGTCCGGTCATGTGATAGAGGCGGCCCTGATTGCGTGCGGTGCGCTGCACCTGGCCGACGCGCGGGCGGCGCAGCTTGGCGTAGCGTTTCAGCGCAGCCGGGATCGCGCCCGGACCGTCCGGGCGCGCCTCGCTCAGGCACTTGGCGAGCACCACCGCGTCCTCGATCGCCATTCCCGCGCCCTGCGCTGCAAAGGGCAGCATGGCGTGCGCGGCGTCGCCCAGCAGCGCGACGCTGCCCTCGGTCCATTCGATGCCTTCGGGGACGCCGAACAGCGCCCATTTGCGCCAGCCGTCGACCGCATTGAGCAGCAGCCGCGCCGTCGCGGGCCAGCGCGGCGGCGCGAACGCCGCCTTCAGCTCGCTCGGATCACCCTCCGTGCTCCAGCCCGGCCGGTTCCAGGTCCCCGGAACCACCGCGACCACGTTGACCTGGCGGCCGGCCGAAATCGGATAGGCGACGAGATGGGCCTCGGGGCCCATCCAGAGCTGCACCCGCGCTGCCGTCAATTCGCGTGGCAATTGCCGGGCGTCGAGCGTGCCACGCCAGGCGATCAGGCCGGAGAACTCGGCGCGGACCTGCGGAAACAGGTGGTGCCGGACCGCCGACCACACGCCGTCGGCGCCGATCAGCGCCAGCGCCACGTCCTGGCGGCGCTCATTGCCGCGGCGATGCACCACGGTCAGACCCTTGGCGTGGGCGGCGACGTCCTCGAACTGGCAGCCGAGCCGCAGTTCGACGTCCGGATGCGCCATCACCTCCGCGGCCAGCGCCGCCTGCAGATCGGCGCGGTGGATCACCCAATAAGGCGCGCCAGCCGCCTGGCTCGCGGCCTCGCCGAGCGGCAGGCGGGCGATCTCGCCGCCGGCCCGCGCGCTCATGATGCTGACGGCGTCGGGCACCACGGCACGCGCGGTCAGCCGCGGCCCCAGGCCGAGATCGAGCAGGATACGGCTGGCGTTGGGCGAGAGCTGCAGGCCGGCGCCGACCTCCTCGAGCCGTTCGGCCTTCTCCAGCACGACGACGCGGAAGCCCTTGGTGGCGAGCGCGAGCGCAGCCGTCAGGCCGCCAATTCCGGCCCCCGCCACATAGACGGTACGCGATGCCACGACACGCCGATCAGGCGACGTCCTTCAGCACGCATTCCGGCGGCCGCGCCTCGCCGGCGGCGAGGTCCGGCGCATAGCGGTACAGCGTCGAGCAGTACGGGCAGATGATCTCTTTGTCGTTGCCGAGATCGAGGAACACGTGCGGATGATCGAACGGCGGATTGGCGCCCACGCACATGAACTCATGCGAGCCGATCTCGATGACGGGGACTCCGGCATCGTTGTTGAAATGCGGGACGATGTTATCGGCCATCGGTATCACCTCGCGTGGCAACGGGAGCGTATGCGGTCAGCACGACGGAGCAGGACGGGACTGAGGTCGCACGGCCGCGCGCGTCGAAAACGGCGCGACCATACTGAGCCTTAAGGCCAATTCCTAGTGCTGGGAACCCGCGTTTGGTGCAACGCACGCCGTTATGTTGTGGCCTGTGGATTCGACACAAACTCAGGGCCGCCGAGAAGCCCTTCTTTCGTCGGGGCCGTTGTGTCAGGCACAAAAATTATTATGTCTCTCCGCATCGTTCCCGCGAAAACGTGAAGGCGGCGTGATCTCGAAGCGAATCAAGCTGGGACTCGGTCTGGCGCTGGCCGGGCTCGCCGTGAGCGCCGCGGTCGGCGCTGCGATATGGCCGCACGCCTATGGGGCCGGAGCCATCGTCGTGGCGCAGGACGATCCGGCGAGGCTGTCGGAGCTTCAGATCGCGTCCGTTCTGCAGAACGATCCGGCGCGGATCATCAGCAATATCGAGGACGCGCTCGCCGCCGGCGATCCAGATCTCGCGGAGAGCTTCGTCGCGCTCGCGCGGGATCAGCAGGTGGTGCTCGACGAGGGGCTGGTGCAGCGCGTGAGCGATGCGGTGGCCGCCGAGAAGGCGCCGGCCAGCGTTGCCAAGCGGTTCGCGACCGGGCTCGTCACCGGCCAGGCCGACGACGTCGCGAGCCTGTCCGGCACGGTAGCCGGCGATCTCTTCGTGTTCGGCGACATCCGCGACGCGGTCCGCGAAGGCAAGCATCTGGTGATGGGCGAGGAGACCGACCGCCTGGTGCTGGGCCTGGCCACGGCCGGTCTTGCCGTCACCGCCGCAACCTATGCCTCGGCCGGCACCGCCGCGCCAGTGCGGGCCGGGCTGACGCTGGTGAAGGATGCGCGAAAGGTTGGCCGGCTCGGCGAGGGGCTCGCCGCCTGGGCGGGACGCTCCGCGCGCGAGGTGGTCGATGCGCCGCTGTTGCAGCAGGCGGTGGCCTCGGGCTCGGTGCTTCGTCCGGGCCAGACCGCGACCGCGATCCGGGCGGCGTTCCGCGCCGAGAAGGCCGGCGCGCTGGTGCGGCTCGCCAAGGATGTCGGCCGCATCACCGAAAAGGCCGGCACGCGCGGCGCACTGGATTCGCTCAAGCTCGCCGAAGGACCGAAGGACATCGCCCGCGCGGCCCGCCTGGCGGAGGCCAAGGGCGGGCAGACGCGGGCGATCCTGAAGCTGCTCGGCCGCGGCGCGCTGCTGCTGACCGCGGGGGCATTCAATCTCGCGCTCTGGCTGTTCGGCGCGCTGATGACGCTGCTCAGCTTCGTCGCATCGCTGAAGGCGATGACCGAGCGGGCCACCCAGGCCTGGCTCGACCGGAGCCGGCGGCGCCGCCTGCGCCGGATGCAGGCCGCGGCCGTCGCTCCCGAACTGGCCGCAACCGCGTCCTGCGGCTAGAGCATGATCCGGAAAAGTGGAAGCCGGTTTTCCGAAAAGATCATGCTCAAACAAAGGGATAAGATCATGATGCGATTCCGTGGAATCGCATCATGATCTAGACTTCGTCCGACCAGCTTCACTCCAGCGTTCCGGGATTCGCGACCGATGCCGAGCTTTCACAACGGCGCCGTTGAAATTGCCTTCATCGACGAGGGGGAGGGCGATCCGATCGTGCTCGTCCATGGCTTTGCCTCGAGCAAGAACGTCAACTGGGTCTATCCGGCCTGGATCTCCGAATTGCGCAAGGATGGCCGCCGGGTGATCGCGCTCGACAACCGCGGCCATGGCGATTCGGCCAAGCTGTACGACCCCACGCTGTATTCGATCGCGGAGATGGCGAGCGACGTCACGGCGCTGATGGATCATCTCGGCCTCGCCAGCGCCGACGTGATGGGCTACTCGCTCGGCGGCCGCATCGCCGCGCATATCGCGCTGACCGCGCCAGAGCGGCTGCGTTCGGCGATCTTCGGCGGCATCGGCATGGCGATGATCGAAGGCGGCGGTCCCGGCGAGAACGTCGCCGCCGCGCTCGAGGCGCCCTCGATCGATAACGTGACCGATCCCGTGGGCCGCACCTTCCGCGCCTTCGCCGACCAGACCCGCTCGGACCGTCTGGCGCTGGCCGCCTGCATGCGCGGCTCGCGCGGCCTGATCTCGCGCGACGACGCCCGCCGTATCGCCGTGCCGGTGCTGGTCGCGGTCGGCACGGCCGACGAAGTGTCGGGCTCCGGTCCGGCGCTCGGCGCGCTCATCCCCGGTGCCGAAGTGCTCGATATCCCCAATCGCGATCACATGCGCGCGGTCGGCGACAAGGTCTACAAGGCCGGGGTGATCGACTTTCTGTCACGGCGCTGAAGCCGTAGCCCGGGCGAGCGCAGCGCCCCCCCGGGGTCTCCGGCACAGCGCGCGAGACCCCGCATGTCGCTATCCCGACGCCTTGCGGCGCCGGCTGTCGCTGATGCGGGCTACGGGGGCGTCATGCGGCGGAGCCGTCCACACGCTCGCCGCTGAACCACCTCGCCGCCGCGATCAGCGCGGTGAAGGTGGCGATCCACACCATCCGGGCGCCGTAGCGGTCATGCGGGCCGGAGATGACGCCGCAGATCACGGCATTGCCGAGCAGCGCCAGGGTCACGGTGATGGCGAGCAGGGCCACGTCGTCGCGCCGCCGGCGCCAGATCGCGTGCGCTGCGATCGCCGCCGCCGCCAGCATCGAGGCCAGCGCGACCGGCACGTGCAGCCAGTTGATGACGGCGAAACTGATCTCCCAGTGCTGCTGGTGTGCGGCGCGCATCTTCTTGACCTGCGAGGGGACGTAGCGCTCGATGATGCCATAGGTGTGCGGCAGCCAGCCGTTGGTGCCCTCGCCGGTCGCCACATGCACCAGCTGCTCGGCGGTGGCGACCGCGGCGGCCCTGGCCTGCCACAGCGGGTAGGCCGCGAGCGACCGCTTCACGATGAAGCCCATCTCGTCGTTCATGCCCTCGAAGCGGCCGAGCTTGTTGAACATGCTGTTGCCCCACAGGAAGTCGTCGGCGGTGGGCGGCAGCTCGTTGCGATAGGGGCAGAGCTTCAGCTTCTCGCGGGCGCAATGGTCCTTCAGATATTGCGCCACGATGCCGTCCTGGAGCATGCGGCCGAAGGCGACGCCGGTACCGCCCGGCGTCCACGCGAGCTGGCCGGACAGGGCAAAGTTGGCCGCGAGCAGCATCGCCGCACCCGCGACGATCGTCATGCTGGCCTGGACCAGGCCGGAGAGCGCGATCTGCCGGCGCAGCCAGGGATAGGCGATCCAGCCGGCGCAGCACAGGCCGAACAGCACGCCCAGCGTAGCGCTGTGGGTGGCGGAGGCGAAGGCGACGAAGCCGAACAGCGCGCACTTTTCCAGGACGGTGGTCCGGCGCGCCTGAGTGACCATGATGTAGAGCGCGAGCACCGACAGGCCAGCGAAGATGTCGGTCAGCAGCATGCTGGCGAGCCAGGGCAGGGCGGTGGTCAGGATCAGCAGCAGGCCGATCCAGAGCAGTCGCAGCGGTTGGGCCAGTCCCAGCAGGCGCAAGGTGAGCTGCAGGATCCACAGCGTCGCCAGCGCCTGCAGGCCGAGATTGAGCCAGAAGCTCGAGCCCTCGCCCCAATGCAGATAGAGCCCGAACACGGTCGAGCGGCTCGGCACCAGATAGCCTTCGTACCAGCGCGCGAGATAGCCCCCGGTGTCCCACTGCAGCAGCGGGTAGCCGTTCCACAGCGCCGGCGCGACCAGGAAGAGCGGGATGACGATGACGGGGAGCCAGGCCAATCCGGCCTCGGTCGCGCGTTCGTCCAGGATCTGAGTGTTACTGATACCCGTGTCCCCCCGATCAGGAGCACCGTGGCCGAAGTATGGTCAGGGCGATATTCACTAGTAGACGCAGAGCGATGGATGGTAAAGCCGATCCCGTGATCGAACGGGGGGCCGCCGGCCTTCGATCCTCCGGGTGGTTCCTTTTTGCCGCAGCCACCGGTATCCGCCCCATCCGCCCGCAGGGTGCGCCAGGGGCGGGAACCGATTGCTTCCCCGGTGATCGTCTTGATTTCGGGTTCCTGCTGCCCACCTTGAGCCGACGCGGTGCCGAATGGCATGGCGGCGCAACCGGGACGTCACCGGCGGGGCGTAACGGAAATGTCTCAATCCCGTGTTCTCTGGGAGGCAGGCTGGCTGGAATGGATCCCCGGCCTCGCGCAGCCCGCTGAGGACATCGTTCCATGCGCCGTGCTATAAGGCCCGCCCACTGAAACTGCGAGAAGCAGCCATGGCTATGCATCAGACCAATCCGCAGCAGGGCAGCAAGCTGGCGACGCTTGATCCGATATGGGATCGGATCCGCCACGAGGCAGAAGAGATCGTGCGTCGCGAGCCCGAGCTTGCGACCTTCATCTATTCAACCGTTCTGCACCACGGCCGTCTCGAGGATTCGGTCGTGCACCGGGTTGCCGATCGTCTCGATCATTCCGCGCTGTCGGGCGACCTGATCCGCCAGACCTTCGACGACGCGCTGCGCGACGAGCCGGACCTCGGCCATGCGTTTCGCGCCGATCTCGTCGCCGTCTACGATCGCGATCCCGCCACCACGCGCTTCATCGATCCGTTGCTCTACTTCAAGGGCTTTCACGCGCTGCAGACGCACCGGCTGGCGCATTGGCTGTACCGCAAGAGCCGCAAGGATTTCGCGTTCTATCTGCAGAGCCGGTCTTCGGCGGTGTTCCAGACCGACATCAATCCGGCGGCGCGCATCGGCCGCGGCATCTTCCTCGATCACGCCACCGGCTTCGTCTGCGGCGAAACGGCCATCATCGAGGACAACGTCTCGATTCTGCACGGCGTGACGCTCGGCGGCACAGGCAAGGAGAACGAGGATCGGCATCCCAAGATTCGTCACGGCGTGCTGATCGGTGCCGGCGCCAAGGTGCTCGGCAACATCGAAGTCGGTCATTGCGCGCGCATTGCCGCCGGCTCAGTCGTCGTGAAGCCGGTGCCGAACAACGTCACCGTCGCAGGCGTGCCGGCGAAGATCGTCGGCGAGGCCGGTTGTGCGGAGCCGTCGCGCACCATGGATCAGATGATCAACGCGATCGGGATCTGAGCCGCGACCGCGTCGGCGACCGCGAAGTCAAGACCTTCTCATCCAGGGAAATTCGTGCCAACACATTGGCGTCTGTGGATTTGACGATCCGCCGTTTGTCTTGGCGGAGTGAATGTGAGATCCACGGCGTCCCTTTCAGGTCGTTCGACATCGCCGGCTCGTCTTGCCTCGATCGATGGGCTGGAATGTCGAACTCATAAGGACACGGACGTTCGCGCTGCAACGTCCGCATCATCTGCAAACCTCGCTGTCGATTGGAGATCACCGTGGACGTTCAGGAAGTCAGGAAGCTCGACGCGTATCTGAAGCGCGTGTTCGGCAATCCCAAGATCCGTGTGGTGCCGCGGCCGAAGAAGGAAGACTCCGCCGAGGTCTATATCGGCGAAGAGTTCATCGGCGTGCTGTTCGTCGACGACGAGGACGACGACCGCTCGTTCCAGTTCCAGATGGCGATCCTGGAAGACGATCTGGTCGAGTAGTTGCCGGATGCAGCGGCCCGCATGAGCGCGAAGCGCATGCGGGGACGCTTGCGAAGATGGCGGCGTTGCCAGAACGAATCGTGGTGCAGGCGCGCCCAGGGGCGCGCTCGCGCGGGTTGAGAGAGCAGCTCCCGCAGACCGGCTCCGGCGTGCTTACGCACACGCTGTCAGCACGCAATCCGTCCGCGGATGAGCCCGGCTTCCATCCACGCCGTCATTCCGGGGCGCGCGAAGCGCGAGCCCGGAATCCATAGCCCCAGGACGCCGTGAGACGCGCGATGGCCGTGGCGCATGTGGTCGCCCCAACATCCGCTCGTGAGTATGGATTCCGGGCTCGCGCTTCGCGTGCCCCGGAATGACGATCGGAGAGAGTTTGGCAGCTCTCACATTCGACGTCCGTGCGCGGGCTGCGCTCATCCGGGCCACGATTTCAACGATTGCCTACGACCTACTTCACCGCGTGCATCTGCGCAGTCAGCCGCTCCATCGCGCTCGCCACGTCCTGCCATTGCGACAGCCAGCTGCGGGGGTAGCGAAACACGAGATCCGCGCCCTCGACGCGGCGCTCGCTGAGGCACATGCCCGGCGTGGCGGCATCACGCGTGCAGCGGGCGACCAGCAAAGGCTGCTCGGCCGTGAACAGATCCTCCATGTCGTACGCTGTGCCCGCGCGGAAGCTTCGCATGCTCAATCCGTCCTGCACCGGCACGGCCGTCGGATTGAGATAGCGCGGATAGATCGTCTTCAGTCGCGTCTCGGGCGACATCGCGTCGTGATGCGCCGATATCGAGACGAAGATGCGATCGATCGGGTGCGGCGCCTGATCGATCTGGTCGGCGCTGACGTGATGCGGCGCCTCGGGCGGCGTGAGCGAGGGATATTCGAAGCCGAGATCGACGCGCTCCTGCGGCCCCGTATGGCGCTGGATATTCACCCGGATGGCGGCCGCCGGCACGTTGAACACGGTGCCGCCGATGCTGACCGGCAGGCGCTCGGGTCCCTTGAAGGTGCCGGCGCGCCAGGTCGGCCAGAGCAGGTAGGCGACCAGCGCGATTGCCGCCGCCGCCAGCACGCAGCCCAGGATGATCGGCACGGCATGGCCATGTCCGTTCGAAGGGCGGGCACTGCGGACCGAAAACATCGTCATGGCGGGCAGGGGATCTCAAGGACCGAATCAGCGCCGACTATGCCATGGCGATGCGGCATTCTGCAGAAACTTACCTGCAGGGAGCCGCGCACCGGCCGCGGCCGCCATTAACCCTTCCTTAAGGATAATGTGGCGGGCGCGGTCGCTTTTTGCCAAACCAGCATCGGTCAGTTCTGCAAGTGTGTGAGTGCGTACGATGTCGGCAGAGGCGTTCAATTCCCTGTTCTCGCTCCTCATCGGTTTCGCCTTGGCCGGCGCCTTGGCGAGCGGCTACCAGGCCTATGCCGAACGTCCGCCGGGATTCGAACTGCTGCAGGAGGGCGTCACGCCCCGGCGGTTCGCCGCGGTGCCATTCCTGGTGTTCGCCGCGCCTTTCATCATCATGCGCAACACGCTGCGCGGCGCCCGCATCGAGCGCCGTCGCTTCGAGTTCGTGATGCTGGCGACCGTGATCGCCGGCTTCTGGAGCATGATGTGCGGCACCTTCGTGGTGATGACGCTGCGCGCCGCGGGCGTGCTGGCCTAGTTCCCGTGCCGAGCGCCGCAGCGGCGCTTGCTTGAAATCGCTCTGGGGGCTGTGCCAAGGTCGCCTGCGAACGGGAGACCTCGATGGCCATCTACGAACTCGACGGGCAGGCGCCCGAACTGCCGGCGGACGGCAACTACTACATCGCCGACAATGCCACCGTGATCGGCCGGGTGAAGCTCGCCAAGGAGGTCACGGTCTGGTTCGGCGCGGTGATCCGCGGCGACAATGACTGGATCGAGATCGGCGAGAGCTCCAACATCCAGGACAACGCCACCTGTCACGTCGATCCTGGCTTCCCGCTGCGCGTCGGCCGCAACGTCACCGTCGGCCACAACGTGATCCTGCACGGCTGCACGGTCGAGGATGATGCCCTGATCGGCATGGGCTCGATCATCATGAATGGCGCGCATATCCGCCGTGGCAGCGTCGTCGGCGCCGGCGCCATCATCACCGAGGGCAAGGATTTTCCGGAATACTCGCTGATCATCGGCGCGCCCGCGCGTGTCGTGCGCACGCTGGAGCCGGCGCAGGTCGAGCGCATGGGCATCGCGGCCAAGGCCTATGTCGCCAAGGGACCGCGCTACACCAAGGGTCTGAAGAAGATCGGCTGACATCACGGCCGATGGAGTCGGAGATTCTTCACGTCCCTTCGGACTCGCCTGCCTCCGCTGCGCTGGCGACACGTTCGTGGCCGCTCGCCCACAGCGCATGCCGTTCGCTGCCGTCCTGATAGGGATTGGCCTCGGCCGGAATGTTCGCGCGCGCGGCGCGCTCGCCCTGTTCGAACGGATCGGGGTCGGTGCTCATGCTGACGTCCTGCTCCTCTGCTTCGGCTTGTGCTTCGACTGGTTTCTGGACTTGTCGTCGAGCTCGTTCTTGCGTTTGCGCGCAGGCTTGCCTGCGCCATCGCCATCCTCCGCAGCGCTCTTGCGCAGCGCGTCCTTCAGATCCGCCGGTACGCCGTGCTTTTCCAACAGGTCCATGAACGCCTCGTCGGCGAGGTCCTGCAGACTCAGCATCTGATCGCGGCCGAGCTGCTTGAGCTTGTCGAACGTGTCCTCGTCGAAGGCGATCAGCTTGCGCACGGCTCCTTGCTCTCCTCGCCCCATCAATCCTCTCCGATCAACATTCGTTCCGGAACGCGCTCCGTCCGGCTGGGTTGAAGTGTAAAGGGAGACGGTCCCATGGCCAGGTTTTCATTGGGCACCTTGATCGTGATTGCAGGCCTCGGCACGGCCACTGCGGTGTTCGCGCAAGGCGGTGGCGGCGGTGCGGGAGGCGCTGGCGGTGGAGCGAGCGCAGGTGGCGCGGCGAGCGCGGGAGCCGCCGGCATCGGCACGACCGGTACCGCTGCAGGATCAGGGAACGTCGCCGGTCTCGGCAACGCGCAGAACGAAGCCGGAAGCGGTAGCAATCCCTCGCAGCTGTCGCAACCGGGGGCGGCAGCTGCAAACGGGACTAACAGCCTCGGCACAGCGCAGTCGTCCGGCTCGGGCGCAAGCCGGGTGGGGTCGAGCAATTCCGGCGTCACGACCGGCGTGGGTCGTGGAGCGGCGGGAGGCACCGCGGCGACGGGACCGAACCGCGCCAGTGATACCGATGAGCAGGTTCAGCAGGAGAACAAGACGGTCGACCGGAAGGTGAAGAGCATCTGCCGCGGTTGCTGAATATTGCCCGCGGCTCCGGACGTCACGTAACGACATCGAGATCGCGCAGATGTGAGCGGGGTTGCCCGCGCGCCGTTCCAAATCCGGCTTAGAGACATCCCGCTGGGAGCACAGAGTACAATGACGCTCTCATGCCGGTTGAATTTGGAGACGGATCGATGCGCAAGAGATTGATGGGATTGCTGGCGGGCGCCGTAATCGCGGCCGCAATGATTCCGGGCATGGCGTCGGCGCACGGGCCGGGCGGTTTCCATCATGGCTTCGGCCATCGTGGCTTTGGCCCGGGTTTTGGACTCGGGTTTGGCTTGGGTTTTGGTTATCCCGGCTACTACGGATACGGAGGCTATCCCTATTACTACCCGTACACCTACGAGGACCTCGGCGGCTGTTACGTCGCCCGCAAGCGTGTGCGGACAGCGCGCGGCTGGCGCTTTCGCAACGTCGAGGTGTGTGAATGAAGCTTGGGCGAGGCGACCGGCCGATCCGGTCACTTCGCCTTAACGACATCTCGTGACGATTTGTTGCCGCTCCGATCGGCGGAGCGGCGGCGGAGAAGTAGCTGGCGCAACGCTTGCATGGGATCCAGGCATGATCAACACACTCACATCCCCTGAACTCACGTTTGTCTTCATGGGCGTCGTCGTCAGCCTGGGCGCCGCGCTGGTCTGGATGGCCTGGGAGCTCGAGCAGGGCGGCAGGCAGCTGGCGAAGATCCGTCGCGACGATCGTCGCCTGCGCTAGCAGCCGACGGTCCGGCGCCCGCATGAACGCAAGCGACATGCGGCAAGCGACATGCGGGAAGCCTCGCGGGGGCAGTCTGACGGGTTCGCTCGCCCGGGCCGCGGCTATCAGCTCAGCACGCCATATTTCTTGAACCACGCCTGCATCTGCGCCCAGCCGTCTTCGGCGGCGTCCTTGCGATAGCTGGGGCGATAATCGGCGTGGAAGCCATGCGGCGCGCCGGGATAGATCTTGAACTCAGCGGTCTTCTTGTTGGCGGCGAGCGCGGCCTTCATGGCCTCGACGCTGGCGACGGGAATGCCGGTGTCGGCTTCGCCGTAGAGGCCGAGCACGGGCGCCTTCATCTCGGGTGCGAGCTGCGTCGGGCTCTTCGGCCAGGCGGGATTGGGCGGATCGATCAGCGGGCCGTAGAACGCAACGCCCGCCTTCAGCGCCGAACTATGCGCCGCATATTCCCACACGGTGCGGCCGCCGCGGCAGAAGCCGACGATGCCGAGACGCGAGGTGTCGCCGCCCTGCGACTTGGCCCAGGCCACCGTCGCGTCGAGGTCCGACAGCAGCTCCGCGTCGGGCTTGGCATTCACGATCGGCAGCAGGTCCTTGATCTCGGTGATCTTGGTGAGGTCGGTCCCGCTGCGGAAGTAGTAGTCCGGCGCCACGGCGAGCGCGCCGAGCTTGGCGAGACGGCGCGTCACGTCCTTGATGTACTGATGCAGGCCGAAGATCTCCATCGCGACCAGCACGACGGGCGGATTGCTGGCGCTGGCGGGGCGCGCGAAATAGGCCGGCATGTCGCGGTCGCCGACCTTGATCTTCGCATCTCCGGCATTCAGGCCGTTGGTGTCGGTGGTAATGACCTCGGCCCGCACCGGGCCGGCAGCCAGCGTGTAGCCGGCCGTCACGGCAGCGGACGCGGTCATGAAGCCGCGGCGTGAGAAGGGGGCGACTTTTGTCAGCCCGATGACATCGGACGTCAGTGCTGGATCGGCGGACATGGGGGCTCCTCTGCGTCTTACGGGCGCATTGAGCCGAGAATTGACGGGGAAAAGCAAGTCACCAGCCGGAGAGCCGCGGCGTCGGATCCGTTCCGGGCGGTCGAACGCGCCCCCACAAAAAACAAGGCCGTCGGCGCAGTATGGCGCCAACGACCTTGCCAGCCCCGGATATTGAAATTGGCCCTGTGCCATCCTGAAATTGGCTCGCCATCCGGTGAAGGCAGGATGGCGTGACTCCCGGTTTCAATCTGTGAAGCACTTCACAGGATCCTGGGAATATTCGGCGGGAATTCCACGAGCAGGCGTCGGGACCGGCCGTCTCAGGATCGGTTGCGACGATGCCGATGGCCGCCGCGGCTGGCATGGGCGCGGGCGCGGATGCTGCGGTTGCGTGGAGCAGGCGCGGCCTGCTCCGAGCTCTGCGTGCTGGCGAACGACTGGCGCAGGCCATCGATGGAGTCCTTCAGGGTCGAGACCTGGTCCGACAGGCGCTTAGTATCGGCCTGCTGGGCCGCGAGCAGGCGGCGCATGCTCTGCAACTGCTCCTGCATCATCTGCAACTGGTCGATCGATTCCTGCTGGGTGGCCTCCAGGCCCTTGGTCTTCTCCACCAACTGCTCGGACGCCTGCACCGTGCGCGCCTGCAACTGCCGCGTCACCGCGCCGCGCTCGGCTTCCGGCGCGCCGCCATAGGCACGCCACAACATGATGCCGCCGATGCCCGCGATCAGCACCACGAGCGTCGCGGCTGCGAGCGCGATCGGCTGGGCGCCCTTGACGGGGGCCGGGCTGAGCTTCTCGGGGTAGCGTCTGGTGTCGCGCGTCACCGGATTCATCACGAAACCACCCAAATTGAAAAAGCTTCGGATGCTCCTCCCGAAAACTGGGAGAGGCGAAAAACTCGAGCAGAGAACGCTGTCCGCCCAGCCCGCAAATCGTGCATCTGGCGAACGAACCAAGTCGTCAGGTTTTGATTAGGAAATCCGACAAAAGCGAGGCCTGCAAGCCCGAAATGGCGCGCCCGCCGCATGCACCACGCCGGTTCCGGGGCGCGGTCGCGACCAGCCGAAAACTGCGGCCGGACAAATGCTTACTGCGTTGCGCTGCAGTTCCGGCAGATCGTGAGCTTCTGCTTGAGGCGGGCCTCGTCGGCGAGGTCGGCCGCCTGTTCCTCCTCCCAGCTCATCCGGCCGCGATAGCCGGAGCTCGACTGCGCGGACATCACGTCGACCCGCGAGTCGCCACGGCGCTTCGCGCCTTTGCGCGACGTGCCGATGTCCGGCTCCGTCACCATCTCGGTGTCGGCGTCGGAGGTGGCGACACGGCCGTCCCAGTCGGCCGCAGCGCTCGTCGGCTGCGCGGTAATCACCGCGGGCGTAGCGGCCATCGCCGGCGCGGCTGGGCCCGCCGCGGCCAGCGGTCCCGAGCAGCCGGCGCCGGACATGCAGCAGTTCGCCAGGGTCAGGGCCGCGGCCAGCAAGGTCGCGCTTCGCAGGATCATCATCATGCCGAAAACCTAAACCCGACGGTCGAGGGAAAACAAGGTTGGCCGGCCGTTGCCGCGCCCCGCCTGCGACATATCGTCAAAGCAAGGCCAAAAAAAGTTGCGGCCAGGCCTTGGGGGAGGCCTGGCCGCGCGCGAACCGGTCTGGGACGGGGAGGGGTGGGGATGTGACCGGGTCGCGTAACTCGAATTCGTGTCTCGCCTCTCTGATCAGCGCTTGCGGACGCCTTAGCGTTCTCTGGCGCTGGCGGTGGCCACTGCCGGGCGGCCGTCGCCGAGCGAGACCCAGACGTTGGGGTCGCTCTGCGACTGCCGCTTGACGAAGCGGTAGCCGGTCTCGGTCCAGGCGACGACGCTCTCGTTCTGATTGTCGAGCACGTACTCGCCCTTGTCGGTCTTCACGGTGAGGACGGCGTGTCCTTCACCCTTCTTGTCGCGCACCACCGTGATCAGCAGCGCCTCGCGGGGCCAGCCGGCATCGATCAGCAGCTTGCGCTTCAGCAGCACGTAATCCTCGCAGTCGCCGTAGCCGTCCGTCGGCAGCGACCATTTCTCGACCACGCCCCAATGGTCCATGTCGGTGATGGGTTTGACGTTCTCGTTGACCCAGCGATTGACCTTTAGCAGATCGCGCCAGGCGGTCTGGGACAGCACGATGTCGCGGGGCTGCGACGCGCCGCCGCGGCATTCCTCGGGCGCCTCGGTGCAGAACTCGACCCAGCCGATCGGCGCCCGTGCGGTGTCGCCCAGGCTCGCATAGAGCACCCGGTCATCACCGGCATGCGCCATCCCGCCCATCGCCATCAGGAAGGCTGCGACCGCCCACCCCGTTGCCTGTCCCGTCCGCTTGACCATTTTGGCCCCCGTTTTCGTTGGGACCATGTGTCTCACAAAGATTTTTCGCTGCCGCTAAATCGCCACGATGGATTTGACGCAAATCCAAGTAAAACAAAGGGCTTATTCGACTTTCACTTGAATCGAATCTAGCTAAAATTTGAATCATTCGCGGTTGAATCGAATGCGCTGCATTAAGCCGGGAACCGCTGCCGTTGCAGGGTCCCCTGCGCTTTTCCCGTCAACTATTAACTGCGCCGGATCACCTGTGCGCTGGCCGAACGCCACACGGCGCCCGTGGTGGCGGACGCCGTGTGCTCCGTGAAGTTGCGGGATTTCAGAGGCTTGCGGCTTTACCGCGCGGTAACGCTGTCTTCGAGCGTTTCGGCGAGCTGGGCGTGCGTGAACTCGATCGCGAAGCCGCCTTCGAGATTTCGCACCACGCGCGCCTGGACGCGGCCGAGCATGACCTGCGATTTCAGCGGCGGCCTGGTCTCGGCCGCAATCGCCGCGCCCGACAGCGACATGTCGATGATGCGGCAGGTCATCTTGGTGCCGTCCTCGAGCGTCAGCACCGCGATCGGGTTGCGCGGAATGATACGGTCGTGGCGGCGATCCTCCGGCAGATTGAGGATGTCGCGATTGGCGAGCCAGGTCAGCTGCGCGGCGAGCTTGTCGCGCTTGCGCGCGGTGGCGCCGATCGTCATGGCGAAGCCGTTGTCGATGATGCGGGTGATCTTGCCCTCGACGCGGCCGATATGGTCGAGATAGGCGATCACGCGGTCGCCGACATTGCCGATGCCGGGCGCGAGCAGCGCCAGCCCGCCCGGCGACATGTTGATCACCTGGCAGGGAAACTCGCGCCGGTCGGGCAGCATGTAGCGGCCGAGCAGGTGGACCTTGACCCGCTGGAAACGGCGGCGCTCCTCGGCGGCCGGAAGAGAGAGTTTTTTGTTCGGCAACGCCATGTTTCGCCACTCAAAGCCGGCTCTTAGCGT
Organism: Bradyrhizobium sp. HKCCYLRH1034; assembly: GCF_051168375.1. Taxonomy (NCBI): domain Bacteria; kingdom Pseudomonadati; phylum Pseudomonadota; class Alphaproteobacteria; order Hyphomicrobiales; family Nitrobacteraceae; genus Bradyrhizobium; species Bradyrhizobium sp. HKCCYLRH1034. The sequence goes on along the minus strand of NZ_JBNPUW010000001.1, from coordinate 114,748 downwards.
GCCGGATGATCCAGTGTTGAAACTAAGTCCTTCACGGTTAATTCAGCGTTACGTTGTGCTCCTGCAGCACTCTGCCGCGGGCCATGACGAGCTGATAGAATGGGCAGGCGCGACATCGCGCCAATGACGCCAACGGAGATGGGAGAGACGTTCATGCGGAGCTTGTTGGGAGCCGTCGTGGCGGTCGTGGTCTGCGTGGTGGCTGGATCGCCGCCGGCCGCGGCAGCCGAGATGAAGGTGACCCTGCTCGGGACAGGCACGCCGACGCCGCGGCTGTCGAGCTTCAGCGCCTCGACCCTGATCGAGGCCGGGCCTGAGCGGCTGCTGTTCGACCTCGGACGCGGCTCCACGATCCGCCTGTTCCAGAAGAGCATCCCGCTCGGCAGCATCACCGCGCATTTCCTCACCCATCTGCATTCCGATCACGTGGTGGGACTGCCCGACATGTGGCTGAGCGGCTGGATCGGCACGCCCTGGGCCTCGCGCAAGGGGCCGATGGTCGTGTTCGGACCGAAGGGGACAGTGGCGATGACGGAGAATCTCACCAAGGCCTTCTCCGAGGACATCCGCATCCGCATCGATGACGAGCACTATCCGCCGGAAGGCGTCGCCTTCGCCGCGGCCGACATTGGGCCCGGCGTCGTCTACGAGCGCAACGGCGTCAGGGTGAGCGCCATCGAGGTCAATCACGGCGAGAAGATCAAGCCGGCGCTCGGCTATGTCGTCGAATTCGACGGCAAGAAGGTCGTGCTGTCCGGCGACACCAAGCCCGATCCGCGGGTGGAGAAGGCGGCGGAGGGAGCCGATCTTCTGATCCACGAGGTGGCGGTGATCGATCCCGAACTGATCAAGACCTATCCGAACTATCGTGCGATCGAGGACCACCACACCTCGCCGGAGGAGGCCGGCAGGATCTTCACCGAGGCGAAGCCGAAGCTGGCGGTCTACTCGCACATCGTGTTCGCCACCGTGAAGCCGGTCCAGGACGTGCCCGAAGAGGCGCTGATCGCGCGCACGCGGACGAGCTATGAGGGCCCGCTCGTGGTCGGGCGCGATCTCACGTCGTTCGTCATCTCGGATCACGTCGCCGCGTTTGCGCCCGACGGCGGTCCGATCACGCCGCTGACCGGCTCGCGGTGAGGAGGCGGGACGGCAGCCCAGATCCCGTAGCCGGCGTGAGCGCCGCGACATGCGGGGGCGGTCTGTCCGCCGGCGATTCACCGTCGGCGTGCGACAGCTTCGACGCGGGCACGCGATGTAAGGATGGTCTGTCCCGGATGTCGCTTTCGCCTGCGCCCTTCGGGCTCCGGCTGGCGCTCATCCGGGCTATGAAATCGGCGCTGCACTCAGCGCAGTCCCTCATACACCATCAGGCCGCGGGCGAGCGCAAGCTTGCGCAACGCGCGCGGCACGATCGGTCCGGCGGGCGGATGGATGTAGCGCCATGACACCATCTCCAGCGGACCGAGCGCGCCTTGCGGCGTCTCGAACGGGGCGAGCAGGCCGGTCAGGCTGATCGGCTCATGCGCGCGGGCGGCGAACGGCAGCAGCAGGAGTTCGAAATGCGCGGTCGTGCGATCCGGCGCCTGCGCCGTCACGCCGGCGATCGCCGGCAGCGTCTCTTCGCAGACCACCGCGGTGATCTCCTCGATCTCGCGGCGGCTGGCGGGCGCGAACTGCGCCGGAAAGCTCCTGTCCTTGACGTCGCCGCCGAGCAGGGCGCACAGCCGCGTGCCCGCCATGCGGAACGGAAAGCCGCTGTCGGCATCGCAGGACAAGACGAAGATGTCGCCGAGCAGCTCGCGCACGGCCGACGGCTCGAAGTCGCAGCGCTCCGGCGCCTTGGCATGGCCGCGCCTGTCGTTCCAATAGGCGAAGAGCTCGCGATTGGACGGATGTTTCATCTCGGTGATCCCTCGCGCCCTCGACGTCACGGAGGACATTGCTGTCCCGCTTTCGTCCAGGCGCCTCCCTGGTTTGTTTTCGCAGGAGGGGTGGTGCAGCGTCCATGCCGATGGTGCGATCGTGCCGGCTTTCCCCCGGCCTTCCGCGCGTTAAGGTTAAATTAACGATGAGCTTGGCGGCCGCCGAGCGATCGTTAACAATGCGTTCATCAGATCGCGGCCGGAAGGTGGAAGGTCCGCCGCGATACGGTGAGTTACACGCAGGCGGCGTCAAACAAGTCTGGTCGTCGCGACGGGGCGGGGTGGGGAAAACGACCCCGGGCGCTCCGGACGCGGCAAAGGCCGGCAGGTCTCGGAGGGAGGGTTTTCTCAGAACCCTCCCTCTTTCTTTTGGCGGATCGGCTGTCCTTTCGCCTCCGCGGCCCGGGGCTGCACATCAACTCTGCCGCCATGCGCTTGCACAGGCCGGCCAAAGCCGCCTATCTGACGGATCTGTTCCTCTCGTCGAAGGCGTGCGTTCCGTTGGATTCCCCCTCGTCAGACCTCACGCAGGATCCGCCGCTCCAGCAGGCGCGGGAGCCGATCCTCAATCTGCCGGGCGCACTGACCGCCTACATCCTGCTGATCGCGGTGATCCATCTGCGTGTGCTGCTGCCGGACGAGTGGAACGGCTGGATCATCGACCTGTTCGCCTTCGTCCCGAAACGATACGACCAGACCCTGATGGACGGGGCGTTTCCCGGCGGCACGCCGGCCAAGATCTGGACCTTTTTCAGCTACTCGCTGCTGCACGCCAATCTGGCGCATATCGGTTTCAACGTGCTTTGGCTGCTGCCGTTCGGCAGCGCGCTCGCGCGCCGCTTCGGGGCGGTCCGGTTCTATCTGTTCATGGCGGTGACGGCGGCGGCCGGTGCGCTGGCGCATCTGCTCACGCACGAGCACGCGCTGGCGCCGATGATCGGCGCCTCGGCCTCGGTGTCCGGCACCATGGCGGCGGCGATGCGCTTTGCCTTCGTGAGCGGCAGCTTCCTGTCGTTCACCCGCGGCGATGCCGAGGCGGCGGCCAGGGTTCCGGCGCTGTCGCTGACGCGTGCGCTGCGCAATCCGCGGGTGCTCGGCTTTCTGGCAGTGTGGTTCGGCGTCAACATCGTGTTCGGCATTGGCGGCATCACGCCCGGCGCCGAGGGCGCCGACGTCGCCTGGCAGGCTCATATCGGCGGATTCATCGCCGGACTGATCCTGTTTGCGCTGTTCGATCCCACCCCGCATGTGCGTGACGATGCTGCGCCTGCGTTGCCGTCCGACGTGGTCGACCGTTAGGTGCCGCGATCCTGCGCTTGCGAGCGCAGGTGATTTCATTCATCATTTGCGTCCACTGCAACCGGGGCACGATTCCGGATGAACGAAAGCAGGCGATTTGTGCCGCGCAGGCCAGCTTGCGGAGTGCAATGCAACCAAAGCGCGATCAGAAGGATTGGATCCGTTGCATTGCCAGACTGTTGATTGAAGACTCGCTTGACTGACGATCGCTGGAAGCATCGGCCGCAACGACGCCTCGCTCAAGAAGGCACACCGGCCCCTCAAGGAGACGAGCAATGACAGTACGTGCGATCCTCGACACCAAGGGCCATCAGGTCGAGAGCGTCGAGTCCCAGACCACACTCGCCGAAGCCGCCAAGCGGCTCGCCGACCGCAAGATCGGCGCGGTGCTGGTGATGTCGGGTTCCCGGATGGAGGGCATCCTCTCGGAGCGCGACATCGTCCGCGCGCTCGGCGAGCGCGGCGCCGCCGCGCTGACCGAGCCGGTGTCGAACGTGATGACGCGGCGGGTGGTGAGCTGCAAGCCCGCGGATACCGTCGCCTCGATCATGGAAATGATGACCAACGGCAAGTTCCGCCATCTGCCGGTGATCGAGGGCGGCGTCGTGGCCGGCCTGATCTCGATCGGCGACGTCGTGAAGTGGCGCGTCCAGGAATACGAGGCCGAGCAGGAAGCACTGCGCCAGTACATCAAGACGGCGTAGTCGCTCCGCCGCCGGTCGGCGTCACCGCGCCGATCGCTTCCTGGATGGAATCCAGCGCACGTTCGGCCGCCCTCGTGCCGAACGCGATGAGGTCGGCCGCGCGATGAAAGTCGAACCAGCCGATCTGGCCGACACGCGGCGAGATCAGAAGGTCCGGCGGATCGCCCGCGAGGCGCGCGCGGGTGATGCGGTCCTGCATGATGTTGAAGGCGTCGACCATCACCGACGAGATGCCCGGCCGGCCGCCCTCGCCGAAGAACTGCCGCTTCACCGCGCGCTCCGGCGAGAACAGCCTGCGGAAGCGCCGCTTCGGCGGCGCGCTCTCCATCACTGTCTCCGGCACCTCGACCGGCTGGCCATGCGAGTAGATCGTCGTCGAATGCGTGAACACGTCGCTCGACAGGTTGGCGGCGATCACGATCTCGGCGCCGAGCGCGCGCGCCGCCGACACCGGCACCGGATTGACCATGGCGCCGTCGACCAGCCAGCGGTCGCCGATCAGGACCGGCGCGAAGATGCCGGGCAGGGCGTAGGAGGCGCGCATCGCGTCGACGAGGCTGCCATGGGTCAGCCAGATCTCGTGCCCGGTGCGGATCTCCGTCGCCACCGTCGCCACCTTCATCGGCAGCTCCTCGATGGTGACGCGGCCGAGCGAGGCTTCGAGTTGGGCGGCGAGCTTCTCGCCGCCGATCAGGCCGGAGCCGTTGAGGCGGATGTCGAGATAGCCGAGGATGTTGCGCATCTGCAGGCTGCGCGCCCATTCCTCCAGCGTATCGAGCTGGCCGGCCGCATAGGCGCCGCCGACCACGGCGCCGATCGAGGTGCCGACCACGACATCGGGCACGATTCCGTGCGCCATCAGGGTCCGGATCACGCCGATATGGGCAAAACCGCGCGCCGCGCCGCCGCCAAGCGCAAGGCCGATGACCGGCTTGCGGATCGTGCCGAGACCGACATCGGAACCTTCGGTTCCGTTCGCACGGCGTCCTTTCAGAATGTCCAGCACCGAGATCTCCACGCCTACGCAAACTGTGTGCAACGAGTCGGCAACGGACTCATGACGCATGACAGCCTAGCACCAGCCTACCAGAAGCATCCTTTATGCCGGGTCGACGGGAGCGCCGGATGCCGCTGATTTGAACTCTCCGCCGGAGAATGCGACCAAGTCGCGCGCTGCTTACGGGGTTCCTCCGCGACAGTTGAGTAGAGGCTTGAATTTGCCGCGTTTTTGTTCAAAAGCAAGACGATGACGACAGGTCGCGGGTTCACCAGATTCCGGCGCAGCGGGCGGCTATGGCTTGTGCTCGCCTTGTCGTGGCCGCTGACCGGGCTCGTGACGCCGCCGGCCGCGGCGCAACTGTTCAGCGACCGGCCACCGCCGATTCCGCCGGCTTCGGTGCCCGATCCCGGGGCGGCGGTGAGCCTGGCGCCACCCTCCGGCCCCGCCGCCGGTCCCATTCCGCCACCGGCCCCGCAGGTGCTGCCGGGACCGCCCGTCGCCGCGATCCCACCCGGCGCGCCGGCTGCGATCCCGCCGGTTGCTGCTCCACCCGCCGCGGCTCCCAATCAGGGCGTGCTGTCGCTGTCGGCGCGGTTCGGAAAGGACCTGCCGAACATCAATGGCGGTCTGGTCTGGCGCGTGTTCGCCGACCGGCCGGACGAATCCGGCGCCTTCAAGATGCTGCGCGAGGATCGCGGCCCGACGCCGAACATCGTGCTGCCGCCCGGCACCTATGTCGTGCATGTCGCGCTCGGCCTCGTCAGCGCGGTCAGGTCGGTGAACCTGAAGACGGAGACCGATCGCGAATCTTTCGTGCTGCCGGCCGGGGGCCTGCGCCTCGAGGGCAGGGTCGGCACCAGCAAGATCCCGCAGAACCAGATATCGTTTGCCATCTACAAGGGCAGCCAGTTCGACGGCCGCGAGCGGGCGCCGCTGGTGCCGAACGTCGCCGCCGGCGACATGCTGATGCTGCCGGAGGGCACCTATTACATCGTCTCCAACTATGGCGACGCCAACTCGGTGGTGCGCTCCGACATCCGCGTCCAGGCTGGCAAGCTCACCGACGTCACGGTGACGCACCGCGCCGCGGTCATCACCTTGAAGCTCGTCTCCGACAAGGGCGGCGAGGCGCTCGCCAACACCGCCTGGTCGGTCATCAACCCCGGCGGCGACGTGATCAAGGAATCGATCGGCGCCTTCCCCAAGGTCGTGCTGTCCGAAGGCGACTACCGCGCGATCGCCAAGAATGAAGGCAAGGTGTTCGAACGCTCCTTCAGCGTCGTCAACGGCGTTGACGGCGAGGTCGAGGTGCTCGCGCGCTGAGCGGCTCGCACGCGAAATGGCCCCGCAGAAGGACACCGACTCTCCCCGCTATCTATGAGAGCCAGTCTCCGGGAGAGCCGCATGCAGATATCCCACATCATCCGCCAGGCCATCGAGATCGGCGAGCGCAAGGGCTGGATCACGTTCGACGAGCTGAACGCACTTTGCCCGGGTAACACAGTCGAACCCGAGGACATCGAGCGGATCATGCGGGCGCTCAGCGACGCAGGCATCCGTCTCGAGGAGGACTGATGCAAGAACAGCGTTTTTGGCAGGAGCGCGCCTGACCACGGGTGTCGTCCCGGCGAACGCCGGACCCATACCGCGGATGCTATCGGGGGACGTCGCTGTCAGTGGTCCGCATCACCGCGGCCGGTGGCTATGGGTCCGGCTCAAGGCCGGGACGACAGCGGTGATTGTCGAAGCAGTGGTGCGCGACACGACTCGCTAAGTCGTGCACATCTGCCCGTCGGGTTACTTTGTCGCAGTTATTAGTTCTTGTGTCGTCGGGCAAATCAGGTCGATCTTTCCGCGCATCCCGCCTCGAGATGAGGGGCGTATCGCGGTCGTCACGAGACGCGAGGCGGGGAGCGGTGGGCGTAGTGGATTGCAGCGCGAGTCTCTCGTGCCGACGAACAATTCGCTGCGCACGGTCAAGTCGCGCGGTCCTGATATCCCGATGCTGATATCAACCTCACAGCGACGCTCGCGCGTCGTGCGGGGCATGGTGGCCAGAAAGCCCGGCGCACCAGGGAGAACGCGAAGCAGCCGTTCAGCCATCGCGCAGGGAGGGCCGGGTTTCCGGCTGACCTGTGGTACCTGCCGCCTGCATTTTTTTCGCAGGCGGGCCACGGGCCTCAGTCGAGGTCCGGCTCTCCCTGCGCCCTCACATCATCATCGAGGGTGGAGAACGATGCATCAACCCGGGCGGATTCCGCCGCGGGATCGCGAGGTCGCATCATGTGCAGGGCAAGACGAGAGCGACACTACAGCGGGCGAGCAACATCATCGGACGATCGCCGTCGACCTCACGACCGGTGTCACAGTCGCTAATGCGCGATAACCATGGAACCACTTAAAACTGTCACAATCGCTGCGCGCAACGCGCGAAGCCAATGCATTTACAGCTCGTTAAAGCCGTGTCTGCTTCAGATACCGTCGGGACCGACAGGGTGGCGATTGAGTGGGAATGATGCGTGCCGCGACGACCAAGGCGTTGACGACGATCAGCAGCGATCTTTTTGACGACATTCCGGTGCTCAGGCGCAAATGGCAGGCGGCATTGAAGCCGGGCCAGCGCCTGCCGCGCTACGAGGACGTCATGCTGGGCAGCCTCGGCCGTCTCGCCGATCATATCGCGGTGCTCAACAACGAGGACGGTGGCCTCCAGATTTCGCGCAGCGGCCGCTACGTCCAGCAATGGCTGCAGGACGAGCGCTGGGACGTCGCGGTCGAAGCCGTGTCGCCGGATTGCGCCACCGTGCTGGTGGAGGCGGCCAATTGCGCGCTCGTTAGCGGCCAGCCCTATCTCGCTCATGCGCATTGCGTCCGCGACGGCATGGTCCGCAGTTATGACGTGCTGGCGCTGCCGACCAACTCGCGGTGGGGCAGTACGCTGGTCGGGACCTACGTCAACGAGCGCGACGCGCAATATAATCTGCTCGATGCGATCTTCTCGACGACGGACGACGGCGTGGTCTCGCTCGCGACCATCCGCGACAGCGTCGGCATGCCCTGCGATTTCCAGGTGGTTCATCACAATCGCGCGGCGGCCGACCTGCTCAGGCTGCCGTCGGCGACGCTGCAATGGCATCGGCTGAAGCAGGGCGGCAACATGCTGTGCACGCCCGAGGTGATGGCGCGGCTGTTCGACGTCGTCACGCACGGGCGGAGCGACCAGTTCGAGCTCGACAGCGAGGCGCGCAGTCTCAGGCTCGGCGCCCACGCCTTTGGCGACATCATTTCATTGACCATTGCCGACGTGACCGCGCTGAAGCGGCGCGAGGCCTCGTTCCGGCTGCTGTTCGACGCCAACCCGGTGCCGATGTGCATCCTCGATGCGAAGACCGCGCAGATCCTCAATGTCAACGATGCGATGGTCGGGCACTATGGCTACGGCCGGGCGGATCTGCTGTGCATGAATGTCTGGGATCTCTGGCCGCCGGGCGAATGGGAAAGCCTCGATGACGCGCTGCTGCGGCTGGCCGACGGTGATCTGTTTCACCGCGACTGGCGCCATCGCAAGGCCGATGGCAGCGAGATCGAGGTGCTGACCTACGGCCGCGAGATCACCTTCGATGGCCGCGACGGCGTGCTGGTCGCGATCGTCGACATCACCGAGCGTCGTCGCGCCGAGGCGCGCATCGCCTACATGGCGCACCACGACGGGCTGACCGGCCTGCCGAACCGCGAATTCTTCCAGCAGCGCCTCGCGCAGGAGCTCGACGGCGCCGGGGCGGCCGACCGCCGCATCGTGGTGATGTGCATCGACCTCGATCTGTTCAAGACCGTCAACGACTCCTTCGGTCATCCGATGGGCGACCGGCTGCTGCAGGCGGTCGCGGGCCGCCTGACACAGCAGATGCATGGCGGCAAGCTGGCGGCGCGGCTGGGCGGCGACGAGTTCGCGGTGATCATCAGTCAGAGCTGCGGCGCCAGCGACGCCAGTGAGTGTGCCGCCCGCCTGATCGCGGCGCTCAGCGCGCCCTATGACATCGACGGCAACGAGCTCGTGATCGGTGCCTCCATCGGCATCGCGCTGTCGCCGGGCGACGGCGCGAGCTGCGAGGAGCTGATGAAGAACGCCGACATGGCGCTGTACCGCGCCAAGCAGGACGGCGGCCGCGTGCATCGGTTCTTCGAAAAGGAGATGGACCGCCAGGCGCAGAAGCGCCGCGACATGGAGCACGATCTGCGCCGTGCCTTCGCCCAGGGCGAGTTCGAACTGCACTACCAGCCGTTGGTCGACGTCGCGACCGGCGCGATCTCCGCATTCGAATGCCTGCTGCGCTGGCGTCATCCCGACAAGGGCATGATCTCGCCCGCCGATTTCATTCCCGTGGCCGAGGACATCGGCCTGATCGTGCCGCTCGGCGAGTGGGTGCTGCGCGAGGCCTGTCACGAGGCGGCGCGATGGCCCGACGGCATCAAGGTCGCGGTGAATCTCTCTGCGGTGCAGTTCCGCAGCCGCAACCTCGTGCAGGTCGTGGTCCAGGCGCTGGCGCAGTCGGCGCTGGCGCCGGAGCGGCTCGAGCTGGAGATCACCGAGTCTATCCTGCTGGCCGAGACCGAGGCCAATCTGGCGACGCTGCATCAGCTTCGCCAGCTCGGCATCCGCATCTCGATGGACGATTTCGGCACCGGCTATTCCAGCCTCAGCTATCTGCGCAGCTTCCCGTTCGACAAGATCAAGATCGACCGCTCCTTCGTGAAGGACCTCGCGCAGCGCTCCGACTGCCTCGCCATCGTCCGCGCCATCTCCGGCCTCGGCAAGAGCCTCAACATCATCACCACCGCCGAGGGTGTCGAGACATCGGATCAGCTCGAGTGGCTGCGCGCCGAGGGCTGCAATCAGGTCCAGGGCTTTCTGTTCAGCGCGGCCAAGCCGGCCTCGGAGATCGCGGGCCTGCTGGCGCAGTTCGGCACGAGATCATCGAAGGCGGCGTGAGGATTAGAGGGAAGCGTACGGAATGTTGCACGCGGCTTCGGAGTGCCAATTAGTTGGGGGCTGAGGCGTCTCCGCACGTCATTGCGCGGCGCGGCGAAGCAATCCAGACGGCCTCCGCGGAGGAATCCTGGATTGTTTGCGCTCGCAAGGTTGGGCGGATGGAGCGTGGCGCGGCAATGAGCCGAGCGATCGCCGGGCGTCTGGTCCTCAAGGTCGCGCCGGTCCCGCGCGTGCCTTCGTCAGAACCGCGTCACGATGTCCGCGAGCGCCGGACGCGGCCGGTCCTCGCTCGGCTTGGCCGGCTTGCCGATGTGAATGAGCCCGGCGAGCTTCTCCTCCGGCTTGAGGCCGAGACCGTCCATCACGTCGCGGTCGAACATGAACCAGCCAGACAGCCAGCAGCCGCCATAGCCGAGTGCGGTGGCCGCGGTCAGGATGTTCATCGCGCTCGCGCCGGCGGAGAGCTCCTGCTCATAGGCCGGCACCTTGGGATGCGGCCGGGTGAAGCTGACGAGGCCGATCACCAGCGGCGCCTCCATGAGGCGATTCTTCTCGACCTCCAGCTCGGCGGCGCTCGCCTGCGGGTTCTTCCTGGCGAACACGGCCGCGATGACCTCGCCGGCGCGGCGGCGGCCGTCGCCCTCGAACACGATGAAGCGCCATGGCGCAAGCTTGCCGTGGTCTGGCACGCGGGCGCCGATGGTCAGAATGGTGTCGAGCTCGGCGGGCGAGGGGCCGGGGCCGCTCATCTCGCGCGGCTTCACGGAGCGGCGGGTCTTCAGCAGTTCAATCGCGTCGGTCACGTCGGTGGGTCTCGTTCGTTGCACGCGCGACAGATAGCATGGGCCTCCGCCTGCAACGAGACCACGGCACGGCGTTTTGATCGGTTCTACTGCACCCGGTGCTGCAGCCTTTGCGGGTTTCGGCGAAGACTTCGCGCGGGACGACGCGGATCAGGGCATATCCGATGCGGCCATCTGTCCTAAGCACGATATTCCCAGCGAATTGTCGAACCTTGGGCGGGCCGGTAAAAACATAGTGCTAAGAGATCCGCCGGGAGTTGCCTCGAGTGCAAGATCTGACGTGCCGATGACCGCACTGATTCCGTCACCTGACGCCGTCGCGCGGCTGCGCGGGACGGCTGGTTTCGCACGGGCGATGCGCGCGTCGACGGCATCGGCGATCAGGCTGTATCGGGGCGATCGCATCCTCAATGCGCTGCTGAGCGACCGGGCGCGGGCGCTGTTTCCGCACGTCGCGCTGTATCTGCATTTTGCCGAGCAGCGCGACGGCGAGCTCGGTCTCACCGTCGGCGCCATGAAGGAGATGTGTGCCAGGCTCGACCTGTGCAGCGGCGGCCGCTGCGAGGCCATGCTGGCGCTGATGCGGGCGACCGGGCTGGTGGCGTCGGCCTCGAATCTGGACCGCCGGCGGCGGCCGCTGGTCCCGACCGACAAGCTGATCGCGCTGCATCGCGAGCGCTGGGGCGTACAGTTCGACGCCATGAGCGCGGTGCTGCCGGCCGCCGTGGGTTACCGGGCTGCGTTGAACGATCCGGCCTTCGTGAAGAGCTTCGTGCTCGAGCTCGGCCGTCGCTTCATCGCCGGCGTCCGGATCCTCGACGGAGCGCCGGAGCTTGAGCCGTTTGCCGAACGGACCGCGGGCATGGTGATCCTGTTCAGCCTGGCCCAAGGCGCCGGGCCGGACCAGCCATTCCCGCCCGACGGCCCCGTGCCGTTCTCAATCAACGGTCTGGCGACCCGCTTTTCGGTGTCGCGCAAGCACGTGCTGACGCTGCTGCGAGACGCAGAGGAGAAGCGCCTGCTCATCCGCAGCACCGACGCCATCACCATTCTGCCGCTGGGGCGCGAGGCGATCGAGCGGATGCTCGCGACGATGTTTCTCTACATGGCCGAATGCGCCGACGTGGCGCTGCAGGCCGCGGGTCGAGACAGAGGTTCGGCGGATGCTGTCGCCAGTCTATCGGCGTAGCCGCGTAGCCCGGATGAGCGCGCGCCGGAGCCCGTCAGGGCGACGGCGGGAGCGACATCCGGGATCTCACGCGCTGTCGCGGCGACACCGCATGTCGCTGCGCTCGTGCGGGCTACGCGCTACGACGTCACGCCGCCTCGCGCTGACGGCGCCGCACGTCCGGCGGCGTCGCCTCGTCCACCAGGGCGGCGATGGCCTCCGCGGTCGGCATCACGGTCTGGCCGTCGCGGCCGAGCCGGCGGACGGAGACTGAATGCGTCTCGGCCTCCTTCTTGCCGACGACGAGCAGGGCCGGGATCTTCTGCAGCGAGTGCTCGCGGACCTTGTAGTTGATCTTCTCGTTGCGCAGGTCGATCTCGCATCTGAGCCCGGCGCGGCGCAGCGCAGCCAGCACCTGCTTGGCGTATTCGTCGCCTTCCGAGGTGATGGTGGTGACGACGACCTGGGTCGGCGCCAGCCACAGCGGGAAGCTGCCGGCATAGTGCTCGATCAGGATGCCGATGAAGCGCTCCATCGAGCCGCAGATCGCGCGATGGACCATCACCGGCGCCTTCTTGGCGCCGTCGGCGTCGATGTAGAACGCACCGAACCGCTCCGGCAGGTTGAAGTCGACCTGCGTGGTGCCGCACTGCCAGTCGCGGCCGATGGCATCGCGCAGCACATATTCGAACTTCGGCCCGTAGAACGCGCCTTCGCCCGGATTGATCTCGGTGCGGATGTGGTTGCTCTGCGCCTTGATCTCGTTCAGCACGGTCGCCATCACGCGCTCGGCGTGATCCCACATCTCGTCGGTGCCGACGCGCTTCTCCGGGCGGGTCGAGAGCTTCACCGTCAGTTCACCCTCGAAGCCGAAATCCGAGTAGGTCGACAGAATCAGGTCGTTGATCTTCAGGCACTCGTCGGCGAGCTGGTCCTCGGTGCAGAACACATGCGCGTCGTCCTGGGTGAAGCCGCGCACGCGCATCAGGCCGTGCATCGCGCCGGAGGCCTCGTAGCGGTGCACGACGCCGAATTCGGCGAGCCGCAGCGGCAGGTCGCGGTAACTCTTCAGGCCATGCTTGAAGATCTGCACGTGACCCGGGCAGTTCATCGGCTTCAGCGCGAACCAGCGCTTGTCCTCGGCCTCGTCGCCGGCGGACTGCGCCGCGAACATGTTCTCGCGATACCAGTTCCAGTGGCCGGAGGTCTCCCACAGCGACTTGTCGAGGATCTGCGGCGCGTTCACCTCGTCATAGTCGCCGGCGAGGCGCCGGCGCATATAGGCGATCAGCGCCTGGAAGATGCTCCAGCCTTTCGGATGCCAGAACACGACGCCTGGGCCTTCCTCCTGGAAGTGGAACAGGTCGAGCTCGCGGCCGAGCTTGCGGTGGTCGCGCTTTTCGGCCTCCTCGATCTGCTTGAGGTAGGCGTCGAGCTGCTCCTGCTTGGCGAACGCCGTGCCGTAGATGCGGGTCAGCATCGGATTGTTGGAGTCACCGCGCCAATACGCGCCCGCCACCTTCATCAGCTTGAAGGCGTTGCCGATCTTGCCGGTCGAGGTCATGTGCGGACCGCGGCAGAGGTCGAACCAGTCGCCCTGGTAGTAGATCTTGATCGGCTCCTCGCCGGGAATAGCGTCGACCAGCTCGACCTTGAAGGCCTCGCCCTTGTCGCGGAACACCTGCTTGGTCTTCTCGCGGTCCCAAACCTCCTTGGTGAAGGGTTTGTCGCGGCCGATGATCTCGCGCATCTTCTTCTCGATCGCGGCGAAGTCTTCGGGCGTGAACGGCTCGTTGCGGAAGAAGTCGTAGTAGAAGCCGTTCTCGATGACAGGGCCGATGGTGACCTGGGTGCCCGGCCACAGCGCCTGCACGGCCTCGGCCAGCACATGCGCGCAGTCGTGCCGGATCAATTCCAGCGCGCGCGGATCGTCGCGGTCGACGAGCTCGAGCCTGGCATCCTCATTGATCGGATCGTTGAGGTCGACGAGATCGCCGTTCAGCGCCATGGCGACGGTGCGTTTGGCGAGCGAGGGCGAGATGCCCTTGGCGATGTCGAAGCCGGTGGTGCCCCGGGGATATTCACGCCGGGCGCCGTCGGGGAAGCTGATGGTGATCTTCTCGACCGGGGCGGCGGGCTTCAGGTTGCTGAGGCTGTATTGGAAATTGGACTTTTGCTGGTCGGACTTGGAATCAGGCGATTTCGGATCGGACATGGGTCACTCCTTGAGCTCACTCCTGCGAACGAGCGCAGGTAAGCGGGAGCAAGGGGTATAGCAGGGGATTTTCAGGCTGCAACCGGGAGACGGACGGGAAAACCGCCCAATCGCGGCTGGTGCGGCGATGCGGAGATTGCCGCCGCGGGCCGGTATGATACAACTTCAAGTGTTCGGGGCGTGGGGACGCGTTTGGCGATGGAGTCTGCAGGAGAGGCGCCGCTGTCTGTGTATCGGCGCGGCGGCATTCATGTTGGGGCCGCGCTGATCGTGTTCGTGTTGTCGAGCCTGTCGTCGTTCGCGGCCGTTCCGGCGATGCCAAAGCCGGCGACCCAGCCAAAGCCCGCGGCACATGCGAGGCCGGGTGCCCCGGCCAGGCCTGCAACGGAGTCCAGGCCGGCCGCGCGCCGCGCCGCGTCGCCGCGGGTCGCCGACGGCTCGACGCCGATTGCGTTCGCTCTCGTCAAGGGCTCCTCGGACGCCTGTGGACATGGCTGTGACAGCTGGATCGCCGCCGAAGGCAAGATCGACGGCGGCGCCGCGGCGCGCTTTCGCAAGTTCATGAAGCAGATCGGGGAGCGCAGACTGCCGATCTACTTCAATTCTCCAGGCGGCAATCTGCAGCAGGCGCTCGCCATCGGCGACATGCTGCGCGAGCGCAAGGCCGCCGTGCGGGTGGGACGCACCACCTTGCGCGAGTGCGGCTTCGAGCCTCAGGAGGGCGAAGCTTGTACCAAGCTGAAGCTGTCCGGGCGCGAGCTGCATGGCGAGGTCTGGACGCGGGGGGCGATGTGCAATTCGGCCTGTCCCTACATGCTGCTCGGCGCGCCCACGCGTGAGATCGCAGCGGATGCGACGCTCGCGGTGCATTCGCCGCGCGTCATCCTGAACTTCACCGGCGGCGTGCCGACCCGCGAGATGCGGGCGCAGGCGATGCAGCAGGCGATGGCGCGGGCCGACAAGATGGTGCTCGACTACATCACCAAGCTCGGCGCGGATCCCGCTCTGCTCACGGTGGCGCGGTCCGTCCCGTTCGAGAGCATGCGCATCCTGACGCGGGAGGAGATCGCGCGGTTTGCGCTCGACAGGCGGCAGCGGGTGGAAAGCCCCTGGATGTTCGAGACCGCCAGCCGTGGGATTGCCTACAAGACCATTCTCGCACGCAAGGACGGTGAGAGCACGTTCCAGACCACGCGCTTGCAGATGGTCTGCTTCGATCAGGACCGCTTCGAGCTCGACGTCGAGCGCATCGCGCCGGCCGGCTCGCCGCCGGGTCCGCTGGCGATGGCGAGCGGAGATATGCGGCTCAATTTCCTCTCGCCGCCGCGGCGGTCGGGCGATCGCGAGACCTGGGGCGTGTTCCTGAATGCAAGCCAGGTGAAAACGCTGTCCTTGATGCCGTCGGCCGAGCTGAGCGATTCCCTGTTGAATGTCGCGCGTCGCAATGTCTCGACATTTCCGGTGAGCAGCGAAGGCCTGCAATCTGCTCTGAAGATGCTGACCGAGAGCTGCCCGCCGTCCAAGGCCATCGCCCGTCCGACGAGTACGCCGGTTCCGTGGACGCAGATTCCCTCGCCGCAGGCCTCGGCGGCGCAGTCCGCCCCCGCGCCCTGACGAGAAGGGCGGCCAGGACGAAGGAGGGAGGACGAGAGAAAGTCATGGGCGGCATGAGACATTTTCATGCAAATGCATGAAATTCTCTGCTATTGAGGCGCGATGACATCCACTTTCGCTTCCGGGCGCTTTGCGCCGACCGCGCTCATGCTCGGCAATCTCGTCACCGGCTGCTCGGTGCTCGCGCCCGCCGGCCTGCTGTCCGAGCTCGCCGCGGATCTCGCTGTCGGCGTTCAGACGGCGGGACTCCTGATCACCTTCGGCGCGGTGGTGCTCTGCATCTGCTCGCCCTTGACCGCCTGGCTGACGAGCCGCTTCGATCGCCGCCGTCTGCTCGCAGCGACGCTCATGGTCCTCACGCTCGGCAATCTCGCCTCGGCGTTTGCGCCCGATTATGCGAGCCTGCTGGTGCTGCGGCTCGTGATGCTCGCGGTCGGCGCGCTCTATACACCGCAGGCCGCCGGGACGGCGGCGCTGATCAGCCCGATCGAGAGACGCGGCAGCACCATCGCCTATGTCTTCCTGGGCTGGTCGCTGGCGGCCGCCGTGGGGCTGCCCATGATCACCTTCATCGGCAGTCATTCCGGTTGGCGGGCTGCCTATCTCGCCGTCGGTGCGGCCGGCGCGGTCAGCTTTGTTCTGCTGACATGGCGCCTGCCATCCGGCCTGAAGGGCGCGCCGGTTGCGTTGAAGACCTGGACCGAGCTCGGCCGTAACCGTCTGGTGGTTCTGCTGCTCCTGGTCACGACCCTGCAGATGTCGGGGCAGTTCGTGATCTTCACCTTCATGGGACCGCTGTTGAAGCGCCTGACTGGCGCGGACTCCAACCAGATCGGGCTGGTGTTCGCGATCTACGGCGCCTGCGGCTTTCTCGGCGTCGTCATCGCAACCCGGATCGTCGATGGCTGGGGGGCCTACCGGACATCGCTCTTGTTCACCTGCCTGATGTTCGCCGGTGTGTCGGCCTGGACGCTGGCGGCGGGCACCTACGGCCTCATGGCGGTGGCGGTCGCCATCTGGGGGTTGGGGTTTGCGTCCACCAATTCGATGCAGCAGGTTCGGCTGGTGGCAGCCGCGCCGCCGCTTGCCTCGGCCTCGGTGTCGCTCAACACCTCCGTGCTCTATATCGGCCAGGCCATCGGCTCCGCGATCGGCGGCAGCCTGTTTGCACGCGACCTGCTCGGAGCCACCGGCTACGTCGCACTGATGTTCCTAACTCTGGCGTTGCTGGCAATTCTGGCCAGCCGCCAGCGCGCGCGGACCGCGGTTCCGGCCTGAGCAGCGGGTTGGCGCTTGGCAAAGCCGGCCCGACCGGATTAAAGGCCGATGTCGTGGGGGGCTGCTGGGGCGTGGATTCTGCCACGGCCGGCGAGTAGCATCGACGGACGTCCTCGCGTGCCCACGGGTCGGATGAGAGAGATATGGCATGAAGAAGATGATGTTGAGCCTGGCCGCAGTGCTGCTGTGCACCCCTGCGCTGGCCCAGAGCGCGCCGATGGTCGGTGACCGTCCGCTGGTGCAGGTCAAGCCGAAGGGGACGAAGACCGCCGCCGCCGCGCCGGCCAAGCCGCAATCGGCGGCCGCCAAGCTCCAGGCCTGCCTGGAGATCGACGACGGAACCAAGGAGCGCCTGAACTGCTACGACGCCGTCATTCCGCCGGCAGCCAAGCCGAAGGCGATGAAGGCCAAGGTGGTCGGCGACTGCAAGTTCACCAAGGAAGAGGATGAGCGGCTCGCCTGCTTCAACGGCTTCGTCGAGAAGCTTCCGAAGTCCTGAGGCATTGCGGCGGCCTCTGTCTCAGCGGCTCGACACGCGGTTCGACATGTCCTGGGCTCCGGCCGCGATCCGGATCGGCGGCTGGGCGGCCGCCATCTTGACCAGCACATCCTTGATCGGGTTGCGGGTCCATGCCTGCGTGACGTAGTCGCGATGGGTGATGCCCTCGTCGGTCTCGACGAAGACGACGCTGCCCGGGCGCAGCGGCCGGTCCATGTCCTCGGAGACTTCGATGCCGCGATTGCGCAGCATCGCCATCAGTTCCTGATCATGCCGCGCAGTGTAGCGCGTGTAGGAGCTGATGAAAAAGCCGGAGCGGTTGCGCTCGACCCAGTTGGCGAACTTGTCGAGCTGGCCGTAGACCGCATCGAGCAACACGACGCCGCGCACGCGGTCGCCGATGCCGCCGACCTCGAGGCTCCAGGCCGTGGGAAGGAAGCCACCGCTGTAGCCGACGATCACGATGGGCATGCCGGCGAACGTCTTCGCGGCGGCCGGATTGCCGGTCAGGCGGGCGAGGCTGGCCGCAGCCTCGTCCATGAAGCGCTTGAAGCCGCCGGGCTGCCAGAACTTGCCGGCGCTCGAATCGGCGGCGTCGACGGCCATCTGCGGCGCGAGCAGCACCGCGTTGACGCCGGCCGCGGTGATCTGCTGCGGCACCAACTGGCGGTCGCGCACGTCGCGCTCCAGCGTGGCGCCGTTGCCGTGGAAGAACACGACGATCACGCCCGGCTTGCGCACATCGAATTGTTCGGGGACGTGCACCAGCACACGGCTGTCGTTGTAGGTCTGGTCCTGCCAGTAGACGCGGCCGGACAAGCTGCGGTGGCCGCGGCGCTCACCGTTGCTGACGTTCAGGAATGGCGCGTCGGATGCCGGATTGTTACCGAAATAGGGAAAGGCCGACGACTGCATGCTGACGAGGGTCGTCAGATCCTCACGCTGCCGCCGTTCTGACCGTTGCGGCTCCAGCGATGCGATCTGTGAGGGCGCCGGCTTCGGAGCGAAGTCGGAGGGCGTGTGAAGCCGGAAGCTCTCCTGCGCGGACGGGAAGCGGTCGCTGAATTCAGGTGCCGGAAAACGATCGTCGAAGGTCAGCCCCTGGGCCGTCGATGCGTTGGCGGCCAACGCCTCGGGATTGGGCGCCTTGCCGCAATGCGTGAAGGAAAGGCAGATTGCCAGCGCCGATGCCGCGCGCCACCAGAGGCACGAGCCCCTGCGCACAGACGTCACCACTTTCTCGTCTTCCCCGATCATCCGTCCCCAAAGACGCGTTCGAGCCGCAACACGGCTCTTCAACCAGCGGATTTCGTTCAACCTGCGCCGCCGAAATTGAGGTCGCGTTAAGGATCGTGTCCGGTCGACCCCGGGCGTACCGGGACACACCACGCGAACGTGTCGCGATTGTGGGACGGCCGGCGGCCCGATGCAATGCCGCAGCCCAGCCCAGCCGAAATCGGTTCAAAAATACCCTTGAGGAAGGTCATATTTAACGCCCGTTAACGATGTTTGAATGCTTCGGCGGGAACCTGGGCTGAGGCAGAGGAAGGGGCGCCGGGCGTCCCTCGACGAGATGGCTGCATCCGAGGCGGACGATCCCGGCCGGGGCCGGACAGACGGCGACCGGGTTCCATCCGTGTCCTTGCCGGTCGCGACCGCGATCGTCATCGCCGACATGATCGGAGTCGGCGTCTTCACCAGCCTCGGCTTCCAGGTCCGGGACATCCCGTCCGGCTTCTCCATTCTGGCGCTGTGGGCGGTCGGGGGACTGGTGTCGATCTGCGGGGCGCTGTCCTATGCCGAACTCGGCACGATGTTTCCGCGCTCGAGCGGCGAATACAATTTCCTCACACGGGCGTTCCATCCGGCGATCGGCTTCATGGCCGGGTGGGTCTCGGCGACGGTGGGCTTCGCGGCGCCGGTGGCGCTCGCGGCCATGGCGTTCGGCGAATATGGTCGGGCCGTCATCACCAGTGCTCCGCCGATGCTGCTCGCCACGGGTGCAGTCTGGCTCGTGACAGCGGTGCAGCTCGGCGGCATCAGGCAGTCGAGCCGCTTCCAGCTGTTGTCGACCATGCTGAAGCTCGCGCTCATCACCGCCTTTCTCATCGCAGGCTACACCATTGCCGCCCCGCAGTCGGTCACTTTCCTGCCGACCGCGGCCGATATCGGCCACGTGACGAGTGCGGCGTTCGCAACCGGACTGGTGTTCGTGATGTACGCGTTTTCCGGCTGGAACGCGGCGACCTACATCATCGGCGAGCTGCATGCGCCGGAGCGGACCTTGCCGCGCGCGCTGCTGTTGGGCACCGTGATCGTTCTGGTGCTCTACATTGCGCTCAACGCTGTTTTCCTGCGGGCTGCACCGATGGACGCGCTCGCAGGCCAGCTCCAGGTCGCGAGCATCGCGGGCAGTCATATCTTCGGCGAGACCGGCGGGCGCTTCGTGGCCGCGATGATCTGCGTCGGACTGGTTCCTTCCATTGCCGCGATGATGTGGATCGGCCCGCGCGTGCTGATGACGATGGGCGAGGACATTCCGGCGCTGTCGGTGTTTGCGCGGCGCTCGCGTAATGGGGCGCCGGCCTATGCCGTGCTGTTCCAGCTCACGGTCGCCACCCTGATGCTGTTCACGGAAAGCTTCGAGGCGGTGCTGGACGTCGTCCAGTTCTCGCTGTTGTCCTGCTCGTTTCTCGCTGTGCTCGGACTGATCAAGCTGCGCATCGCGCAGCCCGAACTCACGCGACCCTACCGCGCTTGGGGCTATCCGGTCACGCCGTTGATCTTCCTCAGCGTGACCTTCTTCATGATGTACTATCTCATCACGACGCGGCCCTTGCAGGCAGGGCTCGGCGCAGGCGCAATGGCGTCGGGATTGGTGATCTATTGGTTCGCTCACGCGCGATCGCGCCGTATCGCCGCAACGCTCGCATCGGGTTCGGATTGAAATGCTGTTGGTCTCGAGAGTCTGGTTCGCCGTCGCATGTCTGATCCTTGCCATGAGCTTCGAGGCTCGGGCTCAGACCACCACGCCGGACGATACGGCGCGGGTGCTGGCGGGCATGCCGCCAGCAGCGGGCTCGCCGCTCCTGCCCTTCGTGCAGGATCCGGCGTGGCGGCGGCACGCGGCGTTCTTCGACAACGCCTTCAATCAGCTCGAGCAGCGACAATTGTCGAAGATCAGGGCCTGGGCGGATGCCAATCTGGCCGCGCCGCGGCCGTCGATGTTCTATTTCTTCTCGGGGCCGGATTTTCTCTATGCCGATGCCTTTCATCCGAAGGCAACGACCTATGTCCTGGCGGCACTCGAGCTGACGGGCCCGATCCCGGACCTGACCAGATTGCCCCGAGGCAGCATCGGCCCGGCGCTGTCCTATGTCGAACGCTCGTTGCAATCGGTCCTGAGCTTCTCCTTCTTCATCACCAAGGACATGAAGGTCGACTTGCGCGAAGGCGAGCTCGAAGGGACCTTGCCGATCCTCTACGTCTTCCTGGCGCGCACCGGCAAGACGATCCGCGAGGCCAGTCTGATCTGGTTGGACGAGAACGGCGGATTGCACGGCAACGACGAGGCGCCGACGCGCAATGCGACCAAGGGCGCGCGCATCCTGTTTGCCGGCGCCGACGGGGTCGCCAAGACGCTCTACTACTTCTCCAGCGATCTCTCCGATTCCGGCGTGAAGGCGAGCGGGTTGCTCAAGTTCTGCGAGCCGCTGGGGCCGGGCGACAGTCTCCTGAAGAGCGCGTCCTATCTGTTGCATGAGAACGGCTTCGGGCGGGTCCGTAGCTGGCTGCTGAAGAACAGCGCCACCATCATCCAGGACGATTCCGGCATCCCGCTCGCAAGCTACGAAGCGCGGGCTTGGCGTTTCCTGCCGTTCGGACGCTACGCCGGGCCGATCGACAAGTTTCCGGACATGTATCAGAGGAGCTATGCGAAGCTGTTCGAGCGCGCGCAGCCGCTGGAGTTCGGGATCGGCTATCGCTGGCGCACGCGTGAATCGAATGTCCTGCTCGCGGTGAGATCGCCTCCGGCCGACGCGACAGTCTCGGCCGAAGCGAGCGTCCTTCCAGAGACGGATTACCAGCCGCCGCCGCGCGCCCGGCGCGTGCCGCGGGCGCCGGAGCCGGTTCCTCTCTATCCGCCGCCGCGGCGCGACGATTTCATCTTCTGGCCGAGATGGTAGGGGCGAATCTCACCAGTGCACGCTCTGGCTGGGCACGATGTAGGACGTCGTCGGCGGGGGCAGGGCGGTGCTGTCCGTGAGATAGCGCCAGGCACCGACAATGACGATCAACAAAGCGATGATGCAGAGCAGGTCCACCTGGCGTGCGTCATGATGGCCGGCATGATCGGGACCGACACTCTTGCGCGCTCGGTGGCTTCTGGGGCTGATTGTCCAGCGCATCGTTGTTTCCTCCCGAAGGAAGCGTCACATCAATGCCAGTCCAAGCGGCGCGGTTCCTGCTGACAGCGCCGTCGCATTGCAGAAGCATAGTCCTGGCGTGAGATTTCGCCAGCGCCATCTGCGAGGTCGATCGATCGATTCGGTGCTTGTTGCGCTGCACCTCAGTTCGGCCCGTTGACGCCGCGCCATCGCGCATAGCGCCAAGGCAGGTACCAGCGGGCGCGCGCAGGAGCCGTCGTTGGGACGTTGTCGATGCCGGAGGTGCCAAAGGGCTGGCAGCGCAGCAGCCGGGCGAGCGTCATCCAGCCGCCTGCCCAGAGCCCGAAGCGCTCGATGGCTTCATCAGCATAGACCGAGCACGTCGGCAGGTGCCGGCAATTGTAGCCGACCAGCGGCGACAATGTGTGGCGATAAAGCCAGATCAGCGCGTGAGCCGCGCGGCGCGGGAGTCGCCCCAGCAGCGACCCGATGTGCGCAGAATGGCAGCCGATGTCGGAGCATGAGTGCTTCATGAGCGAAATGCCAGATGGATGTGCGAGCTTCTGACCGGTTCCTCGGCAGGGAACCCTGCTCTCGTTCATTTGTGGTGATGTGATGCAACAATGGCCAGTTTTCAGCGGCGCCGCAGCACGCCGCAGCTGGACGGTCGGTGATTGCCCGGATACGTTTCCCGACAAGGATGTGACAGACTAATAACGGATTTGAGGCCAGCTTGTCAGGTCTTTCCGCAAGAAAACCGAGGAACTGCGTACCGAGCTATACGAGGGGGACGGATTGCGCGTGAGATTGCTGCGGTCGCATGAATTGCGCTGGATGCTACTCGGTGTGGCAGCGCTTGGTTTGGTGGTCGGTGGGGCGATCACCGTTATGTCCAACACGGCGCGCGCCGGCGGCGCGCTCGAAGAGCGCAAACTCCCGATGCGGTTCGGTTGGGTCGCCTGCGAGCCGAATTGCGGCTGGGTCAGCGCGGTCGGGATCGTTACCGGCGACACGCCGAAGGATTTCGAGGATTTCGCGAGGGATCGGGACCTGACGGGCGCCACCCTGGTGCTCGACTCCAGCGGTGGTTCGGTCAACGACGCCATAACCCTGGGTCGCCGGTTCCGTGGGCTGAAGATGCGCACCACGGTCGGCATGACCCAGCGTCCGAGCCGCGCGGGTGACCGGCCGCGCGTGGTGCCCGAGGCCTATTGCGAGTCGATGTGCGTGTTCCTGCTGCTGGCTGGAACCACGCGTTATGTTCCGGACACCGCCCATGTCCGCGTTCACCAGATCTGGATGGGAGACCGAGCGGACGACGCCAAGGCGGCGAGCTATACGGCGCAGGACCTGATGATCGTCGAGCGCGACATCGGGCGTCTCGCCAAATACACCTTCGACATGGGCGGAGCGGGCGATCTGCTGTCGCTGGCGCTGAACGTGCCGCCCTGGGAGGACCTGCATGAGCTGTCGCGCGCCGAGCTGCGCCTCACCAATATCGTGACCACGGATCTGGTCGCCGAGGTGCTGCCGCCAAAGGGGGCGGTGCCCGTCGCCGAGCTCGCGCCGAAGCCGCAGGCCAGGGACAAGCAGCAGGACCGCTTCCCGGCCGCGCTCGACAAGCAACTCTCCCGCACCGCCGAAGCGCTTCCGGCGGCGACGGTGGCGGCGACGCCGCCGCAATAGGCAGCGACGTCGCTGGCGAACCGGCGCCAGCGTCCGAAAGGGGCGACCGGTGCCGTCACCCTCGTGCGAGCTGGCTATGTGATTTCGACGTGCGGGGGAATGATGCCGCCTCAGCCCTGGGCCGCGGCCGGCTGCTCGCCGTTGGCTTTGGCCTCGATCTGGCCGATCGCGTCCACCACGGCATCGAACGTCAGCATCGTGGAGGCGTGGCGGGCCTTGTAGTCGCGCACCGGCTCGAGCAGGGCGATGTCGGCCCATTTGCCTTCCGGCGGCGCACCGTTCTCCTTCAGCATCCTTCTCACCGTCTCCCGCAGCTCGCGCAGCTCCGCGGCGCTGGAACCGATGACGTGGCGGGCCATGATCGAGGAGGAGGCCTGGCCGAGGGCGCAGGCCTTCACGTCGTGGGCGAAGTCGGTCACCACGGGCCCGTCCATCTTGAGGTCGACCTTGACGGTCGAGCCGCACAGCTTGGAATGGGCGGTGGCGGTGGCGTCCGGGTGGTCCAGCCGTCCGAGCCGCGGAATGTTGCCGGCCAGCTCGATGATGCGCTTGTTGTAGATGTCGTTCAGCATGTGCCTGACGTCCCGGAATTACCGGCGTGGCGGCCTTGGCGGCCGGGTTTCATCGCCCTATATTGCGAGTATATGGAAACGATTGGCAGGAATTCCAGCCACATCCACAGGCGTCCGGCGCGAGAGGCGCCAGCCTGCGTGTGGCACCTCTGCAGGTGACGCCCTCAAGGTGATGCTGTGCCGGTGACACTCCGGTCGGACCGCCGACCGGTCGAACGGAGTTGAGATGGACACTTTGATCAAGACGTTGCGCGCGAACAAGCCCGAGGGCAAGC
Source organism: Bradyrhizobium sp. HKCCYLRH1034 (assembly GCF_051168375.1). Classification (NCBI taxonomy): domain Bacteria; kingdom Pseudomonadati; phylum Pseudomonadota; class Alphaproteobacteria; order Hyphomicrobiales; family Nitrobacteraceae; genus Bradyrhizobium; species Bradyrhizobium sp. HKCCYLRH1034. The sequence goes on along the minus strand of NZ_JBNPUW010000001.1, from coordinate 90,332 downwards.
CGTTAGACGCCAAGCTGACTGACCCCCGCGCTGCAGAGCTCGATCCTGCCGATTTTCTCGCCGCCGCCGTGCGGCCGGATCGGCCACGGCCGTCGCGCGCGGAAGCCGAGGCCGCGGTTTACACGCTCCTGAATTACATCGGCGAGGATCCGACCCGCGAGGGGCTGGTCGACACGCCGCGCCGGGTCGTCGAGGCCTATGATGAATTGTACCAGGGCTATCACCAGTGCCCGGCCGAGGTGCTCGACCGCACCTTCGGCGAGACCGCCGGCTATGACGACTTCGTGCTGATTCGCGACATCGAGTTCACGTCGCAATGCGAGCATCACATGATGCCCTTCTACGGCCGCGCGCATATCGCCTATACGCCGGTCGAGCGGGTGGTCGGCCTGTCCAAGCTGGCGCGCCTGACCGACATCTTCGCCCGCCGCCTGCAGACCCAGGAGCATCTCACCGCCCAGATCGCGGCTGCGATCGACGAGGTGCTGAAGCCGCGCGGAGTCGCCGTCATGATCGAGGCCGAGCACACCTGCATGTCGGTGCGGGGCGTCGCCAAGCACGGCGCCATCACCTTCACCAGCCGCTTCACCGGCATGTTCAGGGACAATCCGGCCGAGCAGTCGCGCTTCCTGTCCATGGTGCGGTCGCCGCAACGGTAAGCCTGCCAACCCGTTGAGCAGAGAGTTTCGTGTCTTCATCCTCAGTTGAGCGCGAGGAGGGCTTGGCCTTCCTGCCCAAGTTCGACGCGGCCGGCCTCGTCACCTGTGTGACGACCGATGCCGTGAGCGGCGACGTGCTGATGGTCGCCCACATGAACGAGGAGGCCCTGCGCAAGACGGTGGCGACCGGCGAAGCCTGGTATTTCAGCCGCTCGCGCAATGCGTTGTGGCGCAAGGGGGAGAGCTCGGGCCAGACCCAGCGCGTGGTCGAGATGCGCACCGATTGCGACCAGGACGCGGTCTGGCTGCGCGTCGAGCAGGCCGGCGCGGCGTGCCACACCGGCCGCCATTCCTGCTTCTATCGCAAGGTCGAGCGATCGGATGACGGCAGCGGCGCGCGGCTCGTCTTCGTCGATGCCGACCGGCTGTTCGATCCGGCCGAGGTCTATCGCAAGTAGGCCAGCGACCTGCCTCCGGGCCTGTCCGGTCGTTCATTGGCCCGGCCGGGCCCGGCGAATTAACTCGCCATTAACCATACCCGCCGCATTTTGCCGGACGTTTCCGGCGCGTTCGTCTGCCAGCGAATCTGCAAACAGCGGGTCTTCCCATGTCGGTCGACGCATCCAACTCCTCGTCCACCGGTTTCCTCGATGGCGTCCGGGCGAAGGTCGCCGGCGCGATCAAGCAGGCCGCTGACAGCGTCGGCACCAGCTTCGAATATCTGCTGTCGACCGCCAAGATGGAGTCCGACTTCAATCCGACCGCCGGCGCCTCGACGTCATCAGCGCGCGGGCTCTACCAGTTCATCGACCAGACCTGGCTCGGCACGGTGAAGGAAGCCGGCGCCGATCTCGGCTATGGCCAATATGCCGACGCAATCACCCGGACACCGTCGGGCGACTACACCGTCAGCGATCCCGCCATGCGGCAGGCGATCATGAAGCTGCGCGACGACCCGCAGGCGTCGTCCGCGATGGCGGCTGCGCTCACGCAATCGAACAGCTTCCAGCTCGCCGGCAAGATCGGCCGCCGGCCGACCGATGCCGAGCTCTACATGGCGCACTTCATGGGTGTCGGCGGCGCCGCGAAGCTGATCACCAGCACCCAGGAGACGCCGAATGCGTCGGCCGCGCGGATGTTTCCCAGCGCCGCCGCGGCCAACCGGCCGATCTTCTACGATCGCGACGGACAAGCCCGCAGCGTGTCCCAGGTCTATGCGGTCCTGAACACGCGCTATGCAGGCGCCGCCAATTCGTCGGCCACCCGGGGCGCGCTTGCACTCTATGGTGGGACGAATGTCGCGGCCAATGCGGCCGGCGGCGGCGCGCTGCCGACCACCGACACCGCAACCTTCCTGTCGATGTTTCCGGATGCGCGCGGCTCATCCCGGTCCGGCTCCTCGACGACGGCCGATGCGTCGGCGGTCAACCGGCCGGCAGATCCGATGTTTCGTTCGCTATTCCAGGTTGACGGCCAGTCGAGCCAGGCGGTCTCGCCGACCGTGCGCGAGCTATGGGGCCATTCATCGGTTGCCAGCGCGACCCCGTCGGAGAGCGGCAGTATCGATGCCAGCGGCAATGGTCAGCGCAGGCTCGACCTGTTCAGCGATCCGCACGGCACCTTCTCGGGCTGATGCACCGGCGAAGGCGGTCGCGCTCGTCGCTGAACCATTGATCAAAAAGAACTATTTTGAAGTCCCGCCGCGGCTCGCGCCGCTGGCGGCGGTCGCATTTCCCCCGTCGGATTACGGCCAAATGCGGCGTTGAGTGGTAACATAGTATGTAAACAACCTGCCGCCTTAACAAAACATCAACAAAACCAGCCACTTATGGTGAACGCTTTGTTAAGCGTCGTGGTTTATTTTCGGTGCTGTTGAGGCCCTCGTGGCCTTTGTCTGCAAGTTGCGTAAGCCGGAAAGACCATGATCGTTCGGCAGTTTCTCAGTTGGGTCAGAACCGCACCCGCCGGTGAGCGGGCAGAGGCCACCAGGGCGCTCGCGCGGGCGTGGCTGTTGTCGGATCTTTGCGATGAGGATCGCGGCGCCGCGGAGGGCGCGCTCCTCATGCTGCTGGACGATCCGTCGCCGCTGGTGCGGCAGGCGATGGCGGAGGTGTTCGCCCGCTCGGAGGAGGCGCCGGCCGCCATCGTCCAGGCGCTCGCCACGGACCAGGCTTCCGTGGCCGCCATCATCCTCGAACATTCGCCGCTCTTGATCGATGCCGACCTCGTCGACATCGTCGCGACCGGCAACTCCGACACGCAATGCGCGATCGCGCGCCGCGTCGGCCTGCCGGCGCCGGTGTGCGCCGCGATCGCCGAGGTCGGCAGCGCCGCCGCCGCGCTCGAGCTGATCGAGAATGCCTATGCCGAGCTCGCGCCGTTCTCCTGGGACCGCATCGTCGAGCGCCACGGCCATCTCGCCGCCATCCGCGAAGCGATGCTGGTGCTGGACGACCTGCCGGCCGCGACGCGGGCGGCGCTGGTCGACAAGCTCTCCGAGACACTGGCGCAGTTCGTCGTCGCCAGGAACTGGCTCAGTGCCGACAAAGCAGGGCGCATCACCAATGAGGCGCGCGACCGCTCGACCATCACCATCGCGGCGCGCTCGCGCGGCGAGGAGCTGCGCGGGCTGGTCCAGCATCTGCGCGCAACCTCGCAACTCACCGCGGGCCTGATCCTGCGCGCGCTTCTCTCCGGCAACGTCGAATTGTTCGAGATCGCGCTATCGGAGCTCGCCGACATGCCGCGGGCGCGGGTGTCGGCGCTGCTCAATGATCGCGGTCGCGCCAGCCTGCAGGGGCTGCTGCGCAAGGCCGGCATTCCCGACACCACCTTCGACGCGTTCAGCATCGCGCTCGAGGTCTGCCGCGAGAACGGATTTGCCGACACCTTGAGCGGAGCAGCGATCCTGCGCCGCAAGATGGTGGAGCGCGTGCTGACCCATTGCGCCACCGACCGTGATGCCGCCGAGCCGTTGCTGATCCTGCTGCGGCGCTTCGCCACCGAATCCGCACGCGACGAGGCCCGCGAGTTCTGCGACGAGGTGATGGCGGAGGATTTCGTCGCCGGGCTGGAGTTCGGACTGATCGCGGCCTAGCGCAGCTCGCCTGTTCGTCCGCGGATTCCTCAGCAGATCAAGGCCGACATCTCTCCGCCCGTCATTCCAGGGCGCGCGAAGCGCGAGCCCGGAATCCATAACCACAGGGCAACGTGCCGAGGCAAGCCGTCACCGCTCGCGCGCCTCACATTCCATTCTATGGCGATGGATTCCGGGCTCATCGCTGCGCGATGCCCCGAAATGACGCCAGGATGGATGGTGGCCAACGATCCTGCGATGGAATGCATGGATAGTGAGCGGCCTGCCGGCCTATGGCTGATCGCTCGGCACGAGGCTCGGCGCCAGGATCGCTTCGAGATGCTCAGGCCGGTTGCGGTTGACCTGGATCAGATAGTCGTCCGCCACGCGGCGCAGCCGGCGGCTCAATTCGCCTGCGACCGTCGCGCTGTCATACTTCGTATGATCATGCACGATCGCCTGGATGGCGTTGACGTGATGCTCGAACAGCTCGGCGGGGACCTTTTCGAGGTCGGGCGCGTGCTCGATGATCCGGCACAGGCTATCGGCAACCTCGGCAGCGGCGGGATAGCCGAAGGTCGCTGCGTCGCCCTTGATGTCGTGGGCGGCGCGAAACATCTCCTCGCAGGCGTCGTCGTCGAAGCCGGTCTTGAGCACTGCTGCATAGGCCTTGGTCAGACGATCGGCCTCGGTGTCCATCCACGATTTGAACTCGCCGGACAGTCCGGCCAGCGCGGCTTCCGCGCGTGCGATCGGATCGTCGAGATCCTTCTCCTCGGCGCGGCGCAGCACCTTCTTCAGCGGATTGGGCTGGGTGATGACGTGATGCGAGGCGTAGGTCTTGACCTGGACCGCCGGGGCCTTGTCTTTCGCCATCTCGATATCCCCTGATGATGCCGACCAACGCAATCGACTCATTGCCCCGATTCATAGCCGAGGACCTTGGCGCTCTGGGTGCCGATTCCCGGATTGCGTTAACGCGGGCTCACTGCCGCGCCCCTAAACTGCGGAGCGCGCTTTATCCAGAAGTGACGGCTGCTGGAAGATCTCCGCCTCGCCGCCGATCCGGCGCTCCGGCCCGATATAGGCGGTGTTGGTGTTGCGGCGCCGGTCCGGGCCGAAATAGGTCTTGGTCTTGATGAAGGGCCGCGGATTGGCGACCACGTTGAGGATGCGCTGATACAGGCCCTTGGCCGAGATCGGCTTGGCGAGGAATTCCGTGACGCCGGCGTCGCGCGCGACGGTGACGCGGCGCTTCTCCGAATGTCCTGTCAGCATGATGATCGGCGCGTAGGGATTGCCCTTGGCTTCCGGCTGCCGGATCATCTGCGCGAGCTCGAGGCCGTCAAAGATCGGCATTGCCCAGTCGGTGATGACGATATCTGGCGAGAAATGAGTGTACATCTCGAGCGCGGTCGCGCCGTCCTCGGCCTCGTTGACCTCACGGGCGCCGAACGAATGCAGCAGCGTGCGCAGGATGCGGCGCATGTGCGGGTTGTCGTCGCAGACGAGAAAGCGCAGCTTGTTGAAGTCGATGCGGTACATTTGGCCGGCCCGAAGGGATCACCGGTGATGGCGGTATACCCGCATTAACCATACGGAGCCGCGGGTTAACAAAGCGTTGCGCAGGGCGGCCACGGAGCAGAAAGGCGCGGAAAACCGCCCGATGTCAGTAGCCGAACTGCTCGCTCAGGATCCGCTCTTCCAGGCTGTGGCCGGCGTCGAACAGCATCCGCATCGAGATCGTCTTGTCGGAGAGCACCTCGACCCGCTGGACGTTGCGGACCTCGTCATGGTCGGCCACCGCCGCGACCGGCCGCTTGTCGCCTTCGAGCACCTCGATGATCACATAGGCCGTGTTCGGCAGCAGGGCGCCGCGCCAGCGACGCGGCCGGAACGCGCTGATCGGCGTCAGCGCCAGCAGTGCGGCGTTGATCGGCAGGATCGGGCCCTGCACCGAGAGGTTATAGGCGGTGGAGCCCGCGGGCGTGGCGACGAGCACGCCGTCGGCGATCAGCTCCGGCATGCGCTCGCGCTCATCGATCAGGATGCGCAGCCGCGCCGTCTGTGCCGTCTGGCGGAACAGGTAGACCTCGTTGATGGCGTGGTGGATGTGAACGACGCCCGCGGCATCGGTCGCCCGCATCAGCAGCGGATGGATCACCGATTCCTGGGCCGCTTCGAGCCGTCCGTGCAGATCGATCGTGCTGAATTCGTTCATCAGGAAGCCGACCGTGCCGCGATGCATGCCGTAGATCGGCTTGCCCGAGCGCATGTGGTCGTGCAGCGTCTGCAGCATCAGGCCGTCGCCGCCGAGCGCGACCACGACGTCCGCCAGGTCCGGATCGGAGTTGCCGTACAGCGCGGAGAGCTGCGTCAGGGCGGCCTGGGCTTCGGCACTCGGACTCGCGACGAAGGCGATCCGCTCATATCGCTTGGACGTGGTCATGCGTCGCAGGGCTCGCTGGTCAGTTGGCCGGTGACAGGCGCCGTGTCGTCTAGCCGACCTTGCCCGTGCTTGTCCATCGCGGCCGGTATCCTGGGGCAATGGGGCCGGGATGAGGCTGATATGGCCCGGACGTGCGCGCACGCACGGAAGTCATCGTGACGTCATTTTTCCTGCAGGCTGCGCACGGGGTCCCAGGCCAGGGACCCGGTCGCCAAGCTTGCTTTCACGCGCTCGGCGAAGAAGTGGCTTGGCCGATCGCTCAGTGCGCTTTGCGCGAAGCAGTCGACCGCTTGCGGCAGCTCGCCGGCGCGCCAGTGCGCAAGGCCTGTGGCATAGCTGGTGAGGAGGGCCTGTTCCTCCGGCGTGAGCTCGGCTGCGCGGCCATGCAGCTCGTAGATCTTCAGTGACTGCTCGCGGCCCTTGACCCGGATGGTGTCGAGCTCGCGCCAGGCAAACTCGGTGCCGGCCAGCGCCACCGTGCTCTCGGAGGCGATGATCGTGGTGCCGTAGAATTTGTTGGCGCCCTCCAGCCGCGAGGCCACGTTCACGGCGTCGCTCATGACGGAGTAGTTGAAGCGGCGTTGCGAGCCGAAATTGCCGACCAGCGCGGCGCCGCTGTTGATGCCGATGCGCTGTGCCACCTTGATGCCCTGGAACGCCGTCGACGAATGGTTGAGCTCGGCGAGCTTCGCCTTGCAGTCGAGCGCCGCACGCGCCGCGCTGCGCGCATGGTCGGGATCGTCGAGCGGAGCGCCGAACACGGCGACCACGGAGTCGCCGATGTATTTGTCGACATAGCCGTCGTGGCTTTCGATGACGTCGGTCATGGCCGAGAGATATTCGTTGGTGAGCGCCATGAGCTGCTCCGGCGTCATCTGCTCGGCGAGGCGCGAGAAGCCCTCGATGTCGGAGAAGAACACGGTGACCTCGCGGGTCTCGCCGCCGAGCTGCGGCAGCCGGCGCGAGGCGAGCATGCGGTCGATCTCGTGCGGTGCGAGGTAATAGGCAAAGCTCTTCTGCAGCAGCCTGCGGTCCTTGTCGGTGACCATGAAACGATAGCCGGTGGTCGCAGCCAGCGCGAGCACGCCGGCTGCGAGCGGCTCCGTCAAGGGCAGCCCGTAGGCATGGTCGAAGAGGATGGTGGCGAGCGCGGTGTAGAGCAGCGCGAGCCCTGCCAGGATTGCCGCTGCAGAGGCGGGGCGCAGCAATCGGGCGAGCAGCGCAGCCAGCAGGGCGATGGTTGCGGCGATGGCGAAGATCGCTGGGCGTCCGAGCTCGGTGACCGCGTCCTGCCGAACCAGATTGTTCACCGCCGTGGCGTGGATGTAGACGCCGGCAATGGTGCTGCGGGCGAACGTCTCGGAGATCCTGCGCTCGTCCAGAACGCAGCGCGGCCGCCGCGCGCCCTCGGCGCGGGTTGCGAAGCGCTTCGAGGTGAGCCGCCGATCCTCGATCCCGACGGTGCCGAGCAGGACGACCTTGCCGGCGAACTCGCGGCGAAAATAGTCCTTGTCGCCCTTGAGCGCGCAGGCGCGCAAGTCGGCAAACGAATAGGTCGGAATGTCCTGGGCGCCGCCGGCGAAATTCAGGGTCATGGTGCTCGGCACGCTGCCGGGCACCTCGTACGCACCGAGTGTGACGCCATCGGCGGCAATGACCGGCGCGGTGCTGGTTGCGCGCCCCGCCAATTCCAGCGCCATGCTCGGAACGGCCTTGCCGTCGACCGACAGCGTCAGCGGATGGCGGCGGACGACATCGTCGCTGTCGGTATAGGTGTTGAGCGGACGAAGGTTCTGCTGCTGGCGCACCGCGATGCGCTGTCCGGGCGCGGGCAGGATCGGCGGCTCGGCAAAGATCTCGCCCAGCACCACCTTGCCGCCGGCGGCCGCGGCCGCGAGCGCACGCAGGAAGTCGCGATCGAAGCCGCGCGTCTTCTCGCCGAGAGTGCTGTCGCCGAGCGGAATCTCCGACTGCTCGATCGAAGTCTGGAACACGATGTCGAAGCCGACCACCTTGGCGCCGCCGTCAAGGACGGCCGTCAGCACGCGCCCGATCTCGCCGGTCCAGGTCAACAGCGGCGCGCCCTTGAAGGGGAGTGCCTGATAGCTCTCCTCGTCGACCGCGATCACCACCGCCGGACTCGCTGCTGCATCGTGACGGTTGCCGAAGGTCTCGAAGCGCAGCCATGTCAGCGCATCCAGCGACAGGCCGCGGCCGCGCTCGAAGAGGGGCGACACGAACAGGCCCGCGCACGCCAGCGCGATGGCGATGACGGCAAGCGCGTCGCGCGTCCGGCGTCCGATCGCCACCGACGAGAGCCTTCGGTCTCAGTTGAACCGGATCAATCGCCCGACCGCAGGGCCGGGGCCCGCCTTGGCCTGTGCGTCAACCTTGAACACGATGCGCAAGTTGCTGAAGCTCGCGACATAGGTGCCGCCGGGCGTGAGCGGGTGACTGGTGCCGGCGAAATCGTAGAATCGTCCCTTGTATTGCCGGCCCGAGAGCTCGACCTGCTGGCGCTCGCCGGGCTGGTCGAGGCGTTCGACGGTCAGCGTGCCGCGCCCTTTGGCCTCGAAGATGGGCGACGCGCTGTAGATGATCGCCTGGGCCACCGGCGCGCTGTCCGGTCCAACGCTGCGCACGATCGTGGCCGCGACCTCGCTGGTCTCGCGCGAGGTGGCCTGTGCATGGCTGGCGTCGCAATTGACGATGTCGCTCTTGAGCGTCGCGCCGTCGACCGTGCTTTCGCCGGGGCCGACGGTGACACTGCCGGCGCCGTTGACCGTCTCGCGCCGGCACGATTTGAGGTAGCTCATCACCACGGCGCCATCCGGGCCGAGCTTGATCACCTGGCCGGGCGCGACATAGTCCATCAGCTCGGCGCCGGCCACATCACCCTGGACGTCCTCGACCAGCGCCGCCGGCGGACCGGCCCAGGCTGCCGGCGATCCGATCACGGCCGGTCCGGCGAGCCCGGAGAGGGCTGCGATGATGAGCGTCGGCAACTTCATGATGAACTCCGTGATCGCAATCGGCGGCGGGCCTCTTGCCCCAAACCTGGGTGTCCCAGTGATGGGACGTCGGAGGCGATGGAGAGGTTCGAGCCCATAACACACCTGAGGGGAACAGGCACTGTTGCGGATGTGACTTGGATCACGGAAGAGTTGCTTGAGCTTGCTCCCAAGCCGCGGTTCATGGCCTTGCAGAGGTGGCGTGTTGCGCCAAGCGCCTAGGGGAGTGAGCTGATGGCAGGGATGAGATCATCCGTCGCGTGGCCGAGACTGATGGCTTTGGCCTTGACGGCACTGCTCGCCGGCCCGGCCCTGCACGCCGAGGATGCGACACCGGCGGCGCACGACGCCGCAGCGCCGGGCTCGCATCGCACCGGCTCGGCTGGAAATCGCGCCGCGAGCCCGCCCGGCTCAGCATCGACCGCCGAGCAGCACAAGCTGCCGCCGGACTCCACCACGACACAGAAGCTCGAACTGCCCGGCCGCACGCTGTCGTTCACGGCGACTGCCGGTTCGGTCCGCCTGTTCGACGACAAGAGCGAGCCGCAGGCCGACATCGCCTACACTTCGTATCAGCTCGATGGCGCCGATCGCGCCAGCCGCCCGGTGACCTTCTTCTTCAACGGCGGGCCGGGTGCCTCGTCCGCCTATCTGCAGCTCGGCAATGCCGGTCCGTGGCGGATCGGAATCGATGCGGCCAGCGTGACGCCGTCGTCGAAGCTGGAGCTGATGCCGAATGCAGACACCTGGCTCGACTTTACCGATCTGGTGTTCATCGATCCCGTCGGGACCGGCTACAGCCGTTTCGTCGCAGCCGGCGACGAGGTGCGCAAACGGTTCTTCTCGGTCGACGGCGACGTGCGTTCGTTGTCGCTCGTGGTGCGTCGCTGGCTGGAGAAGCACGACCGTCTCGCATCGCCCAAATTCATCACGGCCGAGAGCTATGGCGGCATTCGCGGTCCGAAGATCGTCAACAACCTGCAGCATGACCAGGGCATCGGCATCAGCGGCCTGATCCTGCTGTCGCCGCTGATGGACTTTCGCGACTATTCCGGCTCAAGCCTGATGCAATATGTCGCGAGCCTGCCGAGCTATGCGGCCGTCGCGAAGCAGATGAAGGGGCCGGTGACCCGCGCCGATCTTGCCGATGTCGAGCGTTACGCCAGCGGCGACTTCCTGCTCGATCTCGTCAAGGGCGAGGCCGATACGGAAGCCACCAATCGGCTCGCCGACAGGGTCGCGACCCTGACCGGCATCGACCAGGTGGTCAGCCGCAGGCTGGCCGGCCGCTTCGACGTCTCGGAATTTCGCCGTGAGTTCGACCGCAAGAACGGCCGCATCACCGGGCGCTATGACGGCTCGGTGCTGGGCATCGATCCCTATCCGGATTCGAGCCGCTCGCGCAGCTCCGATCCATCCGGGGACGTGCTCACCGCGCCGTTGACCAGCGCCGCGGTCGAGCTGACGACACGCAAGCTGAACTGGCACCCCGACGGCTCCTATGAGCTGTTGAGCGGGGCGGTGAACCGGTCATGGGATTTCGGAAAGGGCACCAACCCGCCGGAGTCCACCGGCGAGCTCCGGCAGATTCTCGCGCTCGATCCCAAGCTCAAACTCCTGGTCGGCCACGGCCTGTTCGATCTCGCCACGCCATATTACGGCTCGAAGATCCTGCTCGACCAATTGCCGGCCTTCGCGCGGCCGCCGCGGGTCAAGCTCGTGGTCTATCCGGGCGGCCACATGTTCTATTCCCGCGACGATGCGCGCAAAGCCTTCCGCGGCGAGGCCGAGGCGTTGATGAAGGAGGGCAGGGAGGAGGCCCGATGAATGCAGCGACACCCGGGCTATGAGTCTTTCTTGCGCCGGCCCTTGGGATATTTCCGCTCCATCTCGGCCTTCACCACGCGCTCCGGCCGCACCCGTGCGCCGGCGAGCCAGATCTCGCTGACGCCGGACTTGGTGCGCACGCGCCGCACCGCCTCACCATGGCTGGCATAGCCGGCCGCGTGCACGATGCGCCCGGTGTCGCGTCCGGTCACCTCGATGCGGGCGGCATCGAGGAACGGGTTGATGAATACCGGATTGGCGACCATGACCTTGTCACCAAACGGGACGAGATCGACGGCGCCCCACAGCGTCCACCAGCGGCCGGTCCAGTCGCGCGTCTTGCGCGACGGCGCGCCGTGGGTGGCGAAGGCCTGCAGGATGAACTTGACGCCATTGGCCCAGCCGGGTGCCCAGCCGTCGACGGCATTGGTCAGCACGGTGATCGTGATGTCGCGGGCGGGAATGACCGACGTCCGCGAGATGTAGCCCTGGAAGCCGCCGCCATGGCCGAACCAGTCGAAGCCGGCCGTTGTCCCGCTCATGAGCGCCTGGCCGTAATAGGCCTCTTCGACGTCCTGGGGCACGCGCCATTGCCGGCGCACCATCTCGCGCCGGCTCGCGACCGACAGCAGGCTCTTCTTCGCGTTCGGGGCAAGCTGGGCGAAGAAGCGGGCGGTGTCGGCCGCGGTCGCGACGATGCCCGCTGCCGGCATGATCGCGTTGGTCGGATTGTCGCCGGGAATCACGACGCGGCGGCCCACGGGGACGACGCGTGAATGGCCGCGCGCGAATGGGACACTCTTGCCGAGCAGCGTCATGTCGGGCGCGCTTTCTCGCAAGGCCAGCGGCGTCATGATCTCGCGCTGCAGCCAGGCCGGGTAGGGCTCGCCGGTGATCGCCTCGATGACCAGGCCGAGCAGGCCGTAGCCATGGTTGGAATATTTGAACCGGCTGTTGGGATCGATCGCCGGCGGCTGCTTCAGCTCGGCCAGCAGTTCGTCCTTGTCGAGATAGGACCGGCCATCCGTGAACTGGCCGGAATCCTTGCCGTCACGGATCAGGCCTGCCGTGTGCGACAGCAGCTGGTTCAGTGCGGCCGCGGCGACATCCGGATGCAGATCCTTGACGTACTGTCCGACGGTGTCGTCGAGCTTCAACCGCTTCTGCTCGCGCAGGCGCATGATGGCGGCGGCGGTGAACGCCTTGGTGTGCGAAGCGATGCGGAAGCGGTGCCGCGGCGTCAGCTTCTCGCCGCTGTCGAGATTGGCGTGCCCGAAGGCCGCCTCCAGGACGATCTCACCGCGATGGGCGATCGCAATAATGCAGCCGGGTTGCTCGGAGACCGCGACCTGAAAGGCCAGCCAATCCCTGATGTAATCGAGTGCTGCGCCAAGCCAGGACTCCACGAGGCAATCTCCCATTCAAAAATCTGATGAAAATGGTCTGCACGAGGTTTCATCCATAACGGATCAACGACAGCGGACAAACGAAAATGGCGCAACCCTTTCGGGTTGCGCCACTGTCGAGATCGGAGCTGGTCCGATCGCGTCGTCAGTAGACGAGGCCGGTGCCCGGCTGCTTCTCGAGCGCGTCGGCCAGCGAGCGATATTCGGGGCTGTTGGTGCCGGCGAGCTGCGCGACCTTGTCGAGGTGGTACTTGGCCTGCTCGCGGTTGCCCTGTTCGAGCTGCCACAGGCCGTAGTACTGCCAGGTGCGCACGTGGTTCGGATCATCCGCCAGGGCCTGCTCGTAGTACTGCTTGGAGGCCTGGTAGTTGCCGAGCTTGCGATAGGAGTAGCCGATCAGATTGGCAACGTCGGCGACGTCCTCGCGGTTCAGCGCCTTGAGCTGCTGGATCGCGGTGGCGTAGTCGCCGCGATCATAGATCGAGGTATAGGCCGTGCGATAGGCCGCCAGGAACTTCGGATCTTCGATGCTCGAGCTCTTGTCCTTCTTCTTCTTGCCCGAATCCGACGCCGGCGGCGACGACGGGGTATCGCTGCCCGCGGCATAGGCCTTCGACAGAAGCAGCGGCCCGGAGGCCACGGCCATCGAGAACAGAGCCAGCGTGGCAATCCTGAGCGCAGACTTTTTCATTCGTATCTCCCGAGTTGTCGATCCAACAGGTGACTGCGTACGGGGAAGAACTCCCGCAGCTGCGAAATATTCCCGGCCATTTGCGCGGATTTTGCGCCGCGATCGGTGCATTATACGGACGACATGATGACAGACCAGTCACCTCGATGACTATCCCTTCATGTCCATGAACCGAAAACAGCGCTTTACTTCAGGGTGGGTTCAGTGCCGGTTCCCTATCGTCGTCTCCATGATCACGAGCCCATCCAGACTGGATGGTGCCTCCAGATCTTCACATCACGGAGACGACCATGCTGAAGTCAATGTCTGTTGCGCTGCTCGCCGCGTCGATCCTGACTGCGCCCGCATTCGCTGCTGGTGCTGCAAAAACCGATACGTCCGCGAAGTCCAGCCAGACCACTGGCACCGCGAAGACCGATGTGAGCAAGACCGATGCGGCCAAGACCAACGCCACCAAGCCGGGCGCGACGCAGGCCGGCGACAAGGCGAACGAGATGAAGCCCACCGTCGGCAAGACGAAGACCAAGCCGCATGCCTCGCTTGTCCGCCACAAGCATCGCCACGTGGCGCATCTCAGCCATCACAACAAGGTGAGCTTCAAGCGCGTGACGCCGGCGACCCGCCGCGGCTGATCCGGCCAAGGCCACGCAGAGCCGATCTGGTCGTTGACCGCCGGAGCGCGCCAGAGCGCTCCGGCGGCAGCGGCTTGACGAAGGCGTGAGCCGGGACGGATTTCCCGGCCTCTGGCTTTGAGCTAGAACGGCCGCGGGATTGGCTTTCAAGAGTTGGGCGCCTGGGGATGGGGAGAATGAGCTGGTGGCCAGCAACCGCGCTGGCGCTGCTGTTGGCGGGGTGCACCAGCGGAGGTCCCGCCGCGTTCATGAGCGAGGACAATCGCGGCATCTCCTACACCGGCGATCGTGGTGTCGGCAGCCAGCCGTTTCCAGCCAACCACCGCAGCGAGATCCTGTCCTATCTCAGGACCTACCTGAACAATCCGGTCGGGGTGCGCGACGGCGTCATGGCGGAGCCGGTGCAACGGACGGTCGGTGGCCGGCTGCGCTATGTGAGCTGCCTCCGTTATGCGGCGCGCGAGTCCGACGGCAGCTACCGTCCGGCGCAGGAGCGCGCGGCGGTGTTCGTCGACGGCCGGTTCGACCGTCTGGTCGAGGATGCCGGCGAGCTCTGTGCCGGGTCGACTTACGCGCCATTCCCGGAGCTGGCGGGCCTCACGCGCTAGACCGCGGCGTTTTCAGGTCCCGGCGTTTTCGAAGGATTGCCACGTCGTCGCAGCGCCTTGCCAAGCCGCTTGCCCGATCACAAATCAGGGATGGACCGAACGCTTTGTCGCCTCGCGGCGACCAAATATCGGGCGAGGCGTCAGCTTCACGAAATATTCGGGAAGCCTATGGAACAAAAGGCCTTTGTTGCCCTCTGGTGACACCGCAGCGGCAATCACAGCTGCGTCACCGCCACCGGGCAACCCAAATGCGGCCATGATGTTCGATAGATGTCGCAAACGAATAACGGGGACGTCCCATGAAGCGGTTTTTGTTCAGTGCAGTGGCTTTGACCACATTGGCTGCCCCGGCTTTCGCCGCCGATATGCCTCCGCGCACCTACACCAAGGCGCCGGTCTACACGCCGCCTCAGGCGATCTACAACTGGACCGGCTTCTATCTCGGTGGTCACCTCGGCGGCGCCTTCGCGGGCAATAACAGCCTGGAAGGCAACAACGGCCGCTTCCTGGGCGGCGTGCAGGGCGGCTTCGACTACCAGTTCGCCCCGAACTGGGTGCTCGGCATCGAAGCCCAGTACAGCTGGATGGATCGCAATACGACCAATTTCGGCTTCCCGGGGGCTGCGGTCGTGACCTCGACCGGCGCCAACCAGCTCGGCTCGGTCACCGGCCGTCTCGGCTACACCTGGGGACCGGCGTTGCTCTATGCCAAGGGCGGTTATGCCTGGCGGGACGGCAACAATCTCGGGGTGAGCGTCGCCGGCGTGCCGACGGGCTTCAGCACGTCCGGCAATACCAAGGACGGCTACACCGTCGGCGCCGGCCTCGAATACATGTTCGCGCCGAACTGGTCGGCCAAGGCTGAATACCAGTACTACAATTTCGGCAATACGACCTTCACGGGTGGGCCGGCTCCGGTTGTGGGCAGCCGCTTCAACAGCGACGAGCATACGGTCAAGGTCGGCGTGAATTACCGCTTCGGCTGGGGCGGACCAGCCGCCAGCAAGTACTAAGCGAGATCGCCGAGCCCGCGGCCGGCGGCGTTCGGCTGGAAGCGGATCACGCCTCAATTCCAACACGCCCGCGCCGTCTGGTGCGGGCGTGTTGCTCTCCGGTGGTTGGCTGGCGATGGTTTCGCGATCGCTCACGCAGTGCGAAAAAATTTTCAAACCTTCGTGAAACTTTCGCCATCAGTTGATATTATCGGTGCGCCGGTTTGATGGATCATCCCACATGCGTATCTTGGTGTCCGTGCTGTTGTTGTCGGCGGCTGTTTTGCCGTGCTCCGCCCAGACCGTTCTGAAGACCGAACCGTTGATGCTGGCCCCCTACGAGGTGGCGCTGGTGCAAACCGCGTCCTGCCCGTCGGGCAAGGTGCTGAAGGTGACCGGTGCGATCCGCGGTGTCAGCCGCAAGCGTGCCTGTGTCGCCCTTCCGGCCGAAACGGCATCGCTGGCGACGGCGACGCCCTGAGAACGGGCTTCATGGCGACCTTCCAGCGGGCAGCTCCGGCTGCCCGCTGATCGCGGGTCTGTCTGTCGAAAAATCCTTGATGAAGGCAAGTCGTCCGCGGGACCGGACTGGCATGAAGACGTGAATGTCTTCTGCCGGCGGCTTCCGTCCAGGCACGGCGAGGCTCGGGGACAGCAGCGCACAGAGACTATAAGTATCACCCGAGAAGTATCACCCGCGGCGCGCTTCCGCCGCAGCCGCTCAGGATGCGAACGGGATGTTGAACTCCTGCTCGGCTTCGGCACGGTTCTGCCAGGGATCTTCCTCGGGCTCGGCGGCGCAGGGCCGGATCTCGTAATCATTGTCGAGCTGCAGATGCGCGGTCGATCGCGCATTGATCATCACGTCCACCACCAGCCCGCTCTGCCGCGCCAGCCGCCAGACATCCCCCTCGGTCGGATAGGCCTTGCTCAACTTGGCGTCGTTGCAAAACAGCGCGTAGGGCATTCCAAACAGCTCCAGAGAAGCGAAGGATGAACCGAGAATGAACGGCACGTGCAGCGAGACACTGGCGCGCCTGGGGCAGGAAAGGGGCCTTTTCGGGCGGCCGAGTCGTAAACGAGTCCTAAATTTTTGAAAAAAGAATCCGTGGGACTCCGGGGCTAGAATCGCCAGATGGTTAAGCCCATGGGAACCGATCTCCACATCTTCTGCGGGCGGATCCAGCTGACGCTCGCCTTTGGGCTGCTGCTCGCCTTCGTCGCCAATGTGGCGCTGCTGTGCGCCTGGCTGTGAGCCGGCGCGGCGATTGCGGATATGTTTGTGTACCCTCGGCCATAGATCCTCAGCGCGGTCGCCTTTAGTCCTCAGGGAGGGCGCTCCGTCCGGCCGATGCTTTCAGGCGCGCGAGTGTCGCGCTGAAATATTCCTGACGCTCCCGATTGAAGCGCTCCTGATGGGCCCGGAAGCGCGCGACGCGGGCGCGAATCTCCGCCTGCATGTCGCGCTGGAGATCGAGCTGCGAGGCGATGCTGGTGAAACGCTCCGCAGGGACCGGGCTCGGGGCGGCGAACGAAGCCTCGGATGCAATGGCGTCGGGCGCTCTCGGCCTTGCAGGCTCCCCCACGGCATTGGGGATTGCGACTTGCACGTTGCCGCCGCGACGTGCCTCGGTTTCAACGGTGTTGGCGATCACGTGCTCGACAGCGGCGTGCGTCGGGCGACCGGCCACGGCCTGCTGCGGTGTGATGGGGGTGCCGACCGGAACGGTAGGCAGCTCGAACTGGGCGAAGTCGGCCGGCTTGCCGGTCACAGACTGCACGAAGGCCATGGTCTGCGCGATCAGCGCATCACGCTCTTCCTTCCACGTCATGACGCTTGTCCCCCGATGCCTCAATTGCAACAAAAGCGGCTGACGAAATCAAGTTGAAGACCAGTGACTTCTGGGGATAAGCAGGAGTTCTAGGTGAGATGTGACAACAATGTTGCCACAGTCTGAACTCGTTTCGTCCCCCACCCGCGAAAGGCGATACCGGAAATCCAATCCCGCACAGATGGTTCCTAAGCGGCGTTTTTCCGGAGCTCTTCTTGACAGAGGAGCGCGGCTCGCCCCTATGGCCGAGCCGCCCCGGTCTTCGGGGCATCATCTGCTCGCAACCTTCGTGCACCGTCCGGGCACTTCGCAGACTTCGATGGACAACCCTTCACGCTCCGAGCGGTCGCGCAAGGCCGCGCTCACCGCCGCCCTCACCATCATCGCCCGCGATGGTCCGGGGCGGCTGACGCTCGACGCCATCGCCCGCGAGAGCGGGCTGAGCAAGGGCGGCCTGATGCACCAGTTTCCCAACAAGGAAGCGGTGCTCAAGGCCCTGCTGGAACAGCAATTCCTGCATTTCGACGAATTCGCCAGCAGGTACAGGGCTGGAGCCGGCAAAGCGGCTGATCAGCCCGAACTCGCGACGCAGATTGCGATCTCGCGGGAGCTGATCGCCCAGCAATATTCGGTGGCTCAGGCCATGCTCGGGGCGCTCGCCCAGGAGCCGGGATTGCTGGCCGATGCCCGTGCCAAGGATGCCGAGAGAGTAGCCGAGATCCGCGGCGAGGCCGATGACGCTGATCTCGCGGTCCTGCGATGGGCGGCGGCACGTGGGCTTGCCTTGATGACGATGCTGCGCGTCTCGCCGCTGGAGCAGCCGGATCTGGACCGTCTGTTTGCCCGCCTGCTCGACGACCAACAATGGACCACATTCCGGCAGGTCGGGACGACCGGGGAGCGATGACACGCTCGAGCTCGGCGCCATCTCCATCATTGGACGGTTCGATCTGAGCGAAGTCGGGCTGGCTTGCCGTCCGACTTCCGTCCGCCGATGCCTCCTGGAGGTCCCGTGCCGACCGCATCGACGTGTGAACAATTCTTTTCATTCGATTTCGTATTTACAAACCGTCTGGTCGGTTTATTGAGGTGGCCATGTGGACGCGCTGGCAACGGCGCCGCAATCGTGGAGGAGGGGATGAGGAGTCGATTTCCGATGTCTGGCTTCGCGGCGATCGCCGCGAGCCTCTGTGCCGGATGCAACACGGTGACGCCGGTGGCCTATTCCGGGGTGGCGTCGGCGCGCTATCTGGCGCCCAACACATCCGATCCATCGGGCCGGGTGCCTTACCGCTACGGGACTGCCACCGACTGGCGCAGCTACGACAAGGTGACGCTCGATCCGGTCGTGATCTATCGCGGCGCGGATCATCAGTTCGGCGACATGTCCGACCGGGACAAGGCTGCGCTCGCCGCCTACATGCAGCGGCGTTTCCTGGAAAGTCTCTCGGCGCGCTTCCAGATCGTCCATCAGCGGGGGCCGAATACGCTGCGCGTGCGGCTCACCCTGACCGGCGCCGTCGCCAACACGCCGGTGCTCGGCACCGCCTCGCGCTTTGATCTCGCGGGAGCCTTCTACAACGGCGTGCAGAGTGCACGCGACGGTGAGGGACTGCTGACCGGCTCGGTATTCTACGCGGCCGAGATCTTCGATGCCGCGAGCGGGCGACTGCTGAGCGCCTTCGTCAGCAAGCAATATCCCTCGCCCTACGACATCAAGGCCAGCGTTGGTGCGCTCGCGGCCGCCGAGGCCGGAATCGGCAAGGGCGCCGAGGCCCTGGTCGCGCAGCTCCAGTGAGCGGGCCGTGCGAACGATCGCGTCGCGCGGGCAGATGGCCCCGCATCGGGGCGCCTTCGTGTGCGCGCTTTGGCATCGAGGGCACGGCCAGATCTCGGGCAGTCAGCGGCGACGTCAACCCGGCCGTACGAGCGCGTGGCTCGAGGCCATGGAGACAGTGAGGTCCCTGGACATGACATTGAGATTCGTTCTGCGCGTCGGCTTACGCATCGTCGTCGGCCTGCTGCTGTCGATGGCGGAGGGCCGCGGTCACGCCGCTCCCGTCGGCGATCCGTTCGGCACATGGTTGACCGAGGACGGCCGCGCCCGCGTCCGCGTCGAGCGCTGTGGCGCGATGGCCGACCGCGTCTGCGGCTACATCGTGTGGATGAAGGAGACGGCGGATGCCAAGGGGCAGCCGTTCCGCGACCGGCTGAATCCCGATCCGGCCAGGCGCGGCCGTCTGCTGCTGGGCCACCAGATGCTGCTCGGCCTGAAGCTGAACGCCGACGGCCGCCACAGCGGCGAGGTCTACAACGCCGAGGACGGCAAGACCTATGCCGTCTCGATCTGGCGCGAGGGCCCGAAGATGCTGGCGGTCAAGGGCTGTCTGCTCGGGCTGTTCTGCGCGACGCAAGGCTGGGTGCTGGTCACGGATCAGGTGCCCGGCCAACTCATCGGAGCGACCGGCGAGGGCGGCGGGCCGTTGCCGGATCCAGAGTGGACTGCGCCCAGGCCGCCGTCGGCGACCGGCATCGCCAAACCCGCGGTCAGGACGAGGGCGAATTGACGCCTAAAGCCGGTGACAGCCATTGCCGCAGCAAATCCCAACTTCACGGAAGCTGGTGCCGGCTGAGGGGATTGAACCCCCGACCTTCGGTTTACAAAACCGCTGCTCTACCGCTGAGCTAAGCCGGCGAATGCTGGTGGCGGAGATCTCGTCGTCAGTTTGCGACGAGGTCTCGCGAAGCGCGGTGTTCCTACCAGAGTTGATGCAGTCCGGCTACTCCCCGCGTGAGCGCCGCTTCTGCCATCAGCCCAGCAAAAAGGGCGGCCGTTGGGCCGCCCCTGTCGGAGCCGATCGTCGAAGCCGCTCCGGCTCGATCTTTACTGGCAGATGTGCATCAGCCCGTCGCTGCCCTTGAACATGGTGCCGGGGCGGCAGACCAGGCCGTTGCGGGTCGCGTAACTGTTCCAGTCGCCATAATAGCCGTTCGGGCCGCGATCATAGCTCGGTTGGCCGTAAGAGGGGCCGGGACTGTACGCATAGGCATCCGCGGTGCGGAACGGCGCGGTCGCGATGGCGCCGGCGGTTCCGATGGCTGCGCCTGCGATGCCGGCAGCGGTGCCGACCGCTCCAGCGGCGACGTCAGCCGGCCAGAAGCCGCTGTTGCGGCGATCGCTGTTGCGGCGATCCCAGCCGTTGTTGTTCCATCCGGTATCGGTGCGCTGCTGCATCATGGCCCCGTCCTGGCGGGCCATGTGCCGGTGCTGCATCATTCCTTCCTGCTGGTGGTTCATATGCCGGTGGTGCACGTCGCGCGCCATGGCCGGGCCGGCGAGCGCCGTTGCGAGTACCGCAGCCCCGAGAATAGCAAATCGTGTCATGGAATACTCCATCGTTGCGCCCCACCTGCTAAGCGCAAGCCGGCCCCGTCGTTCCCGCCGCGACGGGAATGTTTTGGAACGACATGAGGCCCGGTGCCTTCGGAGGCCGGAGCCGCGGTTGCGGTCCGGCTTGCTCCGACCCGAAGGCTGTTAGTCTTGCGGACAGGGCAGCGGGGTTGATGCTGGCAATATTGTCGCTCATCGGCTGATGATCAGCCATTAACCCTCGCACTCGAACCCCACCCGGGCTTTAACCCGGAATGGTGGCTCCCGCGTTAGTCTTACCAGCAGATTGATGTGCGCGTTTAACCCATCGGGGCGCGCGTTGCGGTATTGGTAGGATGACAACCGGGGCGTGAATTCATGCGTACTACAACGGCTCTTGTGATTCTGATTGGAGCGTCTTCCGCCGCGCTCGCCAGCGAAGGCTTCGAGATCGTCATTCCGCAGCGGCCCGGCGTGCCCGTCGTCATCAACGGCATCGATGCGTCCTACGCCGTCGTCGAAGGCCAGTACGGTCTTGGCAGGGGCAACTACATGCAGCCGACGATCTATGGCGGCCGGCCGGTCGAGCCCGAGCCATATGTTGGCCATTACTATCCAACCCTCGGAGCAAGGCCCGGCTATGGCCGGATGGAGATCGAGCCGCCGGCCGATCGCAAGCTGCCGAAGCCGGCCGAGAGCTATTCCCGCTCGTGGGGCGCCCAATCCCAGATGCAGCCGCCGGAGCCGGCGGTGCCGATGTATCCGCCTGCCGTCATCCTGGCTCCGCCCGATGGTGATCCTCGCGGCTATCCCAATCGGCCGCCGGCCTACCGCCGCTAGCCAGCAACTCACCATCGACAGCCAGACCAAGCAAGAACAGATCAACAGGAGAGAGTTATGCGTGGAGTAGTTTCAGGACTTGTCGCCATTGCCGGCCTCGCCGTCGCCGGCAGCGCGCCGGCCGCGGCCTGCGGCGCCACCGCCTGCGGCCCGTGCGGCTACGCCGCGCCGTGCGCGCCGCAGGTCACCTATCAGCCGACCGTGACGTACCAGCCCACGGTGACGTATCGGCCGCAATATTTCTATCAGCCCGGCTACACCTACACCTACGGCCATGGCTGCGGCGCCTGCGGTGCGAGCTATGAGCGGCTGCCCGAGCCGACCCGGCAGTATTACTATGTCAACCAGGGCCCGACCTACAGCGGTCCTGGCGCCTTCGCGCCGTATCCTGCCTATGAGGAGCAGGCGCTTCCGGTCTACAGCTATCATCACCGCCGCCACGCCTATCGCTGGGGCGCTTCGCCTTATTATCACGGGCAGCGCGTGCTGCGCCGCTATTACTGATCAGACGGACGTTCGTTCGCGCCAACGCCCGTGCGCCTCATGCGCGCGGGCGTTTCGTCATTTTGACATCAAGCCGAGCCGGCTCGCGCCGATATAGAGCGCGAGCACGGCGGCATTGGAGACGTTGAGGCTCTTGATCGCGCCGGGCATGTCGAGCCGCGCCACGACGCTGCAGGTCTCGCGCGTCAATTGCCGCAGGCCCTTGCCCTCGGCGCCCAGCACCAGTGCGAGCGGCTCGCGCAAGGCGACCGCCGCGATGTCCTCCTCGCCCGCGCTGTCCAGCCCCACCGTCTGAAAGCCGCGCTCGTTCAGCCGCGTCAGCGCGCGTGCGAGGTTCTGCACCGTGATGATCGGCACCAGCTCCAGGGCGCCCGATGCGGACTTGGCCAGTACACCGGTGGCCTCCGGACTGTGGCGGGCGGTGGTCACGATCGCCTTTACGCCGAACGCCGCTGCCGAGCGCAAGATCGCGCCGACATTGTGCGGGTCGGTGATCTGGTCGAGCACCAGGATCAGTCCCTCGGCCGCGAGCGTGTCGATGTCCGGCGAGGGCAGGGGCTCGGCCTCCGCCAACAGGCCCTGGTGCACGGCGTCCGGACCGAGCCGCTGGTCGATCTGGCTGGGGCGCACGATCTCGGGCGTCACCCGCGTCTCGATCCGCTCGTCGGCAAGCCGCCTGGCGGCGTTCTCGGTCAGGTAAAGCTTGCGAATCCGCCGCTTCGGATTGGCGAGCGCCAGGGTCACGGTGTGCCAGCCATAGAGAATGACGGGCGCATCCGAGTCCTGGTCGCGCTCCCGCCACGGCTGGGGGCGCTCGAATCCGCGCGGTTTGCCGGAGAATTTACCGCCCGGACGGCGAAAAGGGGGCTTTCGGTCGCGTTCGCTCATGGCCCGAGCTTCTGTCACGGCCTGCGGATTCTGGCAATTTGGCACCGCTGAGACGGGAAAATTCGTCGTCCCTTGGTTGACTTCGAGGGCCGGGTTCGATCATAAGGGCCCCGGCCGCGCGCGCCCGCTCCTTCGGGCCCCGCGGTCTTACCGTCTCCATGGCGCTGATGGTCCCGACGCTGCTGTTCCGCGGCCGGCCCGAATTGCCATCGATACGGGGGAGTGTCCCGAGTGGCAAAGGGAGCTGACTGTAAATCAGCCGCCTCATGGCTTCGCAGGTTCGAGTCCTGCCTCCCCCACCATTCACTGCCTCTCAGCTCCACGAGATTTTTCGAGGACAATGGACCCCATTGGCCATTGCTTCCCTGCAGACTATGCGTCGAAATATATGGGTCGCATCTGGGTCTGCCGGCCGGTCGTGATCTTCATTGGATCCTTCGTTGTCCGCGATCCCTGGGCGGCGATCGCTCACGGCTGTCGTGACGACGCGCCAGAACCCAGGCTTCCGACATCTGCGGGGCCGACGTGGCAATGGCGGGCGACTGATCGCCTGTTGCCGTTCCGCCGTCTCGGGTTGAGGGCCCCGGCTGCGACATCTCAGTTAATGCCGCGGAAGCGGTCCATATTGAAGATAAACACGAAAAACTCGACATTCTCTGACGCGAGATTTTTCTTTATGAAATAAATAGCTGACTTTAAATCACCGCCTCAGCCTCACGTCATCCCCACGACCTTGATTTCGCTTCAGATTCTGAAATCTTTGCCCTGAGGAATATGGCGGAGCGTAGCTATTCTGCCACAACCGGGCGGCTTTTCGCCGCAAATGTGGCGAGTCACATTGCGAGCCGATCTCGGGTTTGTTATCGGTTCCCTATGTTGAAGATCGTATATACACCCATTTTCATATGTGTTGTGGGAATGAGCTTTAGCCCGGCATTGGGCGCTGAGCCGTTCACCATCCAGGACGCCATCAACCAGGCGGTGAAGACCAATCCCGGTGTCGGAGAGGCCGCCGCCAATCGGCGGGCCACCGAAGCCGAGCTTCGCCAGTCCCAGGGGACGCTGCTGCCGCAGGTCCGGCTCGATGCGAGCGCCGGACCGGAGATGCTCAAGCAGTATGTCTCGCCGGCGCCGAGCAACAATGGCCGCTACCTGCGCGGCCGCGAGGCCGGCGTGGTGGTCCGTCAATTGCTGTTCGATGGCTTTTCCTCGATCAATGAAGTGTGGCGACAGGCCGCGCGGGTCGATGCCGCCGCGTACCGCGTGCTGGAGCGAACCGAACTGATTGGTCTCGATGCCGCCGAAGCCTATGTCGACGTGGTGCGCTACTCCAGGCTGGTCGCTCTGGCCGAGAAGAACCTCAAGGTTCATCTCGAACTGCGCAAGAACGTGCTGGCCCGTTTCCAGGGCGGCCGGGCCGGCGAGGGCGACACGCAGCAGGCCGAGGAACGGGTTGCGGCAGCGCAGGCCGTGCTCGAGGAATTCCGTCTCAGCCTCGAAGTGGCGCGCGCGAAGTACCGCAAGGTCGTCGGCGTCGAGCCTTATAACCTGCGTTTCCCCGGCCGGCTGTCCGACATGCCGCGGGACAAGGCGGAATCGCTCGACATCGCCTACAAGTTCAATCCGACCCTGCGCGCTGCCGCGGCGGATGTGACGGCCGCCAAGCGGGGATTCGATGCCACCACCGGCACCTTCCTGCCGACGCTTTCGCTCGAAGGCCGCGCGACGACCGGCAAGGAATCGATCACCTACAACAATCGTTACGACGAGGTCAGCGGCAAGGTCGTTGCATCCTGGGATATCTTCAACGGCGGCCAGAACAGCTGGCGCCGCGAAGAAGCCGCGCAGCGGATGATCCAGGAGCAGCAGAAGCATGCTCGTCTGCAGCGCGATGCGCTGGAGTCGATCGACAAGGCCTGGGCGGCCCGGATCATCACCGCCGATCGCGTCTCAGCTCTTGTCCGCGATGTCGAAGCGGCCCGCCGCACGTTCGTCGCCTACAACAAGGAGTATGAGCTCGGCCAGCGCACGCTGATCGATCTCTTGAACTCCCAGAACCAGTACTTCAACGCCAACGTGTCGCTGGTGTCGGCGCGCGGTGTGGTGGTGTTTGCCGACTATCAGCTGCTCGCCGCGATGGGCCAGATGCTGAACTACCTGAAGACCGGGCATCCGCCGGAGACCGAGCCGGTGGACACGCCGAGTGGCTTCATCGGCTACAGCCTGGCGCCCATTCGGCTGAGTGCGCCGGCGCCCGGACCGCAGCCGCTGAGCTCCGCCGGTCCGGTGCCGATGTTCGGCCTGCATGACGGTACGCCGAAGCATCCCGCGCCGATTACCTTTGGCGATCGGTGGGCCTCGAGCGATCCCGAGGATACGACGCTGTTCGTCGCGTCCGGAAAATACGGCGGATACGCTCAGAGCCCCAACGGGCACGCGCCGAAATAGGTGAGACTAACAAGAGCCGGTGCATGTCGCGCCGGCTTTTCACCATACGCATTTACTTTGCGCTGAGTTTGTCGCGAAACACCTGTAAAAATCTCAGAAAAGCCAAGTGCGGGCCAAAGAATTAGGCTAAGGCAAATTATTAGCAAGAAGCAATGGGTGCCGGTCCGCGTTGCTCGGTGGGCCAGATGGATTTCCGAGGCGTCGTTGAACATTCGTCCGACAAGGTTCGAGCTCGAAGAGACGGCGCACGTGATGCCCCAGATGAGCGCAGCCGCACCAGCAGCTGATCCTCTCAGTGACAGTCTGCTTTACCTCGCTGCTCATCACGGCCGCGCCCTGAGCCGCAGCGCGCTGCTGTCCGGATTGCCGCTCGACAGCGGCGTGCTCAGCATCGCGCTCTACGAGCGCGCCGCGCAGCGGGCCGGGCTCGAGGCGCAACTGGTCGAACGGCCGCTGAGCGATATTCCCGCGCTGGTGCTGCCCTGCGTGCTGATGTTTCACGACGGCACCACGCGCATCCTGCTGACGATCGACGAGGCCGCCGGCCGTCTCACCATCATCGATCCTTCGCGCCGCGAACAGCCGGCGATCGAGCGCTTCGAGGCGGTCGCGGCGCGGTATGTCGGCTTCGCCTATCTGGTGCGGCCCGCCACAATTGCCGATCCGCGCGTGGCGGCAGCCGGTGAAGTGCCGAAGACGCACTGGTTCTGGTCGGTGGTCAGCCGCTTCGGCGCCAATTACGGCCATGTCGCGATCGCCGCGTTCATCGTCAACATCCTGGCGCTGGCCGCGCCCCTGTTCACGATGAGCGTCTACGACCGCGTGATCCCGAACGGCGCGATCCCCTCGCTGGTCGCACTCGGCGTTGGCCTCATGTTGGCCATCGGATTCGACTTCCTGCTCAAGGTGGTGCGCAGCCGCATCATCGACATGACCGGAAAGAAGATCGACGTGGTGCTCGCCGCGAACATCTTCGAGCACGTGATGTCGCTGAAGATGGACAAGCGGCCGCCATCGGTCGGCATCCTCGCCAATCAGCTCCGCGACTTCGATTCGGTGCGCGAGTTCTTTACCTCCGGCACCGTGGTGTCGGCGACCGACATGCTGTTCGCGGTCGTGTTCATCATCGTGCTGTTCATCATCGCCGGTCCCATCGCCTGGATTCCGCTGCTGATGCTGCCGGTGATGATCGCCGTCGGGCTGCTGATCCAGCGGCCGCTCGAACGCGCGATGCGGCAGATGCAGGCGCAATCCGCCGCGCGTCACGGCATTCTCGTGGAATCGCTCAACGGGATGGAGACGGTCCGCGCGGTGGCCGGCGAGAGCCGGGTGCAGACGGTGTGGGAGCGTTCGGTGGCGGCGCAGGCGCGCTCCAGCGAGGACGTCCAGTTCTGGGCCTCGATGGCGATGACAGCGGCGAGCGTCGCGAGCCAGTTCTGCAGCCTGCTGCTGGTCGTCGTCGGCGTGTTCCTGATCCTCGACGGCAAGCTCTCGGTCGGCGCGCTGGTGGCGGCCAACATGCTGTCGGGTCGCGTGCTCGGTCCGATCGCAGGCATCGCCGGCCTGATGACGCGCTTCACCCAGACGACGTCGGCGTTGCGCTCGATCGACCGGCTGATGTCGCTGGACCGTGAGCGTCCGCCGGAGAAGATCTACGTCGCGCGCGAGATCAACCAGGGCCGCATCCAGTTCAAGAATGTCAGCTTCTCCTATCCGGGAAGCCAGACCAAGGCGCTCGACAACGTCTCCTTCGACATCAAGCCCGGCGAGAAGATCGGCATCATCGGTCGCGTCGGCTCGGGCAAGACCACGGTCGGTCGCCTCGCCACCGCGTTCTATCCGCCGACCGAAGGCAGCATCCTGATCGATGGGATCGACATCCAGCAATACGACCCGGCCGATCTGCGCGCCGGCATCGGCTTCGTGCTGCAGGATACCGACCTGTTCTACGGCAAGCTGCGCGACAACATCACGCTCGGCCGTCCGGCGGCGACCGATGAGGAGGTGCTGGAGGCCGCGCGGCTCGCCGGCGTCGAGACCTTCATCGCCGGTCATCCGCAGGGCTACGAGATGATGATCGCCGAAGGCGGCCGCAGCCTGTCGGGCGGGCAGAAGCAGGCGATCGGGCTCGCGCGCGTCCTGATCCGCAAGCCGCGCGTGCTGTTCCTCGACGAGCCGACCGCGCATTTCGACGTCCGCAGCGAGGGCGAATTCCTCGAGCGCCTGAAGTCTCTGGCCAAAGGCGAGATGTCCATCATCGTCTCGACCCACCGACCGTCGTTGTTGTCGCTGGTCGACCGCATCCTGGTATTCGACTCCGGCAAGATCGTCGCCGACGGGCCGACCGCGCAGATCCTCACCATGCTGCGTCCGCAGCAGCCCGCGGCGGCGCCGGCCGCGAGCCACGCGGTGAAGCCGGTCCAGGGGACGAGGTGACATGGCGCACAGCGATTTCGCGTTCTCCAACGACATCAGGGCTGCCGTCGAGCTGCGCACGCCGAAGACGGCGCGGATGCTGCTGCTCGCCTCGCTCGGCCTGTTCTTCACCTTCCTGATCTGGGCGCATTTCGCCGTGCTCGACGAGGTCAAGCGCGGCAACGGCAAGGTCGTGCCGTCGCGCCAGACCCAGGTGGTGCAGTCGCTGGAAGGCGGCATCATCGCCGACCTCCTGGTGCAGGAAGGCGCGATCGTCGAGAAGGATCAGCCGCTGGCGCGCATCGAGGACACCAATTTCGCCTCGCAGTTCGGCGAGATCCGCGAGCGCCGCGGCGCGATGGCGGCCCGGGTGATCCGGCTCGCGGCGGAGACCGAGGGCCGCAGCCCGGTCGAGTTTCCCGACGACCTCGTCGCCGACGCCCCGCGCGCGGTGCAGACCGAGCGCGCGGTGTTCGACGCCCATGCACGCAAGCTCGCGCAGGACATCGACGTGGTGCAGCAGCAGGAACAGCAGAAGAGCAAGGAGATCGACGAGCTCAGGGCCACCGAGAAGCGCTTCTCGGAGACGCTGGCGCTGCTCAATCGCGAGCTGGGACTGACCCGCAAGCTGTTCGACCAGAAGGTGGTGCCGGAGATCGAGATGCTGCGCGCCGACCGCCAGGCGACCGACATGCGCGGCCAGCTCGCGGTGGTGCAGGCGAGCATCGTGAAGACCGAGGCGGCGGTGCAGGAGGCGCGCTCGCGCCGGCTCAACATCGTCACCGCCTTCCGCGCGCAGGCCGAAGACGATCTCGCCAAGTCCCGCGGCGATCTCGCAGTGCTCGACGAGAACATCAAGTCGGCCCAGGACCGGGTGCGGCGCACCGAGCTGCGCTCGCCGGTGCGCGGCATCGTCAACAAGCTCAACGTCACCACCATCGGCGCGGTGGTCGCGCCGGGCGCCAGCCTGATGGAGATCACGCCGCTCGACGACACGCTGCTGGTCGAGGGCCGCATCCGTCCGCAGGACATCGCCTTCATCCGTCCCAACCACGAGGCGGTGGTCAAGCTCAGCGCCTATGATTCATCTGTGTACGGCTCGTTGCACGGGCGCGTCGAGCGCATCAGTGCCGACACGATCACCGATGAGAAGGGCGACAAGAACGAGCGCGGCGAGACCTTCTATCGCGTGATGGTGCGCACCGAGAAGAACCATCTCGGCACCGCCCAGCAGCCGCTTCCGATCCTCCCAGGCATGGTCGCGACCGTGGAGATCCTGACGGGCAAGAAATCGGTGCTGGACTATCTGGTCAAGCCTGCCCGCATGCTGCGTGACGAGGCGCTGCGCGAGCGCTGAGCAGGCGTCCGCGCGAGCGCACCGAAACCGGGGTTCTCCACGAAAGCGCGTGTGACCCAGAATGCCGCTGCGCTCATCCGGGGCGCCCCGTGCGGCGGACAGCGTTGCCAAAATCTGAATCGTTCAAATGCGACGCGATTTGGTCGGCCGTGATTAGTCGCGTTCGCAGCTTGGCGGCGAACATCACCGCGGTTTAACCGGCCCGCAGCAGCGCCGGCCCTATCCCTGATCCGATAACAACCGGGACAGGGATCGACGCGATGACGTCGGCCGATGCCCCGGAGCATACGGGGCGTCACTGATGTTGCGGATCGATCGGCCGCGGGTTCTCCCGCGCGCGCTGGGACTTGCGCTGGTGTTGTCGGTCGTGGCCGGTTGTGCCGGCGCTGCGTTCGCCGAGACTTCAAATCGTAGATCTCCGCAAGGCACTGCGGATGGCGCGCTGCCGGTACCGCCGCCCGTCCGTTTCTTCACCATCAATGCCGTGCTTGCCAAGCATGACGGCCTGCGTCGCTCCGCCTCCGCTGCTGTGGAAGTCGCATCGACCGACCCGGCCGGGCCTGCGGGATCAGTCAGCGACGCTCCGCAGGGACCCGCGGTCGCGACTCCCAGCGACGAGCCGTTCGGCCTGATGACGTTCCGCGCACCCGAGGGTGTGCTGTGGGTGAAGTGGCGCGGCATTCAGGGGGCGATGGCGAGCGAGCGGATCTCGGTCGAACGTTGCAACCGCGATGACGCGCGCTGCTCGGCCTCGGAGCGCCTCTTCGTCGCGCTGACCCGGTCGGCGTCTGCGGTGAGCGACGGCCGCACGCGCGCGGAAATGATCAATCGCGGCGTCAACCAGGCGGTGCGCTACGTCAGCGACGATCAGCAACACGGCCTGCCGGACGTCTGGAGTTCGCCACTGCAGACCTTGCGCAGTGGACTCGGTGACTGCGAAGACTACTCGATTGCCAAATACGCGCTGCTGCTGGCGGCGGGGACGCCCGAATCGGATCTCAAGCTGCTGCTGGTCCGAGACCTCGCCGTGCGGCAGGATCACGCCGTCGTCGCCGTGCGGCTCGACGGCAAATGGTCCGTGCTCGACAACCGGCGGGCCGCTCTGATGGAAGGCCGCGATCTGCAGTCCTTCATGCCGTTGTTTGCCATCGATCACCGCGGCGTCAGCCTGTTCGCTGCGCCCTATGCCGAGCGGCTGCACCACGAAAGCGAGAGCGACGTCACGCCGGCGGCGGAGGCCGACATCGGCGGCGGGAATCCGGGGCGGCCGCTGCTGCTCTGAATGTCGCAGGTGAACGGCTTGTAGCCGAGGTCATTTGCGGTCTTAATGCGCGCAGGGAAGCTGGCGAGCAGGGGGCTGCGGTGAATATCAAGCAAGTCATGGTTTGCGGGGCATTGGCCTTGTCGGCGATCGGTGGATTCATCGGCGGTGCACAGGCTCACGCGGTGATGCTGCCGGGCGCTGCGTTTTCGATCGCCTGCGAGAATGGCGGCAGCTACGTGCTGCGCTCTCGTCCCGTGCTCGCGCCGGGCGAGATCGTTACCGCGCAACTCTACCTCCATCCTCACCGTGCGATTCCGGTCCGTCTCGTCCCGATGGGCGACGGCTATCGCTATGCGGGCCGCGGCGTGTGGCTCGATGGCATCGGTGACCAGGCATTGTTGTATTTCCGCAAATACGAACCGGTGGCCTGCGTGGTCAGTCGCATCTGAGGCAATCTGCCGCGACTTCGACGCTCCTCAAGAATAGTTCCTGCCTTTCGCAAATAATTCGCGAGAGGCCGGTTCCATTTCGGCCGTTTCATGGCGGCAAGCTTTTATTCCCAACAGCGTGCGTGTTGTTCCCCAAGTATTGTGTGATCGAATAACTGCCAATTAGCAGTAATTCTCCGGGCTCTGTCTCCATTTATTCTTGTCGTTCCGCCCCTGCCTCGCGGGGGACGGAAGCATAGGCACAGCCTTGTTTCCCTTCATAAATGCCGCTGCACTTGACTGCATTTACCCAAAGTCCCTAAAATCCGATTAACAAGAACCGGTAATATTGACCCGTATTCTCGTTTAATAATAGTTTAACGATAGAAATGGAGCGCCACCAAAGCGCCCCATATTTGGAGGTTTTGGCGCATGAATGCTCCTGTCCTGCTGGCCCAGTTGACCGGCACGTCCACGCAGCCATCCAGCGCCTCGGCCAAGCACCTCAAGATCGGGAAACCGCCGGGCAACCAAGCCGTTACGGTTCATCTCGACGGCCAGAGCCAGATCGATTTCAGCGATATCGCCAGCGAGCGGCTGACCTTCGTCAAGATCGGCGACCGCCTGATCATCCTGTTCGACAATCAGTCGACGGTCTCGATCGACCCGGTTTTCGACGCCAACGGCGCCCCGCTGAAGGACGTCAGCTTCGAAGTCGGCCCCGACCGAATCATCAATGGCGATCAGTTCGCCGAGTTGTTTCCGATCACCACCGACCAGTCGGTGCTGCCCGCCGCGGGTACGCCCGGTGCGCCCGGCGTGCCTGCCGGCGCGAACTTCGGGACGTTCAAGGTCGACCCGCTGACCGTCGGCACGCCGCTCGGGCTGCTGGGACCCGAGGACTCCACCACCAAATTCGGCGACAACCCGGTCACGCCGAATCCGACGCCAATCGCCGGCGTTGCCGACAGCGTGGTGCTCAACGAGGACGGCCTGTCCGAAGGCCGGCCCGGCGGCAGCGGCGACATTGGCGGCGCGGTGACGAGCTTCACCGGTTCGCTGAACGTCGACTTCGGCACCGACGTGATCGGCCGCGCCTTTGCGTTCGCGGCGTCACAGCCTGGTCTTGCCGGGCTGACGTCCGGCGGCCAGGAGGTGCATTTTGCGATCACCACCGTCAACGGCCAGCCGGAGCTGATCGGTTATATCGGCAGCGATCCCTCGATCGTCGCCAACCAGGTCTTCACCGTCACGCTCGACGCCAACTCGACGATCGCGGGGACCTACACGGTCACGCTGCTGCAGCCGCTCGATCATCCGGTCTTCGGCACCGAAGACACGCTGAATCTCACCATCAACGTCATCGCCATCGACGGCAGCGGCGACACCGCGCCGGTGACGATCGTGATCGGCGTCAACGACGATTCGCCGGTCGCCGGCACCGTCGAGGCGATCAATGTCGCCGAGCACACCGGCGGCGGAAGCGAAGGCGGCGGCGAGAGCGAGCTCTTCGCCAAGGTCGTGGGCGGCGACGGCTTCGAGCCGACCACCGCGAGCGTGGACCTCAACATCGGCTGGGGCGCCGACAACGGCAACAGCAAGGTCGATGGCGGCTCCAACGGCACCGTGGTCGACGGCGACCGCTCGCTGGTGTTCGATGCGTCCGAGATCGCGACCTTGCAGGCGCTGGGCCTGACCTCGAACGGCGAGGCCATCTCCTACACGCTGTCGGCCAACGGCACCGAGATCATCGCGACCGCAGGCGAGGGTGAGGGCGCACGCACCATCTTCACCGTGTCGCTGTCCGACACCGGCTCCGGCAGCGCCACCTTCACGCTGTCCGACAATATCGACCACAACGGCGCCAACGACGCCTCGCTGCCGCTGACCTTCAAGGTGGTTGCGACCGACGCCGACGGCGACCCCGTCAACAGCGCCTTCACCGTCAACGTCGCGGATGACGGCCCGAGCTTCGGCGAGAAGCCGAGCTATTCGGTGGTCGACGAAGACGGGCTCGGCAATGCCGGCAACAGCTACGCCGACGGCCATGATGCCTATGGCGAAGACCTGACGGTCACGGATACGCTCGGAATCCGCTGGGGCTCCGACGACGCCAACAACAATGTCGACGGCGGCATCAACGGAACGCCGGTCAATGGCGACCGCGCCGTCACCTTCGCCGCGAACGTGGCGGCCTCGCTCGAGGCAAAGGATCTGACCTCAGACGGCTTTGCCCTGCGCTACGAGGTGTCGGGGAACGGCACCGTGCTGACCGCCTATCGCTATGATGCCGCGCACGAGACCTATGTCGACGCCAACGGCAAGCCGCTGGAAGGCGAGGGCCTGTCGGGCGCCGTGGTGTTCACGGTGTCGCTGTCAGACCAGGGCCATGGCTCCTATACCTTCGCGCTGTCGGGCAACCTGGATCACCCGGTGCACGGCACCGAGGACGACATCACCCTCAACATCGGCTTCGTCGCGACCGATTCCGATGGCGATGCCATCACTGATACCTTCACGGTGAAGGTCAATGACGACGCACCGAGCTTCGGCGAGAAGCCGAGCTATTCGGTGGTCGACGAGGACGGCCTCGGCAACGCCGGCAACAGCTACAAGGACGACGGCGACGCCTATGGCGAAGACCTGAAGGTCACCGATACGCTCGGCATCCGCTGGGGCGCCGACAGCGCCAACAGCCATGTCGATGGCGGCATCGATGGCACGCCGGTCAACGGCGACCGCGCCGTGACCTTCGCGGCCGACGTGGTCGCGACGCTCGACGCCCAGAATCTCACCTCGAACGGCTTCGGTCTCACCTACGTCGTGTCCGAGAACGGCACGCTGCTGACCGCCTATCGCTATGACGCCGAGCACGAGACCTATGTCGGCGCAGACGGCAAGCCGACGGATTCGGCCCACGCGACGGTGTTCACCGTGGCGCTGTCCGATCAGGATCACGGCTCCTACACGTTCGAGCTGAAAGGCAATCTCGATCACCCGGTGCACGGCACCGAGGACGACATCACGCTCAACATCGGCTTCGTCGCCACCGATTCCGACGGCGACGCAGTCACCGACAGCTTCACCCTGAAAGTCAACGACGACGCGCCGGTGTTCGGCGATGCGCCGAGCGCCGGCGTGGTCGACGAGGACGGCCTCGGCAATGCCGGCGACAGCTATGCGCAAGGCAGCGACGTCGCCGGCGCCGATCTCACGGTGACCAAGACGCTCGCGATCCTGTGGGGTGCCGATAGCGCCAACAGCCATGTCGACGGCGGCATCGATGGCGCCCCGGTCAAGGGTGATCGCGCCGTCACTTTCGCCGCCGACACCGTTCCCTCGCTCGAGGAACTGGGGCTGACGTCGAACGGGATTGCGCTGAGCTATCAGGTCTCCGAGAACGGCACGCTGCTGACCGCCTATCGCTACGACGCCGCCCACGAGACCTATGTCGACGCGAACGGCAAGCCGACGGAGGACCTCGCCAGCGCCGCGGTGTTCACCGTCTCGCTGTCGGATCAGGACCACGGCTCCTACACGTTCAATCTCACCGGCAATCTCGATCATTCGGTCCACGGCAGCGAGGATAATCAAGGGCTGTATTTCGGCTTCGTCGCCACCGATTCCGACGGCGACGCAATCCACGGCAGCTTCAATGTCGAGGTCAACGACGACGCTCCGGTGTTTGGCGAGCGCGTCAGCTACTCCGTGGTCGACGAGGATGGTCTCGGCAATCCCGGCAACTCCTATTCGGACGGCAAGGACGCAGCCGGCGCCAATCTGACGGTGACCGATTTCCTCGGCATCCGTTGGGGCGCCGACAGTGCCAACAGCCATATCGACGGCGGCATCAACGGTACGCCGGTCAATGGCGACCGCGCCGTCACCTTTGCCTCCGACGTGATCTCGACGCTCACCGGCCAGCATCTGACGTCGAACGGCGTCGCGCTGACCTACACCGTGTCCCCCGACGGCACGCTGCTGACCGCTTACCGCTACGATGAAGGGCATCACACCTACGTCGACGGCGAGGGCCATGCCACCGGTGATCCGGCCAAGGCTGGGGTGTTCACGGTGTCGCTGTCCGACCAGGGGCAGGGGTCCTACAGCTTCACGCTGATCGACAATATCGATCATCCGGCCCACAACACCGAGGACGACGTCACGCTCACCCTCGGCTTCGTCGCCACGGATTCGGATGGCGATGCGGTCTCCGACACCTTCACGGTCAAGATCAACGACGACGCGCCGGTGCTGAACCGGGAGATTGCGACCGGCGTGGTCGATGAGGACGGGCTCCCGACCGGGCTCGCGGGCGGGTCTGGCGACGTCCCCGGCCAGAACACCGTCGCAACGGGCGATCTCGGCATCTCCTGGGGCAGCGACAGCGCCAACAATCTCGGCAATGTCGGGATCACCGGTGCGTCCCCGGTGAACGGCGACCGCGCCGTCACCTTCGCGTCCGACGCCACCACCACGCTCGCCGCGCAGCACCTGACCTCGAACGGCGTCGCGTTGACCTACGACGTCAGCGAAGGCGGCACGTTGATCACGGCCTACCGCTTCGATGGACAGCATTACATCGACGGCAACGGCAACTGGACCGGCAACAAGGCCAATGCCGCCGTGTTCACAGTGAAGCTGTCCGACCTCGATTCCGGATCCTACAGCTTCACGCTGCTCGACAATCTCGACCACCCGGTGCCCAACACCGAGGACAGCATCGCGCTGACATTGAAATACGTCGCCACGGATTCCGACGGCGACCAGGTCAGCGGCACGTTCAAGGTCAGCGTCAACGACGACAGCCCGGAGGCGCATACCGGGACGGCCAAGAGCATCAGCGAAGCTGATCTCAACGCTGGCGGTGGCGATTGCGGTCCCGATTTCGGCGGTCACGATGGCGGCAGCCGCGATCCCCAGGTGACCGGCGCGCTCAACATCAAATGGGGGGCCGACAACAACGACAGCGGCGCCGCCGATCGCTCGGTTCGCTTCGCCAATACGTCCAACGCCGCCGCCGACGTCCATGTGACCAACGGCAGCGACGTCGGCCTCAGTGGCCTGACGTCGGACGGTCAGCAGGTGAAATACGCCTTCGATCATGGCGTGCTGGTCGGCTACACCGGCAACAGCCTCAATTCCGGTCAGCGCGTGTTCGAGGTCTCGCTCGATGACGACGGCACCGGCACCTACACCTTCAAGCTGCTCGGCAATCTCGATCATCCGGCCGGGCAGGAGAGCAACGTCGTCAAGCTGACCTTCGATTACACCGCGACCGATTCCGACGGCGATTCGAGCAGCAGCACGTTCACCGTCACCGTGGTCGACGACGTCCCGACGATCGGACACGCCGAGAGCGAGACCGTCAGCGAAGCCAACCTGCCGACCGATCTCTATGACGTCCTGTTCCCGGATTCGCCGTACTCGACGGTGCAGACCGGCCGTCTC
This sequence comes from Bradyrhizobium sp. HKCCYLRH1034, assembly GCF_051168375.1. Lineage (NCBI taxonomy): Bacteria > Pseudomonadati > Pseudomonadota > Alphaproteobacteria > Hyphomicrobiales > Nitrobacteraceae > Bradyrhizobium > Bradyrhizobium sp. HKCCYLRH1034. The sequence continues at coordinate 54,184 of NZ_JBNPUW010000001.1, read as the reverse complement.
GCGATTTCCTGGGGCGCCGACGACAATGATTCCGGCGCGACCAACAACCGCTCGGTGGCGTTCTTCAACACGACCGCACCGGACGGGCTGACGTCGAACGGCTATGCGGTCAGCTATGTGGTCTCGTCCGACGGCACCACGCTGAGCGCGGTCACCACCGATCACCGCACCGTTTTCACCGTCACGCTGAGCGATGACGGCGACGGCAGCTACAAGTTCACGCTGCTCGACAACCTCGATCATGGCAAGTCGGGCACCGACAGCCTGGCGCTGAGCTTCGGCTTCAAGGCCACCGATTCCGACGGCGACAGCGCCGCGAGCAGCTTCACGGTGGCGGTGACGGACGACGTCCCGACCGTCGGCTGCCCCGAGGACGAGACCGTCAGCGAGGCCAGCCTGCCGACCGACGGCTACGACACCAGCCATCCGGATGCATCGAACTCGACGGTCCAGACCGGCAACCTCGACATCTCCTGGGGCGCCGACGACAACAATACGGGTGTCGGGCACAACCGCGCGGTGGCCTTCACGACCGCCGCCGGTGCCGCGGGCCTGACCTCCGACGGCTCGGCGATCAGCTACACGATCTCCGGCGACGGCACCTTGCTGACGGCGGTCACCGCGGATCACCGCACCGTCTTCACCATCCAGTTGTCCGACAGCGGCGATGGAAGCTACAAGTTCACGCTGTACGACAACATCGACCACCCGGCGTCCGGCCAGAACGATGACAGCCTGCCGCTGACGTTCGGCTTCAAGGCCACCGATTCCGACGGCGACAGCGTCACCAGCAGCTTCAAGGTCACGGTGCTCGACACCGCCCCGGTGGCGGCGGCCGGCGATGCCAGGACCGTCGACGAGGACGATCTGCCGGGCGGCACCGATGTCTCCAAGGAGCCGACCGCGATCAGCGGCGACCTCAACATCAGCTGGGGCTCCGACGACAGCAACAAGACCTCGGGCGGCGGGCTCGGCGACCGCTCGGTCAGCTTCCGCTACACGAGCGCAGGCGCGAATGTCGACGCCGAGGACAGCGCAGGCCGCAATCTGGCGCTGACGTCGGACGGCCAGACGGTGAAGTACAGCTTCGAGAATGGCGTGCTGGTCGGCTACACCGGCAGCGATCTCGCCCACGGCACCCGCGTGTTCGAAGTGTCGCTGAGCGACCAGAACGACGGCTCCTACAGCTTCAAGCTGCTCGGCACCCTCGATCATCCCGCCGGCAGCGGCGAGAACATCGTCAAGCTGTCCTTCAGCTTCACGGCGACCGATGGCGACGGCGACACGTCCAGCAACAGCTTCACCGTCTCGGTCAAGGACGACGTGCCGGTGCTCGGTTCGCCGACCGCAGCGACGGTGACCGAGAACACCACCGGATCCGCCGGGGCGGAGGTGTTCCAGACCCAGACCGCGGCCAGTGTCGCGCTCAACATCAATTGGGGCGCGGACGACAACAATTCGGGCGCGGCCAATCGCAGCGTCGCGTTCGATAGCGCGATCCATACCGGCGACGTGGTCAAGACCACCGGCGCAGGCAGCCCGACGCTGACGTCGAACGGCACGGCGGTGCAGTTCATCCGCGTGTCGGACACCGAGATCTGGGGCGTCGCCAACGACAATGGCGGCCAGCTCACGACGAACGACCGCAAGGTGTTCCACATCACGCTGTCCGACGACGGCTCCGGCAGCTACACCTTCGAGCTCCTGGACAATGTCGATCACGTCGGCTCGGGCCAGACCAATGCACTGTCGCTGAAGCTCGGCTTCACCGCGACCGATGCCGATGGCGATACCGCCTCCGGCGGCAACTTCACTGTCACCATCAATGACGACAACGGCCGGCCCGCGATCGGCACGGCTGATGCCGGGACCGTCGACGAGGATGGGCTTTCCGGCGGCAACACCGGAGCGGCCACCGGCGACGTCGCCGGTGCCAATGTCACGGCCAACGGCTCGTTGGCGATCTCCTGGGGCGCCGACGACAACAACAGCGGCAGCGTGAACCGCGCGGTCGCGTTCAGCGGCATCACCAACGGCCAGAACGCCACTTCGGACGCGGGCTCGCTGACGGTCGAGGGCGTCCAGGTCAAGCTCTGGGTCGTCGGCAATACGGTCTATGGCTACACCGGCAGCAATCCGACCAACGGCAACCCGCCGTCGGTGGCCAGCCAGGTGTTCAAGGTCTCGCTCGATGATTCCGGTGCAGGCAGCTACAGCTTCACGCTGCTGAAGCACGTCGATCATCCGGCCGGCCAGAACGAGAACGACGTCAAGCTGACCTTCGGCTTCACCGCCACCGATGCGGATGGCGACAGCGCCAGCTCGTCATTCGCCGTGACGATCGACGACGACACCCCCGTCGCGACCGCGACGGTGTTGAGAGCGGCGGTCTACGAGAGCGAGCTGCCGAACGGAACGGTAGTGACCGCGACCGGCAACCATGGCGGCGACCTCAACGGCGACGGCAACGGCAACGATTCCTACTTCACCGGTAATCTGAGCTCGCTGGTGTCGTTCGGCGCCGACAGGCCCGGCACCTATACGGTCGAGAAGACCAACCTCGCGCCCGAGCTGCTGTCGCTGACGTCGGGCGGCGTGGTGCTGACCTACAGCATCGGGGTCGACAACACGCTGATCGCCAAGGCTGGCAGCGTCACGATCTTCGAGTTCCAGGTCGATGCCAACACCGGCCAGTATTCGTTCCGTCTGAAGGGCGCGCTGGACCATGTCGGCACCGGCCATGACAACACGCTGACGCTCGACCTGTCGACGGCGGTGACCGCCACCGATTCCGACGGCGATTCCGTTGCGCTGCACGATCAGATCATCATCACCGTCAACGATGACAGCCCGCAGTCGCAGGACGTCGACACCGTCGCGATCTCGGAGGCAGCCGGCAGCGTCTCGACCGGCGCGGTCGATCTGCGCATCACCTATGGAGCCGATGGCGACAGCTCCGGTCCGTCGGTGACGTTCCTCGGCGCGTCGCCAGTGCGCGCCTACGATGCGGCCAACCACCAGCTCTCCGGGCTGACCTCGCTCGGCTTCGGTCTGACCTACGTCATGTCGGCCGATCACACCACGCTGACCGCCTATCGCATGAGCGGTGGCAGCTACATCGGCCAGAATGGTCTGGTGACGGGCAACGCGGCTGATGCTGCCGTGTTCACGGTGACGCTGTCGGAGGCTGGCACCGGCTCCTACAATTTCACCTTGCTGCAGCCGCTCGATCACCCCGCGCCGATCGGGACCTCGAGCGCCGCCGACCAGTATCTCGACATCAATTTCGCCTTCGCGGTCGAGGATCGCGACCACGACGTCTTCACCAACAATTTCACTGTCCGGGTCGATGCTGCCGGCACGGTGACGACGACTCGCTATGACGCGCCGAACTCGCCTGTGTTCGTCAATCTCGGCGACAGCTCGGCGACGGTCCTCGGCGAGACGGTCGGGGCTCACAGCGTGACCGACCGCGCCGCGGTGACCGACAAGGTGGTCGGCACCGACAAGCTCGGCGGCGTGACCGAGGCCCACGGCTCAAATGGCGACGACATTCTGGTCGGCGGCAACGGCGTGGGCGGCGATGTCCTGTATGGCGGCGCCGGCAACGACATCATCATCGGCGGAGGAGGTGGCGACCGGCTGTTCGGCGGCGCCGGCAACGACACCTTCCTCTACACGGTGGGCGACGGCAGCGACGTCATCGACGGCGGCTCGGAGTCTGGCACGACCTTTCCGAACTACGACGTGCTCGCGATCACGGGCGATGGAAATGCGCGCAATTTCACCATCGGCAAGACCTCGACCGGCACCGAGATCAATCCGACGCTGAATGATCCCTCCGCCAGCAACGCCACCGACATTCTGGTGCGCTATGACGGTCCGAACGGAGCGACCATCCGCGCCGACGAGATCGAGCGCATCACGATCACCGGCGGCACTGCCAGCGACACGGTGACGATCACCGATATCAGCGGCACCGCGATCGCGCCGTCGACCATCGTGTTCAACGGTGGCTCCGGCAACGACACGCTGGATCTCTTCCGGTTTGCCGGCAACACCAGCGTTGTGTCCGACGGCGGATCTGACACCGACACCGTGAAGTTCGGCTTCAAGTTCGCCGAGGCGACCTACACCAAGGTGTTCGCCACCGACGGCGTGACGCTGATCGGCGTGCAGGTCACCCACAACGGCCTGACCGATACGTTCACGAACTATGAGAGCTTTGCCTTCACCGACGGCACGCGCACGCTGACCGGCGTCTTCAACACGCCGCCGGTGGCTCATGACGACGCGGTGCAAGCGAGCGAGGACAGCCCGCTCACGGTCAACGCGCTGCTCAGCCTGCTCAACAACGACACCGACGTCGACAACAACACCTTGACCGTCAGCGGCGTGTCGAACGCGACGCACGGCACCGTTTCGCTCTCCAACGGCAATCCGGTGTTCACGCCGGACAAGAACTTCTCGGGCGTTGCCGGCTTCGATTACACGGTCAGCGACGGCGATGGCGGGACCGCGACCGCGCATGTCACGGTCGACGTCGCACCGAAGGCGGACGCGCTGACGCTGGGCTTCATGGATCTCGGCCCGGCCTCGGGTGCCGAGGACACCACGATAAACCTGAAGCTCATCAGCGCCGCCGTCACCGACACCGACGGCTCCGAAAGCCTGCGGCTGCTGATTTCGGGCTATCCGGCCGGCGCGACCTTCTCGGTCGGCCATGCTGGAACCGGCGCTGACGCCGGCAAGTGGGTGATCGATAGCGCCGCCGCGATCGCCGCGTTCGACAGCCATCCGCTGCAGGTCACGCCGCCCGCGAATTACAACGGCACGTTCTCGCTGTCGGTGGTCGCGGAGGTTACCGACCAGGCTACGTTGTCGGACGGCAACGTCCACACCGACGTCGTCAACACCGCACTGCAGACGATCGATGTCACGGTGACCCCGGTCAACGACGCGCCGCAGATCCATGCGCCGGCGCAGGTGACGACGAACGAGGATACGCCATTCGCCTTCACCGGCGCGAACGCGTTCTCCTTCTCCGATGCGGACGGCGATGTCGTCGAGTCCGTGAGGTTCGACATCTCCGGCGGCACGTTCGCGATCCCGTCTCTCGGCGTCTACAACGCCAGCCAGACGCTCTCGATGAGCGGGTTCAAGATCAGCGATCTGAACACCTATCTGGCGTCGGCGGTGTTCACGCCGGCCGCCGACAACGACGTGACGGGATCGGTCACGATCACCATCAACGACAACGGCAATGTCGGCGGCGGCAATCTGAGCGCGACGCAGACGATCACGATCAACATCAACCCGATCGAGGATGCTCCCACGGCCGTAGATGACACGGCCAGCGTGAACGAGGACACGACGATGACCGTGTCCAATGCGGTGCAGGGCGTTCTCCACAACGACCGCGACCCGGATACGGGCGACACGCTGAGCGTGGTGGCGGGCGACTTCACGACGGCCAAGGGCGGCACGATCCATTTCAATGCCGACGGCACCTATGTCTACAAGCCCAAGGCCGACTTCTATGGCGCGGATACCGTGGATTACACGGTGCGTGATGCGGCCGGACAGACGGACACCGGCACGCTGACGATCAACGTGGCGCCGGTGAACGATGCGCCGGAGATCCATGCCCCGACGCATGTGACGGCCAATGAAGGCGCCTCGTTCGCCTTCACCGGAGCGAACGCGATCACCTTCTCCGACGCGGACGGCGATGTCGTCGAGTCCGTGAGGTTCGACATCTCCGGCGGCACGTTGTCCATTCCGTCGCTCGGCGTCTTCAACGCTGAACAGACGCTCTCGATGAGCGGGTTCAAGATCAGCGATCTGAACACCTATCTGGCCTCTGCCGTCTTCACCCCGAACAGCGACCATCCGGGGTCGGTCACGATCACCATCAACGACAACGGCAATGTCGGCGGCGGCAATCTGAGTGCCACCCAGACCGTCAGCGTCGAGGTCATCCCCGCCAACCACCCGCCGGTGGCGAACTCCGACACCCATGCGGTGCTGGAGGATGGCAGCCTCAACATCTCGGCGGCGAACGGCGTGATCCGCGGCTCGACCGGCGGCTCGGTGGCCGACAGCGACGTCGACAACCCCGTCAGCTCGCTCGTCGTGTCCGGCGTCGTGGCTGGCACCGGCAGCGTGACGCAGGGGGCGGGCGTCGGCACCTCGATCGAGGGCGCCTACGGCCATCTGACGCTGAATTCGGACGGCTCCTACACCTATGTCGCCGACAAGGCCGATGCGCTGGCGGCGGGCGTGCCCGCGGTGGACACCTTCACCTATACCGACAAGGATCCGTCGGGCGCGGTGTCGAACACCGCGACGCTCAAGATCACGGTCACCGGCGTCAACGACGCGGCCGTGATCAGCGGTGACGCCACCGGCACCGTCGCCGAGGAGGGCGGCATCGCGAACAGCCAGAGCAGCCCGCTCTACGGCATCGCCCGCGGCGACCTCAATGCGACCGACGTCGACGGGCACAACGATGTGTGGCAGGCGACGTCCTCGAACACGGCCAACGGCTACGGCTGGTACGACATCGGCAGCGATGGCAGATGGACCTACGGCATCTATAATAACGACCCGAGAATCCAGGCGCTGAAGGAAGGCGAGACCACGCTGACCGACAGCTTCACGGTCTACACGGAGGACGGCACCGCCAAGACGGTGACGATCCAGATCCTCGGCAACAATGACGCGCCGGTCCTGCAGAACGCGCTGACCGACCGCAGCTCGGCGGAAGATCAGCCGTTCAGCTTCACCATCCCGTCGAACACGTTTGCCGATGTCGATGGCCGCTTCGATGGCACCGCGAACCCGCTGACGCTGTCGGCGAACCTCAGCGACGGCAGCAACCTGCCGGCGTGGTTGCACTTCGACGCCACGACCGGCACCTTCAGCGGCACCCCGCCGGCCAATTTCGCAGGCACGGTCAACGTCACGGTCTACGCCAGCGACGGCGAATATGCAGTCTCGGACGCCTTCACGCTGACCATCACGCCGGTCAATGACGGCGCTGCGAGCGTGACGATGTCGGGCACGGCGACGCAAGGTCAGACGCTGACCGCCAATCTCGGCAGCGATCCGGATGGTGCCGCGTCGAACGTCGTCTATCACTGGCTGCGTGACGGCGCCGTCATCAACGGCGCGACGGGCTCGACCTACACGCTGGGCTCCAACGACGTTGGCCACAAGATCTCGGCCAACGTCACCTACACCGACGGCCAGGGCTTTGCCGAGAACGTGACCAGCGGCCAGACCGGCTCAGTCACGGCGCCGAACCACGCGCCGACCTTCGGGGCGGGAACGACCACGGCAAGCGTCACGGAGGACGCCTCCTATGCGGCGCCGAGCGGCAACCTGATCCAGAACGGCTCGTTCGGCTACTACAACGGCAACTTCTACACGCTGGATGCGTGGACGGTCGGGGGCGCCCATGCCGTCACCGTCGTGGGCGGCCGCACGGACGGCGGCTCGGCCGATTTCTACGGCGCATCGAGCTCGATGAGCCAGACCATCAGCACCGTCGTCGGCGTGACCTATACCGTCGACTTCTACGTGATGACCTACGGCACGGCCGTGACATCAGCCGTTGATGGAACAACCCTTCTGACGACGAGCGCCTGGAACTTTGGCTGGACGGAGCAGACCTACCAGTTCACCGCGACCTCGACGTCGACCACCATCAAGTTCGCGAGCGGCGGCGGCGCCGTCATCGACGACATCTCGGTGCAGCCCAGCACGGTCGTGACACCGGGAGTGGAGCAGGCGTCCGGCGCGATCGCCTTCACCGACGTGGACGGCGATGTCCAGACCGTGACCTACACGACACCGGCCGGCAGCAACTACTACGGCTCGTTCAGCGCCACGGTCGACAATACCGGCCACAAGGTGAACTGGACGTTCGCCGTCAATGACGCCGACATCCAGTCGCTGCGCGCCAGCGACCATATCGATCAGACCTATACGGTGAAGATCGATGACGGTCACGGCGGGACGACGATGCAGACCGTCACCGTTACGGTGAACGGCGTCAACGATGCGGCGTCGATCGCGGGCATGGCAAGCGGTGCGGTCAAGGAGGACGCCACGCTGACGGCAGGCGGGACCCTGACGGTCACCGACGTCGATAGCGGAGAAGCCCAGTTCCAGACGCCGGCTTCGCTGGCGGGGACGTATGGCACCTTCACCTTCAATGCGGTGACAGGCGACTGGGGCTATACGCTGAACAATTCGGCTGCCAACGTGCAGGCGCTCAACAATGGCGACGTCAAGCATGACACGCTGACGGTGAAGTCGGTCGACGGCACGGCCAGCCAGGTCATCGACGTGACCATCAGCGGCACGAATGAGCCCGCGCCGCTGGCCGTGGTGGACACCACGAGCGCCGACGGACGCTATGCGCTGTCGAAGAACAGCGACTCGCCGAACGTGATCAGCCTGGACGCGGCGACGCTGTTCTCGGGCGGAATGGGGACGGTCACCTACACCTACAGCCTCGTCTACAGCTCGACCGGCGACGACAGCTGGATCCACCGGACCGGCAATCAGTTCACCGGAGATCCGAGCAACAACGACGCGGGCCTGTATGTCTACAAGGTCACGGCCACCGACTCGGTATCGTCCGTATCGACCTATCTGGCCTTCAATGCGCTCGACAATGGTGCGCTCAACCTCACCATCAACTCGCTGTCGGACAAGTCGTGGGTGGTCGGTTCGGCCCCGTGGCTGTCCGGCTACAGCGCCAACGACGGCGACGCGATCACCGCCACGGTCGACAACCCGCTCGAGGCCAATGCCAACAACGGCTACGACGTGATGATCGGGTCGAGCGGCGGCAACAACTTCAACGGCGGTGCCGACGACGACGGCATCTACGGCCTCGGCGGCAACGACACGCTGCTCGGCGGCGCCGGCAACGACTACATCAACGGCGGCGCCGGCAACGACTCCATCCGGGGCGGCAGCGGCAACGACGTCACCATCGGCGGCTCCGGCAACGACACCTTCTATTGGGGCGTCAACGACGGCGTCGACACCGTCGACGGCGGCATCGGCACCGACACGTTCGTCATCGAGGGGACGTCGTCCCAGGATCTGATCTATGTCACGGTTGCCGGCGGCGTGATCACCGACGTCAACGGAACCAAGCTCAGCAATATCGAGGCCGTGACCGCCGATCTCGGCAGCAGCAGCAGCGATACCCTGACCTACATCACCAGCGAGGACGTGACGGTCAATCTCGGCGCCGGCACGGCCACCGGCTTCAGCTCGATCGCCAATATCGAGCGCGTGACCGGCGGCTCGGGCGACGACATCCTTATCGGCAGCAGTGCTGTCAACGCGATCAATGGCGGCGATGGCGACGACATCATCCGCGGCGGCGGCGGCAACGACACCATCGATGGCGGGGCAGGGATCGACCTGCTCGACTTCTCGGATGCGACGGCCGGCATCACCTTCACGCTGACGCAGAGCAGCAGCAACACTACCGGCCCGACCTTGTCCGGGATCGGCCAGGACACCTACAAGAACATGGAAGGCGTCATCGGCTCGGCCTATGACGACGTCATCAACGGTTCCTCGAGCAACGACGTCCTGATCGGCGGCGCCGGCTCGGATAAGCTGACCGGCAATGGCGGATCGGACACGTTCAAGTGGAACGCCGGTGATCTCGCCGGCGGCGGGCTCGACACCATCCTGGACTTCCAGACCGGCACATCCGGCGACGTCATCGACCTCTCGGGCCTCTTGGCCAGCGTGTCCGGCAACCATGCCGACGCGGTGCGCTTCGTCGACAGCGGCGGGCACACCAGCCTGGCCTCCGCCAACGGCAGCGGCGTGCTGAACAACGGCGACCTGACGCTGCAGATCAACGCCGGCTCCGGCTGGACCAACGTCGCGACGATCAAGGACACCGGCGGCAACCTCACGGCCGGCGACGACGTGATCAAGATGATCATCGACAACAGCCACGCCCAGACGCAGGTCCACGTCTGATCCGGTCGGCTTGGAACAGCAGAAGCAAAGGGCCGCCCATGAGGCGGCCCTTTTTCATGGCTGGAGGCGGCGGCGCGCCGATGCGCTTCGGCTCAGATCTTCTGCCCTGCCGGCCCGACGCCGACGTTGATCATGATCCGCTGCACTTCGGTGCGGCCCTGCGGGAACTTGACCTCGAGCGTCACCGTGTCGGTGCCGGCGAAGTCGGCCTTCGACTGATAGAAGGCGATGAAGCCCGGCACTTCCAGGGCGAGGCACTGCTTGTAGTTGGTGGCGCTGACCTTGCCGCGCTTGATCGTGACGGTGCCGTTGCCGGGCGGCGACACAAGGCGGATGGCGGGAAGGGGCCCGGATGAGCAGTCGGGCTGGACGTTGAGATAGATGCCGACCTGGATCGGCTTGCCGGCGACGCCCTTGGCGTTGCGCTCGACCGTGGTCTGAGCGGGACCGGGCGCGGGAGCAGGCGTCTGAGCTTGCGCCGAGGCTGCGGTGGCCGCCGCCAGCAGCGCCGCGACGGCTATTCCCGCGAACGCTCCCCGCCATTCTCCTCGCAACAGGTTCATCACCGTCCTCAGCCCCGCATTGTCCCTCAGCGTCGCCAGATTGCCGTATTCGAGCTGATCGTTCAACGGATTGCCGAACTTGCGGCCGACTTCAGCAAACTTCCTTCACGTCCGCCATAGCATCGCCCGCGCGGTGTCATCGGATGGGTCCGATGACGTCATGACTGTTTCCCGCTGTTGCCATCCGTGTCTGCGCAACTCGTCCGCCTCGAGGAATGCGCGGAGTGGACGACATTGGAACGCAGTCATCGGGCTGACATCGATGCCCTTCGGGCGATCGCTGTCGTCATCGTCATTCTCTTCCATCTGAGGATCACCGGCTTCGAGGCCGGCTATGCCGGCGTCGACATCTTCTTCGTCATCTCCGGCTATCTCATCACTGGGCAGATCCTGCGCGATGTCGCCGCGCGGCGCTTCTCGCTGTCGGACTTCTATCTGCGGCGGGCACGGCGCATCCTGCCGGCGCTGGTTGTGACCATTGCGGCCACGTTCGCGGTCGGCTGGCTGTTCCTGTCGCCGGAAGCCCTGCGCCAGCTCGCCAAGGAGGCGACACACGGCCTGCTCTCGATCGCAAACATCCAATATTGGCGCGAGGCCAGCGCCTATTTCGCGCCGAGCGCGGATCAGTTGCCGCTGCTGCACCTGTGGTCGCTGTCGGCGGAGGTTCAATTCTACGCGCTGGCGCCGCTGCTGCTGATGTGGCTCGGCACGCGCCGGCCGGTGTTCGGTGCCATTGCCGCGATCGGGTTGTTGTCCCTTGCCGCGGCCACACTCTGGTCATCGCGCGATCCGGACGCTGTGTTCTTCCTGACGCCGTTCCGGGTGTTCGAATTCGCCCTAGGCGCGCTCGCCATTCCGCTCGAGGCCCGGCTGGCGGCGTCGCCGCGCGCACGCTCTCTCGCCGCCGCCTGCGGCGACGTTCTGTTGTTCGGCAGCCTTCTCCTCATCGGCTGCTATCAATTCCAGGCAGGCGTCGCCGCGCTGCTGCCCTGCATCGCCACAGCCGTCATCATCGCGGCCAATGCCCCGACGTCGCTGGTGATGGCTCGCCCGGTTCGCGCCGTCGGCGCTGCGTCCTATTCGCTCTATCTCGTGCACTGGCCCGTGATCTTCTTCGTCCGCTTCATCTTCGGCGATGCGGCGCAGACCGCGGCGGGACTGGCGGCGCAGCTCGCGCTGATGGCGGTGCTGACCACGCTGATGTTCGTCATCGTCGAGCGGCCGCTGCGGCGGCTGCCGTGGCCGAGGGGCGCGCAGGTGGCGAGCTTTGCGACCGTGCTCATCGTCGGTGCCGCGCTCACCCATGTGACGTTCCGCGCCAATGGCGTCGTGTCGCGGCTGCCCGACGATCAGCTCGCGCTGTTCCAGCTGCAGGGCTTCGGCCTCAACAAATGCGGTCGCACCGTCGGCCGTCTGTGCGCGTTCGGCGATCTCGAGGGCACGCGCGGCGTCGAGCTGCTCGGCGATTCCTATGTCCAGCAATATGTCGCCGCGCTCGATGCGACGCTGAAGGCGCGCGGGATGATCGGGCACGTGTCCACCATGAGCGGATGTCCCACCCTCGCGGGGCTCACCGCCGAGGGACCTCGCGCCCAGGTCTGCGCCGAGCTGCGCGACAGCGAGCTGCCGCGGATCCGGCAGTCGCAGGCCGATTTCGTCGTGATCGGGCAGGCGTGGCAGCATTATCTCGACCTCGGCGAAGGGCCGGCAGCGCGCGCCCGCAACGCCGCGGTCGCCGGTCATCTCGCCGAGACCATCCGTCTGCTCGACCGGCCCGGCCGGCATTTCCTCGTCGTCGGCGGCCAGGTCCGTCCGGTGAATTGCGCCTTCGATCAATTGCGCATGCTGCCGGGGCCGCGCTGGCACGCGCCGGCCAAGCCGTGCGATGCCGTGCCGAAGAGCGAGGCGATCGCGACCAACCGCGTCATCGACGCCGTCCTGTCGGAGGCGATCAGGCCGCTCGCCAAGGTGACGCTGCTCAGGCCCTCGGAGGTCTATTGCGACCGGGATTGCCCGGTCGTGGAGGGGGGCGTGTGGTTGTTCCAGGATGCCGGTCATTTCACCGTGGCAGGGGCCCAGCGGATGGGCGAGCGCGCTGCGCCGGTGTTCGCGAGTTTCCTGTCGGACGATTAGGTGGCGCTATTCGCTGTCGGCTGCGGCGCTTGCGGCTGCGGCCAATGCCGGCGACGCCGCGACGATCCGTGCGCCTGCGAGCTCCGAGCCCTGCGCCGTGAGGTGACCATCGTCCCAGGCGAGCGGTGCGCCGTCGGAGGTCTGGAGCACGCAATCTCCCGCCGGACACAGCAGCGCGAGCGGCGACACGTATTCGGTCTGCGCCACGTCCGTCAGCAGCGTGCGCATGAAGTCGTCGACCTCGCCGAGCAGATCCAGCATGTGCCCGTCGGTCCCGACGCCGAAGCGCTTCGCCGCGATCAGCAGATTCGGCAGCGGACGATCGAATTGCGGGCTCGGCCCGACCACCACCACCTTGCTGCCGGTGTCCGCAATCGCGTTGATCGTGGCGAGCAGGCTGGCCTGTGCGGCCGGCGTCATCGCGGTGCGTGTCCAATTGCCCGACAGCACGACGATGTCGGGCGTGAGCTCGCGCACCAGCCGAGGCAGCCGGCGGTTGAAATCCATGCAGGCGGCGGACTGGCCCGCTTCGGCGTGAGGGACGCATTGCGCAAGGCTGGCGCGCAGCAGCGAGGCCTGGGGCATGGCTCGCGTCAGGCCATGGATGAGGTGAGCGGCGTGGCTGTCGCCCCACACCAGGATGCGCGGGCGCTGCCCTTTGGCAAGGCATGACGGCTGCAACGCCGCGAACGTCTGGCCCGGATCGAGGAAGCAGGTGCCGCTCTCGTAGGCGGACTTATGATCGTAGCTGATGAATTCCGCCAGCGCCCGCTCCTGCGGCGAGAAGCGGACGGGAAAGCCGGCAAGTCCGATGATCGAGAGCGAGGCCAGCAGCACGACGGATGCGCTCGCGACCAGCGCGCGCGCCGCGATCGGCGACTGCGCACGCCTCGCCGGCTGCTCGATCAGATGGAAGCTCGTCAGCGCCAGCACGGTGCAGGCTCCGAGCAGCGCCAGCTTGTCCGCGATTGAGCTCGGCGGACCCCAGACCGCCGTCGCCAGCGAGACGACGGGCCAGTGCCAGAGATAGAGCGAGTAGGACCACAGCCCGATCGTGATCATCGGTTTGACCGCGGTCAGCACGGCCTTGCTCGGGGGCGGATTGGCCCAGATCACGGCGGCGGCGCCGAGGCACGGCAGCAGCGCGGCCGTGCCGGGATAGGGCGTGTGCGGCGAGAACAGGTTGACGGCGGCGCCGAGCGCGATCCAGCCCAGTGCGGCCACCGTGATCCTGAGCCATTGGCTTTGCGGCGCCGGCAGGGCCTCCACGGCCAGCAGCGCGCCGAGCGCGAGCTCCCAGACCCGGGCCGGCAACAGAAAGAACGCGGCGGCGGGCTGCAGCCGGGTCTGGATCACGCAGAGCAGGAACGAGGTCGCGCAGACCGTGGCGAAGCTCGCAAGCATCAGCGACCGCCGCAGCGCGAAGGCGGCGAGCGCCAGCGTGGGAAACAGCAGATAATACTGCTCCTCCACCCCGAGCGACCAGGTGTGCAGCAGCGGCTTGGTGATGGCGGCGGCGTCGAAATAGCCCTGCTGCGACCACAGCAGGATGTTGGAGCAGAAAACGAGGACGGCCAGCGCCTGCTGCGCCACGGACACCGCGTCCCGCGGCAGCAGGATCACGCTGGCGCCGAGCAGGGTGACGCACAGCATCGCGAAGGCGGCGGGCAGGATGCGCCGGGCACGGCGCCGGTAGAACGCGGCGAACGAGAATGTTCCGCTCCGCACCTCCGCATGAATGATCCGCGTGATCAGGAAGCCCGAGATGACGAAGAACACGTCGACGCCGACATAGCCGCTGCGAAACGGCGAGATGTCGTAGTGGAACGCGATCACCGAGATCACTGCGAAGCCGCGCAGGCAGTCGATGTCGGGACGATAGTCGGTTGCGCTCAAGGGGGCTGTCCGGACGCTCGCATCTGGCGGCGGCCGTCAATCCCCGACGGTCACTGCACGCAGGCGACCCTGGTAGGCTCCGATTGCTACCGCATTGAGGGATTCCTGCGGCACCGTTGGTCGTGCAGACAGGACACAATGCCATCGAATTGACACCGCAGCGGGAATCCGCGGCTTGCCTTCACAGACTTGCCTCAATGGCGTGATGGCCTTGTCGGAGTTCATGCGTCGAGCGAGCGTGTCATGCGTACATTGGGGCGGAAGGCCGGCCGGGCCGGATTGTTGTGCGGCGTTGTTCTATTTCAGGTTGCGGTTGGCGTTTCGCTTGCGCGAAGCGCCGAGCCGGGCGGCTCCTCACCATCCGCAGGCGAGGTGGCCAAGGATCAGGGCAAGGAGAGCGGGCCGTTCGGCGGATGCGAGCCGATCGGGTTGACGGCATCGGGCGAGCTGGTGTTCCCGCTGGAATGCAAGAAGCTGATCAAGAAGCCGGCTGAGGCGCCGGTCGCCGAGGACAAGACCCCAGCCGACGACAAGACCGCGTCGGTCAATCCCGCGCCGTCCGTTCCGAGCCAGGCGGCCAGCGCCGACATTTCGGCCGGTCCCGAGGTCAAGCCTGCCGCGGCTGCGGAGGCGGTTGCGACGACACCCGCCGCGTCGGCTGAGCCGAAGCAGGCCGCAGTTGCGGACAAGCAGGATGCGGCTCAGAAGGTCGCCGTAGCAGAGCCAGCCGCCGGCAAGCCCTCCCTGACCAAGCCGTCCGTGAAATCGCCATCGGCGCTGGCGCCAGCGAACAAGCCGCCCTCTGCCAAGTTGTCCTCTTCCAAGCCGTCCTCTTCCAAGCCGTCCTCTGCCGAGCCGTCATCTGCCAAGCCGTCCTCTGCCAAGACGGCCGCGGCCAATCCGCCTGGGACGACGCCATCGCCAGCCGGCGCCTCGTCGGGTAAGCCGTCATCCGGCAAGGCGGCCCAGGCGCAGGCCGTTGTGGTCGCCGCCAGGGATGCAGCGGTCAAGGATGCCGGCAGGACATCGCGCATGGTCGCCAGCCGGCCGATGATCGTGATCGCGAGGCCCGCCACCGCAACCACGGCCTCGGCCCGGCTGCAGGCGGAGGGCAGGCCGCGACTGCGCACCGCGGGACTGCCGGCCTGCGTCCAATTCCGCAGCTATAATCCGGC
This sequence comes from Bradyrhizobium sp. HKCCYLRH1034, assembly GCF_051168375.1. Classification (NCBI taxonomy): domain Bacteria; kingdom Pseudomonadati; phylum Pseudomonadota; class Alphaproteobacteria; order Hyphomicrobiales; family Nitrobacteraceae; genus Bradyrhizobium; species Bradyrhizobium sp. HKCCYLRH1034. The sequence continues at coordinate 38,391 of NZ_JBNPUW010000001.1, read as the reverse complement.
GACGCACAGCTATCGCGGCTTCGATGGCCACATCTATGCCTGCCGGTGAGGGCTGACGCTCGAGGGCCGGTTTGGTCTGGAGGGTGGCGAGTGACGTGACAGCCTGCCGCCCAAGGGCGGCAGCGAAGTCGGGCGGCGCGGCGCCGGAGCTGCTATAGAAGGTGAGTCCTCATCTCCGTTCCTCGCCGCGGTTGCTTCCGATTCGACATGGCAGAGCCTCAGTCCGACCTGTTCGAGATGCGCCGGCTGGAATCGCTCTCCAACACCATCTTCGGTGTTGCGATGACGCTTCTCGCCTACGACCTGCCGAAGCCCAATTTCGCGCATATGCCGGGTTGGATCGACCTGGTGCATACCTATTCCGGGCGGCTTGCCGGGCTGGTCCTCAGCTTCATCATCGCAGGCGTGTTCTGGATCAGCCACCACCGGCGGCTGGCCCGGCAGCCGTTCGCGGGCCGGCCCGTGGTCATCCTGAATCTGTTCTTCCTGTTGTCGATCGTGCTGCTGCCGGTGACCAACGGGCTCTACGGCGGCTACAGGCTGAGCAGCGCGGTGGCCGTCCTCTATGGCCTGCATCTGACGATCATTGCGTCGCTGAACGCCGCGCTGTGGTGGCTCGCGCTTCCAAGCGGCCGCCATGCCGAGATCGCCGGCGCGATCTTTCCCGTCATCGTGTTCGTGCCGGGCATCGTGATCGCAGCGCTTGCACCGGAGTATGTGCAGTATTTCTGGATGCTCGGCTTCGGCGGCTTCCTGGCGCGGCGGTTCGTCCGCAGCCCGGCGCCGTCGGCCGGCGAGCAGGCGGAGTTGCCATAAAAAAAGACGCGGCGGGCCGTGAGACCCGCCGCGCTTCCGTTCTTGAACTCGCTGGTCCAGGGCCGAGACCGCCCCGTTGCCGAGCCGCGATGGCGCAATCCGCTGACGAATCACGCCCTCAAACGTCGCTCATGAAGAGCCGCTCAGCGGGCGATCCCAGCGAGGTGACAGCGCTTGGTGAAAGACACTGGATCACCTCCTTTCGTTGTTGATGGTAACGCCAATATAGGACGGTCCGGGCGGCGAGGGTAGGGGGGCCGATTACGGAACCGGGCCGCCGCGGGCGTGCCGCGCCGCAGTCTCGATGTCGCGCGCTGCCATCGCTTCGGGCCGTTCCATCAGGCCGGATCCGGGACCCATCCGCTTCGAAACCTCGCCCCGAAGAGGTTGAGACCCGCCGCGGACCATGTTAGGGAACGCCCAGTGCGGGTGTAGCTCAATGGTAGAGCAGCAGCCTTCCAAGCTGAATACGAGGGTTCGATTCCCTTCACCCGCTCCAGCGATTTCAGGCACTTGTCGCGCCGTCAGCTTTCCATTCGGACAAGCAGGCTGATGCTCATTCGGACAGATGTCCTTCCTTTGTTCGAGCTGCCCGCCGCTTTTTGGCGCCGTTGACGATCTGCCGCGTCGTGCGCTTGGTGTACTTTGGCAGCACCTTCACCGTCGTGTGCCGGCCCTGTGCCAGCATCTCGCGGTCAGTCAGTTCGGCGTCGCCACCTTCAGTAAAGCCGCCATGCCGGACCGATGTGAACGACAATTCATCGCGAAGGCCAGCAGCACGGATGACTTCTTTGACCTTGCGGCTCACGTGCGTGAAATCCGGCTGATCCGGCTTCGGCCATGTCGGCCATGGTCCGCGCTCGCCCCAATCCCGGCACAGCATTAGGCCGCCGATGCGGTCGCGTTTGATGGCGTCGAGCTCCGCCATCAACTCGGGATAAACCGGTGCACCTGCATCGTCGAACAGCGATATCCAGCCCTTCTGCCTAGTCTTCTCATCGATGATGCGGACCATATTCGGGCGCCCTTTCGGGCGATAATGCGACACGTCGAAAGTCGCAAAGACGTCTGTCTCGCGCTGGAGCCATTCCCAGCCGATCAGGGCAGCGGTCGTCGGTCAGTGCCGTATCGATTGCGGTGAGGCGCTTCTCGCCCAGTCGCTTGCCATCTTTCAGGACGTAGCCGCCGACAAGCTTGAATCCGACCTCGTGATTACGCTTGGACTTAGGATCGAGCTTGGCGTAGCGGCGATCAGAGCGGTATTCGGCAAACATCCAATCGAGCGTTCCGACCGCATTGGGAGGCGACGCTGCCAAGGCCTTGCCGCCGGTCCGCCACGCGCGCCACCCGTAGATTCGCTTCTTCTGGACTCATCTACAAGGGCAATTTACGGGCTTCAGTCTGTGGTCTTCGCGTACCCGCCAATCAAAGCAGGTCGGAGGACTTGTTCATCTGGAAATACTGCAGTTTGCGATGCCTAAGCAAAATAGTCGTCGAAGGCACATCGTACAATTGGATGCTGCGGCAAGCAAAAAGGAAGGATCACCGACATTTTTCGCATTCGGCAATCTTGTCGATTTTCACCCTGCCGAATTTGCAGAACCTTCAGCAAGAGCCCCGCGGGGCGGTGCCGTTTGGCTGCCGAATTTATTGTTGCTTGTTCACCAAAGGTCGAACCTGTAACCAGACCGTTATGAGCGGGAGGAGATTGAATAGGTTTATTGATTTTGCAGCATTTTTGCCCAATGTTGATAGCGCCTGTCGCGGTTTGTTCAGTTCGTTTCTGGTGCGAAACTGGTGCGGCCGCGTTCGGAGGCATCGCCCTTTAAGGCAAGGCGGTTCGATAGGGGGAAGGGCAACGGCAAGCCGCTTGCCTTACACGCCGCTTCGATGAAGAGCCGAGCGGCTCAGGCGTACCAGTAAATTCGCTCGATAGCCGTACCCAATTGGGTTCGGTCGGCCTCAATTGAGCTCGGACACCGTCCTTCTCGAGCGATTTTGTGCGTTCCTTCAGCCCGATCCGCGATTGCAGTCCGGGTAGCCGTACCATGATGTAATATTTGCGCGCGCTGGTGTTTTATGGCCAAGCATCGCCGGCAAACAGCCCATCCAAAACGTGGATGGTCGGCTTTTGTCCACCATGAGTATTCCGGAAGTCACGACGAGCCATCCGCCGAAGTTAAAAGTCGGAGTTATGCTTGAAACTGTAAAGTCCGCGATCGATATCGACGTAGACGCCGCGCAAAACTCAGAAGACCGTCAACCCGATCCTCGTGTCGGCGATCTCGGGCGCAATTTTATGGCACCGATTTTCTGCACCGTGGAAATGCTTCCCAATAACCAGCAGTTCTTTGGAGGCATCTTTTCAAATTTGCGAGTTGGTAAGGCGCGCCTCGCGACCGCTTGAGCAGTCGTTCCCCTTAAGCAGCCCGCAGCGCCTGGCGGAAAGCGTTTGCGCCGGATACATGGCGACGGGGCCGTCATTGACCATGTATCTCAGTTGCGCATGGCGATGGCGTGCCGCTACACCGCGAACCCCGCCCCGCCCCACGCGTCTCGGTCGCGGCGACCTCAGAAGCGCGCCAATTTGCAGGGCGCGAAGCGGCTTCCTCAGTCGGTCCTGGTTACATACTCGACCGGGAGATGCTTGAACGGCTTGCGGTGCTCACGCGATACGGCCCCGCCAATGATGATCCTGGAAAACGCATGGAGGTCGGCGAAGAAGGCCGGCTTCAGGCTGTCGAGCTTGCTCGCATCGGCGACCAGAATGCTTTCGATCGCCGTTGCGATGGCCGCCTGCTTGACCGCCGTCTCATGAAAGTTCGAGCAGCTCGCGCCCCTATTCGCATGTACGCCGCCCGCCGAGATGAAGGCCTTGTTGATGCCGAGCTTGCGCAAATAGGACAGGCCTTCCTCCGATGAGAAGGATTGCGACGAGGGATGATAGAGCCCGCCCATCAGCATCAGCTGCGTGGCAGGACGTCGCGTCGCCAGCGCCGCCACGTTCATCGAATAGCAGATCACTGAGAGGGACATCGTCGAACGCAGTGTAGCGAATCATAGCGAGGAAACGGATCAGTGTAGCAAGGGTGCCGCCGGCGACAGATCGGGAGGGCTCCGCAGTTTTGATAGTTGGAGACTGAGGGCTTGGTCCGCGCTCTGTTCCGGGACGCAGGGGCTAGCCGAAGGCCTGACTGACGACGCCGTAGATCTTCGGTTGGTCGTTGCCGCGCAGGAAGGCACCCTTCACGTCGTTCCGCAGCGACATCGTGGTGACGGCATCGAAGAGAGCGAGCCCCGACCGCGCGAGAAAGTCGCGGAACTCTCCTGTCGCTCGATGAGTGTCGAGCCTGAGGAACTGGCCTTCGTGAGCTGCCACGTGCGGCGCCAACACGGCGATCGCGTCGCTGTCGCAGGATGCGACCACCGGCCCCGCGACATGTCCGCGTCCGAACCGCCGGCACATCGCGAACGTCTCCAGCCGCCCCGCGCGAAACAGCCCAAAGCTGCGCGACTGGTGAAACAGTCCGGTCATCAGCCCGGCTCGCCGGACGCCATAAGCAGCCGCGTCGAGTTCGATCAGCGCCGGCAGGTCTGCCTCCATCAGCACGCGAATATTTCCCGCTTCGGCCGGCGCCGCGTCCGAGGCAATCGCCTCACCCTGACACTGAAACAGAGTCTGCTCACGCTTGAAATCGAGAGATCGGTAGAGGCGATAGGCGGCGCGCGTGGCGTTGAGGCGCAGCGTCCGACCGCCGCATTCGGCCATCACCCGATGCATCAGCCATTGCCCGGTGCCAAGGGCCTGCAGCCGCGGCGAGGTGATGACCATCCCAACCGCAGCAAAGCCGTCGCTGTAGGGAAACCACATGGCGGATCCGAGGGCCCGACCGATCTCATCGAGCGCGACGACGCCGCGGCCGATGCTGCGCATGAATTGCCAATCCTCCTCCCGATGGGGCCATTGGACGGCGATCGACAAGGCGAGCAACTGCGCGAGGTCGACGCTGTCGATGTCGGCGAGGCGCATCTCGAACACGTCGACGATTCGCGATTCGACGTCCGGATTGTCCATGCACGCTGTCCCTGTCTTCGTTCCGCCCGCCACGCGTCACCCAGCCTCGATGAGGTCGAGAGCGACCATGCTGTCGTCACCTCCGCATATTGAGGCGCCTGCGGGCGAACTTCGCAACATTCTTCTCAATCCTGCCCTGTATTCGGCACGTAACGCAGGCCGCGACCGCCATGATCGGAGGCGCGACGAGCCAGATCGGCCGCTGGGATGACCGCATGACCTTCCTGTTCAACTCCGATGGCACGCGCGGCGCGATCTTTCGCGAGGTGCTTGCGCGTGAGATTCCGGATCTTCCGTTCGAAATCGATCCGGCGCAGGTCGATGCCGATGAAGTCCGCTACATGATCACCTGGCTGGTGCCGCCGGACCTCGGCGCCTATCGCAATATCGAGATCCTGTTCTCGATCGGCGCCGGCATCGATCAGTTCAGCGCCGCGTCGGTGCCGGCGAGCGTCAAGATCGTCCGCATGGTCGAGGACGGCATCGTGAGGATGATGCAGGAATACGTGACACTGGCCGTGCTGGCGCTGCACCGGAATTGGACCGTCTATTTCGATCAGCAGCGGCAGCAGCTCTGGCGCGCTATCCCGCAGCCGCAGGCACATGTGCGGCGCATCGGCGTGCTCGGCCTCGGGCTGCTCGGCCGCGCGGTGCTGGAGCGGCTCAAGCCGTTCGGCTTTCCGCTCTCGGGCTGGAGCCGCAGCCGGCACGCGATCGACGGCGTGACTACGTACCATGGCGCCGACGGCCTCGATGCGCTGCTCGCGGTGACGGACATCTTGGTCTGCCTGCTGCCGCTGACGGAGGAGACGCGCGGCCTGCTCAATGCCGAACTGCTCGCCAAGCTCCCGCGAGGCGCTTCGCTGGTGCAGACCGGCCGCGGCGCGCAGCTCGACCAGGCGGCGTTGCTCGGAGCACTTGACTCCGGGCATCTCGCGGGCGCCGTGCTTGATGTGACCGATCCCGAGCCGCTGCCGACGGATCACCCGTTGTGGCGGCATCCGCGCGTCCTGATCACGCCGCATGTCGCCAGCGTCACGCAGCCGGAAGCAGCGGCGCTCGCGGTCGCCGCGAACATCAAGCGACACCGCGCCGGGCTCGATCCGGTCGGCCTCGTCGACCGCAGCCGCGGCTACTGATCGCGGTCGCGCCGTCACGGCTCAGCGGATCCAGTCCAGGGTCTTGTAATACGCGCCGACGAACGGCAGGAACCAGGGCTTGCCGTAATGGCCTGGCACGACCGGCCAGCCGGCGTCCTTCATCGGATTGCGGTCGGGCCGGCCGAGCATCGCATCGGCCATGATCATGCCGAGATGGGTCGAGAGCTGCGCGCCGTGACCCGAATAGCCCATCGCGTACCACAGCCCGTCCTGGCGACCGGCGCGCGGATAACGGTCGGCGGTCATGTCGACGAGGCCGCCCCAGCAATAGTCGATGTCGATGCCGGCAAGCTGCGGGAACATCCGCTCCATCGCCGCGCGCAGGATCGCGCCGCTCCTCGCATCGGACTGCTGATCCGATGTCGCCGAGAAGCGCGCGCGGCCGCCGAAGATCAGGCGATTGTCCGGCGACAGGCGGAAGTAGTTGCCGATGTTCATGGAGGTGACGTAGGTGCGGTGGCCCGGCAGCACCGAGGCCGCCTCGGCCTCCGTCAGCGGCCGCGTCGCGATGATGAAGCTGCCGACGGCAATGATGCGGCGGCGGAAATAGCTGAAGCTCGGCGGCGTGGTGGCGCCGGTGGCGAGCAGCACCTGCTCGGCGCTCACCGTCCCCTTGGCCGTGGTGAGGCGAAAGCGCTTGGTGTCCTGCACCCGTTCAGTGACGGCGGCTTGCTCGACAATGACGGCGCCGCGGCGGCTCGCGGCAGAGGCGAGGCCCGCGGCGAAGCGGCCCATGTGCATCATCGCGCTCTTCTTGAACAGCATGCCGCCGTGAAAGGGCGAGCCGATCTCGGATTTCAGCTCGGCCGGCGAGAGCAGCGCCGTGTCGGGATCGACCTCGCGGTGGATCGCTTCGAAGTTCGTCGCGATCCCCGCGAAATGGCCAGGCTTGGACGCCAGCTTGAGCTTGCCGGAGCGGCGGAAACCGCAAGCGATGTCTTCTTCCGCGATCAGGCGCTCGAGCGTGTCGATCGACTCGTCGAACGCTTTGTAGAGCGCGATCGCGCGCTGGGTGCCGAGCTCGGCCTTCGCGGCCGGATAGCTGTGCGCCAGCCCGTTGTTGAGATGCCCGCCATTGCGTCCCGACGCGCCCGAGCCGACCTGATCGGCTTCGAGCACGATCACCTTGGCGCCGGCCTTGGCGAGCTGCAGTGCCGCGCCGAGCCCGGTGAAGCCGCCGCCGATCACCGCGACGTCGTAATGCCCCTCCACGGGCCCGCTATGGCCGCCGGAAAATGCGGTCGCCGTGTCGCGCCAGTAGGAGACATATTTCATCGCGGGCACTCTGCTTACAGGCCGAACACGCCGGGCAGCTCGGAAATGGTCTTGATCTCGGTGTAGCCGTAATAGGGATTGGCCGGCTCGTGGCCGCGGTTGACCCAGACCTTGTTGGTGATGCCGAGATCGTGCGCGGTCATCAGGTCGTAGCGGAATGAGGAGGAGCAGTGCGTGATGTCCTCGGGGCCGCAGCCGAGCATGTCGAACATGTATTCGAAGGCGCGCATCCGCGGTTTGTAGGCCTGCGCCTGTTCCGCCGTGAACACGGCATGGAACGGCGCGCCGAGCCTGACGACGTTCGAGGGGATCTGCACGTTCATGGCGTTGGAGAGGATGACCAGCGGGATCTCCTTGGCCACCTTGGCGAGACCCGCCGGTACGTCCGGATGTGGACCCCAGGTCGGCACGCGCTGATACACCATCTCGGCATCCTCGGGCTTGAAGGGGATGCCGATCTTGCTGCAGCTGCGCGTCAGGGCGTTGCTGACGACCTCGGCATAGGGCTTCCACGCGCCGAGGACTTCATCGAGGCGGTAGGCCGAGAAGACCTTCACGAACTCCGTCATCGCCGACTCGGAGAGCTGTGCGCTGTAGAGATCGCGTGCGGCCTCGGCCATCTCGAAATTGATCAGCGTGCCGTGGCAGTCGAAGGTCACGTATTTCGGTCGAAAGCGGCTCATGGATCCTCATGCCGGTCGTGGTCTCGACGTCCGATGATAGGCCGCCCCGCCAGCATAAGATGCGGCTTTGCCCCGGTTCGGCGGCGGAAGATGTTGTCGGCATCATCGCCTTCAGACGATCTGCCGGGGGCCGCTCGCCCAGACTCCGGTGCAGATGGGAGTGCATGACATGACGTCCGACGCCGCGAGCTTCAGAGCTTTCAGCGGGGAGCACCTGGATGCAGCGACGCGGCTGTCGCAGCAGGTCCGCTGGCCGCATCGTCGCGAGGACTGGCAGATGGCGCTTGCGCTGAGCAAGGGCTGCGTGGCGGTCGCGGCGGACGGTCGCGTGATCGGCACCGTGCTGATGACGCCGTATGGCCAGGATGCCGGGACCATCAACATGGTCATTGTCGACGAGGCGGAGCGGGGGAAGGGGCTCGGACGGTGCCTGATGCAGCAGGCGATGGCGCTCGCCGGTGAGCGGCGGTTGCAGCTCGTCGCGACAGAAGATGGACTGCAGCTCTATGAGAAGCTCGGCTTCCGCCGCAGCGGTGAGATCGTGCAGCATCAGGGACATCTCGCGGAAGCTGTCGCGCAGCCCGACGCCGTGCGTGCGGCCACGCCCGACGACATCGCCGTCATCACGGCACTCGACATCGCGGCCTTTGGCGCGGATCGCCGCGACCTGATAGCCCATATCGCATCCATCGGAGAGTTCGCGGTGTTGGAGCGCCAGGGCCGTGCGGCGGGGTTCGCCGCGCTGCGTCACTTCGGCCGCGGTCTCGTGATTGGCCCCGTGGTCGCTTTCAGTAGCGAGGACGCCAAGTCGCTCGTCGCGCATTTCCTCGCTGGGCGACAGGGCAAGTTCATCCGCGTCGACACCGGCAGCGAGACGGGACTCGCACCATGGCTGGGCGGCTTGGGCCTCGATCATGTCGGCGGCGGCATCGTCATGCATGGGCCGGCCGCTGGTCACACGAGGCGGCGCGCCCCGACATCATTTGCCTTGGCCAGCCAGGCGTTCGGCTGAACCGGAGATCATCATGCTCAGCAACTCGCTCATCGAACTCGATCGCGCCCATCTGGTGCATCCGGTCGCGTCCTATCGCGGACACGAGGCCGCCGGCGCGCGGGTCCTGAAATCCGCCAAGGGTGCGATCGTGACCGATGCCTCGGGCCATCAACTGGTCGACGGCTTCGCCGGGCTGTGGTGCGTCAATGCCGGCTATGGCCATGAGAGCATCGTCGAGGCGGCGGCGAGGCAGATGCGCGAGCTGCCTTATGCCACCGGCTATTTCAGCCTCGCCTCGGAGCCGGCCATCCGGCTCGCGGCCGCGCTCGCCGAGCGCGCGCCGGGTGATCTCAACCACGTCTATTTCACGCTTGGCGGCTCGGACGCCGTCGACAGCACGGTCCGCTTCATCCATTACTATTGGCACGCGAGGGGGCAGCCGCAGCGCGATCAGTTCATCACGCTGCAGCAGGGCTATCACGGCTCGTCGACGGTCGGTGCAGGACTCACGGCGCTGCCGGCCTTCCACGCCAATTTCGGCGTGCCACTGAACTGGCAGCACAAGATCCCGTCGCACTATTCGTACCGCAACCCCGTTGGCAGCGATCCCGATGCCGTCATCGCGGCCTCGCTCGCGGCCCTCGAAGCCAAGATTGCCGAGGTCGGCGGTCCCGAACGGGTGGCCGCGTTCTATGCCGAGCCGATCCAGGGCTCGGGCGGCGTGCTGGTGCCGCCGGACGGCTGGATGAAGGCGATGCGCGAGCGCTGCCGGCAGCACGGCATCCTGTTCGTCGCCGACGAGGTGATCACCGGCTTCGGTCGTACCGGACCGCTGTTCGCCTGCACAGATGACGACATCGTCCCGGACTTCATGACCGTCGCGAAGGGTCTGACCTCCGGCTACGTCCCAATGGGCGCGGTGCTGATGTCCGATCATGTCTATGGCGTTATTGCCGATGGCGCAGGTTCTTCGGCCGTGGGGCACGGCTATACCTATTCGGCGCATCCGGTGAGCGCGGCGGTCGGCCTTGCCGTGCTTGATCTCTATGAGAATGGCTTGCTGGAGAATGGCCGGCGGGCGGGTGCGCGGCTGATGGCGGGCCTGCGCGCGCTGCAGGACCATCCGTTGGTGGGCGAGGTGCGCGGCCGTGGCCTGCTGGCGGCCATCGAGCTCGTGATCGACAAGGAGAAGAAGACGCCGCTGCCCGCGAGCGCCGAGCCGTCGCGCCGCATCTTCGATCGCGCCTGGGCCAACGGCCTCGTCATCCGTGCCTTCCCGACAGGGGTGCTCGGCTACGCGCCGCCGCTGTGCTGCAGCGACGCGGACATCGATGCCATCCTCGAACGCACCGCACGGACGCTGGATCAGACCCTGGCCGATCCGGACGTCCGCGAGGCCATGGCGTGAAGGTGGGCACGGGCATATCGGTGCGTGTGCAGCAGGGCCGATATGTCGGCGGCTCCTCCTATTCGCAATTTTCTGCCGTCGGGTCCTCGCAATTCGGAAGTTTTCGCCGGAACCCGGCTTCACACTAGGACCGATGACGCGGAAGGGCCTCACAGAATGACCAAGCTCGATCTTGCTCAATTCAGGTACCTGACCTTCGACGTGGTCGGCACGCTGATCGACTTCGAAAGCGGGATCGTCTCGAGCCTCGGTGAGATCGCGGCGGAAGCAAACAAGGCAATCGACGGTGAGCAGGCGCTGAGCCTGTACCGCGCGGCACGCTACGCGGCGGACGCCGACCGCTTTCCGGATGATCTCGTCCGGGTCTATGACATCATCGCACCACAACTCGATCTGCCCAGGCAGACCGCGCTCGGCGAGCGCTTCCGCGACTCCGCCGCACGCTGGAAGGCCTTCCCGGACAGCGCCGCCGCCATGGCGCGTCTCGCCCGGCGCTACAAGCTGATCGCGATGACCAATGCGCGGCGCTGGGCACTGGATCATTTCGAGCGCGAGCTGGGCTCGCCGTTCTACGCGAGCTTCACGGTCGACGACACCGGGACGGAGAAGCCGGATCCCGCCTTCTTCACTCAGGTGTTCGATTTCATCGAACGTGACGGCGGCTCGACGTCACAGATCCTGCATGTGGCGCAGAGCCAGTATCACGACATCGGCATCTCCCGGCAGCTCGGCGTCATCAATTGCTGGATCGAGCGGCGCCACGACAAGCAGGGCTATGGCGGCACCATCGCGCCGGCGTCCTTCACCAAGCCGGATTTCCACTTCCATTCGATGGCCGAGCTGGCCGACGCGGTGGACCAGGTGCCTGCCAAATGATGTGCGACTGACGATTTTCATTCTGCCGGATCGAACAGGGGACGGATGACATGAGCAAAGGGATCACCAACTGGACTCCGAGTGACGATGTGCTGGTCGAGGCGGCAATCCGGCGCGGCGCCTCGCGCCGGGATCTCCTGAAGATGATGCTCGCCAATGGCGTCGCGCTCGCTGCCGGCAGCACCATGCTCGGTCGCGCCGAGCGCGCATTCGCGGCCACGCCGAAGAAGGGCGGCTCGATCAAGGCCGCGGGCTGGTCCACCTCGACGGCCGACACGCTCGATCCGGCCAAGGCGTCCTTCTCGACCGACTATGTGCGCTGCTGCTCGTTCTACAATCGGCTCACCACGCTCGATAAGAGCGGCGCGGCGCAGATGGAGCTCGCCGAATCCGTCGAGTCCCAGGATGCGCAGACCTGGACCGTGAAGCTCAAGAAGGGCGTCACCTTCCACGACGGCAAGCTGCTGACGGCCGACGACGTCGTGTTCTCGCTGAAGCGGCATCTCGACAAGGCGACAGGCTCCAAAGTCGCCAAGATCGCGGCGCAGATGACCGGCTTCAAGGCGGTCGACAAGACCACCGTCGAGATCACGCTGGCGAGCCCCAACGCCGACCTGCCGATGATCCTGGCGCTGCATCACTTCATGATCGTCGCCGACGGCACCACCGATTTCTCCAAGGGCAACGGCACCGGCGCGTTTGTCCGCGAGGCCTTCGAGCCGGGCGTCCGCTCCATCGGCGTGCGCAACAAGAACTATTTCAAGGACGGCCCCTATCTCGATCAGATCGAGTTCATCGCGATCACCGAGGAGAATGCGCGTGTCAACGCGCTGCTGTCGGGCGACATCCAGCTCGCCGCCAGCATCAACCCGCGCTCGCTCCGGCTGATCGAGGGCAAGGAGGGGATTGCTCTGTCGAAATCGACGACCGGCAACTACACCGACCTCAACATCCGTCTCGACATGGCGCCGGGCAACAAGAAGGACTTCATCGACGGCATGAAGCACCTGGTGAACCGCGAGCAGATCGTCAAGTCGGTGCTGCGTGGCTTCGGCGTCGTCGGCAACGACCAGCCGGTCTCGCCGGCGAATTTCTTCCACAACCCCGACCTCAAGCCGAAGCCGTTCGATCCGGACAAGGCAAAATCGCTGTTCCAGAAGGCCGGCGTGCTCGGCACGTCGATCCCGGTCGTGACCTCGGAAGCGGCGAACTCGGCGATCGAGATGGCCATGGTGATCCAGGCCTCGGCGGCGGCGATCGGCCTGACGCTGGACGTGCAGCGCGTTCCCTCGGACGGCTATTGGGACAATTACTGGCTGAAGGCGCCGGTCCATTTTGGCAACATCAATCCGCGCCCGACGCCGGACATCCTGTTCTCGCTGCTCTATGCCTCCGAGGCGCCGTGGAACGAGAGCCGCTTCAAGTCCGAGAAGTTCGACAAGATGATGCTCGAGGCGCGCGGCCTGCTCGACCAGGCCAAGCGCAAGCAGATGTATGCCGAGATGCAGGCGATGATCGCGGAGGAGGCGGGCACCATCATTCCGGCCTACATCTCCAATATCGATGCCACCTCGTCGAGACTGAAGGGCTTGGAGCCGAGCCCGCTCGGCGGCATGATGGGATATGCCTTCGCCGAATATGTCTGGCTCGATTCGTGAATGTTGTCTGAGTCGCGTGGCGCCGGTCACTCGGGTCGGCGCCGCGATGACCATGATCTGATCAGGCTCGCGGACCCAAAGTTTGAAACATCGGATCGCATCCCTCATCCTGGCCCGGCTGGCGATCGCGCTGGTCACCGCGATCATTGTCTCATTCGCCGTCTTCTTCGCCACCGCGATGCTGCCGGGCGACACCGCGACCATCTTGCTCGGCCAGGCCGCGACCCCCGAGGCGGTCGAGGGGCTGCGCAAGGCGATGCATCTCGATGATCCCGCCATTTTCCGTTTCCTGCGCTGGCTGGCCGGCGTCGTGCAGGGCGATCTCGGCGTGTCATATGCCAACAACATGCCAGTCGCGAAGCTGATCGGCGGGCGCCTCGTCAACACCCTCAAGCTCGCCGGCCTCACCGCGACCGTCGCGGTGCCGCTGGCGCTGACGCTCGGCATCACCGCGGCGATGCTGCGCAACACGCTGTATGATCGCTGTCTGACCATCGCCGTCATCGGCATCGTGTCGGTGCCGGAGTTCATGATCGCGACCCTCGCTGTGCTTCTGTTCGCTGTCTATCTCAACTGGCTGCCGGCGGTGTCCTTCATCAGCGAGATCCGCACCGCCTCTGATTTCGCCCGCGCCTATGCGATGCCGGTCGTGACGTTAACCATCGTGATCTCGGCGCAGATGATCCGGATGAGCCGGGCGGCCGTGATCGAGACCTTGAACACGCCCTATGTCGAGATGGCGCTCTTGAAGGGCGCCTCGCGCGGCCGTCTGGTGCTCCGCCATGCGCTGCCCAATGCGCTCGGCCCGATCGTGAATGCGGTGGCCTTGTCATTGTCCTATCTCCTGGGTGGCGTCATCATCATCGAGACCGTCTTCAACTATCCCGGCATCGCCAAGCTGATGGTCGACGCGGTGTCGACCCGCGACCTGCCGCTGATCCAGAGCTGCGCCATCATCTTCTGCTTCGGCTTCCTGCTGCTGACTACCACGGCCGACATCATCGCCATCCTGTCCAATCCGAGGCTGCGATGACGAGCGCCGCGAAATCCGCCTCGCGAACCCGGCGCTTCGGTTACCGCATCAACGCTGTCGGGGTTGCCGGGGCGCTGATCGTGACGTTCTGGATCGTGGTGGCGTTCGCCGCGCCCTCCATCATCCCGCATCCGATCGGCGACATCGTCGACGCCGATTATTTCGGCCCGATGAGCCGGGAGCTGTGGCTCGGCTCCGACTATCTCGGACGCGACATGACCTCGCGCATCCTGATGGGCGCGCGCTATACGCTCGGCATTTCGGTGGCCTCCGTGATCATCGCCGGCGTGTCGGGCGTCACGCTCGGCATGATTGCGGCGATCACCGGCGGGGTCGTCGACATGGTGCTGAGCCGGCTGCTCGACGCGTTGAGCTCGATTCCGAGCAAGCTGTTCAGCCTCGTCGTCGTCGCCGCGGTGGGCTCGTCGATCCCGGTGCTGATCCTGACCATGGCAGTGATCTACATTCCCGGCGCCTACCGCTTCGCCCGCGCGCTCGCGGTCAACATCAACACCATGGATTTCGTCACGGTGGCCCGGATCCGCGGCGAGAGCCTGTTCTATTTGATCCGCGCCGAGATCCTGCCCAATATCATCGGCCCGGTGCTGGTCGATCTTGGCTTGCGCTTCGTGTTCATCGTGCTGCTGCTGTCCGGAATGTCCTTTCTCGGCCTGGGTGTGCGGCCGCCTTATGCCGATTGGGGCGCGCTGGTGCGCGAGAACATCGGCGGGCTGCCCTATGCCGCGCCGGCCGTGATCTTCCCGTCGCTGGCGATCGCAAGCCTCACCATCGCCGTCAATCTCCTGATCGACAATCTGCCGACCAAGATCCGCGACCGGGGGGCGTCGTAGATGACGAGCCTGGTGCAGATCCGCGATCTTCGCGTCGAGGCGACCACCGATTCCGGCCGCACCATCGAGATCATCAGGGGCGTCGATCTCGACATCGCCGAAGGCGAGATCGTCGCGCTGATCGGCGAGAGCGGCTCCGGCAAGACCACCATCGCGATGAGCCTGATGGGCTATGCGCGGGCCGGCTGCCAGATCGTCGGCGGCTCGGTCACGCTCGATGGCGTCGACATGGTGACACTCTCGGAGAAGGACAAGGCGGCCGTGCGCGGCGCCAAGATCGCCTATGTGCCGCAGAGCGCCGCCGCGGCGTTCAATCCGGCAATCCGCATCATGGATCAGGTGATCGAGGTCGTGCGCATCCACGGCGTGATGCCGGTGGAGGAGGCGCGCAGCAAGGCCGCGACGCTGTTCCGTGCGCTGTCGCTGCCCAACCCCGACACGATCGGCGAGCGCTATCCGCACCAGGTGTCCGGCGGCCAGCTGCAGCGGCTCGCCGCGGCGATGGCGCTGATCGCGAGCCCGAAGGTGCTGATCTTCGACGAGCCGACCACGGCGCTCGACGTCACCACCCAGGTCGAGGTGCTGCGCGCGTTCAAGTCGGTGATCTCCGCGCATCGCATCGCCGGCATCTACGTGTCGCATGATCTCGCCGTCGTCGCCCAGATCGCCGACCGCATCGTCGTGCTGCGCAATGGCGAGGTGCAGGAGAGCGGGACGACCGCCGACATTCTCGAGCGCGCGCAGCACCCCTATACGCGCCAGCTGCTCGCCGCCATCGCGCCGCATCATGAACCGCGAGCGGAGGCGTCCGCGGCGGCCGAGGCATTGCTCGAAGTGCACGAGGTGTCGGTCGGCTACGGTCCGCTGCGCTCGGACGGCCTGCCCGCGATCGTGGCCGTCGAGAACGTCAGCCTGCGCGTCGCGCGCGGACGCAATCTCGGCATCATCGGCGAATCCGGCTGCGGCAAGTCGACGCTCGCCCGCGCCATCGCCGGCATCCTTCCGCCGTTTGCGGGCGGCGTCGTGTTCGACGGCCGCGAGCTCGGGCGCAGCGCGCGCAGCCGCGATGCGGACCAGCTCCGCCAGGTGCAGATCGTGTTCCAGCATGCCGACACGGCGCTGAACCCGGCGCATACGGTCGAGGACATTCTGGGGCGGCCGCTGACATTCTATCACGGCATGCCGCGCCAGCACCGCAGCGCCCGCATCGATCAGCTGCTCGACATGGTGAAGCTGCCCCAGAGCTTGCGGCTGCGCCGTCCGGGCGAGCTCTCGGGTGGACAGAAGCAGCGCGTCAACTTCGCTCGCGCGCTGGCCGCCGATCCCAAGCTTATCATCTGCGACGAGATCACCTCCGCGCTCGACACCGTCGTCGCCGCGGCGGTCATCGATCTGCTCAAGGAGCTGCAGCGCGAGCTCGATCTCGCTTATGTCTTCATCAGCCACGATCTGTCGGTGGTGGAGGCCATCTGCGACGACATCGTCGTGATGTATCGGGGACGCAAGATCGAGCAGATTACGCCCGAGGCCATGGCGCGGCCCGAGCATCCCTATACGCAGCTGCTGCTGTCGTCGGTGCCAAAGCTCGATCCCGCCTGGCTCGACAATCTCCGCCAGGATCCCGAGCAGGTCCGAGAATATTGCCAGCGCTGACCGCGCGGCTACATCTGGAACAGGCTGGTCAGCGGCAGATAGGGTTTGACGATCGGCGACTTCAGCACCACGAAGCTGAAGTACTTCTCGATGCCGATGTCCATGTCGGTCAGCCGCTCCATGATGGTCTGGTACTCGCCGATCCCCGCGGTGACGAACTTCATCATGTAGTCGTAGCCGCCGGAGACGAGATGGCACTCGATCAACTGGTCGATCTTCTCCACCGCGGCAAGAAAGCGGGCGAAGTCGATCTGCCGGTGGTTCTTCAGGGTGACCTCGGTGAACACGGTCAATGTCTGGCCGAGCTTGGAGACGCAGATCTGCGCCGAGTAGCCCTCGATATAGCCTTCCGCCTGCAGCTTCTTCACCCGCATCAGGCAGGGGCTCGGTGACAGATTGACCAGCTCGGCCAGCTCCACATTGGTGACGCGGCCGTTCTTCTGCAGTTCATGCAGGATCTTGATGTCGATGCGATCGAGCTTCATGAAGCCGTGGTCCCGTGTGGCGCGAGGTCGGGTCCCCATTACAGCAGAAAATTCTGCGCTTGGCCCAACGAAATGTCCGTAAAGCAAGAATGGGGCCGTATCCGCCGGGATTATGCGATGCAAAACAATACGCCGGCGCTGCGCCGGCCGGCAGAATGATATGCCGTTCGGGCCACGAATCCGGCGCCCGAACGGCCGGCTGCCACTCTAGCCTGAGCCAGCCTACAGCCGGAGAGACCGCATGCCCGCACCGCTGGTGCACGTCGAGACATCGCCAACGCTGCCCGCGCGTGCAGATGCCGTGGTCATCGGCGGCGGCATCGTCGGCGTGTTCACGGCCTATTACCTCGCGCGGCGCGGGCTCGCGGTGGCGCTGATCGAGAAGGGCCGCATCGGCGCCGAGCAGTCCAGCCGCAATTGGGGCTGGTGCCGGCAGCAGAACCGTGATGCGCGCGAGCTGCCGATGGCGACGCTGAGCCTCGATCTGTGGGAGCGCTTTGCGGCCGAGAGCGGCGAGGCGACCGGCTTCTCGCGCTGCGGGCTGTTCTATCTCAGCAATGACGAGGCGGAGCTCGCCGGCTGGGCGCGCTGGGGCGAGTTCGCCAGGATCGCCGGCGTCACCACGCATATGCTCGACAGCCGCCAGGCCACCGCGCGCGGCGCGGCCACCGGGCGCAGCTGGAAGGGCGGCGTGTTCTCGCCGACCGACGGCACCGCCAGCCCCGCCGATGCCGCGCCCGCGGTGGCGCGCGCGATCCTCAAGCAGGGCGGCTCGGTGCACCAGATGTGCGCCGTGCGCGGCGTCGAGACCAGCGGCGGCCGGCTGTCGGCCGTGATCACCGAGCGCGGCACGATCCGCACGCCGGTCGCGGTGCTCGCCGCCGGCGCCTGGGCTTCGTCGTTCTGCCATCAGCTCGGTGTCGCACTGCCGATGGCCTCGATCCGCGCCTCGGCGCTCGCTCTGTCGCCGTCGGCGGAGCCGCTGCCCCCGGCGCTGCACACCGCCGCCGTCTCGATCACCCGGCGCGGCGACGGCGGCCATACGCTCGCGATCAGCGGCCGCGGCCGCGTCGATCCTACACTTCAGCAGCTGCGCTTCGCGCCGCACTTCCTGCCGATGTTCGCCAGGCGCTGGCGCAGCCTGCTGCCCGGCGGGCTCGAAGGCCTGCGCGCCGGCCACGAGACGGTCGGCCGCTGGCGGCTCGACGCGCCGACGCCGATGGAGCTGACCCGCATCCTCGATCCCCGGCCGGACCAGGCCACCATCCGCCTGACCCGGGCGCGCGCGGTCGAGCTGCTGCCGGCCTTGAAGCAGAGCCGCGTCACGGCGGCGTGGGCGAGCTACATCGATTCCACGCCCGACGGCGTGCCTGCGATCGGCGAGCTCGCCGCGCTGCCCGGCCTGATCGTCGCCGCCGGCTTCAGTGGCCACGGCTTCGGCATCGGGCCAGGTGCGGGCCATCTCATCGCCGATCTCGTGACCTCCGCCAAACCGATCGTCGATCCCAGGCCCTACGCTCCCGTGCGTTTCGCCCGGCATGAGTCCAAGGCGGTCGCAGACTTCTGAAGGTTACGTCTCCGGGACGTCAAGCCCCCGACTGCGCCAGACCGTTCGGTTCGCCGAATTCACCGGTTCGCCGCTCGGCGGCCCTTCGGTCTGCGGCTGACTTCGTCCAGTCCGTTTGGGGCCTGCTCTTGGAAGGCGTTGCAGAACAATGATGCCTTTTCCCCCAAACGAGTTCTCAACTCTCTGATTTTGTTGGTATTCGCTGACCATGCCCCTGGGGCTTAATCCAGTTTGAAGTTCGTTCTGGCCCAACGAGGACCAGAGCATGAAGCGCGGCCGCTTTACGGAAGAACAGATCATTGGGATTTTGAAGGAGCACGAGGCTGGCGTTCCGGTCGCCGATCTCTGCCGCAAGCATGGCGTGAGCGGCGCGAGCATCTACAAGTGGAAGGCCAAGTTCGGCGGAATGGACGTCTCGGAGGCCAAGCGGCTGAAGACGCTGGAGGACGAGAATGGCGCTGGTGGCCGACACTTCACTCTCGGGCGCCCCGGTCGCCCGGGAGCTGGACCGGCTGGTCGCCGAGCGCGGCAAGCCCAAGATGGTGGTGAGCGACAACGGCAGCGAGCTCACGAGCAATGCCATCCTGACATGGACCGATCAGAGCCGTGTCGCCTGGCACTACATCGCGCCGGGCAAACCCATGCAGAACGCCTTCATCGAGAGCTTCAACGGTCGCCTGCGGGATGAACTGCTGAACGAGACGCTGTTCACCTCGCTTGCTCAGGCCCGCGTCGCGCTCCGATGCTGGCGGACCGACTATAACGACGCTCGGCCGCACTCCCAGCTCGGATGGAAGACGCCATCCGAGTTCGCCGCCACCTGCAATCCGCGTCGGGATCTGGCGCTGCGCTATGCCGAGAGCTCCGCGCCAGCTCCCGCCGCTACGACCGCCCAGATGGGCACATCAAACCGCCCGAACGAACTCAGATCTGGATAAAACTTGGGGGCAAGGTCACTGCGGACGAGTCTGATGTTTTGGTAGCAAACGAAACCCGGCTCGCCTCAAAAATTCATCGCGCCGGATTTTCGGTCAAGGTTTGGTCGTAAAGTGAATTCGTCGGGTGGTTGACTGTTTGGCGGCCCGAACTGTGACCTCCTGCTTGCCAGCCGTCATCACCGCAGCATCAACGCCAGCCAGCATGACGCCGCATTCGATTTGGCCTGGTCGCTACTGACTCCACGTCAGCCCTTTAGCTGGTAGCCACTCTTCCCAATCCGGAGGCAGCTGGGAATAGCTCGCTTGTTTTCTGTAGCTCCCAACGACGGGTTTCAGGTTGTCGCAGGAGCAGAACCTGTCGACGACAGCCTCCTTGATGGCATGAGCGGCTCTATTTCCCAGTCTGGCTTCTTCGCTGCGGAACTTTCTCCAAAGCAAGACTTCGATGAACTCATGGACGAGAACGCTGTTGAAATCCAATCCCTTCATTTCCGGATAGCTTACGACTAATCGCGGCGCCATCGATGCGCCATTGTGCGACCCGCCCGGACCAAACTTGGTGACATGGACGCGCACGACCTTTGGCAACTGACGCGTAAGCTGCGCAACGAAATCGGAAGCAAATCGATCCTCCACCCGCCGCCATGACTGCACGACGCGCTCCAGACTGGCGCCCGGCAAGTCGTGACGCACGATCGCGTCGCGCAGTCTCTCATCTGAAAACTGAGCTATACCTTGCGCGATCTCCGCTTTGAGCGCATCTGGCCAGGTCACATCATATTTTTCGGCGCGAAAGAATTCGAGATTTCCAAGTTGGAAGCGGACGTGGGAGACCTCGTCTTCGATCGTTGAAGAAAAGCGAAACTCCATGATGGCTACCTTCATGAAACGCCAGTTGAACGACCGTCGACCGGAGCCGCCATGCCCCGATGCAAGGGTTCAATTCCCTTTATTTCGAAGATTTCCAGCTCCGAGAAGCCGTTGCAGCGGCGGTCACATTGGCCGAATCGCCTAGTCGCACGAGACGCGATTACCCATCCGCCGGCACGTCCTGCCATCACTGAAATAGGTCGTGCTTCCGACCGTGTGCGACGACGTGCCATCGCTGTAGTAGGTGTGGTTGCCGATCTGCTGCGAGCTGCTGCCGTCGTTGTTGTAGGTGAAGCGCCCGATCTGCTGGGACGAGGAGCCGTCGCTCCAATAGGTGTTTTTGCCGATCCGCTGTCCCGACGTCCCGTCGTCGCACAGGATCTGGTTGCCGATGAGCTGGCAGGTCTCGGCCTGAGCTGCTGTCGCCGCCCACAGGCCGAACGCGATCGCGAGAGCGTGGCGCATGAAGTCGATTCCCTAAATTACAATATCCAATCGCAACCCACGCGCGAGCGCAACGGAAAACGATCCGTGATGATCTGTGCGGATCAACGTCCGGCGCCGCGCGTCCTGGTCTTGCCGGCGGCTCCGCCGACCCGGAACGCCCGCATCTGGCCGCTGAGAAAGCGCAGCAGATGGCTGGCG
This sequence comes from Bradyrhizobium sp. HKCCYLRH1034, assembly GCF_051168375.1. Lineage (NCBI taxonomy): Bacteria > Pseudomonadati > Pseudomonadota > Alphaproteobacteria > Hyphomicrobiales > Nitrobacteraceae > Bradyrhizobium > Bradyrhizobium sp. HKCCYLRH1034. The sequence continues at coordinate 17,404 of NZ_JBNPUW010000001.1, read as the reverse complement.
GCATGCGGCAGCTCGCGGCCGCGCCGGGTGATGACGCAGGCTTCGCTCGAGGCCAGCAGGCGGTTGTCCACCGGCACGGCGGCGAGGGAGCCGTCGGCAAGATCGGCGGCGATCGCGAAGGCCGGCAGGAGCGTCAGGCCGAGGCCGCTCCTGACGAAGTGGCGGAGCACGTTGATGGAGCTGGTGGTGAGCTTCGGCGACAGGGCGATGCGCTCGGCGGCCTCCGCCATTGCCACGACCTGACGCGTGCCGTAGCTCGGATGCATCAGTCCGAGGGGGTGATCGGCGAGCTCGCGCAAGCGCAAGGGACGGCCGAGCCGCGCGAGCGCATGATCCGGCGGCATGATCGCGCAGAGCGGCTGCCGGCTCGCGGTCGCGATCCGGATGCGCGGATCGGCTGATGGGTTGAACACCAGGCCGATGTGATGGCGATCCTCGGCGACGGCATTGACGACCTCGTTGGTGCCGGCCAGATCGAACGCCATGGTGAGGTTGGGATGGCGTTGCCAGAACTGGCCGAGCGGGCCGGACATCAGGTCGCTGACGAAACCCTCGCCGAGCACGATGTCGACATGGCCGCGTTTGAGCCCCTGCAATTCGCGCAGCTTGGCGACGGTGTCGGCCTGATCGGCCTGCCATTGCCGGAAGCGCTCGACCAGCAGCGCGCCGGCCTCGGTGGCGCGGATGCCGCGGCTGAGGCGCTCGAGCAAAGTGAGGCCGAGCTCCTTTTCCAGCAGCGCGATCTGCCGGCTGATCACCGACGCGTTGACGTCGAGCGCTTCGGCGGCGGCGCGCACCGAGCCGAGGCGGATCGCCTCGTGCAGATAGTGCAGGCGGTGGTGATCGAGCAGGGCGGACATGGCTTCGGAACGTGTTGACCTGAGGTCAACACTAGCGGCGGACGGCGCTGATGTCTGCTCCGGAATTGCGCGGCTAAGCTGGCGAGGCAAATCTGGCAGGAGGCCTCGTGACCGCGGTCGGCATCATCGGACTTGGCAACATGGGGCGCGGTATGGCGCTGACGCTGAAGGGCGCGGGCTTCGCCGTCACCGGCTACGACACGCTAGCCGCGACGCGCGCGGCGCTCGCGGCCGAGGGCATCGCGATTGCCGACGGCATCGGCGGCGTGATCGCCGCCGCCGACATCGTGATCCTGTCGCTGCCGACCGCCGGCATCGTCGCCGATGTCGTGGAAGGCGCCGGCGGTATCCTCGCGCAGGCCAGGGCCGGCGTCGTCATCGTCGACACCTCGACCTCGCATCCCGAGACCTCGCGCCGGCTCGCAGCCCTTCTCAAGGCGCGCGGCATGGGCTTCGTCGATGCGCCGGTCAGCGGCGGGCCGAAGGGCGCGGCGACCGGCACCATGACGATGGTGATCGGCGCCGACGGCGATGATCTCGCGCGCGTGCTGCCGGTGCTGGAGCGCATGAGCGCCAAGCGCGTCCATGTCGGCGGCGTCGGCGCCGGCAACGTCGCCAAGATCGTCAACAATCTGCTCTGCGCCGCGCATCTGCTGACCGCCGCGGAGGCGCTGCGCATCGCCGATGCGGCGGGCGTCGACGCAGTGCGGCTGCTCGAAGGGCTCAATGCCGGCTCCGGCCGCTCCGGCGTCACGCTCGTCAACGTGCCCAACTGGATTCTCAACGGCGCCTTCGACTCCGGCTTCACCATGCAGCTGATGCGCAAGGACGTCAGGCTCGCGGCGCAGTTCATCGGCGAGCTCGGACTGTCGCTGCCGATGGCCGCCGACACCGCGCGCATCTGGGCCGACAGCGCCGCCAGCATCGCCGACACCGATGATTTCAACCGCATCGTCGAGCTGCAGCTCGGTCCGATGCCGAAGCCGTGAGCGCGCCGCCATGACCCATTTCATCGACTCCCGCCTGCGCGCCGCCACGTTGCCGTTCTGGCCTGACTTGGAGGCCGTTGGCTCCCATGTCGGCGGTGACCCGATCGTCGGCGATGGCGCGACGGTCTCGGTGAATGATCCCGCCACCGGCAGATTGCTGTTCACCTATGCCGATGCCGGCGCCGACGTCGCGGCCAGGGCGGCTGCTGCTGCTGTGGCGGGGCAGGCGGAATGGGCGAAGCTGACCGCCGCGGGCCGCGGCCGCGTGATGCAGGCGGTGGCGCGGGCGATCCTCGCCGCGGCCGAGCCGCTGGCGCATCTGGAAGCGCTGTCCGCCGGCAAGCCGATCCGCGACACCAGGGGCGAGGTCGCCAAGGTCGCGGAGATGTTCGAGTACTATGCCGGCTGGGCCGACAAATTCCACGGCGACGTCATCCCGGTGCCGTCGAGCCATCTCAACTACACGCGTCGCGAGCCGATGGGCGTGGTGCTGCAGATCACGCCGTGGAATGCGCCGATCTTCACCGCGGGCTGGCAGATCGCGCCGGCCATCAGCATGGGCAACGCCGTCCTGCTCAAGCCCTCGGAGCTGACGCCGCTGACCTCGCTGGCGCTGGCAGGCATCGCCGAACGCGCGGGCCTGCCGAAGGGCGTCGTCAACGTGCTCGCCGGTTTCGGCCACACCACGGGGCAGGCGGCGCTGGCGCAGCCCGCGGTCAGGAAGGTGGTGTTCGTCGGCTCGGTACCGACCGGGCGGCTGATCGGCGAGGCTGCGGCGCGCAGGCTGTTGCCGTCGGTGCTCGAGCTCGGCGGCAAGTCCGCCAACATCGTGTTCGCCGATGCCGATCTCGAACGCGCCGCCGTCGGCGCGCAGGCCGCGATCTTCGGCGGCGCCGGACAGAGCTGCGTCGCCGGCTCCAGGCTGCTGGTGCAGAGCGCGGTCTATGACTGCTTCGTCGATCTGGTTGCAAAAGGTGCAGTGAAGATCAAATGCGGCGATCCGCTGTCGGCGGACACCGAGATCGGTCCGATCAACAACGCCAGGCAATATGATCACGTGCTGTCGTTGATCCGGGAAGGCGCGGCGGAGGGGGCGGAGATCGCCGCTGGCGCAAATGGCGTGGCGCAGGACGGCGGATATTTCGTCAAGCCGACCGTGCTCAAGAACGTCACCAACGCCATGGGTATCGCGCGCAAGGAGGTGTTTGGTCCGGTCGTCGCCGCGATCCGCTTCGACACCGAGGCGGAGGCGATCGCGATCGCCAATGACAGCGAGTTCGGCCTCGCGGGCGCGGTGTGGACCAGGGATGTCGCGCGCGCGCATCGCGTCGCAGCACAGGTCAAGGCCGGGACGTTCTGGATCAACGCCTACAAGACCATCAACGTCGCCTCGCCGTTCGGCGGCTACAACAACAGCGGCCATGGCCGCTCCTCCGGCATCGAGGCGCTGTACGAATACACGCAGGTGAAGAGCGTGTGGGTCGAGACCGCGGCCGAGCCGGCCGTGGCGTTCGGCTACGCGCCGGGCTTGCGCGACTGAGCGGGCATGGCATGATCGGTGCAAGAGCTGCGCGCCACGGAACGACCACTTAGTTCCGAAATAAGGAACGGAAACATGCCGCGCTTCGTCAACGTCGCCATTGGTCAGCTCGGCCCGATTGCCAAGAGCGAAACACGGACCGCGGTGGTTGCGCGACTGATGGCGTTGATGCGGCAGGCGCACGCCAATGGCTGCGACCTGATCGTTTATCCCGAGCTCGCGCTGACGACGTTCTTCCCGCGCTGGTACATGGCCGATCAGGCCGAGATCGACCTCTATTTCGAGCGCGAGATGCCGGGGCCGGAAACGCAGGCCCTGTTCGCGCTCGCGAAGGAGCTGCGCATCGGCTTCTGCCTGGGCTATGCCGAGCTGGCGCTCGAGGGCGGCATCGTGCACCGCTACAATACCGCCATTCTCGTCGACAAGACCGGCGCGATCGTCTCGAAATACCGCAAGGTGCATCTGCCGGGACATGCCGAGCACGAGCCGTGGCGCAAGTTCCAGCACCTGGAAAAGCGCTATTTCGAGCCCGGCAAGCGCTTCGGCGTCGCGAGCGCCTTCGGTGGCGTCATCGGCATGGCGATCTGCAACGACCGCCGCTGGCCGGAGACCTATCGCGTGATGGGGCTGCAGGGCGTCGAGATGGTGCTGATCGGCTACAACACGCCGGTGCACAATCCGCCCGCGCCGGAGCATGACGATCTCTCGCTGTTCCACAACCGCCTCGTGATGCAGTCCGGTGCCTATCAGAACGGCACCTGGGTCATCGGCGTCGCCAAGGGGGGTATCGAGGAGGGCATCGACCACATCGCCGGCAGCTGCATCATCGCACCCTCCGGCGAGATCGTCGCGGCCTGTGCCACCAAGGGCGATGAGATCGCGCTGGCGCGCTGTGACCTCGATTTGTGCAGATCCTACAAGCAGACGGTCTTCAACTTCGACGTCCATCGCCAGCCGCAGGCTTACGGCATGATCGTCGAGCGCAAGGGCGAGACGCTGATGGCCGACGGCTCGCCCGTCACAAAGCAGGCGTGACGCACGATGTTGCTGCACGGCACTTTCCGTAGCCCGCATGAGCGAAAGCGACATGCGGGTTCGCATGAACTGTGCCGGAGAACCCGGAGTCGCTGCGCGCGCCCGGGCTACGCAAATGCTTGCGCCCCGTGCCTCATTTGCGTTCAAATGAATGCACTCCACGTGCATGGCATGGGCCTTGCTTACAAATTCGGCAATTGAACTTGGCGTGTTGCATCAGGAGAGAACATGGATCGCAGGACGGTATTGAAGGGATTGGCGGGCGCGGGTGGTCTGGCGCTGACGGGGATTGCGGCGCCGGCGATCGCACAAGGCGCTGCCGCACGCACCTTGCGTTTTGTGCCACAGGCCAATCTCGCCAATTTCGATCCGATCTGGGGCACGCAATATGTCGTGCGCAACGCGGCCGCGATGGTGTGGGACACGCTGTACGGCATCGACGACCAGTTCGTGCCGCAGCGCCAGATGGTGGAATCCGAGCAGGTGTCCGACGACGGCCTGACCTGGACCTTCAAGCTGCGCCCGGGACTGAAATTCCATGACGGCGAGCCGGTGCTCGCCAAGGACGTCGTCGCCAGCCTCACGCGCTGGTCGGCGCGCGATCCGATGGGCCTGATGCTGAAGGCGCTGCAGAACGAACTGACGGCCGTCGACGACAAGACCTTCAAATGGGTGTTGAAGCAGCCCTATCCGAAGATGCTGTTCGCGCTCGGCAAGGGCAATGCGCCCTGCGCCTTCATCATGCCCGAGCGCATTGCGCAGACCGACCCGTTCAAGCAGATGTCGGAATATGTCGGCTCTGGCCCGTTCAAATTCGTCAAGGGCGAGTGGGTGCCGGGCGCCAAGGCCGTGTTCGAGAAGTTCACCGACTACGTGCCGCGCCAGGAGAAGCCGGTGTGGCTCGCCGGCGGCAAGCAGGTGCTGGTCGATCGCGTCGAATGGGTGATCATGCCGGATCCTGCGACCGCGGCTGCCGCGCTGCAGAACGGTGAGGTCGACTGGTGGGAGAACCCGATCACCGATCTCGTGCCGGTGCTGAAGGGCAACAAGAACATCGGCGTCGACATCGGCGATCCCCTCGGCAATGTCGGCTCGTTCCGGATGAACCACCTGCATGCGCCGTTCAACAACGTGAAGGCGCGCCAGGCGATCCTCATGGCGATGAGCCAGGAAGATTATATGCGCGCGCTGGTCGGCGACGACAACGCGCTGTGGAAGCCGCTGCCCGGCTTCTTCACGCCGGACACGCCGCTCTATACCGAGGCGGGCGGCGACATCCTCAAAGGCAAACGCGATTTCGCGGCGGCCAAGAAGCTGCTTGAGGAGGCCGGCTATAAGGGTGAGCCGATCACCTGCGTCGTCGCGCAGGACCAGCCGATCACCAAGGCATTCGGCGACGTTACCGCCGATCTCCTCAAGAAGCTCGGCATGACCGTCGACTTCGTCGCCACCGATTGGGGCACCGTCGGCGCCCGCCGCGCGCAGAAGACGCCGCCTTCGCAAGGCGGCTGGCACATGTTCCACACCTGGCACGCAGGTGCCGACTGCATCAACCCGGCCGCCTACACCGCGCTGCGGGCCAATGGTGACAAGGCTTGGTTCGGCTGGCCGACCAGCGAGCCGGTGGAGAAGGAGATCACCAACTGGTTCAACGCCAAGTCGCTCGACGAGGAGAAGGCGGTCGCCGGCCGCATCAACAAGGCGGCCATCGACGACGTGGTGTTCGCACCCACCGGGTTCTTCCTCGGCTATACCGCTTGGCGCAAGAACGTCTCGGGCGTGACCAAGGGGCCGATCCCCTTGTTCTGGGGCGTGTCGAAGACCGCATAGGGCGAAAGACCTCCCATGCTCACCTATGCGCTCCGCCGAGTCCTGTCGACGCTGCCGGTGATGGCGATCGTCGCGCTGTTCGTCTTCAGCCTGCTCTACATCGCGCCGGGTGATCCGGCCGTTGTGATCGCAGGCGACCAGGCGAGCCCGGCCGACGTCGAGCGTATCAGAGCCAATCTCGGACTGGACCAGCCATTCCTGGTCCAGTTCGGCAGCTGGGTTTGGCGCCTGCTGCACTTCGATCTGGGCACCTCGATCTTCACCAACCTGCCGGTGTCGGCATTGATTGCCCAGCGTATCGAGCCGACGCTGTCGCTGATGATGGTCACCCTGGTCCTCACGATCATCATCGCCGTGCCGCTCGGTGTCATCGCGGCCTGGAAGGCGGGCACCTGGATCGATCGGATCATCATGGCCTTCGCCGTGTTCGGTTTCTCGGTCCCGGTGTTCGTGGTCGGCTACATCCTGGCCTACGTCTTCGCGCTGAAGTTCGATTGGCTTCCGGTGCAGGGCTACACGCCGCTGGCCCAAGGGTTCTGGCCGTGGCTGCAGAACCTGATCCTGCCGGCGGTCGCGCTCGGCTGCGTCTACATCGCGCTGATCGCGCGCATCACCCGCGCCGCGATGCTCGAGGTGCTGCAGCAGGACTACATCCGCACCGCGCGCGCCAAGGGCCTGGGGCAGGGCGGCATCCTGTTCATTCATGCGCTGAAGAATGCCGCGGTGCCGATCGTCACCGTCGTCGGCATCGGCATCGCGCTCCTGATCGGCGGCGCCGTCGTCACCGAGAGCGTGTTCGCCATTCCGGGCCTTGGCCGGCTCACCATCGATGCCATCCTGCGCCGTGACTATCCGGTCATCCAGGGCATCGTGCTCTTGTTCAGCTTCGTCTACGTGCTCGTCAATCTCCTGATCGACGTCACCTACACCCTGGTCGACCCGAGGATCCGCTATTGACCGCCACCTCCATATCGCCGCCGCCAGGCCTCGTCCTCGCGCCTGTTCTGCCCGACCTGATGGTCGCGCCGAAGATCCGGCGCGGCGCCATCGGCTTCCTGCGCAACCATCCGACGGTTGCGATCGGCGGCGCGCTCCTGCTGCTGCTCGTCATCATCGGCGTGTTCGCGCCATTCCTCTTCACCGTCGATCCCACCGCGATCGCGCCGGCCAAGCGCACGCGGCTGCCGTCGGCGGATTTCTGGTTCGGCACCGATGCGCTCGGCCGCGACATCTATTCCCGCGTGCTCTATGGCACCCGCGTCTCGCTGACGGTCGGCCTCGCGGTGGCGCTCGGCGCCTCCCTGATCGGCCTTACCATTGGTCTCGTCGCCGGCTTCCTGCGCTGGGCCGATGGCGTCCTGATGCGCTGCATGGACGGGCTGATGTCGATACCGCCGATCCTGCTCGCGGTGGCGCTGATGGCGCTGACGCGCGGCAGCGTCGGCAACGTCATCCTCGCCATCACCATTGCCGAGATCCCGCGCGTCGCGCGGCTGGTGCGCGGTGTCGTCCTGAGCTTGCGAGAGCAGCCCTATGTCGATGGCGCGGTCGCCTCGGGCACGCGCACGCCGATGGTGATCCTGCGCCACATCCTGCCCAACACCATGGCGCCGATGCTGGTGCAGGCGACCTACATCTGCGCCAGCGCGATGATCACCGAGGCGATCCTGTCCTTCATCGGCGCCGGCACGCCGCCGACCATCCCGTCCTGGGGCAACATCATGGCCGAAGGCCGCGCGCTGTGGCAGGTCAAGCCCTTCATCGTGTTCTTCCCCGCCGCGTTCCTCTCGGTGACCGTGCTCGCCGTCAACCTTGTCGGCGACGGCCTCCGCGACGCGCTCGACCCGCGCATGGCGAAGAGCCCATGAGCAGCGCAGTCAGAGATCGCCGGGAGCTCAAATGATGCCGCTGCTCGAGGTCGAGAATCTCCAGGTCCATTTCCGCACACCGACCGGCATCAACCGTGCCGTCGATGGCGTCTCCTTCCACGTCAACCCCGGCGAGACGCTCGCCATCGTCGGCGAATCCGGCTGCGGCAAGTCGGTGACGTCAATGTCGATGATGCGGCTGATCCCGGAGCCGCCGGGCAAGATCGCGGGCTCGATCAAGCTCGAGGGCAGGGACATTCTTAAGCTCTCCGACCGCGAGATGCGTCAGCTCCGCGGCAACGACATCTCGATGATCTTCCAGGAGCCGATGACGAGCCTCAACCCGGTGCTGACGGTCGGCCGCCAGATCGGCGAGACCCTGCGGTTGCATCAGGGGCTCGATCAGGCGCAGGCCGAGGCGCGCGCGGTGGAGATGTTGACGCTGGTCGGCATCCCCGAGCCGGCACGCCGCGTGCGCGAATATCCGCACCAGCTCTCCGGCGGTATGCGCCAGCGCGTGATGATCGCGATGGCGCTGGCCTGCAACCCGAAGCTCCTGATCGCGGACGAGCCGACCACCGCGCTCGACGTCACCATCCAGGCGCAGATCCTCAAGCTGATGCTGGAGCTGAAGCAGCGCGTCGGCGCCGCGATCATCCTGATTACCCACGATCTCGGCGTCGTGGCCGAGGTCGCCGAGCGCGTGATGGTGATGTATGCCGGCCGCAAGGTCGAGGAAGCGCCGGTCAGGGAGCTGTTCCGCTCGCCGCGCCATCCCTATACGCAGGGCCTGCTCGGCGCGCTGCCCAAGCTCGGCTCGTCGCTGTCGGGCGAGACCAGGCGTCTCGCGGAAATTCCTGGCCAGGTGCCGGACCTCAAGCAGCGCATCGAGGGCTGCGTGTTCGCCGGCCGCTGCGCGCTTGCCACCGACGTCTGCCGCCAATATGCGCCGGGGCTGGAGCAGAAGGCCAAGCATCACATCGCCGCCTGCCATTTCGCTGCCAAGGAGCAGGCCGCCGCATGACCATGCCGCTGCTCCAGGTCAACGACCTCAAGAAGCATTTCCCGATCCGCAGCGGCCTGTTTGGGCGAGCCAAGAGCCGGGTGCACGCCGTCGACGGCGTGTCGTTCGAGATCGCGCGCGGCGAGACGTTGTCGCTGGTCGGCGAATCCGGCTGCGGCAAGTCCACCGTCGGCCGCGCCATCCTGCGCCTGTTCGACATCACGGCCGGCCAGATCGTGCTCGACGGCACGCGGATCGACGATCTCGGCCCGGGCAGCCTGCGCGACATGCGCCGCCGCGTGCAGGTCGTGTTCCAGGACCCGTTCTCCAGCCTCAACCCGCGCATGCGGATCCGCGACATCCTGGCTGAGCCGATCAACAATTTCGGCCTCGCCAAGACTGCGGCCGAGCGCGATGCGCGCATTGCCGAGCTGATGGAGATCGTCCGGCTGCCGCGCGACGCCGTGAACCGCCGCCCGCACGAATTCTCCGGCGGCCAGCGCCAGCGCATCGGCATTGCGCGGGCGCTCGCCGCCAAGCCCGACCTGATCGTCTGCGACGAGGCGGTCTCCGCGCTCGACGTCTCCGTCAAGGCGCAGATCGTCAACCTCCTGCAGGACCTGCAGCGCGAATTCGGCCTCGCGCTGCTGTTCATCAGCCACGACCTCGCCATCGTCGAGCACATGACGCACCGCGTCGCCGTGATGTATCTCGGCCGCATCGTCGAGCTCGCCCCCAGACGGCAGATCTTTGCGTCTCCCGGCCATCCCTACACCAGGGCGCTTCTCTCAGCCGTCCCAATTCCCGAACCCGGCGCCGAGCGCACCCCGATCATTCTCAAGGGCGACGTTCCCAGCCCCGTCAACCCGCCCAAGGGCTGCCGCTTCAACACCCGCTGCCCTCTCGCATTCGACCGCTGCCGAATGGAGGCGCCCGAGCTGCGTCTGAAGGGCGAGGACCAGTGGGTGGCGTGCCATCTGGAGAATGCGTAGTTGTAGTAGCGTAGGGTGGGCAAAGGCGCTACGCGGCGAAAGCCGCGAAGCGACCTGCCCACTGCGCCCGGTGCGAATGACAGCTTGACGCACGAGACTGCCGCGCCAATCCTCATTGCGAGCGCAGCTCGCAATGAGGGAGGAGAGATGGTGCGTTTCTCGCGCGGATATGGGCGCAGCGCGTAGCCCGCATGAGCGACAGCCGGCGCGCGGGACGCGTGTCGGCGCCAGCGGTCTTGCGTGCCGTGTCGGCGAACCCGGATGTTGCTGCGCTCGTCCGGGCTAGGTGGCGACCGAACGAAACTTCGACGGCATACGGCATCGCTGCGCCGCGCGTCGTCGCTGCAGATCATGTCTTGAGGAATGGTACCGCAGCCGCGCCCGGTTGCGACCAGGCGTCGGCTCACCGGGGCACGGCCTCGCCCGCTTCAGGCTGCGGGCGACCGATTGAATTTCGTCCAATAGAACGTCGCAAAGCGCGATCTGCGACAGCAGGGCGGCCTCTGTCGATTGGTACGACGTCGGCCGATCGAGGTGTAGCTTTGCTGTGCGGATTCTGCTTAGCGATTTCAATACCGAATGATTGGACAGGTCGCCGCCTCGAATATCGGTCATTTTGCCTGCACCACCACTACACGAGATCTGTCGCATCAGGACCAATTTGGTTCAAAACAATCGGTATGCCGCGAAGGGGGCCGCGAGCGGACAGCGCGACCTTGCGGGTCCCTCCGGCGTCTGCAAAGCAGCGCCCACGGACATCAATCGGCGGTTTACAGTTGGTTCCGAAATTGAAACTTGGCACGTTGAGTTGACGCTTTGCCTGCCTGATTGGCAACTTATCGCTCTTGGTCGAGCGATTGGCGACCTGCTGATGACCTATTGCAGCCGTGCCAGACTGGAAGACGCTCGCTGTGCCCGGCGAGGGGATGACCTGGTGCACCGCCACTGAACTGGTAATGCCTACAAGATAACTAAGAGAATGCAACGTGACCGTCTTGATCAGCATGATTGGACTCACTTCATCTCGCCTCATATCGACAGGCGTGTGGACGTTGCCAGGTTCGCGTTGTGACAAGGGCATAAGTTCATCGCTTCGGTGACCTGCTTCGCAAGATCGAGAATCTCAAGCGCCGAGCGTCGCCGGTTAGGTGTGTTGGTGTTCCGAACATTATCGTCTCCCCAAAATGCCGCGGGTCTCGGCTCGCTCGGTCACGTTCAACCCTGTCTGTCGCTGCGAGGATGCGCTTAGCGAGTCTTGATTTCGTGGTGGAGTTTTGCCCGGCCTTGGGCAGGGGATCACCGCCTCGTCCAGCACGGAACTCATGAGTTCCACTTCGCCGGGATGCCGGTTCCCGTGCCGCCACGTTCATCTCCTCTCTTACGGTCGCACTCTACAGAACCTGCTGCCTGCTCATCTCAACGAGATTGAAGCGCGTCGCGCGGCGATTTTGAAGTTATTCTCAAGTCCAAACTCTGCAAACGTTGCTCAGAATTAGCCGCAACACTAGCCAGTTACCTGCTCAAGTTAACATGTGAGAAGTCGGGAACATGATCGAGCTGCGGCGCCTGGCCGCCTCCCGCGTGACGGGAGTTTCTCGGAGTTGACTTGGATCAGTCCGGAGGACGTACTCTTCAGTATTCAAGCGAGCCGTGAGCGAGGACAGACCGATGAACTTGGACCGATCCGTGAGCCTATTGAGCCGGGCTCCCGTCATTCGTACGGACGATCCGGAGGCGATGGAGCACGCGTTGCGTACGGTCTACGGGGCAACTGGCTTCGCAGTCACCAAGGCAGATGGCTTCCAGGGGGTGGGCAACTACCTTCAGCTTGCGAATATCGGCCTTGGCTTTTGTGCCTATGGCGGGGCGAGGGCGGTCGTCAAGTTCCCGGAAAGCGACTACGCGCGCCTGCAAATTGGCCTCAAAGGCAGCGCTTTGACCGTTCTGAATCGCACGGCGATCGCGATAACCGAGCGGCAGTCCTGCATAGTTGCGCCTGGCGAACCCAACAGGATTGTGTTCGAGCCAGGTTATGAGCAGCTCATTCTTCGAATAAGCGCGAGGGCGTTGGAGCAGACATTGACGACGCTGCTCGGTGCAAAGCCAGCCGGTGTCCTCAAGTTTGATCCCATAGCGGCTGCGGTGCAGCCGAACGCTCTGGTCTTGCGCGATCTGGCGATGTTCCTCGCTCATCAGCTGGATGCGACGGCGACAGAGCTGCCGCGCGCGGTGCTGGCCGAACTGGAGCAGGCTCTCATCGTTTCCTTCCTGTCGGCTCACCGCCACAATTTCAGCGAGCTGTTGGAGAGAGCCGAAAAGGATGTCGTGCCGCGGATCGTCCGGCTGGCCGAGGAGTATATCGAGGCCTCTTGGGACCGCGCCATCACGATCGAGGCGCTGGCTTCGCAGACAGGCGTCAGCATCCGCGCGCTCTATACTGCGTTCAAGAAGAGCCGCGGATACTCGCCGATGGCGTTTGCGAAAACGGTGCGATTGCGACGGGCAAAGCAGATGCTCTCGGGGGCAGATCAGCGCACCTCCGTCTCTGCAGTCGCCTACAATTGCGGCTTCGGAAATCTCGGACACTTCGCAAGAGACTATCGCGAGATGTTCGGTGAGCTTCCATCCGAAACTCTGTTGCGCTCGCGACGAGCCGCCTAGCTCGCCTTACAGAAGCGTCGGTCAGGCCAGTCCCAATAGCGCTGGGGCAGCGGCGAAGCAAAGCGCGGGTCGCCAACTCAAGCTGAGAGCCAATCATGATGACGCCGTCCGACTGCGGCGAGGCGCCAAGAAGCGGGTCAGGTCTTTCGAATATTCTCGTCTCGTAGAAAGCGCCGCGCTTTTCAACTTGTTCGGGTCACGTTCACCTGACGTCGCTGCTGGATATACGCGTAGCGAGCTTCAACTTCATGGCGGATATTCTCTCGGGGGTAGGCGGGAGGGTTGCCGCGTCGTCCAGCGCAGACCTCATGAGATGAGGCCAAGTAGTAATCTGGAAGGAAATTGAAGCGCATCGATGAAGAAGATGGAACTGCGACACCTCGCCGCTGACCGGTGTTTTCCCGGAGTATCAGTTCGGTCAAACCGAGGTACCATCTTCCGATGAACCTAGATCAATCCGTAAGCCTGCTGAGCCGGGCTCCCGTCATTCGTACAGACGATCCGGAGGCGATGGAGCACGCGTTGCGTACCGTCTACGGGGCAACTGGCTTCACAGTCACCAAGCCAGATGGCTTCCTGGGGGTGGGCAACTACCTTCGGCTTGCGAATATCGGCCTTGGCTTTTGTTCATATGACGGGGGAACGTCGGTCGTCAAGTTCCCGGAGGGCGACTTCGCGCGCCTGCAAATTGGCCTCAAAGGCAGAGCTTTGACCGTTCTAAATCGCACGGCGATCGCGATAACTGAGCGGCAGGCCTGTATAATTCCGCCGGGTGAACCGATCAGGATTGTGTTCGAGCCAGGTTATGCGCAGCTCATTCTTCGAATAAGTACGGGGGCGCTGGAAAGGTCGTTGACGACGCTCCTGGGCGCAAAGCCGGCTGGCGTCCTCAGGTTCGATCCCATGGCGGCTGCGGTGCAGCCGAACGCTCTGGTTTTGCGCGATCTGACGATGTTCCTCGCTCATCAGCTGGATGCGACGGCTACAGAGCTGCCACGCGCGGTGCTGGCCGAACTGGAGCAGGCTCTCATCGTTTCCTTCCTGTCGGCTCACCGCCACAATTTCAGCGAGCTGTTGGAGAGAGACGAAAAGGACGTCGCGCCGCGGATCGTTCGGCTGACCGAAGAGTATATCGAGGCCTCTTGTGGGCGCGCCATCACGATCGAGGAGCTGGCATCGCAGACAGGCGTCAGCATCCGCGCGCTGTATGCGGCGTTTAAAAAAAGCCGCGGATACTCTCCGACGACGTTTGCAAAAACGGTGCGATTGCGACAGGCAAAACAGATGCTCTCGGGGGCAGATCAGCGCACCTCCGTCTCTGCAGTCGCCTTCAATTGCGGCTTCGGAAATCTCGGACACTTCGCAAGAGACTATCGCGAGATGTTCGGTGAGCTTCCATCCGACACTCTGTCGCGCTCGCGGCGAGCCGCCTAGCTCGCCTGACAGAGGCGCCGGCCAGGACCATTCCAAAGAGCGCCGGGGCCAGCAACGCGCGGTGGGCAGGTTGTGCCCGGCGAAGCTTGCTGATGATGTCCAGTATTCGCAGCCAGGCTGGGCCACCGTGCTGCGTCTGGAGGCAAAGCGACCGAACTGCGACTTTACGGGCGACGTGTCATAGTCATGCGCTCGGCGGCGGACATGCTGCAGGGCGGGTCAAGGCGTGCACGCGACCATTCGCCGCTAGCGACATGCCATGGCGATTCACGCACCTCCCGCTCGGCGATGCGGGGCAGCGGCAACCCCCCGCTTGCCCAGCCTGCGATTGAAGGCTTCGCAGCCTGCGACCGGCCTGCCACACCAATACAGCCAATCGTCCATATGCCGTGCCGTCGCCGGGCGGGTGCATTGTCAGGAGACCTTATGGCGATTAAAGATTCCGGCCCAGACCGCGTCGGCGCCGCAAGCCCTCCCGCGCGGTCGCGCGTTCGATGAGGCCGCCATGCATCTTGCCCATGATCCCACAGCGCCGGCGGCAGCAGGGATCAGCTTCGACCAGTTCCTGGCCGTCGACATCCGCGTCGGCACCATCGTCGCGGCCGAGCCCTATCCGGAGGCGCGCAAACCGTCGCTGAAGCTGACCATCGATTTCGGGCCCGGCATCGGCACCAGGCGCTCCAGCGCCCAGATCGCCACGCTCTACGATCCGGCCACCCTGGTCGGCCGCCAGGTGGCCGGCGTCGTCAACTTCCCGCCGCGCCAGATCGGCAAGTTCATGTCCGAGGTGCTGACGCTCGGCTTTCCCGATGAACAGGGCAACGTCGTGCTGTTCCAGCCCGACAAGCGCGTGCCGAACGGCGCGCGGCTGTTCTGACGCGCGGAGAGCCGACCGCCATGGATATGCTGCTCGAACCTGTTACGCTGCCGCCGTTCCCCGAAGGCCTCAGGATTTCGCTCAGGCAGATGCATCTTCTCCAGGCTCCCATGGGCGGCACCCTGGTGACCGGCGGCGCCACCTTCCGCGTGTTCGCGCCGCATGCCAAGGCGGTCTACGTCTCCGGCCCGTTCAACGACTGGGCGCAGGACGCGAGCTGCCGGCTGGCGCCGATCGGCAACGGCCATTGGGCGATCTTCGTGCCGTCTCTGAAGGACGGCGACGCCTATATGTACTTCGTCGAGGGTGAAGGCAGCTCCGGCTACAAGCGCGATCCGCATGCACGGCTGCTTACGGTCGATCCGCCGTTTCCGCAGGCGCATTCGGTGCTGCGCAATCCGCACGCTTTTCCCTGGCACGACACCGACTACACGCCGCCGCCCAACAACGAGCTCGTGATCTATCAGCTCCATGTCGGCACCTTCGACATGAAGGCGGGCAATCCCGACGGCTGCTTCTTCGACGTGATCGAGCGAGTGCCGCATCTGGCGAAGCTCGGCGTCAACGCGATCGAGCTGCTGCCGGTGCAGGAATTCCCGACCATGTTCAGCATGGGTTACAACGGCACCGACCTGTTCAGCCCGGAGACCGAGTACGGGGAGGCAGAAGACGCGCATCTCGCGGCCTACTTCAAACGCACCAACGAGATCCTCGTCGCAGCCGGCGCGACACCTTACGCCGATATCGGCGTGGTGCGTCACTGCGACGACCAGCTCCGCGCGCTGATCGACGTCTGTCATGTCCATGGCATCGCCGTGCTGTTCGACGTCGTCTACAACCACGCCGGCGGCGGTTTTGACGAGAGCAGCATCTGGTTCTTCGACCGTCAGGCCTATGGCGATCCCAATCGCAGCCTGTATTTCACCGATCAGGGCTGGGCGGGCGGCCAGGTGTTCGCCTACTGGAACGCCGACGTGCGGCGGTATCTCGTCGACAACGCCGTGATGTTCTATCGCGAGTATCACGCCGACGGCCTGCGTTTCGACGAGGTCAGCGTGATGGACCGCTTCGGCGGCTGGGCGACCTGCCAGCAGCTCACCGAAGCGCTGCGCGCGGAGAAGCCGGATGCGATCCAGATCGCGGAATACTGGCCGGTGAACCCGTGGGTGGTGAGGGACATCGCGCATGGCGGCGCCGGCTTCGATGCGACCTGGAGCGACGGATTGCGGCTCGCGGTGCGCGGCGCCGTCGCGAGCGCGGCCGGCGGCGCGGGCGCCGTCGTCCCGATGCAGCCGATCGCCGCGGCGATCGCCGATCTCAGCCTCGACAAGCGCTGGCGCGCGGTCAACTCGATCGAGAACCACGACATCGTCTATGCCGGCCGCGAGCCGCGCATCCCGCGCCTCGCCGATCCCGTCGACAGCCGCTGCTGGTATGCGCGCAGCCGCAGCCGCGTCGCCACGGGCCTGTTGCTGACCGCGCCGGGCATCCCGATGCTGTTCATGGGCCAGGAACTGTTCGAGGACAAACCATGGAGCGACACGCCGAACCCCGACACGACGATCAGTTGGGGGCTGCTCGACGGCGAGGACAAGATCACCGCTGATGCGATGCGCTTCACGCGCGAGCTGATCGCGATCCGCCGCACCCATCCGGCGCTGACCGCGGAGGGATGCGCCATCGTCCACGTCCATGACGGCAACCGCGTGCTCGCCTTCCACCGCTGGGACGGCCAGGGCGACGACGTGATGGTGATCGTCAGCCTCAGCGAGACGCCATGGCGCGACTACGCGATCGGCTTTCCGGCAGCGGGGCAGTGGAAGGAGGTATTCAACAGCGACGTCTATGACAACTGGGTCAATCCGGGTGTTGTCGGCAACAATGGCGCGGTCAGCGCAGGCGGCCCGGCGCTGCACGGCCAGCCGTGCTCGGCGATGGTGACGATCCCCGCGAATGGCGTACTGGTGTTTGCGCGGGCGTGACGGCCGTAGGGTGGGCCAAGGCGCATCCGCACTCTGTCCACGATCGAGATCGTCATGGCGCCGTGCCCACCATCTTTGCTGATGCGTTCGCGGATGGAAGGTGGGCACGCCGCCGCCTTCGGCGGCCGCTTTGCCCACCCTACGGCAGCGCGCCCGCAGCGACGACCTGTGGAAGATGAACGCTTGGTCTTTCCTCCGTCATTGCGAGCGCGGCGAAGCAATCCAGACTTTCTCTGCGGAGGGACTCTGGATTGCATCGCTGCTGTTCAGCCCGGGGACATAGCTGACGGGTGTTCGGGGAGATGGTTGACACTTCAAAATCGGCTCGATTCG